>NZ_JBIVUM010000001.1:294971-560650 GCF_044757205.1 Kitasatospora sp. NPDC091335 | reverse complement strand
GTGGGTCCCCCCCCGCGCGGGGGGGGACAGGGGGGCGGGCGGGGGGGGGGGGGCCCCGCCCCCCCCCCCCCCCCCGGGGGGCGCGCCCCGGGGGGGCGCCCCCCCCCCGGGGCCCCCGCGACGGGCCGGCGGCCGGCGGCGCTCAGATCTCGTCGTCCAGGCCCTGCTCGATCGCGTACCTGACCAGTTCCACCCGGTTGTGCAACTGGAGCTTGCCCAGGGTGTTCTGCACGTGGTTCTGCACCGTCCGGTGCGACAGCACCAGCCGGTCGGCTATCTGCCGGTAGGACAGCCCCTTGGCCACCAGCCGCAGCACCTCGGTCTCCCTGGCGGTCAGCCGCGGGGCGGCCGGCGCCGAGGCCGGGGCCGGCTCGGCGGCCAGCCGGCGGAACTCGCCGAGCACCAGGCCGGCCAGGCCCGGGGTGAACACCGCGTCGCCGACGGCCGTACGGCGCACCGCGTCCAGCAGCTCCTCCCGCCCGGCCGACTTCACCAGGTACCCGGTCGCGCCGGACTTCACCGCCTCCAGCACGTCCTGGTGCTCGCCGCTGGCGGACAGCACCAGCACCCGGACCGCCGGGTCCTGCGCGACCACCTGACGGCACGCCTCGGCTCCGGACAGGCCGGGCAGGTTGAGGTCCATCACGACCACCTGCGGCGAGCAGGCGCGGGCCCGGCGGACGGCCTCCTCGCCGTCGCCCGCGGTGGCCACCACGTCCAGCCCGGCCTCGGCGAGGTCACGCGAGACGGCGTCCCGCCACATCGGGTGGTCGTCCACCACCATCACCCGCACCGGCCGGTCGGTGGTCGGCTGATCGGTCATCGGCTGGCTGGTCATGGAGTGGCCTTCCTCGGGACGCGCAGTTCGACCTCGACGCCCTCCCCGGGCACCGAGTACAGCTCGGCCGTGCCGCCGAGGTCCAGCAGCCGGCCGCGGATGGACTGGGAGACACCGAGCCGCCCGGCCCGCTCCGCCTCGCCGAGCCGCCCGGGGGCGAAGCCCGGGCCGTCGTCGCGGATGCTGACCGTGACGGCCTCCGGCTCGTCCTCGACCAGGATCCAGGCCCCGGCCCGCTCCCCCGCGTGCCTGCGCACGTTGTCGACGGCGGCGCCGACCGCCGCCGCGAGCTCGCCGGCCGCCGGCCCCGGCAGCAGCACCGGGGTGCCGGGGGCGGAGAGCGTGATCCGCTCGTCCGCGTACGGGCGCAGCAGCGCGGTGAGGTCGCACGGCTCGTCCGGGTCCCGCGGGTCGGCCGCGTCGGGCCGCGCCGCGCGTTGCCCGGGCAGCGGACCGGCCGTCATCAGGGCCCGCAGCGCGCGTTCCTGCTCGCCGGCCAGCCGTCCCAGCTCGGCGAAGTCCGCGCCGCCTGCCGTCCCCCCGCCCAGCTCGGCGCCGCGCCGCTGGACCAGGGCGAGCACCTGGAGCACGCCGTCGTGGATGTCCCGGGAGAGCCGCTCGCGCTCCCGGGTGGCCGCCTCGACCTGGAGCGCCCGGGTGAGCGTGGCCTCGCTGGCCCTGGCCAGTTCGATCACGTAGCCGATCGCGCAGCCCGCCACCATCAGCAGCACGATGTTGTGGATGTTGTCACCGGTCGGCCCGCCGTGGCCGAGGATGTTGGCGACGCCGATCAGCGAGCCCGAGGCCGCCGCCGGGCGCCAGCCGCCCTTCGCCGCGAAGCCGAGCACCGTCCCGGCCGCCCAGATGGTCGGCAGGGTGGGCGCGCCGTGGCTGATCCGGGCCGGGGAGTCGGTCAGGCCGCTCATCACGATGCCGGTGACGGCGAGGGTGAGGTCGGTGCCCAGGACGTACCAGGTGCAGCGCTGCGGATTGGCGAAGGCCCGGGTGCTGGCCAGGGTCCAGAGGGTCAGCGCGCCGAGGAAGATCCAGCCGGCCACCGGGTGCAGGAAGTGCAGGTACGAGTTGAAGTACCGCAGCAGGGCGTAGCACAGGGCCAGCACCCGGAAGTAGGAGATCGCCTTCCACAGCGGCAGCTCGACGGACATGCCGCCGACCGCCACCGTGCCGCCGACCGCGCCGGCTCTGCCACCGTCGTCCGTCATCCGCCCCGCCCCTCCCCGGGCCCGTCGGGACCGCCGGAGCGGCCCCGGCGCCTACTCCGGCTTGCCCGGCTCGGCGGCCTTCTCCGCCTCCGCCGCCTTCTCCGCCCGCTCGGCCTCGGCAGCCTTCTCGGCCTTCTCCGCCTCGGCGGCCTCCGCCTTCTCGGCCTTGGCGGCGGCCCGGCGCTCGGCGTCGGCCTTCTTCTTGTCGTCGGCGATCTGCCGCTTGGCGGCGGTCGCGTAGATGTCCACGTACTCCTGGCCGGAGAGCCGCATGATCTCGTACATCACCTCGTCCGTCACCGAACGGAGGATGAAGCGGTCGTTCTCCATGCCGTGGTAGCGGGAGAAGTCCAGCGGGCGGCCGATCCGGATGCCGGGGCGGATGCCGAAGTTCGGGACCACCTGGCCGGGCGGCTGCACCTTCTCGGTGTCGATCATGGCGACCGGGATCACCGGGGCACCGGTGGCCAGCGCGACGCGGGCCAGGCCGCCGACCTTGCCGCGGTACAGCTTTCCGTCGGGCGACCGGGTGCCCTCGGGGTAGACGCCGAACAGCTCGCCCTGGTCCAGCACCGCGATGGCGCTGCGGATCGCGGCCTCACCGGCCCCGCGCACGCCCGAGCGGTCCACCGGCAGCTGGCCGACGCCCTTGAAGAACGCCGCGGTCAGCCGGCCCTTGAGCCCCGGGGTGTTGAAGTACTCGGCCTTCGCGATGAAGGTGACCCGGCGCCTGATCAGCGCGGGGAAGAAGAACGAGTCCGAGAAGGACAGGTGGTTGCTCGCGATGATCGCCGCACCCTCGGCGGGAATGTTCTCCTCGCCCTCGATCCACGGCCGGAAGAAGAGCCGAAGCAGTGGCGCGACGATCATCTTCATCAGTCGGTAGAACAACCCGGGCCTCCTGTTATGCGGACCGGTCGATCCTAATGCCCCGCGACCGCCCGCTGCGCCCGCCCCCGCCGAAGGGAGGCCGCCCGAGCCCCTCGGAGGGGGTGTACGGCCCGGCGCGGAGCGTGGGACGATGCGGATTCGCAGCACTCCCCCTCCAGCGTCCCCTCCCCCAGCGCCGTCCGCCCGCGAAGGAGTCCGCCATGCCGTTGCTGCCCGGTGCCGAGCCGTACCGCCACCGCGGCGGGCCGGTGGGGGTGCTGTTCTGCCACGGTTTCACCGGCTCGCCGCAGTCGCTGCGGCCGTGGGCCGGGGAACTGGCGGCGGCCGGGTTCACCGTCTCGCTGCCGCTGCTGCCCGGGCACGGCACCCGCTGGCAGGACATGCAGCTCACCCGCTGGGAGGACTGGTACGCCGAGGTGGAGCGCGAGCTGCTGGCGCTCGCCGAGGAGTGCGAGCAGGTCTTCGTCTGCGCGCTGTCGATGGGCGGCGCGCTGGCCCTGCGGCTCGCCGCGCTGCACGGGCCGACGGTGTCCGGGCTGGTGCTGGTCAACCCGTCGGTGCGGCCGGACACCCCCGCGAGTGTGCTGCTGCCGGTGCTGCGCCACCTGGTCCCCAGCGTGCCCGGGGTCGCCGGCGACATCGCCAGGGCCGGTGCCACCGAGGTCGGCTACGACCGGACCCCGCTGCACGCCGCCTGGTCGCTGAGCCGGCTCTGGCGGGAGGTCGGGCGGCTGCTGCCGGAGGTGACCCAGCCGGTGCTGCTCTTCCACAGCCCGCGGGACCACGTCGTCTCGCCGGCCAACTCGGAACTGGTACTGGCCCGGATATCCTCGACGGACGTGACGGAGCGGCTGTGCCGGCGCAGTTTCCACGTCGCGACGCTGGACCACGACGCGGCGGAAATATTCGCGGCGAGCCAGGACTTCATCCGACGGCTGGCTCCCGCGCACGCGGCGGGCGTCACCCGGGTCGAATCCGACGATCACCATGGCTGAAGGGCCGGAAGTGCACGAGAGCAGCACGGCGGGCGGGGACGAGGCTCCCCGCGAGGACGGCGCGACGAAGGACGGCGGAGCGAAGGACCGCGGGACGGACGCCGCCGTCCCGGGCGGTGCGCCGACGGACCGTACCGGCCAGGACGGCGCCGCGACGCCCCCGCCCCTCAGGGACCCGGTCAAGGGGTCGGTCAAGGAGCCCGCCGGGGAGGCCGCCGAGCCGCAGGCCCCCGTCGACCGCCGGGCGCGCCGCACGCCCGAGCGCAGCCAGGCCGAGCAGGACGAGATCTTCGCCGCCCTGGTCGCCCAGTTCGACGACCCCGTCGACCTCAACAACCCCAACTGGCCCGAGGTCGAGAACCTCCGGGCGCAGAACGAGCTCAAGGGTGGCCACAAGAGCGGCCCCGACGGCCGCGGCGAGCAGGACGACCTCTCCGACCTCGCCCCGCAGCCCCGCCCCCGCTCCGGCCGGCCGGTGATGCCGGCCGGCGGCTCGGGCCCGCGCGACTTCGAGCTGGCCGAGGAGACCGACGAGGGCCACTTCGTCCCGCCGGAGCCCCCGCCGCTGCCCGCTGCCGACGTGACCGCCAAGTTCGCCTGGCTGGCGGTGCTCGGCGGCCCGGCCCTGCTGCTGGTCGACGCGGTGGTCTGGCGGGAGGTCTCCGGCTGGCCCGCCTGGGTCGGGATCACCGCCTTCCTCGGTGGCTTCGTCACCCTGGTCGCGCGGATGAAGGACCGCGACGAGGACGAACCGGAGGACCCGGACAACGGCGCGGTGGTCTAGTCCCTAGGGCCTCGGGATCTCCAGGACGGCGAGCACCGGCAGGTGGTCGGTGGCGGCCCGCAGGTCGGCCTCGGTGACGCCGGGCAGCCCGTGCGGCACCCCGCAGCCGAGGACGGTGATCCCGGGCGTGGCGAACACGGCGTCGATCCGCTGGTAGGGGCGCTCGGGTACCGAGGTGAACTCGCCGCCCCAGGGCGCGGTCGAGTGCCCGTCCTGGAGCCGGGAAGCCAGCAGCTGCCAGCCGGGCCCGTCCGGGTGCTCGTTGAAGTCCCCCGCCACGACGCCGAGTTCGGCGATCGCCAGCTGGTCGAGCAGCAGCTCGAACTGCCCGTACCGCTCCTCCTGGTCCAGACTGAGGTGGCAGCTGGTGACGGTGAACGGCGCCGAGCCCGGCAACCGCAGCAGCGCGGTGGCGAAGCCCCTGGCGTGCAGGCCGCGGGTCTTGGGTAGCAGCCGGTCGTGCACCCCGAGCAGTTCCACCGCGCCGGGCCGGCCGAGCAGCAGCGGACCGGCGGCGGTCCGGCCGCCGCCGGCCAGCACGGTGGTGCCGGTGTTCCCGGCCAGCCAGGCGGCCTGGCCCTCGGGCCGCCAGTAGCGCGGGGACTCCTGGACGCAGACCAGGTCCGGCTCGCAGGCCCTGATCACCCGGGCCAGTGCCCGCCGGTCGTCGCGCAGCGAGCGGATGTTGTAGCTGAGCAGGCGCAGCCGGCCGGGGCCGGACGGTGGCAGCGGTCCGACGGCCACGGCGGTCCCGGCCTCGGTCTCGCTCTCGGTCACAGCGGCGGTCTCGGTCACGGCAGCGGTCGTCTTCGCGGCGCTCAATGGTCCTCCCCTGGGCATCGTCACCGGATCGCTCCGACCGTACGCGGCCGGCCCCGGACGTGCGACGGCGGCGGCGCGTCCGGGATCGGTCGGGACCCGGTCGCACCGCCGCCGGCGGGCTGGAGAGGGTGTCAGGCGGTGCGGGCGAGGTCCGCCGCGCCGACGATGCCGGCCGCGGAGCCCATCGAGGCCAGCACGATGTCGGCACGCGGGCGGTGCACCCCGCCGGTCAGGTAGTGCTCGAACGCCTTGGCGACCGGGTCGAGCAGCAGGCGGCCGGAGTCGGAGACGCCACCGCCGAGCACGAAGACGCCCGGGTCGAACAGCGAGGCGAGGTCGACCATGCCGCGGCCCAGCCAGTCGGAGAGTTCGGCGTAGCACTCCAGGGCGAGCGGGTCGCCCTCCTCGGCGGCCTGGGTGATGTGGATGCCGCGGATGGTCTCGGCGACGCCGTCGTTGAGTTCCAGCATCCGGCGGCCGCGCACCTGGTCGGCCGCCGCCTTCTCCCGGCCGTAGCGGCGCAGCGCGCGCCCGGAGCCGTACTGCTCCCAGCAGCCCTTGCCGCCGCAGCCGCAGGGCAGGCCGTCGGGGATCATGTTGAGGTGGCCGATCTCGCCGGCCACGCCGAAGCGGCCGCGGTGCAGCCGGCTGTCCAGGACGATGCCGCCGCCGATGCCGGTACCGACGGTGATCAGCACCATGTCGCGGTGGTCGGCGGCCGCACCGAAACGGAACTCGGCCCAGGCGGCGCAGTTGGCGTCGTTCTCGACGACGACGGACAGGCCGGTGAGCTCCTCGATCCGCCCGCGCAGCGGCTCGTTCTCCCAGTCGATGTTGGGGGCGAAGATCACCGTGGAGCGGTTGCTGTCGACGAATCCGGGGGCTCCGACACCCACCGCCGCCACGTCGGGGTGCTGCTCCTTGAGCTCGCGCACGACCTGCGCGATGGCGTCCACCGCCCACTGCGGGTCGGCCGGGGTGGGCACCCTGGTCCGGGCCAGGATGGCGCCCGCCTCGTCGACCACGCCTGCCGCGATCTTGGTCCCGCCGACATCGACGCCGATGGTCAGAGCCATGTGTCCCTCAGCTATTCACTCGTTCCCGCTGGACGGAACGCTACCGCCCAACCCTGCCTCCGTACACAACCTCGCATACATTATCCGAAGACAATCTTGGGAGAACCGAGCCGCGACGCTTCAAAAGTCGTATCTAATCTCCATCTTCGTGACGCAAGTGAGCAGCGTGATCACGCTCCGAAATTAACGGTTTCACTGCTTGGCGGACGGCTCGTCACTCTCGTCAAGATCGGCTTCGGCGTCCGCGTCGAGGTCGAGGTCGAGGTCGATCTTCTCGGCCGACGCGCCCTGCCCCGCGGTCCAGCGGCTCTCGTGCCCGGCCACGGCGGCGCGGTAGGCGGCCAGCAGTTCGGTGCCCGCGGCGGCGAGCCCGGTACCGGCGGCGGAGAGGTGGGAGTAGACCTCCGGCTGCTGGTCGCGCAGCTTGTCGGCCAGCCCGGACAGGGTGATCAGGGTGGTGGCGCCGGCCTCCTGGGCCTTCTCGCCCAGCGCGCCGGCGAACCGGCGCACCTCGTCCACCAGCGGGCCCAGCTCCGGCCCGAACGGGTGGGACTGCCCGCCGTCCTGCCCGCCGTCCTGCCCGGCGCGATCGCCGGAGCCGCCCGAGGACTCGGCACGATCGCCGGAGGGCTCCGTACGGTCGTCGCCGGGCTCGGTACGGTCGTCGGTGCTGGTCATCGCGGGCGCCTCCTCAGCCGTGGCCGCACCCCGCGGCCCTCCGGCCCGACGCTACCCGACCGGCCGCGCGGCCAGGAAAGGCCCGAGTGCCCGTCAGCCCCGCGGCCAGAGCGCCGGGTCCGGCGCGAACCGCACCGAGAGCACCCCGTCGTGCAGCCCCGCCCCGGCCACCGTGCAGCGGCGCAGCGCGGAGGGCAGGACGAGCACCCGGCGGTGGGTGCCGAGCCCGAGCACCAGTTCGTCGCCCCGGCGGACCAGGTCCAGCTCGGTGCGGTCGGCGCCGGGCAGGTCGAGGTGCCAGACCAGCAGGCCCTCCTCGGCGAGCCGGTCCTCGACCGGCCAGGGCGCGGGGGCGAGCCGCTCCGGCCCCCCGCCGTCCCCGTAGAGCCGGTCGGCGACCGCTTCCAGGGTGGCGTCGGCCAGGCCCGCGACCAGCACGGGGGCGTCGGTCTCGGCGGCGAGCCCGGTCAGCTCCTCCTGCCGGCGGCGGGCCAGCGCGGCCAGCCACGGGTCGGGAGAGGAGACGGCCGCCTCCGGGAGCGCGCCGTGCACCACCACGGCGTCCGGCCGGTGCCCGTGCAGCGCGAGCCCCGCCCTGATCCGGCGCAGCTCCCGGTACGGGTGGCCGTCGGCACGGACGACCAGCCGGACGCTGGTGCCGGGTCCGGTGATCGCGTCGCGGGACTCGGCGAGCGCCGCGGTGGCCTTGGTGCGCCCCTCGTACAGCCAGTCGGCGGGCATCGGGACGCCGGCCAGCCCGGCGAGCAGCGGGCGCAGCGCCCGGGCGGCCTGCCGCTGCTCGGGGACGAGGCGGTCCAGGTAGCGGGCGAGCTGCTCGGGCAGGGCGAGGGTGGCGATCAGTTCGGCGGGCGCCGGGGCGAGCACGACCAGGACGTCGTGGTCGGCGGCGGGCAGGGCGCGCAGCAGGGCGAGCCGGGCGATACCGGGGAGGGCGGTGAGTTCCTCGGGGTCGAGCTGTTCGGCGCCGAGCAGGTCGAGGGCGGGCTTGAGCCGGCCGGCGAGCTCGCCGACGGCGTAGCGGAAGGCCGCCTGCTCGTCGATCCGGGAGACGGTCAGGCCCGGTGCGTACAGGAGCGGTTCGGGCTCCAGCCGGGTGCCGAGGACGGAGTCCAGGGTGTGGTGCGGATCGTCGGCGGCCAGCAGCCAGGTGCGGTGTCCGCGCCGGGCGGCGTGCAGCGCGGTGGCGGCGGCCACCGTGGGCGCGCCCGCGTCGCCGCTGACCAGGATGGTGCGTGTCGCCGTCATGCCGTCAGCCCCCGTTCGGTGTGTCAGCCCTGGGCGGGCTTCTTGCCGCCGGCGTCCTCGACGCGCTTCTTCAGGCCGGCCAGGGCGCGGTCGATGATGACCTTCTCGGCCTTGCGCTTGATCATGCCGAGCATCGGGATCTTGACGTCCACGGCGAGCTGGTAGGTCACCTCGGTGCGGCCGCCGGCCAGCGGGGCGAGGGTGTAGGAGCCGTCCAGCGAGCGGAGCATCTGGCTGCGGACGAGGGTCCAGGAGACCTCGCGGTCGCCGTCCCAGGTGTAGGCGAGGACGTGCTCGTCCCGGATGGCGCCGGCGTCGAGCAGCAGCCGGACCCGGGCGGCGCGGCCGTCCCCTCCGGTCTCCAGGACCTCGACCTCCTTGACCTCTCCGGTCCAGGCCGGGTAGGCGGCGAAGTCGGCGATCACGGCCATGACCGTGGCCGGGGTCGCGTCGATGGTGATGCTCGACCTGGTGTGCTCCGCCATGGAATGGCCCTCCGCGTCGTCCCGCTGCTGACGGCCGGGGCGCGCTCGGCCCGGTCCGCCCGGAGCAGGCTATCGCGACCGGAGATCGGCTCGGCGGCGCGGGCCGCGGCGGACCGGCGGGCGCGGCCCGCCGCGGAGACGAACGGGCGGGTCAGAGCCGTCGGAGGGCCCGGCATGTTACCGGCCGGTCGCTCTCCGCTGCCGTAGGGTGCCATTCGAACGACCCGGTCACGTCCAGGTCGGACCCGGCCGGGTGTGACACTTCGAACACCGGAGCCGACCCCTCTGGTCGAAGCTGCCTACCGGGCAGTAACGTCCTGCCGTCCCGCAGCGTCGCGAACGAGGAGCAGTCTTGCTCGACTTCAGCCTTCCGGCCCTCTACCAGGTACCCAGCGGTGGCAACCTCGCCGACCCGGTGCACCGGAACGCCGAGGAGCACCCGGACGTCGCCGTGCTCAGCCGGAAGGTGAACGGCCGGTGGCGGGAACTGACGTCGGTCCAGTTCCTGGCCGAGGTGCACGCCGCCGCCAAGGGCCTGATCGCCACGGGCATCCGGCCGGGCGACCGGGTGGGCGTCATGTCCCGCACCCGGTACGAGTGGACGCTGCTGGACTTCGCGATCTGGACGGCCGGCGCGATCACCGTGCCGGTGTACGAGACCTCCTCCGCCGAGCAGGTCGAGTGGATCCTCGGCGACTCGGGCGCGGTCGCCGTGATCACCGAGACCGAGCAGCACGTCCGGGTGGTCGGCGAGGTCCGCGACCGGCTGCCGGAGCTGGCGCACACCTGGCAGATCGACGGCGGGGCGATCGCCGCGCTGGCCGAGGCCGGGAAGGACGTCCCGGACGCGACGGTCCACGAGCGCCGCGGGATCGCCGGCCCCGACTCGATCGCCACCATCGTCTACACCTCGGGCACCACCGGCCGCCCGAAGGGCTGTCAGCTGACGCACGGCAACTTCCTGGCCGAGTGCGGCAACGTCGTCGAGCGCCTGGCCCCGCTGTTCCGCACCGGCGACAGCTCGGTCCTGCTGTTCCTGCCGCTGGCCCACGTGCTCGGCCGGATCGCCGAGATCGCCCCGGCGATGGCCCCGATCAAGCTCGGCCACGTCTCCGACGTCAAGGACGTCACCGCCGAGCTGGCCGCCTTCCGGCCGACCCTGATCCTGGGCGTGCCCAGGGTGTTCGAGAAGGTCTACAACACCGCCCGCGCCAAGGCCCAGGCCGACGGCAAGGGCAAGATCTTCGACAAGGCCGCCGACACCGCGATCGCGTACAGCCGCGCGCTGGACGCCGGTGGCGCGGGCCTGGTGCTGCGGCTCAAGCACGCGGTCTTCGACAAGCTCGTCTACAGCAAGCTGCGCGCCGCCCTCGGCGGCCGGGCCACCCACGCCATCTCCGGCGGCGCCCCGCTCGGCGAGCGCCTCGGCCACTTCTACCGCGGCATCGGCTTCACCGTCCTGGAGGGCTACGGCCTGACCGAGACCTGCGCGGCCACCGCCTTCAACCCGTGCGACAAGCCGAAGATCGGGACGGTCGGCCAGCCGGTGCCCGGCTCCTCCGTCCGGATCGCCGAGGACGGCGAGGTCCTCCTCAAGGGCCCGCACGTCTTCACCGGCTACTGGAACAACCCGAAGGCCACCGCCGAGACCCTCAGGGACGGCTGGATCGCCACCGGCGACCTCGGCTCGCTGGACTCCGAGGGCTACCTGACCATCACCGGCCGCAAGAAGGAGATCATCGTCACCGCCGGCGGCAAGAACGTCGCCCCGGCCGTGATCGAGGACCGGATCCGGGCCCACGCCCTGGTCGGCGAGGTCATGGTGGTCGGCGACCGCAAGCCCTTCGTCGCCTGCCTGATCACCGTCGACCCGGAGTTCTTCCCGAAGTGGAAGGAGCTCAACGGCAAGCCCGCCGACGCCACCGTCGCCGACCTCGCCGCCGACCCGGACCTGCTGGCCGCCCTCCAGACCGCGGTGGACGACGGCAACGCCGCCGTCTCGCACGCCGAGGCGGTCAAGAAGTTCCGGCTGCTGGACACCGAGTTCTCCGAGGAGGCCGGCTACCTGACGCCCTCGCTCAAGCTCAAGCGCAACGTCGTGCTGAAGGACTTCTCCGCCGACATCGAGGCGATCTACCGGAAGTAGCCGCCGCCGGCACGCGGGCCGGGCCCCGCCTCCGCGAAGGAGGCGGGGCCCAAGGCCCGTGCGTCACCCGGCCAGCAGCGAGGTCAGCCGCCCGGCCAGCAGGTCCCAGCGCCAGGAGCGCTCCACCCAGCGCCGCCCGGCCTCGCCCATTCGCCGCCGCAGCTCCTCGTCGCGCAGCAGCCGGACGATCCGCTCGGCCGCCGCCGGGGCCGAACCGCCGGGCACCACGTACCCGGTCTCGCCCTCCAGCACCGCGTCCGGCGCGCCGCCGGAGTCCCCCGCGACCACCGGCAGTCCGGTCGCCGAGGCCTCCAGGTAGACGATGCCCAGGCCCTCCACGTCCAGCCCCCCGCGCCGGGTGCGGCAGGGCATCGCGAAGACGTCCCCGGCCCCGTAGTGGGCGGGCAGCTCCTCCCACGGCACCGAGCCGGTGAACCGCACCGAGGCCCGTACGCCCCTGGCGTCCGCGAGCTTCTCCAGGTCCGCCCGGTAGGGGCCGCCGCCGACGATCAGCAGCACCGCGTCCGGCACGTCGGCGAGAATCTGCGGCATCGCCTCGATCAGGGTGTCCTGGCCCTTGCGCGGCACCAGCCGGGAGACGCAGACCACCACGGGACGGTCCGCCAGCCCGAGCCGGCGGCGCACCTCGGCGCCCCCGGAGTCCGGGTGGAAGGCCGACTCGTCCACGCCCGGCGGCAGCTGCGCCATCCGGGCCGCGGCCTGCGGCCCGACCGCGGCGGCGATCCGGGAGCGGGTGTACTCGCCCAGGTAGGTCAGCACGTCGGTGCCCGCGCCGATCCGCCGCAGCAGCTGCCGGGAGCCCGGCAGCTGGGCCCAGGCGGCCTCGTGCCCGTGCGTCATGCCGAGCAGCCGCCCGGCCCCGGCCCCGCGCAGCGTGGGCGCCATCAGCCCGAGCGGGGCGGCGGCGCCGAACCAGACCGAGTCGCACTTCTCCGCGCGCAGGATCTCGGCGGCCCGCCGGGTGACCCGGGGTGTGGGAACCATCACCTTCGTCCGGTCCCGGATGACCGGGAACGGCTGTTCGGCGTCGAAGCGGGCCACCTCGCTGCCGTCCCGCCAGGTCGAGGCGTACACCACGATGCCGCCTGCGGGCTGACGGACGGCCATGTTGTGGACGAAGGCCTGGATGCCACCGGGGCGGGGCGGGAAGTCATTGGTGACGATCAAGGTTCTGTGCATCAGGCCACGGCTCGCTCGGTCGGGGGGTGCGCGGTGTACCGCTGGGTGATCCGTACGATAGGTCAACACCATGACCCGCCGGGAACGGAACCGCACACGGCAACCGTTTGACCCCCGGGTCAGTCCTAGTACCTAGGCCGCGCTACGGCGGCCCGGGCGTCCGTCGGTACGACGCCTCCGGTGAGGACGTACGAGACGAACGAGGGAGCGCAGTGGAATTGGCCCCGGCCACCGAGTCCGTGTCGTCGCGCGGCCGCCTCGGCCGCCCGCTCGGGGCGCTCGCCGCGCTCGGTGCCACCTGGACGGCCACCCGCGCCCTGCTGGTGCTGATGGTGACGGGCGTGCTGAAGGCGGGTGGCGACGTCACCGCCGACGTCTGGATGATCTACCACGCCTGGTACGGCGTGCTCCAGACCGGCACCTTCCCGTTCGACGACGTGACCTGGCAGTACCCGCCGGGCGCCGCCCTGGTGATCCTGCTGCCGGGCCTGCTGCCCTGGTCGTACCTGGTCTCGTTCTGGGTGATCTGCGGGATCGCCGACGCCGCCGCGACCGCGCTGCTGGTCCGCACCGGCCTGCGCCGGGGCCGGGCGCTGACCGGTGCCTGGATGTGGGTGGTGGGCGTCCCGCTGCTCGGCCCGATGATCTACAACCGCTTCGACGTCATCGTCACCGCGGTCGCCCTGGCCGGCCTGCTGGCGCTGATCCGCCGCCCGGCGGTCGGCGGGGTGCTGCTGGGCCTGGGCGGCATCGTCAAGATCTGGCCGCTGATCGGCCTGATCGGCACCCCCTCCGGCCGCCGCACCCGCCGCTCCTGGACGCTGGCCGGCGCCACCGCCGTCTCCATCGGCTTCCTGCTGACGGCCGGGATGAACGGCGCCTTCGACTTCCTGGCCTTCCAGAAGGACCGCGGCATCGAGGTCGAGTCGCTCGGCGCGCTGCCGCTGCACCTCGCCAGGATCGCCGGGACCTGGGACGGCCGGGTCACCATGAACTACGGCTCCCCCGAGATGCTCGGGCCGTGGGTCGCCGTGATCAGCAAGGTGATGATGGCCGGCACCCTGCTGGGCTTCGCCTGGCTGCTGCTGTGGCGCTTCACCTCCAAGCGCCGCAACGCGGCCACCATGTACGACGCGGCGCTGTGCGCGCTGCTGATCTTCGTGGTGACCAGCCGGGTGATCAGCCCGCAGTACCTGGTCTGGCTGATCGGCGTCGCGGCGGTCTGCCTGACCGTGCGCAGCACCAGCCAGCGGCCGGTGGCGGTGCTGATCCTGCTCGCCTGCCCGCTGACCCTGCTCGAATTCCCGATCATGTTCTCCCAGGTGCTGGCCAGCGGCCCGGCGGCGGTCGCCGTGCTGGCCCTGCGCAACCTGCTGCTGCTGGCCGCGGCCCTGCTCTCCTGCGTCCGGCTCTGGCGCTCCACCCGTGGCGGGGCGGCGCTGCCGCCGACCGTGGTGCTGGACCGCGAGCCCGCCGAGCTGTCGGCCGCCGGCTACCCGGTGCGCCCCGGCATCGCCTACGAGCAGGACCTGCTGGACGGCATCGACCACCCGGGCGCCCCGGTCGAGCGGCGCCGCCCCGGCACCCCGGCCCAGCAGCGCCGCTGACCGGCCCTTCAACGGCGCCGATCAGCCCGGCGGCGCCGCCGACCGGCACAGCGGCACCGCGGACCAACACAGCGGGGCCGCTGTTCAGCCCTTCAGCGCCGCCACCTGCTCCAGCCAGAGCCGGGTGAAGTCGTCCAGGCCGACACCCAGTTCGCGGCGCAGCAGCCGGTCGGTGCGGCGCTCCCGGTCCTCGCCCTGCCCGTCCGCCGCGCCGACCGCCCGGTAGAGGGCGACCAGCCGGCCCGGCCCGTGCTCGCGGGCGATCAGCTCGCAGGCCAGCCAGGCCTGTTCGTAGGCCTGGGAGATGCCGGTCGCGCCGGCGGTGAAGTCCTGGTCGGCGGGCAGCGCGGTGGGCAGCTTCCCGTCGGCGACGTCCCTGGCCAGCTCGGGGGCGATCTGCCGCGGGCTGCGGCCCGAGTCGCGGTAGGCGGTCCAGTCGGCGATGCCCTCGGACAGCCACAGCGGGGTCCAGGCCCGGGTGTCGGCCCTGGTCGCGACGTGGGTGGCCTCGTGGGTGACCACCACCTGGCGGCCGAAGTCGCTGAGCCGCCGGTACGCCTCCGGGTTGACCAGCACCCGGTCCGCCGGGGTGTGCCAGGGCGCGCCGGCGGCGGCCACGGTGACCGCCGCCATGCCCGTCCAGCCGGCCGGGTCGCCCTCCAGCAGCCGGGCGAACTGCTCTCCGGTGGCGGGCCGTTCCAGCAGCAGCCGCCCGGGCCAGTCGCCGCCCCAGACCTCGGTGACGGCGGGCACCGCCCGGTCCCCCACCGCGACCAGTTCGGCCGGGTCGGGGCCGGCGGCCGGCCCGAGCACCAGGCAGTGCGCGCCCGGCGCCGACCGGAGCGGCCCGAAGTCCCACGGCGCGGGCGGCCCGCTCGCGGCCTCCTCGCGCTCGACCCGCCAGTCGGCCCCGGCCCGTACCAGCTCGATCCGGCGCGGGTACACCATCGGGTACTCGTCGTACCCGGCGATCCGCACCGCCAGGTCGGCGGCGGCGGTGAGCCGCTCCGGCCCGCCGGCCCCGGCGAGCACCAGGTTGCGGTACTCCGCCCCGGCCACCGGCAGCCCGGACCAGGGCGGCGCCGAGCGCACCCGCTCCGCGAGCACGGCGGCCACCTGCCCGCGGCGGTCCGCCGTCCGCGCCGCGGGCGCCGCGGGGGCGGCCGGCGGCAGCGACAGCTGGGTCAGCCCGCCGGCCGCGAGCAGCAGCGCGCCGCGCCTGGACAGCGTGCGTCGGGGGCCGGAGCCGGGTATGTCGGCGGGGTCGGTCGGCGGGGTGCTCAGAGCCGGACCACCCCGGAGACCGGCATGGCGCCGACGCTCTCGTAGCGGACCCTGGCGCCCGGGCGGGGGGCGTGCACGATCACGCCGCCGCCGGCGTACATGCCGACGTGGTGCATGTCCCGGTAGAAGATCACCAGGTCTCCCGGTCGCGCTTCGGACAGGCTGATCCGCTGCCCGGCGTACGCCTGGGCCTGCGAGGTGCGCGGCAGGGTCACTCCGGCCTGCCGCCAGCTGTAGTACATCAGACCCGAGCAGTCGAACGCGTGCGGGCCGGCGGCCCCGTAGACGTACGGGGAGCCGATCATCCGCACCGCGGCGGCCAGCGCGGCCGCACCGCGCTCGGAGGCGGGCGGGGCGGTGCCGAGGTCCAGCCGGTCGGTGCCCCGGGTGGCGCGGCGCTCGGCGTCCCTGGCGTCCTGGGCGGCCAGCCGGGCCCGCTCGGCGCCGCCCAGGCCGTTCAGCAGCTTCTGCGCCTTGGCCAGCCGCTGCTGGATCTGCTGCTTGCCGTCGGCGAGCGACCGGCGGGCCTGGTCCAGCTCGGCGAGCTTGTCGGCCGCCTCGGTGCGGCGCTGGTCGAGCCGGCGCTGCCGGGTGATCAGCTCGTGCAGGCTCTCCTGCTGGCGGGCGGCGGCCTGGCCCATGGCGCGGGCGCGGGCCAGGTAGCCCTCCGGGTCGGTCGAGAGGATCAGCTGGGCCGTCTGGGTCATGCCGCCGCCGCGGTACTCCGCCCCGGCCACCGTCGCCAGGTCGCCGCGCAGCTGGTTGAGCTGGTCCTGGGCGCCGGCGATCTCGCCCTGGAGGATGGTGGTCTCGCCCTGGAGGCGCCGCTGGGCCTCCTGCGCCGCGTTGAACTTCTCGGACGCCTGCTCGGCCTCGTCGTACAGCTGCTCCACCTGCGCCTTGACGTCCTGTCGGTCGGCCGGGTCCGGGCTGCCGGGGGCGGCCTGGGCGCTGCCTCCGGTGGCCACGCCCAGCGCGGTGGCGGCGGCCGCGGTCAGCACCAGCGCCCGGGCGAGCAGTTGGGAACGACGGTGCACGGGCATGGCGGCAGCGGCTCCAATCCTGCGGCGCGGTCCCCGCCGCCGCGCCATGGTGGGCGGCCGTCGAGCGGGAGTCCGGTGGCAGACGTTAGCGAGTCCGGGCAACCGAGTCCAAACCCCTCCTAACCCGAATATTCGCCCACTAATCGGACATCAGCTCGACCTTCCGGAAAAGCCGCAGGCCCGGCCTTCCCCGAGGAAGGCCGGGCCCGGAAGCGTCCGAGCGGGGATCAGACCCGCACGATGCCGGTCAGCGGCATGTTGGTGACCGCCTCGTAGCGCACGTTCGTGCCCGTCCTGGGCGCGTGCAGCACCTGGCCGTTGCCGGCGTAGATGCCGACGTGGTGGGCGTCGGTGTAGAAGATCAGCAGGTCGCCGGGCTGGGCCTGGGAGATGTCCGTGCCGATCCGGGTGCCGGCCGAGGCCTGCGCCTGCGAGGTGCGCGGCAGCGACACGCCGGCCTGGTTGTACGCCCAGACCATCAGACCGGAGCAGTCGAAGGAACCCGGGCCGGTGGCGCCCCAGACGTACGGGCTGCCGACCTTGGAGGCGGCGTACGAGAGGGCGGCGGCACCGCGGGAGCTGCCGGCCGCGACCTTCACCGGCGCGGCGGCGGCCGAACCGGTCGAGATGTCGCTGCGGCTGTTGTCGCGCGAGGCGCGGTCGGCCTGCTGCTGCGCCTTGGCCGCTTCGGCCTTGGCGGCGTCGGCCTTGACCTTGGCCTCGGCCGCGGCCTTCTCCTCGGCCTGGCGCAGCGCCTGGCGCTCCTGCTCGGTCAGGGTGTTCAGCAGGTCCTGGGCGGCCTTCAGCTTGCCCTGGACGTCCTGCTTGGCGGTCTTCAGCTGCTGGGTGGTGGACTCCAGCTCGGCGAGCTTGCCCTGGGCCTCGTTGCGGTCCTGGTCGAGCTTGCGCTGCTGCTCCTGGAGCTCCTTCAGCTGACCCTTCTGGGTCGCACCGGCCTGGTTCAGCGCACCGGCCTGGGTGAGGAAGCCCTCCGGGCTGGAGGAGAACATCAGCTGGACGGTCGGCGAGATGCCGCCGTTGCGGTACTGCTCGCCGGCGATCTCGGCCAGGCCGCCCTGGAGCTCGGTCACCTGGGACTGCTGACGGGCCACCTGGTCCTGGAGGCCGGAGACCTGCTTCTCCAGCTCCTGCTGCTTGGCCTGGGCGGCGTTGTAGTTCTCGGTCGCGACCTCGGCCTGCTCGTTGAGCTGGTCGACCTGCTCCTTGACCTGTTCCTTGGTCGGCTGCGGGTCGGCGTGGGCGCCGGACTGCGCGGAGAGGGCGACGGCTGCGGCGGCGACTCCGGTCAGGATCGAGACGCGGGCGCGGCCGGCGGGCTTGGGACGACGATGGGACGCCACGAAGGCGGACTCCTTCTTCCTACGGCCGCCTACCGGGTGAGCTGACGGGTTCGGGCCGGAAGCATGCCCTACGACGCCTCACGGCCGTTCCACCGGCCGACCTGGCGCCGATTCACCCCGGAGGAACGTGGTTCCCCGGCTCCGCTCCGCAGCGCCCCCACGAACTGGGCTCCCCTGTCGGGCAGTCGCTTCGACCTGCCCCGCTGCCTTGCGAACTCGACGGAAACCACCGCCGCCACCCTGGCTGGGCGATCGAGAGTGCGGTGGTTCAGGGCACGACCCTAGTAACTGAACCGTGATCGGTTCAAATCCTTGTCAGAAAAAAGACAGAAGATTGCCAAAGTTCTTTTGTGAAAATGACCGATGGTGACCACTGCCACACGTAAGGCTGATCAGTTCTCACCATGCGGTCACGAAACGCCGAAAACCCGAACGCCACCCCCACAAGGGGGTGGCGCTGATCACAGGTCCGGGAAAGGGGCCCCTCCGGCGTGTCGGGCCGTCAGACCCGGCGGATGGTGTTGATCGACATCGCGTCGGCCTTCATCACCTTCACCACGTCGCCGGTGTGCGGCGCGTGGACCACCATGCCGTTGCCGATGTACATCCCGACGTGGTGCATGTCGTTGCCGTAGACCACCAGGTCGCCCGGCTGGGCCTGGTCCAGCGAGGGCACCTTGGTCCCGTAGTGGCCCTGCTCCTGCGAGGTGCGCGGCAGCGAGACGCCGGCCTGGCCGTACGCCCAGACCATCAGGCCCGAGCAGTCGAAGGTGGTCGATCCGGTGGCGCCCCACACGTACGGCGAGCCCTGCTTGCCCATCGCCTTGGACACCGCCACCGCCGCGAGGCCGCCGGCCGGCGGCAGGCTGCCGAGGTCGACCCGGTCGCTGCCGCGCGAGGCGCGGTCCTCCTGCGTCTGCTGGGCCCGCAGCGCGGCTCGGTCGGCGGCGCTGAGCGAGTTCAGCAGGTCCTGGGCGGCCTTCAGCTTGGTGTTGACGTCCGTCTTGGCCTGGTTCAGGTCCTTGGTGGTGCTCTCCAGCGAGGCGAGCACGGTGGCCGCCTCGGTCTTCTGCTGGTCCAGCCGGCGCTGCTGGTCCAGCAGCCCCTTGAGCGCCTCGGCCTGGCTGGTGCCGGCCTGCTGGATGGTGGAGGCCTTGTCCAGGTAGCCGGACGGGTCGGAGGAGAGCATCAGCTGGACGGACGGGTCGATGCCGCCGGTGCGGTACTGCTCGCCCGCCACCTCGGCGAGGCCGCCCTGCAGCTGCGTCATCTGCTCCTGGCCGCGGGCCACCTGGTCCTGGAGCTGGCCGGACTGCTTGCGCAGCTGGTCGGCCCGCTCCTTGGCGCCGTTGTACTTCTCCGCCGCCTGCTCCTGCTCCTCCTGGAGCTGGTCGATCTGCGCCTTGACGTCCGACTTGTTCGGCTGCGGCGCGGCGTGCGCGGCCACCTGGGCGGAGAGGGCGACCGCGGTCGCAGCGGCGGCGGTGAGCACGGAGATCCGTGCGCGGCTCGGCTGCTTGGGACGGCGGTGGGATGCCAAGGGTCCGGCTCCTTCTTCCATCGGACTCACCTGATGGGGTGAGATTCCGGAAAATAGGTTTGACGCCAGACCCTAGTGAACATCTACCCGTTCTGCTACTCCCCCGTAGGCGTGAAATCCGGTTCCCACGCTGACGTCACAAGACCCGCACACCCGCTCGGAACCACCCCTGACCAGGCATCATTCCATCCGGTCCGGACTCAGGGCCGGGCCAGTCTGTTCAGCAGCAACACCGAGGCCACGGGGCGCGCGCCGGCCTTCCGCACGCCCTCCGCGACCTCCCGGTCGGTGGAGACCACCACCACCGGACGGCCCTGCGGCTCGGCCCGCACCAGACGGCGGATCAGCTCGTCCGCGGTCTCCCCGGTCCGGCTGAACCGCACCCGGACCCCGCGCGGTGGCGCCATGATCACCGGGACGTCCAGGTCCTGCCCGTCGAACACACAGGTGACCTCCGCCTGCGTGCGCTGGGCCAGCATCGCCAGCCCGCCCAGCAGCCGGATCCGCTGCTGCTCCAGCGGCAGCGCCGGATAGCCGGTCTTGGTCACGTTGTAGCCGTCCACCAGCAGGTGCACCTGGGGGATCGCCAGCAGCTGGTCCAGCAGCGCCGGATCGTCCTCGGCGAGGCCGCGCCGCGCCACGTCGTGCGGCGAGGCCGCCCCCGGCACCACCGCCTCCACCAGGTCCGCCGGACGGATCTGGGAGACCGGCAGCGCCAGCTCCCGCTGGAGCCCCTGGGCCGACTGCAGCACGGTGTCCAGCAGCAGCCGCAGCCGCATGTCCTCGACGCTGCGCCCCTCACGGGCCGACCGGCGGCCCTGCTCGGCCGCGTTCTCCAGCTCGGAGACCCGGTGCCTGAGCCGGCGCGCCTCGGTCTCCACCGCGCCGCGCTCGGTCGCGGCCTGCGCCTTCGCGGCCTCCAGCTCGCCGGCCAGCCTGCGGGTCTCGGCCTGCGCCCTTCGGGTGTCGCTCTCCAGCGACCGCACCTTCTTGCGCAGCGACTCGGCCTCCTTGCGGACGCCGTCCGACTCGGTCCGCTGCCGGTCCAGGTCAGCCCGCGCGGAGGCCCGCACCTCGGCCAGCTCCGCCTGTAGCTTCTCCACCAGCCGGGTCGCCTCCGCGGCCGCGTCCTCGGCGCCGGCCCGCTCGACCTCCTCGCCGGCCTCGGCCACCAGCCGGCTCCAGCCGGCCGACCGCACCAGGTAGGCGGCGGCCGCGACGTCCATCGGGTCGGCGGCGCTCGGAACGGTGCCCGACTCCAGCGCCTTCACCAGGTCCGGCTGCCCCAGTCTCAGCCGCTCCGCTATCCGCACCCGGAAGGCCGGCTCCGACTCCAGCGCCGCCGCCAGCGCGGTGGCCGCGTACTTGGCCCGCCGCGCCGGGGTGAACTTGACGTACTGGCGCAGGCTCTGCGGCAGCTCGGCCGGCGGCAGCCCGCCGAGCGCGTCCGAGGCCAGCCCGACCACGCGCCGGCGCACGCCCTCCGGCAGCGGCCGGTCGAGCTTCTCGGCCGCGCGCTCCACCGCGGGCTCGGAGGAACCGTCCTCCACCCGGGCCGGCTCGGCCGGGGCCTCGGCCGCAGCGGGCTGAAGCCCCCGCTCTTCGCCGGGCTCCTTCGCTGCGTCCACCACGTCCTCGGCTCCGATCCTGGTCCAGCGGGGTACGGCCGCGGCCGCCCCTGTCGTCACGCTCCGTGCGTCTTGTTCTGTATTGTCCCGTGCGGCGGACGGGCATGCCGCGCACCCGCCCGCCGCACCGACGGGGTCAGCCCTGCTCGGCGGCGGCCTCCGTGCCCTCGGCGCCAGGCCTGGCCACCAGCTCGACCTGGTCGACCGCGTTGCACCAGCGGCAGCGCACCGACTCGATGGTCTCGCTCAGTACCTCGGTCTCCTCGACCTTGGACCCGCCGGCCAGGTCGAAGTGCAGGAACTCGGTCACCCGCGCGGTGCGGGTGACGTCGAAGCGGGTGAGGTTGCCGCACAGGGTGCAGCGCCAGCGCGTCTCGGCGGTCAGAGCGGGGACGGTCATCGGGGGTCCTCTCGGGTGATCCCTGCGTGGGCCAGGCGCTCCCCCCGGAGCCCCGGCATCGGCGGCGGGAGGCGGGAATGCCCGCCCCAAGCCTATTGCCTGGGGCTGCCGTCGCGACCACCGGTTGCCTGAACACCCGGGCTAGTCCACCTGCCGTAAACCACGGTGTCACCTGCGGCGCCCGGAGGGATGCTTGGCCGCATGGCGCTCGCGGCCCCCGACCACACCGCTGCCCGGGGCGACCGCCCGGCGGTGCCCGTCCCCGTGGTCAGCTACGCCCTGATCGCGCTCAACACCCTGGTCTTCCTGTTCGCCCCGGCGGCCGGCCTCAACCCGCTGTACGGCACCGGCCAGGCCAGGGTCTGCGCGGAGCAGCGGTACGAGCAGCGCTGGGGCGCCGTCCCCGCCGAGCTGCTGGCCGGACGGCCGCTGACCGCCGAGCAGCTGGCCGAGGCCCCCGACCCGGTCCCCGGCTGCCCGGCCGCCCCGACCCCGGGCAAGCACCCGTCCCTGTCCGTCCTCACCGGGCTCTTCCTCCACGCGGGCTGGCTGCACCTGCTGGGCAACCTGCTCTTCCTCCACGTCTTCGGCCCCACCGTCGAACGGCGGCTGGGCCGGGTCAGGTACGCCCTCTTCTACCTCGCCGCCGGAAGCGTGAGCACGTACGGCTTCGCGCTCGCCGAGGCGCACTCGCCGGGTTCCACCCGGGTGCTCATCGGGGCGTCCGGGGCGATCTCCGCCGTCCTCGGGGCCTATCTGCGCTTCCACCCTCGGGCCCGGGTCACCACCCTCGTCCCGCTGCTGTTCTTCCTGCCGCTGCGCTTCCCCGCCTGGCTGGTGCTCGGCCTCTGGTTCGCCCTGCAGTGGTGGTCGGTGCACTCGGCCGGCCCCGGGGTCGCCTACCTGGTGCACGTGATCGGCTTCTCGGCTGGGTTCCTCTACGCCTGTACCGCGGTCCGCCACCCCCCGCGACGGCCCGGCTGACGCCCGATACGCTGGCGGCACCTCACAAAGGAGCCCGAACCGTGATCACCGCCATCGTCCTGATCAAGACCAGTGTCGACCGCATCCCGGAGATCGCCGAGTCCATCGCCGCCATCGAGGGCGTCAGCGAGGTCTACTCGGTGACCGGTGGCTACAACCTGGTGGCGATGGTGCGGGTCCGCCACCACGACGACCTGGCCGAGGTCATCCCCGGCCGGCTGAACAAGGTCCCGGGCGTGGCCGACACCGAGACCCAGATCGCCTTCCGCACCTACTCCCAGCACGACCTGGAAGCCGCCTTCGCCCTCGGCCTGGACGAGTAGCGGGGCGCGGGGTCTCTCCTTCGGGGCTCAGCCCTCCCGACGCGCCCTGTCGATCTGCACGGTCGCGACGCAACGCCCGCCCTCGTTGCGGTAGTTCCAGCTCGCGCCGTCCGTGACCAGCTCCCGGACGGCCGTCAGGAAGCGGTCGACGTGCTCGTCCGGCGTCCCGGCGCCGAAGCTCACCCGGATCGCGTTCAGGCTGCGCTCGCCCGGCAACGAGGGCTCCGGCGCACCGCACTCCGACGGGGCCACGTCCTCGTCCCCGAGCAGGGTGCGCACCAGCGGGTGGGCGCAGAACAGGCCGTCGCGCACCCCGATGCCGTACTCGGCGGACAGCGCGGCCGAGAAGTGCGAGCTGTTCCAGCCCTGGACGACGAAGGACAGCACGCCCACCCGGGCCGAGCCCTCGCCGAACAGGTTGAGCACCTTGACCTGCGGGATCTCCGCCAGCCCCGCCGTGAGCCGGGCGACCAGCCGCTCCTCGCGGGCCTCCAGCGCGTCGAAGCCGGCCTCGGTCAGCGCCCGGCAGGCCGAGGCGATCGCGTAGGCGCCGATGACGTTCGGCGAGCCGGCCTCGTGCCGGGCCGGACCGGTGTGCCACTGCACGGCCACCGAGCCGTCGGTCTCCCTGGCCACCGTCCTGGTCGCCCCGCCGCCGGCCAGGTACGGCTCGGCCGCGTCCAGCCAGTCCGCCCGGCCGGCCAGCACGCCGGCGCCGAACGGCGCGTAGATCTTGTGGCCGGAGAAGGCGATCCAGTCGACGTCCAGCTCGCGCACCGAGACCCGGTGGTGCGGTGCCAGCTGGGCGGCGTCCAGCACCACCCGGGCGCCGTGCCGGTGGGCGGTCGCGGTCAGCTCGGCGACCGGCCACAGCTCGCCGGTCACGTTGGAGGCGCCGGTGACGCAGAGCAGCTTGGGGCCCTCGGGCGCCTCGGCGAGCGCGGCGTCCAGCGCGGCCACCGCCTCGGCCCGCGAACGCGGCGCGCGCAGGTAGGTGACGCCCAGTCCGGCGTGCGCCCAGGGCAGCAGCGAGGCGTGGTGCTCGGTCTCGAAGGCGAACACCCGGGTGCCGGCCGGAACGGCGGTGGCCAGCAGGTTGAGCGAGTCGGTGGTGGCCCGGGTGAAGACCACCTGGTCGCCCTCGCGCAGGTCGAGGAACTCGCCGACGGTGCGGCGGCTCTGCTCGAACAGGTCGGTGGACAGCTGCGAGAGGTACCCGGCCCCGCGGTGCACGCTGCCGTAGTACGGCGCGTAGGCGGCGACGTCGTCCCACACCCGCTGGAGGGCCGGCGAGCTGGCCGCGTAGTCGAGCGCCGCGTAGCCGACCTTCTCACCACTGGCGAGCGGGACCTGGACGTCGGAGCCGAGGACGGCGAGCGGGGCGCAGATTTCGGTGGCCAGGGACATGAGAACGCACTCCTTGGGGGGTATGGGACCCCCGGGAGTGCTAGTCGTCGGGTGTCCGCGCTTGCCGCACGGACGGTTTGCCGTGACGACCCGGTCCTCACCCAGGGCACCCCGCCACGGACGGAGGGTTGCCGGACAGCAAGCTGGGGCTTCGCGCTGTCACTCATGACCTGGCGAAGACTCTAGGCCGCGTCCAGCGGTCGGTCAAACGGACATCCAGCATCCGGACAGCACCGGAGCCCGGGCCGGTGCGCCGGCCCGGGCTCCCCAACTGCCGTCTCAGATCCGGCTGGTGGCCTCCGACCAGCGCCGCAGCAGGTCCTGCGCGGCACCGGAGTCGATCGCCTTCGCCGCCCGCGCCATGCCCGCCGCCAGCTGCTCGGGGAGCGGCGCGTCGCCCAGGTCGACCGCGACCAGCGCCGCCGCCGTGTTCAGCAGGACGGCGTCCCGCACCGGCCCGTGCTCCCCCGCCAGCACCCGCCGCGCGACCTCGGCGTTGTACGAGGCGTCCGCCCCGCGCAGCGCCTCGATGCCGACCAGCTCGATGCCGACGTCCCGCGGGTCGAAGGAGGTCTCGGTGACCACCCCGTCGCGCACCACCCACACCTGCGAGGTGGTGGTGATGGTCAGCTCGTCCAGCCCGTCGTCGCCGCGGAAGACCAGTGCCGTCGCGCCCCGCCCGGCCAGCACCCCGGCGATCAGCCCGGCCAGCCGGGTGTCGAAGCAGCCGATGGCGTGGGCCTTGACCTTGGCCGGATTGGTCAGCGGACCGAGGATGTTGAAGGCGGTCGGCACCCCGAGGTCGCGCCGGGCGGTGGCGGCGTGCCGCATCGAGGGGTGGAACTTCGCCGCGAAACAGAAGGTGAGCCCGACCTCCTCGGCCACCTCGGCCACCCGCCGGGCGGACAGGTCCAGCGCCACCCCGAGCTTCTCCAGCACGTCCGAGGAGCCGCTGGTGGACGAGGCCGACCGGTTGCCGTGCTTGACCACCTTGGCGCCGGCGGCCGCCGCGACGATCGCCGACATGGTGGAGATGTTGACGGTCTTCGCCCGGTCGCCACCGGTGCCGACGATGTCCACCGCGGGACCGGGGATCTCCAGCGGCTCGGCGTGCTCGTACATCGCGTCGACCAGGCCGGCGATCTCGTCGACCGACTCGCCCTTGGCCCGCAGCGCGATCATGAACCCGGCCACCTGGACGGGGGACGCCTCGCCGCTCATGATCCGGTCCATCGCCCACGCGGTGGACGAACGGTCGAGGTCCTCCCCCTGCAACAGCGCCGCCAGGAGGTCCGGCCAGGTGCGGACCACCTGCACGGGGTCGCTACCGCCGTTCGCAGGGTTCACGTTCACCATGGCTGACTCCACTGTTGTCGGTTCCCCGCGCGGGGGGACGTCCGTACGGATGGAGCCAGCCTATCGAGCGGAGCCGCCGCGACGGCCGCTCTTCTCGCCCACCGGACGTCGGTCAGCGGACGGCCGGAGTCCGCTTCGCCAGCCGCGCCCGCAGCAGGGTGGCGGCCGCCCCGGCCAGCGCCACCGGGTCCACCGGGTGGGAGATGGCGGCGTCGGCCCGGCTCCAGGCGGCGAGCCAGGAGTCCTGCGGCCGGCCGATCAGCACCAGCACCGGCGGGCAGCCGTAGATCTCGTCCTTCAGCTGCCGCCCGAGGCCCAGCCCGCCGGCCGGCACCGCCTCGCCGTCCAGCACGCAGAGGTCGACGCCCCCCTTCTCCAGTGCCTTGAGCACCGCGGGGGTGGTCGCGCACTCCAGGTAGGACAGTTCCGGAAGATCCTCGGCGGGCCGGCGGCCGAGCGCCGTCAGCACCTGCTCACGGGTGTTGCGGTCGTCGCTGTAGACGAGGACGGTGAGCGTCTCATCGGTCGTGTACGCCATGGACCCTGCTCCCTCAAGTGTGATCCGGACCACGTTCGCCTGATCCGGATGCTACTCCCGATCACCCTCCGCCGAGTCCCCCTCGCGCACGTTCCTCGCCAACCCGCCGCGCCCCCGGCTCACCCGCCCGGAGGACGGCCCGTCACCCGACCCCGGCCAGTCCACCCGTACGGCCGACCCGGAGCCCCTCCCCCCTACCTCCTGCGGCTACTCCGACCGTGCAACGGCGCGCCGGGCAAGGGGGTCTCGGGCTCCTCCGAGGAACCATCAGAAAAGGGACACGCCGCTGCTCAGTCCCCGTCCGGGCCCCCCACCGGCCTCCAAGCGGGCATACCGCACGCACCGGACACTCCGAGGGACACCCCCCGGCGTGAAGACGGAATAAGGGACCGACATAATGTCCGTCGTGGCGACAGCAACAGCAGTAGAAACCGGGCACGCGCACGGATCGGTCAACCGGCCGAACATGGTCAGCGTCGGAACGATCGTCTGGCTCAGTTCCGAGTTGATGTTCTTCGCGGCCCTCTTCGCGATGTACTTCACGCTCCGCTCCGTCAAGGGGCCGGAGTTCTGGACCGAGAAGGCCCACGCCCTCAACGTGCCCTTCTCCTCGGTCAACACCACGATCCTGGTGCTCTCCTCGCTCACCTGTCAGCTCGGCGTGTTCGCGGCCGAGCGTGGTGACGTGAAGAAGCTCCGTGCGTGGTTCATCCTCACGTTCGCCATGGGCGCGGTCTTCATCGGCGGTCAGGTCTTCGAGTACACCGAGCTGGTCAAGAAGGACGGCCTCTCGCTGTCCTCCGACCCGTACGGCACGGTGTTCTACCTGACCACCGGCTTCCACGGGCTGCACGTGACGGGTGGTCTGATCGCCTTCCTGCTGGTCCTGGGACGGACGTACGCAGCCAAGCGCTTCACGCACGAGCAGGCCACCGCCGCGATCGTCGTGTCGTACTACTGGCACTTCGTCGACGTCGTGTGGATCGGCCTGTTCGCGACCATCTACCTGATCAAGTAACCAGCTGATCAGGTCGCTGGCCACCGGCTGCGGCCCCCGCCCTCACCGGCGACGGGCCGCTTCTGCCGGTGCCGACGCTCCCACCGACCGACCGCGCGCGCAGCCCTAGACAGGCAGCCTCGTGCCGGCCAGACCGGCCGCCGGGTGCACCCACCAGTCGACCAGATCCTGACACCGGGGTTATTCCGTGAAAAAGCTCTCCGCACGACGGCGCCACCCATTGGCGGCGCTGGTCGTCCTACTTCTCGCCCTGGCGGCAACCGGGGGGCTGTACGCCGCGTTCGCGCCCGCCGACAAGGCGCAGGCCGACGTCGCCGCGCAGTCGCTCGCGATCGATGAGGGCAAGAAGCTCTTCGCCGTGGGCTGCTCCTCCTGCCACGGCCTGGACGGCCAGGGCAGCAGTGACGGTCCGAACCTGGTCGGCGTCGGCTCCGCCGCTGTCGACTTCCAGGTCGGCACCGGCCGCATGCCGGCCCAGCAGCCCGGCGCCCAGGTCCCGCGCAAGAAGAACATCTACTCGCAGGCCGAGATCGACCAGCTCGCCGCCTACGTCGCCTCCCTCGGTCCCGGCCCGGTGACCCCCAAGGAGGAGCAGTACACCTCGACCAACCCCGAGGACCTCGCCAAGGGTGGCGAGCTGTTCCGCACCAACTGTGCCCAGTGCCACAACTTCGCCGGCCAGGGTGGTGCCCTGACCAAGGGCAAGTACGCCCCGTCGCTCGAGGGCGTGGACGCCAAGCACATCTACGAGGCCATGCAGACCGGCCCGCAGAACATGCCGTCGTTCCCGGACACCACCATGCCCGAGGAGCAGAAGAAGCAGATCGTGGCCTTCGTCCGACACACCACCAACGATGAGCCCAACCCCGGTGGTCTCACCCTGGGCAGCCTCGGTCCGGTGACCGAGGGCCTGTTCGGCTGGATCTTCGGGCTCGGCACGCTCATCGCGGTCGCGATCTGGGTCGCCGCCCACACCACCAAGGCCAAGAAGTCATGAGCCACGACATGTCAGAAGAGAAGCTTCCGGAGCCGCACGGCTCCGCCGGCGAGGTGGCCGACCACGGCCACCCGTTCGCCGACCCGGGCCTGCCGGCCCACGAGCCGCGTCGCACCGACATCGACGAGCGGGCCGCCAAGCGGGCCGAGCGTCAGGTCTCGCTGATGTTCGTGATCTCGATGCTCGCCACCGTCGCGTTCATCGCCTCGTTCGTGGCCATCGACGCGGACCGGATCGTCTACATCTTCCCGCTCGGTCATGTCAGCGCGCTGAACTTCGCGCTCGGCCTGACCCTGGGCGTCGCGCTGTTCATGATCGGCGCGGGTGCGGTCCACTGGGCCCGCACCCTGATGTCGGACGTCGAGCTGCCGGCCGAGCGTCACCCGATCGAGGCCTCCGAGGAGGTCCGCGCCGACGTCATCGAGCAGTTCAAGACCGGTGCCGCCGAGTCCGGCTTCGGTCGCCGCAAGATGATCCGCAACACCCTGATCGGCTCCATGGCGCTGGTCCCGCTCTCCGGCGTGGTCCTGCTCCGTGACCTCGGCCCGCTTCCCGAGAAGAAGCTCATGGAGACCGGCTGGAAGGAGGCGACCGAGAGCAAGCCGCTGCCGCTCGTCAACATGAACACCATGCAGCCGATGAAGCCCGAGGACATCATCGTCGGCTCGCTCACGTTCGCCATGCCGGAGGGCCTGTCCACGCACAGCGAGGACTTCCAGCAGCGGATCGCCAAGGACGCCCTGATGCTGGTCCGCATCGCGCCCGACGACATCAAGGACGAGAAGTCCAAGGACCTGGGCTTCGAGGGCATCCTCGCCTACTCCAAGATCTGCACCCACGTCGGCTGCCCGATCAGCCTGTACGAGCAGCAGACCCACCACGCGCTCTGCCCCTGCCACCAGTCGACCTTCGACCTGGCGGACGGCGCTCGCGTCATCTTCGGCCCGGCCGGCCACCCCCTGCCGCAGCTGAAGATCACCACTGACGAGAAGGGCAACCTGGTCGCCACCGGCGACTTCGCTGAGCCCGTCGGCCCGAGCTACTGGGAGCGTGCTCGATGAGTAGCGCGAGCAGCACCACGACCGGTGCCGCCAAGCCCTCCAGCACGCGTGACAAGCCCGCCAACAAGTGGGAAGCCGCCGCTGACTGGACGGACGGCCGGCTGGGGATCTACTCCCTCGCCAAGGCCAACCTGCGGAAGATCTTCCCGGACCACTGGTCCTTCATGCTGGGCGAGATCTGCCTCTACACGTTCGTCATCATCATCCTGACCGGTGTCTACCTGACGCTGTTCTTCAAGCCCTCGATGGCCGAGGTCATCTACGACGGCTCGTACGTGCCGCTCAAGGGCCTGCCGATGTCGGAGGCCTACGCCTCCACGGTGAACATCAGCTTCGAGGTCCGCGGCGGTCTGCTGATCCGCCAGATCCACCACTGGGCCGCCCTGGTCTTCGTGGCCGCGATGCTCGTGCACATGATGCGCGTGTTCTTCACCGGCGCGTTCCGCAAGCCCCGCGAGATCAACTGGGTCTTCGGCTTCCTGCTGCTGGTCCTGGGCATGTTCGACGGCTTCTTCGGCTACTCGCTGCCGGACGACCTGCTGTCGGGTACCGGTATCCGCTTCATGGAAGGCGCGATCCTCGCCGTCCCGCTGATCGGCACCTACGTCCAGATGTTCCTGTTCGGGGGCGAGTTCCCCGGCCACGACATCGTGCCGCGGTTCTTCACCATCCACGTGCTGCTGATCCCGGGCATCATGCTCGGCCTGCTGGTGGCGCACCTGATCCTGGTCTTCTACCACAAGCACACCCAGTGGGCGGGCCCGGGCAAGACCGAGAAGAACGTCGTCGGCATGCCGCTGATGCCGGTCTACATGGCCAAGGCCGGTGGCTTCTTCTTCCTGGTCTTCGGCATCATCGCCATCATCTCGGCGATCGCCACGATCAACCCGATCTGGTCGGTCGGCCCGTACCGCCCCGACCAGGTCTCCACGGACGCCCAGCCCGACTGGTACATGGGCTTCTCCGAGGGTCTGATCCGGATCATGCCCGGCTGGGAGATCAGCGTCTGGGGCGGCCACACCCTCAACCTGGGTGTCATGGTCCCGCTGGCGATCTTCCCGCTGGTCCTGGTCTCGATCGCGGTCTACCCGTTCATCGAGGGCTGGATCACCGGCGACAAGCGCGAGCACCACATCCTGGACCGCCCGCGCAACGCCCCGGTCCGCACCGCCCTGGGCGCCGCCTGGATCAGCCTCTACCTGCTCCTGCTGGTGGCCGGCGGCAACGACCTGTTCGCCACCCACCTGCACCTGTCGATCAACTCGGTCACCTACTTCGTCCGCGTCGGCTTCTTCGTCGTCCCGGTCGTCGTCTTCATCATCACCAAGCGCTGGTGCCTCGGCCTCCAGCGCCGTGACAAGGAGAAGGTGCTGCACGGCCGCGAGACGGGCGTCATCAAGCGCCTGCCGCACGGCGAGTTCGTCGAGGTGCACGCCCAGCTGCCGCAGCAGGACCTGCACAAGCTCACGGCGCACGAGCAGAACCAGCCGGTCGAGCTGCCGGCCCAGACGGACGAGAACGGCGTGGCCCGCAAGGCCGGCGTCGTCACCCGCACCCGGGCCAAGCTCTCCCGCGGCTTCTACGGCGAGGGCAGCCAGATCCCCAAGCCCACCGCCGAGGAGCACCACGAGATCACCAGCGGCCACGGCCACCACTGATCCCGCAGGCACCACCGCGTCACCCCGAGGGCCGCTGACCAGAGTTCGTCTGGTCAGCGGCCCTCGGCCCTTCCCGAACCCGCCGGCCCCGTACCCGCCCGCGCCCCCAGGAGCCCCCGTGCAGCTCTCCGTCGACCCCGCCAGCGCCACTCCCCCGTACGAGCAGATCCGCGCCCGGATCGCCGACCTGGCCCGCTCCGGGGAGCTGCCGACCGGGCTGCGACTGCCCACCGTCCGGGCCCTGGCCGAGGAGCTGGGACTGGCCGCCGGCACCGTCGCCCGGGCCTACCGCGAGCTGGAGGCGGACGGCGTGGTGGAGACCCACGGCAGGCGCGGCACGCTGATCGCCGCCACCGGCGACGCCGCCCACCGGCTGGCCGCCGAGGCCGCCGCCGAGTACGCCGCCAGGGCGAGCCGGCTGGGCCTCTCCCCCGCGGACGCCCTGGCCGCCGTGGACACCGCCCTGCGGCTGGCCTACCTGAAGGGCTAGCGGGCCCGAGGAGGGCCTTCAGAGCTCGGGGCGGATCATTCCCGCGGCCTGGGCCTGGGAGGCCGGTGCGGTGGTGCTGACGGCCTGTCCCGAGGCGCTGTGCCGGACCCAGTCCGCCCAGTCGATGTTCCAGTCCCCGAAGCCGTTGCCGAAGGGCTCCATCTCGCCGCCGCGGCTGTTCACCACCGTCACCGGGTCCCCCACCCTGGTGTGCTCGTAGAACCACTCGGCGTTGCCGGTGCTCATGCCGGTACAGCCGTGACTGACGTTCTCCAGGCCCTGCGAGCCGACCGACCAGGGCGCCGCGTGGACGTACTCGCCGCTCCAGGTCACCCGGGTGGCCCACAGCACGTCGAGGTCGTACGCCTCCGTGCTGCCCGCCGCTATGCCGATGGTCTCGCCGTTCATCCGGACCGACCGCTCCTGGCCGAGCACCACCTTGACGCCGTTGCGGGTGTCGAAGCCGGGCTTGCCGGTGGTGACCGGGATGCTCCGCAGGACCTCTCCGTCGCGCTTGAGGGTGAGCTCGTGGGCGGCCGCGTCGATCACCGACTCCACCCGTTCGCCGATCCGCAGCTTCAGCGCGCTGCGGTCACCGCCGTAGAGCCCGTCCTCGATCCGGCTGCCGGTGCCGTCGAAGGCCAGTGAGACGGTCGTCCCGGCCGGCCAGTAGTCCTCCGGACGGAAGTGCAGGTTCCTGTCGTCCACCCAGTACCAGGCGCCGGTGACGGTGGGCTGGGAGGCGACGGTCAGGACGCGCTCGACCTCCTGGCGGGCCTGGGGGTCCTTCACCGCCTCGGAGAGCTGCACGGTGAGCGGCTGGCCCACGCCGTAGACGCCGCTGCCGGAGGAGTCCGGGCCGAGCTTGGCGGTGAGCAGGCGCTGGGCCGCGAGGGTGCCGAAGTTCGCGGTGGTGTCGCCGCGGCCGCCCTTGCCGTCGTCGGCGGAGATCCGCACCGAGTACGCGGTGGCGGCCTTCAGCCGGCCGGTGGTCTGCCAGCTGCGCTGGTCCTCGGCGAGCTTCCCGGCGACCACCCGGCCGTCCGGGCCGACCACGGTGACGTCGGTGAGCCGGCTGCCCTGGAGGGCGGTCACGGTGACCGGCTGGGAGGGGTCGGCGTTGCCGTCCGCCGAGAGGTGGACCAGCGGGGCCGCGTCGACCCGGTGCGGCCCCTTGGGGGCGTCCTCCCCGGCCGTGCAGGCGGCCAGCGGGGCCAGCACGGCGAGGGCCAGCGAGATGCCGCCGAGAGCTGCGATTCCGCGCCTGTCGGCCATGACCGCCTCCGAGGGTTCGCACGATTGATCAGATCGTAGGAACGCCCCTGCCGAAGCGACATCCGAGGGACTCCCGGTTCACCCACCGGAGTGAAGCCGTCATTCCGGGGACGCAGCACGCCGGGAACGCCACAGGGCCGGCCCTCCCCTGCGGGAGGACCGGCCCTGGTGCCGGAAGCGGGAACCCTACTGGTTCTGGTTCTCGCCCCGGTAGAACTCGAAGACCCATCCGAAGATGCCGATCAGGATGATCGGGGCGGCCCAGAACATCAGCCACCAGCCGAAGATCACGCCCAGGAAGGCGAGCGCGCCACCGAGCGCCAGCGAGAGCGGCTGCCAGCTGTGCGGGGCGAAGAAGCCCAGCTCGCCGGAGTCGTCCGCGACCTCGGCCTCGGGGTTGTCACCCGCGCCGCTGTCCACCCGGCGGGCGGTGAAGGCGAGGTAGTACCCGATGAAGGCGCAGAGCCCGAAGGCCAGGAACAGCGCCGTGGTGCCGGCGGCCTCGATGCCGAGGTCCGAGTGGTTGGTCCACAGGCCGTAGGTCAGAGCCATGGCCAGTACGAAGACCGACAGGCCCAGGAAGATCTTTCCCTGTTCCTTCATCAGGCGTCGCCCTCCTTGTTGCCCTTGCCCAGCTTCGGGGCGTCGTACTTCGCCGGGGTCACGCCGGCGAGGTGCTTGGCCGGCTCGCCGTGGTTCTCCAGGTAGTCCAGCGCGGCGATCTCCGGGTGGTGGAGGTCGAAGGCCGGGGATTCGGAGCGGATCCGCGGAAGGGTGAGGAAGTTGTGCCGCGGCGGCGGGCAGGAGGTCGCCCACTCCAGCGAGCGGCCGAAGCCCCACGGGTCGTCCACGGTGACCTTCTCGCCGTACTTGGCGGTCTTCCAGACGTTGTAGAGGAACGGCAGGAGCGACAGGCCGAGCACGAAGGAGCCGATGGTCGAGACGGTGTTCAGGGTGGTGAACCCGTCCGACGCCAGGTAGTCGGCGTAGCGGCGGGGCATGCCCTCCGCGCCGAGCCAGTGCTGCACCAGGAAGGTGGTGTGGAAGCCGATGAACAGCGTCCAGAAGGTGATCTTGCCGAGGCGCTCGTCCAGCATCTTGCCGGTCATCTTCGGCCACCAGAAGTGGAAGCCGGCGAACATCGCGAACACGACGGTGCCGAAGACCACGTAGTGGAAGTGGGCGACGACGAAGTACGAGTCCGAGACGTGGAAGTCGATCGGCGGGGAGGCCAGCAGGACACCCGTCAGACCACCGAAGAGGAAGGTGACCAGGAAGCCGACCGTCCAGAGCATCGGGGTCTCGAAGCTCAGCGAGCCCTTCCACATGGTGCCGACCCAGTTGAAGAACTTCACACCGGTCGGGACCGCGATCAGGAAGGTCATGAACGAGAAGAACGGCAGCAGGACTTGTCCCGTGACGTACATGTGGTGCGCCCACACCGTGACGGACAGACCGGCGATCGCGATGGTGGCCGCGATCAGGCCGGAGTAGCCGAACATCGGCTTGCGGCTGAAGACCGGGATGATCTCCGACACGATGCCGAAGAACGGCAGCGCGATGATGTACACCTCGGGATGCCCGAAGAACCAGAACAGGTGCTGCCAGAGCATCGCCCCGCCGTTGGCAGGGTCGAAGACGTGGGCACCGAACTTGCGGTCCGCCTCCAGGGCGAACAGCGCGGCGGCCAGCACCGGGAAGGCCAGCAGGACCAGCACCGAGGTCAGCAGGACGTTCCAGACGAAGATCGACATCCGGAACATCGTCATGCCGGGCGCGCGCATGCAGATGATCGTGGTGATGAAGTTGACCGCACCGAGGATCGTGCCGAAGCCGGAGAAGGCCAGACCCATGATCCACATGTCGCCGCCGATGCCGGGCGAGTGAACCGCGTCCGACAGCGGGGAGTAGGCGAACCAGCCGAAGTTGGCGGCGCCGTTCGGGGTCAGGAAGCCCGCCACCGCGATGGTCGAACCGAAGAGGTACAGCCAGTACGCGAACATGTTCAGACGCGGGAACGCCACGTCGGGGGCGCCGATCTGGAGCGGCATGATCCAGTTCGCGAAGCCGGCGAAGAGCGGCGTCGCGAACATCAGCAGCATGATCGTGCCGTGCATCGTGAAGGCCTGGTTGAACTGCTCGTTCGACAGGATCTGGGTCCCGGGACGAGCCAGCTCGGCACGCATGACCAGGGCGAGGATGCCACCGATCAGGAAGAAGGCGAACGACGTCGCCAGGTACAGCGTGCCGATCGTCTTGTGGTCAGTGGTGGTCATCCACTTGATGATGGTCGAACCCGGCTTCCGGGTCCGCTGCGCCCCGACCGTGACGGCCTCGGCGCCCCCGCCGGCCGCGGCGGGCTCGTTGAGGATTGTCACTTCTCTTCACTTCCCATGGTGATCAGGCCGGAGGGCACCGCACCGTTCTGGCCCTTGGCGCGAAGATCGGCCAGGTGCTTGTCGTAGTCGGCGCGGTCGACGACCTTGACGTTGAACAGCATGCGCGAGTGGTCGACGCCGCAGAGCTCGGCGCACTTGCCCATGTACTCGCCCTTGACGGTCGGCGTGACCTCGAACTTGTTCACCACGCCCGGCACGACGTCCATCTTCATCATGAAGTTGACGGGCCAGAAGTCGTGGATGACGTCACGCGAGGTGAGGCGGAACTGCGTCGACTCGTTGACCGGCATCCAGAGCGTCGGAACGTCCTTGGGGGTACCGACGTCGTACGCGGCGTCCTTGTTTGCCGCGTCGGGGGTCTCGGTGTTCTCGTAGTTGAACGCCCAGCTCCACTGGAAACCGACCACGTTGACGTAGTGCTGCGGCTTCTCGGAGGTGGCGATCAGCTTGCTCTCGTCGCGGGCGACGAAGTAGAAGAGCACCGAGACGATGATGATGGGGACCGCGGTGTAGAGCGCCTCGATGGGCACGTTGTACCGGGTCTGCGGAGGGACCTCCACGCCGGTGCGCTTGCGCCGGTGGAAGATCACGCTCCAGATGATCAGACCCCACATCAGTACGCCGACCACCAGCGCCGCGATCCAGGACCCCTGCCACATCTGGAGGACCATCGGCCCTTCCTTGGTGACGGGGCTCGGGAGGCCAAGCCTGGGGAGGTCGTTGGCCGAGCAGCCGGTAGCGGTCGCGATGACGAGGCCCAGTGCCAGCGCCTGAGGCAGCTTCCGCCGCATCGTGCGCCGCGGCGAGCGGTCGGAGCCGTTGGGACTCACGTAGCGCCTTCCCGAAGTCTCGCCCGCCTTCGCGTCGCCCCGGAGAGGAGTGTGAGCCTCCCCGGCGACCCGTCCACGGGCACGGTTTGAATGCTTATGCGGGCCAAACCCTACTCCAGCCTTATGCGCTCCTGACGGGCAGCCCCCGGTAACGCGCCGCCCGCTAGCCCGATCAGGCCCGGTGGGGGCTGCGTCGCAGGTCATCGTAGGCATTCGAGGTCCGTACGCCCGATCGGGGGATGACCTCGGATGACATCCGTGACGATCCGTCGGACGCGGACGAAGCGGACATTCGGGGTGATCGACTGACGGTGGGTGAGCCGCGTGACCCGGCCGGGTCGCGCACCGGGTGTGTCGTTAAATGTGACCGTGTACTTCGACGCGGCCTCGACGGCCCCCCTGCACCCCGTCGCGCGGCAGGCACTGACCGCCGCCCTGGACGAGGGCTGGGCCGATCCGGCCCGGCTGTACCGCTCCGGCCGGCAGGCCCGGATGCTGCTGGACGCCGCCCGCGAGACGGTGGCCGCGGTGCTGGGCGCGCGGGCGGACGAGATCTCCTTCACCGCCAGCGGGACGCAGTCCGTCCAGCTCGGTCTGCTCGGCGCCCTGGCCGGCAACCGGCGGCGCGGCGGCCACTTCGTGCACTCCGCGGTGGAGCACTCCAGCGTGCTGCACGTCGGCGAGCGCCACGAGGCGGGCGGGGGCGAGGTGTCGGTGGCCCCGGTGGACCGGGGCGGCCGGGCCGACACGGAGGCCTTCGCCGCGCTGCTGCGCCCGGACACCGCGCTGGCCGCGCTGCAGAGCGCCAACCACGAGGTGGGGACGGTGCAGCCGGTCGGCGAGGTCGCCGCGCGGTGCGCCGAGGCGGGCGTCCCGCTGCTGGTGGACGCGGCACAGAGCGCCGGACGGACGGACGTCCCCGCGGGCTGGTCGCTGCTGACGGCGAGCGCCCACAAGTGGGGCGGCCCGGCCGGGGTCGGGGTGCTGGCGGTGCGCAAGGGCGTCAGGTACGCCTCGCCGCTGCCTGCCGACGAGCGCGAGGGCGGCCGGGTGCCCGGCTACGTCAACGTCCCGGCGATCGTGGCCGCGGCCGCCTCGCTGCGCGCCGTACGGGCCGAGGCCGAGCGGGAGAACGCCCGGCTGCACGCGCTGGTGGAGCGGATCCGCACCCGGGTGCCGCAGCTGGTGCCCGAGGTCGAGGTGGTCGGCGACCCGGTGCGGCGGCTGCCCCACATCGTCACCTTCTCCTGCCTGTACGTGGACGGGGAGGTGCTGCTGACCGAGCTGGACCGGGCGGGCTTCGCGGTCTCCTCCGGCTCCTCCTGCACCTCGTCCACGCTGACGCCCAGCCATGTGCTGGCGGCGATGGGGGTGCTCACCGAGGGGAACGTCCGGGTCTCGCTGCCGTACGGGACGGCCGAGGCGGACGTGGAGCGCTTCCTCGCGGTGCTGCCCGGCCTGGTGGCCGGCGTCCGGGCGCCGCTCGGGCTGGACCTGCCGGCGCCGGAGGCCCCCGCCGGGGAACTGCTGCTGGTCGTCGACGCCCTCGGCAAGCGCTGCCCGCTGCCGGTGATCGAGCTGGCGAAGCGGATCGGCGAGGTGCCGCCGGGCGGCACGGTCGCCGTGCTGTCCGACGACGAGGCGGCCCGGCTGGACATCCCGGCCTGGTGCGGGATGCGCGGGCAGGAGTACCTGGGCGAGGCCCCGGCCACCGAGTACGGCGGTGACCGGGGCTCGGCCTACCTCGTGCTGCGCCGCTCCTGAGCGGGGCCCGCTACTTGACCAGGTACGCGCGGATCTCGGCGGTCGCCTCGGCGCCGTAGGCCTCCTCGAAACGGCCCAGGAAGGCGGCCGGGCGCAGCTCGTACTCCTGGGTGCCGACGGTCTCGATCACCAGGGTGGCGAGCATGCAGCCGAGCTGGGCGGAGCGCTCCAGGTCGAGGTCCCAGGACAGGCCGGCCAGGAAGCCCGCCCGGAAGGCGTCGCCGACGCCGGTCGGGTCGACCTTGGCCTCCTCCTTGGCGCAGCCGACCAGGATCGGGGCCTCGCCCTTGCGCTCGATCCGGACGCCCTTGCTGCCCAGGGTGGTGATCCGGGTGCCGACGCGGGTGAGCAGCTCCTCGGCGTCCCAGCCGGTCTTGCTCTCGATCAGCGCGGCCTCGTACTCGTTGGTGAAGAGGTACGCGGCGCCGTCCACGATCTCGCGGATGTCGTCGCCCTCCAGGCGGGCCAGCTGCTGGGAGGGGTCGGCGGCGAAGGCGTAGCCGCGGGTGCGGCACTCCTGGGTGTGGCGGACCATGCCCTGCGGGTCGTCGGCGCCGACCAGGACGAGGTCCAGGCCGCCGACGCGGTCGGCGATCGGCTTCAGCTCGATGTTGCGGGCCTCGGCCATGGCGCCGGTGTAGAACGAGGCGATCTGGTTGTGGTCCTCGTCCGTGGTGCACATGAAGCGCGCGGTGTGCCGGGTCTCGGAGATGTGGACGGAGTCGCAGTCCACGTTGTTGCGCTCCAGCCAGCTGCGGTACTCGGCGAAGTCCGCGCCGGCGGCGCCGACCAGGATCGGGCGCAGGCCGAGCACGCCCATCCCGAAGGCGATGTTCGGCGCGACGCCGCCGCGACGGATGTCCAGGGTGTCGACCAGGAAGGACAGCGACACGGTGTGCAGCTGCTCGGCGACCAGCTGGTCGGCGAACCGGCCGGGGAATGTCATCAGGTGGTCGGTGGCGATCGAGCCGGCGACGGCGATACGCACGGGAGGTCTCCTCAGGATGGCTGCGGGGCCAGCGGGCAAGCGGGGGTGAACCCGCCCACGGTACCCGGCCCCGGCGAGCGCGCCGCAAGAGTGCCTCGGGTTGACGCCCGCACGGCCATGGTGGCACTCGTTGCGCTCGAACGTGTACTACCTGCCGGTAGCACTGGTGGGCGGCCCGAGCCCTGCCTAGGGTCGGCCTGGGGGCGCCTCCGTCGACTCCGGAGCCGCCTCCCGGAGGCCCGCCGTGCAGGCGGGCCCCGTCGTCGACTGCGGCAGCGTGGCCGCGGCCCCGGATCGGAGCGCTACCCGATGACCGACCACTCCCCCGTGCCCGCCCTGCGGACCGAGGACGGCGAGACCCTCGACGCCCTGGTGGACTCCTCCCGGCGGCTGCGCCGGTTCTGGCCACAGCTCACCGTCGGCCCGGAGCCCGCCGCCCCGTCGCCGGCCGGCTTCCTGGTGCCCTCCGGGGCGCAGCGGGTGGTCGCGGGGATGGCCGAGTACGGCTTCTGAACCCCGGCCGGCCGGTACGGAACCGGATCCGTCCGGAGCACGTCACATCCGCGCGGAGCGGCCGCGGAGGCGGCACCGCTGAACCCTCGGGAGGATGTGCAGATGGATCCGGAGACGATGCCCCGGCGCGGTCGGCGGACGGTGGCCCTGGCGGGCCTGGCCCTGGCGGCGGTGGTGACGGCGGCCGGCTGCGACGGGGGCGGCGGGACCGCCTCGGACGCGGCGGCGGCCGGCGCGACCGCCTCGGCCCCGGCCCCGGCGAGTGCCTCCGCGCGGACCCCGGCGGATTCCGGGAGTCCGGCCCCGACGGCTCCGACCGGGAGTGCCTCCGGTACCGCGCAGCCGGCCTCGCCACCGCCGACCGGCTTCACGCCCGCCCCGGCCTCCCCGCCGCCCGGTCGGCCGGAACCGGCCACTCCCCCGGGCAACGGGATCGCGGTGGGCGAGCCGAACCCGAACGGTTCGGGCTCGCCCGTCCGCCCACCGGTCGGGTACCGGGTGGACGGCACCACCAAGCTGACCGTCTACTTCTTCGGCGGGGTCTGCACCACGTACGCGCTGAAGGCCGACGAGTCGCAGCCGGGCCGGGTGGACGTGCAGGTCGTGCCGGGCCCGCCCACGGTCCAGCCGGGGCAGGTGTGCAACGCGCTGGCCAAGCGGCAGTCGGTGTCGGCCGACCTGCGCTCGCCGCTGGCCGGGCGGACGGTGGTCGACAGGTCGAGTGGCCAGGAGGTGCCGCTGGAGGGCGACCCGCGCATCGGGCCGGATCCGGTCACCCCGGACGTCGCCGGGCAGTAGCAGCCGGAGCGGTAGCGGCCCGGGCGGCAGGAGCCCGGGCGCGGAAACGGAAAGGCGGCCCCGGGGATGATCCCCGGGGCCGCCTTCCGCAGCGGGCCTGGCTGAGGCCTAGCTGAACGAGTCGCCGCAGGCGCAGGAGCCGGTGGCGTTCGGGTTGTCGATGGTGAAGCCCTGCTTCTCGATGGTGTCGACGAAGTCGACGGTGGCGCCGCCCAGGTACGGGGCGCTCATCCGGTCGGTGACGACCTTGACACCGTCGAAGTCCTTGATCACGTCACCGTCGAGCGAGCGCTCGTCGAAGAACAGCTGGTAACGCAGGCCGGAGCAGCCACCGGGCTGGACGGCGACGCGCAGCGCGAGGTCCTCGCGGCCTTCCTGCTCCAGCAGGGCCTTGACCTTGCCCGCGGCGGCATCGGTAAGGAGGATGCCACTGTCGACAGTGGTCTCGTCCTGGACGGTCATCTGCTTTCTCCCGGTCTTGGCGACGGTCTGCCGCAAGTGCCAACCAACAGCCGTCCGGTTTCATTTCCCGGTCGGCGGTGGATTTCTGTGGCCTGGTCGCGGCTGGATATCCGTGGGCCGGGTGTGCCACCCGCGTCCCCTACGCTCCCCATGCTCGCACACCCCGCGGGGCCGGTCACCGCCCGAGGCACGGATCCGGGTGAACCGGCCCCGGCGCGGCCCGCGGGACGCCAGGATGGTCCGCATGATCCTTCGCCCGGTCAGGGACACCGCCGCGGACGCGGAGGCCGTCCGGGAGCTCACCGCCGCCGCGTTCGCCGACGACGCCCCGGCCGGGTCCGCACCGGACCCGACGCCGCTGCGGCTGGCCGGGACCAGGCACCTGGCGCGCACCGATCCCGGGGGCTGCTGGCTGGCGGAGAGCGGTGGCGAGCCGGTCGGGGTGGTGCTGTCGATCCGCCGGGAGGGCCTGTGGGCGCCCTCGCTGCTCGCGGTCCGGCCGTCGGCGCGGGGCAAGGGCGTCGGCCGGCTGCTGCTGGAACGGGCGGCTGCGCACTCCAAGGGCTGTCTGCGCGGGATGGTGTGCGCCGCGGACTCCCCGGCGGCGGCCCGCCGCTACCGGCTGGCCGGGTTCACCCTGCATCCGGCGATGGGGCTGGCCGGACGGGTGGACCGGAGCGGGCTGCTCGACCCCGGGGACATCCCGGTGCACCGCGGCAACGCCACCCACCGGCACCTGCTGGACTCGGTGGACCGGCGGCTGCGCGGGTCCGCGCACGGTCCTGACCACGAGCTGATGCTGGGCCACTTCGAGGAGTTGCTGATCGCCGACGCGCTGGCCGGCAGCGGCTACTGCTACCGGGACGGCGGCGTGGTGCGGCTGCTCGCGGCGACCAGCAAGCGGATCGCCGCCCGGCTGCTGCGCGAGGCACTGGCCCGGGTGCCGGACGGGGCCGAGGCCCGGGTGGAGTACCTCACCGCGGAGCAGGAGTGGGCGCTGGACGTCGGGCTGGAGGTCGGGCTGACCCCGCGGTCCCGCGGTTTCGTCGGGGTGCGGGGGATGCGGCCGCCGGCGCCGTACCTGCCGAGCGGGGCGTTCCTGTAGCGCGGGCGTTCCCGTGGCGCGGGCGCCGTCCGTGGCGAGGCCGGGCGGGAGCGCGTCCGGCCCCACCGGGGAGCCGGTGGGGCCGGACGGCGGATGCCTCGGTCAGGCCATGGTGGCCAGGATCTCCTCGACCATCTCCATGGTGGTGCCGGGGTGGAGGAAGGCGAAGCGGGCGACCGTCTCGCCGTCCCAGCCGGTGGGGGTGACGAAGCCGATCTGGTCCGCGAGCAGCTGCTGCGACCAGCGGTAGTAGTCGTCGTTGGTCCAGCCCCTGCGCTTGAAGCAGACCGCCGAGAGCTGCGGGTCGAACAGCAGCTCCAGGTGCTCGGTCTCGCGGATCAGCCGCGCGGTCTCCCTGGCCAGGGTGAGGCCGGCCTCGATGGCGTCGGTGTAGGCCTGGACGCCGTGCACGGCCAGCGAGAACCAGAGCGGCAGGCCGCGGGCGCGCCGGGTCAGGTGGTAGGCGTAGTCGGTGGGGTTCCACTCGTCGCCCTCGGTGTGCAGCACGTCCAGGTAGGAGGCGTCCTGGGTGTGCACGGCGCGGGCGAGCTGCGGGTTGCGGTAGATCAGCGCGGCGCAGTCGAAGGGGGCGAACAGCCACTTGTGCGGGTCGACCACGAAGGAGTCGGCGTGCTCGATGCCGTCGTAGCGCTCGCGGACCGAGGGGGCGAACAGGCCCGCGCCGCCGTAGGCGCCGTCCACGTGGAACCACAGGTCGCGCTCGCGGGCGACCTCGGCCAGGCCCTTGAGGTCGTCGACGATGCCCTCGTTGGTGGTGCCCGCGGTGCCGACGACGGCGATCACCGTCTCGGGGTCGGGGTCGGCGGCCAGCGCGGCGCGCAACGCCTCGCCGGTGAACCGCCGGTCGACGGTCGGGACCTTGAAGGCCTCGACGCCGATGATGTTGAAGGTGTTCTTGACCGAGGAGTGCACCTGGTCGGCGACCGCGATCCGCAGCCGCGCCTCCGGACCGACGCCGAGCCGGCGGCGGGCCGTGTCGCGGGCGACCACGAGGGCGGAGAGGTTGCCCGCCGAGCCGCCGGAGACGAAGGTGCCGCCGGCCGACTGGGGCATGCCCGCGCGGTCGGCGATCAGGCGCAGCACCTGGTTCTCGGCGGCGATCGCGCCGGCCGCCTCCAGCCAGGAGATGCCCTGGAGGGAGGCGCAGGAGACGACCATGTCGAACAGCAGCGCGGCCTTGGTCGGGGCGCACGGGATGAAGGACAGGTAGCGAGGGCTGTCGGCGGAGATGACCGCCCTGGACAGCTCGTGGTCGTACAGCTTCAGCACGTCGGCCGGGGCGTTGCCGTCCTGGTTGAGCAGGCCGGCCAGCTGGCCGCGCAGGTGCTCGCCGTCGCCGGGGTGGTCGAGCGGGACGGGGTCGTACTGCAGCCGCTCCCGCATGTAGTCGAAGACCAGGTCGACCAGGTCGTTGTCGGGCCGGTGCATGCGGTCGGGTGCTGCGGACACGGCTGTCCCTCTCGGCGTGGGGTGTCGGGGGGCGTCCGGTCGGCGGGACGCTTCACCGCGACGGCCGGACATGATCAGCGTAGGCAGCACCGGCACCCCGGCGCGCGTCGGAACGCGGCTGGTCAGGCAGGTTTCGGGCGTCTTCGGGACGGTCCGCGCAGGATTCCTGCGTGCCGCCCGCAGGGGCTATCCGATGAGCTGTGAGAGGACCACGGAGGAGCGGCTGCGCTGCACGCCGGGCTCGCGCCGGATGCGCTCGATGACGGCCTCCAGGTGGCGCATGTCGGCGGCCCGCAGGTGCACCAGGGCGTCCGGATCGCCGGTGACCGTCCAGGCGGCGACCACCTCGGGGAACTGCCGCAGGCTGGCGAGGATCTCCTCGGGGGCGGTGCGCTCGCGGCAGTAGACCTCGACGAAGGCCTCGGTCTGCCAGCCCAGCACGGAGGGGTCGAGCACCACGGTGAAGCCCCGCACCACGCCGCGCGCCCGCAGCCGGTCGATCCGCCGGCGCACCGCGGTGGCGGAGAGGTTCACCTGGAGGCCGATCTCGGCGTAGGAGGCACGGCCGTCGCTGCCGAGCCGGGCGAGCAGGAGGCGGTCGGTCTCGTCCAGGTCGGCCCCGACCACCTCGTGCGCTCGGCTGCTGGTCATCGGTGCGGGGCTCCACGGGTCGTACGGGCGTTTCGGCGGGGCGCTCCGGTGGCGGGCTCCACTGCCCGGGCGCCTTTGCCGAAACGGTTCGTCACCATTCTGGCGGATGACCCGGACGAGTTCACCGCCGACGGACGACCGGCGGGCGGCCGTCACCGGACGAGCAGCACGATCTTCCCCCTGGTGCGGCCCTCGGCGCTGAGCGCCTGGGCGGAGGCCGCCTGGGCCAGCGGGAAGGTGGAGGCGACGGTGACGGTCAGCCGGCCGTCGTCGGCGAGCGCGGCCAGCTCGGCGAGGTCTCCGGCGTCCGGACGGACCCAGACGTACCGGCCGCCGAGCGCCTTGACCCCGAAGTCGGCGGTCGAGGCGATCCGGCCCGGGTCGGCCACCAGGCCGGCCGAGACCTGGACGGCTCCGTGGCCGACCAGGTCGAGGGCCGCGTCCACCCCGTCGGGGGCGAGCGCGCGGACCCGCTCGGCCAGGCCCTCGCCGTACACGACCGGCTCGGCGCCGAGGCCGCGCAGGAAGTCGTGGTTGCGCTCGGCCGCGGTGCCGATCACCCGGGCGCCGCGCGCCCTGGCCAGCTGCACCGCCAGGTGGCCCACCCCGCCGGCGGCGGCGTGCACCAGGACGGTCTCCCCCTCGGCGACGCCCAGCGCCCGCAGGCCCTGCAGGGCGGTGAGCCCGGCCAGCGGCAGGCCGCCGGACTGCGCCCAGTCCAGCGCGGCCGGCCTGCGGGCCAGGGTGCGGATCGGGGCGGAGACCAGCTCGGCGTACGTCCCGTGCTCGACGGCGTCCTTGCGGACGTAGCCGTACACCTCGTCGCCCGGGGCGAACTCGGTGACCGCGCCGCCGACCGCGCGGACCACCCCGGCCACGTCCCAGCCCATGACCAGCGGGAAGTGCACGTCGAAGAGGCCGTCCAGGGCGCCGTCCCTGATCTTCCAGTCCACCGGGTTCACCCCGGCCGCCCTGACCTCCACGAGAACGGAGTCGGGCCCGACCCTGGGGTCGGGCAGGTCGGTGTACTCGACCACCTCGGGGCCGCCGTAGCGGTTGATCGCGATTGCCTTCATGGGCTCAGCCATACCCCCGGGCTCCGGCATATCGATTCGGCCACACCCGGACTGCCCCGAATCGGTGATCCGGCTCCGCGGGGTCCATTCCGGCAAGCGGTTCTCGTCACATCGACAGAATGGCCGTCGTCACTCTGACGCTAAGCGGTTAGAATAGATAGCGTCAGTTAGACGAAAAGGCCCCACCGCTAGCTCGGCCGCACAGAAGGGCACCCGCCCGTGACCACCACCATCACCGAGACCTACGGCGTCGACCCCACCCCGACGCCGCTCGCTCTGCTGCTGCTCGGCCGTGAGGCCGACCCGAACAGCGAGCGCGGCGTCGAATGCCCCGGTGACCTCCCTCCGGCCTCCGACCCGAACCTCGTCGAGCGAGCCCGGGCGGCCAAGGCCGCCCTCGGCGACCGCGTCTTCATCCTCGGCCACCACTACCAGCGCGACGAGGTGATCGAGTTCGCCGACGTCACCGGCGACTCCTTCAAGCTCGCCCGCGACGCCGCGGCCCGCCCCGAGGCCGAGTACATCGTCTTCTGCGGCGTGCACTTCATGGCCGAGTCCGCGGACATCCTCACCAGCGAGCGCCAGCAGGTCGTCCTGCCGGACCTCGCGGCCGGCTGCTCGATGGCCGACATGGCCACCGCCGAGCAGGTCGCCGAGTGCTGGGACGCGCTGACCGACGCCGGCATAGCCGACGTGACCGTACCGGTCTCGTACATGAACTCCTCCGCCGACATCAAGGCCTTCACCGGGCGGCACGGCGGCCTCATCTGCACCTCCTCCAACGCCAAGCGCGCCCTGGAGTGGGCCTTCGAGCAGGGCCAGAAGGTGCTGTTCCTGCCCGACCAGCACCTCGGCCGCAACACCGCGGTGCGCGACATGGGCTTCTCCCTCGACGACTGCGTGGTCTACAACCCGCACCGGCCGAACGGCGGGCTGACCGCCGAGCAGCTGCGGGACGCGAAGATGATCCTCTGGCGCGGGCACTGCTCGGTGCACGGCCGGTTCAGCCTGGACTCGGTGAACGACGTCCGCGAGCGGATCCCCGGCGTGAACGTCCTGGTGCACCCCGAGTGCAAGCACGAGGTCGTCGCGGCCGCCGACATGGTGGGCTCGACCGAGTACATCATCAAGGCGCTGGACGCCGCCGAGCCCGGCTCCAAGTGGGCCATCGGCACCGAGCTGAACCTCGTCCGCCGCCTGGCCAAGGCGCACCCGGACAAGGAGATCGTCTTCCTGGACCGCGCGGTCTGCTTCTGCTCGACCATGAACCGGATCGACCTGCCGCACCTGGTCTGGGCGCTGGAGTCGCTGGTCGAGGGCCGGGTGCCGAACGTGATCACCGTCGACCCGGAGACCGAGAAGTACGCCAAGGCCGCGCTGGACCGGATGCTGGCCCTGCCGTAGCCCCCGGGCGGACGACGACGAAGGGCGGGCCCCCTCCGGTGGGAGGGGGCCCGCCCTTTCGTCTGGCAGCAGTCGCAGCGCTACTCGGGGAAGCCCGGGATCACGCCTTCGCCGTCGGCCAACAGCAGCTCGCGGACCTCGTCGATCGTCGCGTCCGCGCTCGGCAGGATCAGCTCCGACGGCTCCAGAGAGTCCAGCGGCAGCGGAGCGCCCGAGCCCTTCACCGCGGCAAGCAGCTTGCCGTAGGTCAGCCGGAAACGCTCCTCGTCGCCCGACTCCACCGCGGTGACGAGGTCAGAGTCGAGCGTGTTCAGCTCGTTCAGGTGGTCCTCGCCCACCTCGTACTGCCCTTCACCCATGACCCTGATGATCATGCCGTGCGTCTCCCTGGTTCGTGGGGTCGAGCTCAGATCACTTGTTGTAGTTGATGCGCGGGGTGTCCTGCTGCGGCTGCGGCTGGGCGTCCTGCGGCCTGCCCTGCTCGATCGCGGCGGGGCCGGCGGAGGAGGGACCGGACAGCTCGGCCTTCATCCGGGCCAGCTCCAGCTCGACGTCGGACCCGCCGGCCACCCGCTCCAGCTCGGCCTCGATGTCGTCCTTGCGGCCCAGGCCGCTCGCGTCGTCCAGCGCACCGGAGGCGAGCAGCTCGTCGATCGCACCGGCCCTGGCCTGCATCTGGGCCGTCTTGTCCTCGGCCCGCTGGATCGCCAGGCCGACGTCGCCCATCTCCTCCGAGATCCCGGAGAAGGACTCGGCGATGCGGGTCTGCGCCTGGGCGGCCGTGTACGTCGCCTTGATGGTCTCCTTCTTGGTGCGGAAGGCGTCCACCTTGGCCTGAAGTCGCTGGGAGGCGAGGGTGAGCTTCTCCTCCTCGGCCTGGAGCTGCTGGTACTGCGTCTCCAGGTCGGTGATCTGCGACTGCATGTTGGCCTTGCGGGTCAACGCCTCACGGGCGAGGTCCTCGCGGCCCAGGGACAGGGCCTTGCGGCCCTGGTCCTCGTACTTCGCCGACTGCTGCTGGAGCTGGGTCAGCTGGAGTTCGAGCCGCTTGCGCGAGGTCGCGACATCCGCGACACCCCGTCGTACCTTCTGGAGCAGCTCAAGCTGCTTCTGGTAGGAGTAGTCAAGCGTCTCACGCGGATCCTCCGCCCGATCCAAGGCCTTGTTCGCCTTGGAGCGGAAGATCAGCCCCATACGCTTCATGATTCCGTCGCTCATGGGCCTCGGGTGCCCCCTTCTCCGGCCTGCGGTCTCTATCTCGTTACCAGACACGACGAGTGTATGTGCAGCGAGCCCGTCGCCGCAGTGCACCTGCCTGCAACAAGACTGCTACAGGCACCAGGGGCGTTTCCTCCTCCCCCGGGTGGATCCGCCCCTCATACCCCCCATCGTCCATCCGACTGATCCCCTACGGGAAGGCCCCGGGAAACCCGCGCCGGACCGCGACCTCGCGGTATCGATATGTGTTCGGTTCCGAGGGCACCCGTGGAAGCCGCGTCGCACCCCGTACGCTGGGGGTGTGTTCCGACGCCGTTCAGATGATGCCGCCGCCTCCGCCACCGTGCTGGAGAAGCAGGACGAGACGACCGCCCGCGACCCGCAGGCCAAGAAGGGCCGACCCACCCCCAAGCGCAGTGAGGCCGAGGCCAACCGGCGTACCCGGGTGACGGTGCCCAAGGACCGCAAGGAGGCCAGCCGCCAGGCCCGCGACCGCATGCGGGTCGAGCGCGAGAAGCAGCGCCAGGCCCTGATGGACGGCGACGAGCGCCACCTGCCGGCCCGTGACAAGGGCCCGGTGCGCAGGTTCACCCGCGACTTCGTGGACTCCCGCTGGTCGCTCGCCGAGTTCTTCCTGCCGGCCGCCGTGGTCATCCTGGTGCTGAGCATCGTCAAGGTGCCGACGCTCCAGCTGCTCTCCACGCTGCTGTTCCTGCTGTTCTTCGTCTTCGTGATCCTGGACTTCGTCCGCCTCGGCCTCGGCCTGCGCAAGCAGCTGGCCGAGCGCTTCGCCGGGCAGAACACCCGCGGCGCCGTCGCGTACGGCATCATGCGCACCCTCCAGATGCGCCGGCTGCGCCTGCCCAAGCCGCAGGTGCGGCGCGGGGAGAAGCCCTGACCGCCGAACCGGTCGACTCCGGCTGGGCCCCGCCGTCCTGGGAGGGGCCCGGCCTCTACGCACTTCCCGGCCATGGGGACGCGCTTCCCGGCCAGGGGGGCGCACTTCCCGGACACGGGAGCGGGCTTCCGGGGCAGGGTGAGGGCGTCCACGACCGGCTCGCCCAGGAGCGTCGGCTGCCCTCCCGCAGCGGGTCCTTCGCCGGCGGCACCGGTGCCTGGCTGGAGCGGCTCGGCGGGCTGCGCAACTTCGTCCGCCAGGAGCTCGTCGCCCGTCAGCTGGCCGAACAGCTGGCCGGGCGCAGCGCGCAGCGCGTCCTCGACATCGGCTGCGGCCAGGGCACCCAGGCCCTGCGGCTGGCCCGGGCCGGCCACTACGTCACCGGACTCGACTCGGACCCGGTCGCGCTCGGCGTCGCCCAGGGGGCGCTCGCCGAGGAGCCGCCGGAGGTCCGCGGCCGGATGCAGCTGCTCAGCGGCGACGGCCACCAGTGCGGGCGCTGGTTCGGCCCGCGCAGCTTCGACGTGGTGCTCTGCCACGGCGTGCTGATGTACCTGCCCGACCCGGACCCGATGATCGCCTCGCTGGCCCGGCTGCTGGCGCCCGGCGGACTGCTCTCGCTGCTCGTCCGCAACCGCGACGCGCTCGCCCTGCGGCCCGCCGCCGCCGGGGACTGGCGGGCCGCGCTGCACGCCTTCGAGAGCGACCGGTACTACAACCGGCTCGGACTGGCCGCGCGCGCCGACCGGCTCGCCGACCTGACCGTCACCCTGTCCGAGGTGTCGGTGCCGATCCGGCACTGGTACGGCGTGCGGGTCTTCACCGACAACGCCCCGGACGACGCGACGCCGCCGGTGGACGGGCGGCAGCTGGCCCAGCTCCTGGAAGCCGAGGACCGGGCCGGCCGCACCGACCCCTACCGGCAGGTCGCCGCGCTCCTGCACGTGATCGGGGCGAAGTAGCCCCGCCGGATCGGGGCGAAGTGGCCGCACCGGCCGCACCGGCCGCTCCACCCCGTCGGGCCTACTCCTCGCTCAGGCTCATCGCGTAGACGACCCGGTCGTCCTCCAGCAGCACCGCGGTGTCCACACCGTCCTCCGCGAGCTGCTTCCAGGTCTCCCCGATCCAGGTCTCGGCGTCCCCCTGGCCGGCGAACTCCTCCTGGTTGCCGCCGGGCGCGACCGCACTGCCGTCCGACTTCTCGTACCGCCACGTCCAGACCATGCCGGCTCCTCCCACTGACCACTGACCACGCTGCCTGTGTTGCTGCGCACCATAGCCTGCCCGGCTCGATCTTCCGTATGCCTCGTCCGGCAGGATGGACGGCATGGCGACCCCATCCCAGCCCAGCCGCCCCGCGCCGCCCCGGACCCTGCTGCTCGGCGGCGCCCGCTCCGGCAAGTCCACCCGCGCCGAACAGCTGCTCGCCGGCCACCGGGACGTCCTGTACGTGGCCACCGGCGGCACCAGGGACGGCGACACCGAGTGGGCCCAGCGGGTCGCGCTGCACCGGGAGCGCCGGCCCGCGAGCTGGCGCACCGCCGAGACCTGCGACCTGGAGGCCGTCCTGGCCGACCGGACCGACCGGGCGCCGGTGCTGGTCGACTGCCTCGCGCTGTGGCTGACCGCCGTGATGGACGAGTGCGGCGCCTGGGACGACGAGGTCTGGGCGGACGGCGGAGAGGCCGCCGTGCAGCGCCGCTGCGAGGCGCTGGCGCGGGCCTGGGCGGCCACCGGCCGGGCCGCCGTGGCGGTGAGCAACGAGGTCGGCATGGGCGTCGTCCCCGCCACCGCCGCCGGCCGCCGCTTCCGCGACACCCTGGGCCGGCTCAACATGGCCGTGGCGGACGCCTCCGAGCGGGTCCTGCTGGTGGTGGCCGGGCAGGCGCTCACCATCAAGCCGGACCCCTTCGCACCGGACGTCAAGCCAGCCTCGGCATGAACATCCGCGGCGTGTAGCCTTCCGGACGATGGACACGACCGTGGATCTCGATACGTTCTCCTCGCTCGTCGAGCGCCCCGACGAGAGCGCCCGGCGGGCCGCCGAGGAACGCTGGCAGGCGGCCGACCGGCCGCGCGGCGGGCTCGGCAGGCTGGAGGAGCTGGGCAGCTGGCTGGCCTCCGTACAGGGGCGCTCCCCGGTGCTGCCGGTCTCCGCGCCCAAGGTGCTGCTGTTCGCCGCCGACCACGGCGTGGCGGCGCTCGGGGTCTCCCGGATGCCCGCCGACGGCGGCACCGCGGCCCGGGTGCGGGCGGTGCTCGACGGCAGCGCGCCGGTGTCCCGGCTGGCCGCGCGCTACGGCGCACAGGTCAGGGTGGTCGACGTCGCGGTGGACGCCGACCCGGCCGACTTCCCGGACGAGGTGGTCGCCCACCGGGTCCGGCGCGGCTCCGGGCGGATCGACGTCGAGGACGCGCTCACCGCGCAGGAGACCGTCCGGGCCTTCCGGGCCGGCATGGCCGTCGCCGACGAGGAGGCCGACGCCGGCACCGACCTGGTGCTGCTCGGTGACCTCGGGGTCGGTGCCACCACGGTGGCCGGCGTCCTGGTCGGCGCGCTGTGCGGGACGGACGCGGCGGCGGTGACCGGGCGCGGCTCCGGGATCGACGACCGGGTGTGGATGGTCAAGTGCGCCACCATCAGGGACTCGCTGCGGCGGGCCCGGCCGGTGCTCGGCGACCAGCTGGCGCTGCTCGGCGCCACCGGCGGGGCCGACTTCGCGGCCATCACCGGTTTCCTGCTCCAGGCGGCCGTACGGCGGCTGCCGGTGGTCCTGGACGGCGTGGTCTCGGCGGCCTGCGCGCTGGTCGCCCAGCGGATCGCCTTCCGGGCACCGGAGTGGTGGCGGGCCGGGCAGTCCAGCGGCGAGCCGGCCCAGGCGAAGGCGTACGACCGGCTGACCCTGACGCCGTTGCAGGACCAGGGCATCATCATGGGCGAGGGCCTCGGGGCGCTGCTGGCGCTGCCGCTGCTCCAGGCCGCGGGGGACGTGCTCGCGGACGAGGCGCCCAAGCCGTTCGTGCCGGCGGCACCGCGGGAGCCGAAGGCGCAGCCGAAGCTGCCCTCGGCGGCGGACCTGCTGCGAAAGCTGTAGACGGAGGCGGGGGCATCGGCGACCGGCCGCCCGCGACCGGGTGACGGCTCGTCGCCTTCCGCCGTACGGTTCCCCGCGCCCCTGTCGGGCGCGGGGATTTCCGTTTGTGCGGTGCGGTGCAGCGCGGTGCGGGTCAGGGCAGCGCCGTGCGGGTCAGGGCAGGTCAGTGCGATGAGGAGATGACGATGGCCGGCGGCGGCGATCGGGCCGGCTGGGCCGACGGCCTGCGGTTCGGGTTCGGGACGCTGTCCGTCCTGCGGGTGCGGGTGGAGCGGTGGGACCGGGCGGCCGGGGCCCGGGCGATGATGACGGCTCCGCTGGTGGGGCTGGTGCTGGGGACGGCCGCGGCCGCGGCCGGAGCGCTGGTGGCCTGGCGGGCGGGCGGGCTGCTCGGCGCGGTGACGGCGGTGGCGGTGCTCGCCGGGCTGACCCGGGGGCTGCACCTGGACGGTCTGGCGGACGTCGCCGACGGGCTGGGCAGCGGGAAGCCGGCCGAGGACGCCCTGCGCATCATGAAGCAGTCCGACATCGGGCCGTTCGGCGTACTGACCCTGGTCCTCGTCCTGCTCCTCCAGATCGCCGCCCTGGCCGGTCAGTTCGGTCACTCTCCGTTGCGAGGCGCGCTCGCGGTGCTCGCCTCCGCGACGGCCGCGCGGTGCGCGCTCACCTGGGGTTGCCTGCGCTCGGTGCCACCCGCACGGCCCGGCGGGCTCGGGGCGATGGTGGCCGGCACCGTGCCGCCCGCGGGAGCCGCCGCGGGGACGGCCGCCACGATGCTCGCCCTGGCCGCGCTCGGATTTTCTGACGGATGGTCAACTCTCCGGCTGCCACTGGCCGTTGTGATCGGCGTGGGCTGCGCCCGGCTGCTGCTCGGCCGCTGCGTGCGCCGGTTCGGCGGGATCACCGGCGACGTGCTCGGCGCGATGGCCGAGACCGCGACGGCCGCCTCGCTGTTCGCCCTGGCGTTGCTCGGCTGACACCGGGCGGCGCGTGATCCCAGCATGCGGACTACCATGCGTGAAGCACCGCAGCCCTGCACCGTGGCAGGTCCTGCCCGCCCGGCGCGCACCGAGGAGCCGGGGCCTCTGATGTGCGCGGCCGCCTCCGGCGGACGCGCGCTCCAGGGGGCCCGGACCTCCGGGCCCGCCGGCGGACGGCCTGCGACGGCGGGCTGCGCCGGTGCGGCAGTCTCGCCGTGACCGGCCGTGGACCGCGAAAGAACAGGACGCATTACGTGACTGCATTGTCTGTGAGCACCTCCTCCGCCGCCTCGCTGCGCGCGGACGCCCTGGTGGTCGGTGTCGCGAAGGGCCCGAAGGGCATCGTGCTGGCCCCCGGCGCCGAGGCCGTGAACGAGGCGTTCGAGGGCAAGCTGGCCGAGGTCCTCGGCACCCTGGGCGCGACCGGCGCCGAGGGCGAGGCCGTCAAGGTCGCCTCCCCCGCCGGGCTGAAGGCCGCGCTCGTGCTCGCGGTCGGCCTGGGCGAGGCCGCCGAGGACGGTTACCAGCCGGAGGCGCTGCGCCGCGCCGCCGGTGTCGCCGCCCGCACCCTGGCCGGCGCCAAGAAGGCCGCGCTGGCCCTCCCGGTCGAGTCCGCGGCGGACGTCGAGGCGGTCGCGCTGGGCGGCCTGCTCGGCTCGTACGCCTTCGGCGCGTACAAGGCCAACGGCAACGGCAAGGAGCCGGTCGGCGAGCTGGTCGTGCTGGCCGCCCGCAAGGGCAGCAAGGACGCCAAGGCCGCCGTGGAGCGTGCCGCCGCGATCGGCGAGGAGATGAACCGCGCCCGCGACCTGGTCAACACCGCGCCGAACGACCTGAACCCGAAGAGCTTCGCCGCGATCGCCCAGGCGGCCGGCAAGGAGCACGGCCTCAAGGTCGAGGTGCTGGACGAGAAGGCGCTGACCAAGGGCGGCTTCGGCGGCCTGCTGGGCGTCGGCGGCGGCTCGGCGAACCCTCCCCGCCTGGTGAAGGTGGCCTACACCCACCCGAAGGCCAAGGCCACCCTGGCGTTCATCGGCAAGGGCATCACCTACGACTCGGGCGGCATCTCGCTGAAGCCGGCCGGCCACAACGAGACCATGAAGTGCGACATGGCCGGCGCCGCCGCCGTGTTCGCCACCGTGGTGGCCGCCAAGCGCCTGGGCCTGGCCGTCAACGTGACCGGCTGGCTCGCCCTGGCCGAGAACATGCCGTCCGGCAGCGCCACCCGCCCGGGTGACGTCCTGAAGATGTACGGCGGCAAGACCGTCGAGGTCCTGAACACCGACGCCGAGGGCCGCCTGGTGCTGGCCGACGCGATCGTGCGGGCCGGCGAGGAGAACCCGGACGTCATCATCGACGTGGCGACCCTGACCGGCGCCATGGTGATGGCCCTGGGCAACCGCACCTTCGGCGTGATGGCCAACGACGACGAGCTGCGCTCGGAGCTGCACACCCTGGCCGGCGAGGCGGGCGAGCAGTCCTGGCCGATGCCGCTGCCGGCCGACCTGCGCAAGGGCTTCACCGAGTCGACCATCGCCGACCTGTCCAACATGGGCGAGCGGATGGGCGGCGGCCTGACGGCCGGTCTGTTCCTGCAGGAGTTCGTGGCCGAGGGCACCGCCTGGGCGCACCTGGACATCGCCGGTCCGGCGTTCCACGAGGGCGCGCCGTACGGCTACACCCCGAAGGGCGGCACCGCGAGCGCGGTGCGCACCCTGCTCCGCTTCGCCGAGCAGAAGGCGAACGGCAAGGCCTGATCCAGGCACCTCCCCGCTGACGGGGCCCGGCGCGCGTGCGCCGGGCCCCGTCGGCGTTCCGGCCCGGTTACCCACGGGTAGGCCGGGGCGCCATGGCGAACCCCTGTTCGCTGCGGGCGAAACTTTGTTCCACAGTGCGGAAGTCGCCGCGGCGAGCGGTGCGGAAGCCGCCCGTCCGGCGGCTGTCAACACCGCGCTGAGCTGCGATGATGCCCTTCCGTCCGGGGTGCTCCCGCCCCGGTGACCGCTCCACGGGACACCCCTGGGGCGGGCCCGGACATCAGCCGCCGTGAACAAGTGCGAAGATGTATTTCCGGCACGACTGGGCGCCCCACAAAGGCTTCCGACCCACCGGACCGCGACCGGCCCGGCGACCCACCCCATGCATGGAGGACGTGACGTGGCGAACGACGCCAGCACCGTTTTCGACGTTGTCATTCTCGGAGGCGGAAGCGGCGGTTACGCCGCGGCGCTCCGCGCCGCTCAGCTGGGCCTGAGCGTCGCCCTGGTCGAGAAGGGTGAGCTCGGCGGCACCTGCCTGCACCGCGGCTGCATCCCGACCAAGGCTCTGCTGCACGCCGCGGAGATCGCGGACGAGACGAAGGAGGCCGCCGAGTTCGGCGTGCTGGCCACCTTCCAGGGCATCGACATCAACGGCGTCCACAAGTACAAGGACGACGTCATCGCCGGCCTGTACAAGGGCCTCCAGGGCCTGGTGGCGTCCCGCAAGGTGACCTTCATCCAGGGCGCGGGCAAGCTCTCCTCGCAGACCTCGGTGGACGTCAACGGCCAGCGCATCGAAGGCCGCCACATCGTCCTGGCCACCGGTTCGGTGCCGCGCTCGATCCCGGGCCTGGAGATCGACGGCAACCGTGTGATCTCCTCGGACCACGCCCTCAAGCTCGACCGCATCCCGAAGTCGGTCGTCATCCTCGGTGGCGGCGTCATCGGCGTCGAGTTCGCCTCCGTCTGGAAGTCCTTCGGCGTCGAGGTCACCATCGTCGAGGGGCTGCCGCACCTCGTCCCGCTGGAGGACGAGAACTCCTCCAAGCTGCTGGAGCGCGCGTTCCGCAAGCGCGGCATCAAGTTCGAGCTGAAGGCTCGCTTCTCGGGCGTCGAGTACACCGAGACCGGTGTCCGCGTCTCCACCGAGAACGGCAAGCAGATCGACGCCGACCTGCTGCTCGTCGCCATCGGCCGCGGCCCCGTCTCGGCCGGCCTCGGCTACGAGGAGAACGGCGTCGCGATGGACCGCGGCTACGTCCTGGTCGACGAGTACATGCGCACCAACGTGCCCACCATCTCCGCCGTCGGCGACCTCGCCCCGACCCTCCAGCTGGCCCACGTCGGCTTCGCCGAGGGCATCCTGGTCGCCGAGCGCCTGGCCGGCCTCAAGCCGGTGCCGATCGACTACGACGGCGTTCCGCGCGTGACCTACTCCAACCCCGAGGTGGCCTCCGTCGGCATCTCCGAGGCCAAGGCCGTCGAGCTGTACGGCAAGGAGAAGGTCGTCACCCTGAAGTACAACCTGGCCGGCAACGGCAAGAGCAAGATCCTGAAGACCGCCGGCGAGATCAAGCTCGTCCAGGTCAAGGACGGCGCCGTGGTCGGCGTCCACATGGTCGGTGCCCGCATGGGCGAGCAGGTCGGCGAAGCCCAGCTGATCTACAACTGGGAGGCGCTGCCGGCCGAGGTCGCGCAGCTCATCCACGCGCACCCGACCCAGTCCGAGGCCCTGGGCGAGGCGCACCTGGCGCTGGCCGGCAAGCCGCTGCACGCGCACGACTGATCACGCCCCACCCCCTTTCCCGGTACTTCCCGTACGCAAGTACTTCCCGTACGCAAGACTTGATAGGAGTCGCTGAAACCATGGCGGTCTCAGTAACACTGCCCGCGCTGGGCGAGAGCGTTTCCGAGGGCACCGTCACCCGCTGGCTGAAGGCCGAGGGTGAGCGTGTCGAGGTCGACGAGCCGCTGCTGGAGGTGTCGACCGACAAGGTCGACACCGAGATCCCGGCCCCGGCCTCCGGCATCCTGGCCTCGATCAAGGTCGCCGAGGACGAGACCGTCGAGGTGGGCGCCGAGCTGGCGATCATCGACGACGGCTCGGGTGCCCCGGCCGCCGCCCCGGCCCCGGTCGCCGAGGCCGCGCCCGTCGCCGCTCCGGCCGCTCCGGTTGCCGCCCCGGCTCCGGTCGCCGCTCCGGCTGCCGCCCCGGCCGCCGACGCCACCCCGGTGCTGCTGCCCGCGCTGGGCGAGTCGGTCACCGAGGGCACCGTCACCCGCTGGCTGAAGGCCGAGGGCGACACCGTCGAGGTCGACGAGCCGCTGCTGGAGGTCTCCACCGACAAGGTCGACACCGAGATCCCGTCGCCGGTCGCCGGCACTCTGGTGAAGATCCTGGTCGGCGAGGACGAGACCGCCGAGGTCGGCGCCCAGCTCGCGCTGATCGGCGCCGCCGGTGCCGTCGCCGCCGCCCCGGCTCCGGTTGCCGCTCCGGCTCCGGTCGCCACTCCCGCCCCGGTTGCCGCCCCGGCTCCGGCTCCGGTTGCTGCTCCGGTCGCCGCTGCTCCGGCTGCCCCGGTTGCCGCTCCGGCTCCGGTCGCCGCCCCGGCCCCGGCCGCTCCGGTCACCCCGGCCCCGGTCGCCGCCCCGGCTCCGGCCGCCCAGGCCGCTCCGGTGGCCGACGCCGGTGACGCCTACGTCACCCCGCTGGTGCGCAAGCTCGCCGCCGAGCACGGCGTCGCGCTGTCCTCCGTCGCCGGTACCGGCGTCGGCGGCCGCATCCGCAAGCAGGACGTCGTCGCCGCCGCGGAGGCCGCCAAGGCCGCTCCGGCCCCGGTCGCCGCTGCCGCTCCGGCCGCCGCGCCGAAGGCCGCCGCCGCGCCGTCCGCCCTGCGCGGCCAGACGGTCAAGATGACCCGCATGCGCAAGGTCATCGGCGACAACATGCTGAAGGCGCTGCACGAGCAGGCCCAGCTGACCAGCGTGGTCGAGGTCGACGTCACCAAGATCATGTCGCTGCGCGGCAAGGCCAAGGAGGGCTTCCAGGCCCGCGAGGGCGTCAAGCTCTCCCCGATGCCGTTCTTCGTGAAGGCCGCCGCCCAGGCGCTCAAGGTCCACGCGGTCGTCAACGCGCGGATCAACGACGCCGAGGGTACCGTCACCTACTTCGACACCGAGAACATCGGTATCGCGGTGGACTCGGAGAAGGGTCTGATGACCCCGGTCATCAAGGGCGCGGGCGACCTCAACATCGCCGGCATCTCGAAGAAGACCGCCGAGCTGGCCACCAAGGTCCGCGACAGCAAGATCACCCCGGACGAGCTGTCCGGTGCCACCTTCACGATCAGCAACACCGGCTCGCGCGGTGCGCTCTTCGACACCGTGATCGTGCCGCCGAACCAGGTCGCCATCCTGGGCATCGGCGCCACCGTCAAGCGCCCGGTGGTCATCGAGGCCGACGGCGGCACCGCCATCGGCATCCGCGACATGGTCTACCTGTCGCTCTCCTACGACCACCGCCTGGTGGACGGCGCCGACGCCGCCCGCTACCTGGTCTCGGTCAAGGAGATCCTGGAGGCCGGCGAGTTCGAGGTCGAGCTCGGCCTCTGACCCCACCAGGTCCCCGCGGAACCCCGCGTACGGAACCCCGCGTCGTCCCCGGACGGCGCGGGGTTCCGCCGTTCCCGGCCCCCGGTCGTACCGAGTCGCGGGCATGAACCGAGTCGTGGCATGCGCGGACGCGGCCGAACGGGGATGCTGGAGCGGTGATGGACGAGACCGACTTCTGGCAGATCATCGACGAGACCCGGGAGGCCGCCGACGGCGACCCCGACGAGCAGGCCGACCTCCTGGTGGAACGGCTCCTCCAGCTGACCCCGGACGACGTGATCGACTTCGCCCGGCTGTTCCAGGCGCGCTTCGGGCGCGCCTACCGCTACGACCTCTGGGGTGCGGCCTACCTGCTGCTCGACGGCGCCTCCGACGACACCTTCGACTACTTCAGGTGCTGGCTGATCGGCCAGGGCCGGGAGGTCTTCGAGGGCGGGCTGACCGAGCCTGACGACCTGGCGGACCTGCTGCCCGAGTTCGACGAGGAGGAGGACGGCGAGGCCGAGGACCTCGGCTACGCGGCGGACGAGGCGTACGAGCGGCTGACCGGGCTGCCGCTGCCCGAGGTGGGCGGGCGGCAGGCCGACCGGCCGGCCGGGCCGGTGCTGGACTTCGACGACCCGGACGCCATGGCGAAGCGCTTCCCCAAGCTCTGGGAGCGGTACGGGGACTAGCCGCGCCCTGGGGACGTGTCAGGTGCTGCTGCCCGACGAGCTGTCCTGCTTGATGCCCTTGAGGATCTGGTCCAGCACCGAGACGTCCGGCGCGGCCGGGTTGTCGTCCACGCCGCCCTCCATGACCACGTAGCCGCCGCCCTTGGCCGGGAGGGCGACCAGCAGAACGTGGCCCTGGGTGCCGTCCGTGGTGCGGACGTGCCAGCGGGTGGCGTAGCCGAGCACGCCGGCCACGCTGACGTAGCCCGAGCCGGAGTCGGTGTGGGAGCTGATCCCGGAGAAGATCTGCCCGGCGTAGACGGGCATCTGGGCGTCCGCGGCCCCCTTCGGCGTGGAGCCCTGGATGGTGTCCTTCTCGACCGAGAACTGGCCGCGGATGCACTGGCTGCCGTCCGGGCAGGTGTAGCGGCCGGTGCCGAGGTAGACCGACGAGTGCGGCGGGCTGCTCGTCACCTCCCAGCCCTCGAAGACCGGCACCGTGATCGAGTGCTGCGCGTCGGGGACGGTGCTCTTGACCACCGGCAGGGGCTTGGGCGTGGGAGGGGGCACGATCGGGCTGGGGCTCGACGACGGACTGGGACTCGACGAGGGGCTGCTGCTCTGGGTCACGGTGACCGTGGGGTTCGGGGTCGGGTCCGCCTTCGGGTCGCCCCCGCCGCCGCCGAACGCGATCCCGGCGGCGATCCCGCCCACGGCCAGCACGCCGACCGCGATGCCGACGATCAGGCCGGTCTTCGGCTTGGGCGGGGGCGGCGGGTAGCCGGGGCCCGGGTAGCCGTAGCCCGCGCCCTGGGCGGGGTAGCCGCCCTGGGCCGGGGCCGGGTAGCCGCCCTGGGCCTGGGGTTGGGCCTGGTAGGCGTCCTGTCCCGGGTATCCGTAGGCCGGGGCCGCCGGTCCGCCCGGGTAGCCGTAGTCGGGCCGCTGGTCGGACGGCGCCCAGGGCTGGGTGGGGGCTTCGGCGAACCCGCCCGCGACGCCGCCCTGAAGCGGTCGTACCTCACTGGTCCAGGCGTTGCCGTCCCACCAGCGCTCGTGACCGGGGGTGCCGTCCGCACCCGGGACCGGGTACCACCCGGGAGGCGTCGAGTTGCTCACGGGCGAAACGGTACCCGGCGCGGCGGCGGGCCGGACAGCGCGGGACCGTCACGACTCTGCACCGCCGGGGAGACGGTGGACGGCCGCTTCCGCCGGGCCGGTCCCGCTGGCCGGCGAGCGGGCCCCGGCAGGCTCAGCCGGCCAGCCGGCGGGCCATCCAGACGTCGTCCACGTACTGCCCGTCGATCAGGAACTCCTCGGCCAGCGAGCCCTCGACGACGAAGCCGCAGCCCTCGTAGAGGCGGCGGGCCTGCGCGTTCCAGCCGAGCACCCGCAGGGTCATCCGGCGGGCGCCCTCGGCCCTGGCCGCCTCGCAGGCCGCCTCGACCAGGCGGCGGCCGATGCCCCGGCCGCGGACGGTGCCGTCGACGGCCAGGCCCTGGATCTGCCGCACGTGACGGTTGCTCGCCAGTGGAGTGGGCGGGACCTGGCGGACGTAGCCGACGATCCGGCCGTCCAGCACGGCCAGCAGGAACTGCCCCGGGGTGCGCCGCTCGTCGAAGAGCGGGTCCTCGACGGGCGGTCGCGGGGAGACGTCGGACCGGACGGACCAGGCCGCGTGGTTGAGGACGGCGAGCTCGCGCTCGTCCTCGCTCCGCGCCGTACGGATGATCAGATCGTCGTCAGGCATACGCGCCATGCTAGTGAGACGCGTCCGAACGTGACAGGCGGTCGGAAACGCGCGGGAGCTGCGAGGATGGGCGCATGCGCATCGCTGTCACGGGTTCCACGGGTCTGATCGGTTCGGCGCTCGTCCGCTCCCTGCTGGCGGACGGCCATGAGGTGGTCCGGCTGGTCCGGCACCGGTCGAAGACGGGCCCACGGCCGGACGGCAGCACCGCGATCGGCTGGAACCCGCTGCTCGGCGAGGTCGAGCGGGACGGGCTGACCGGCGTCCAGGCCGTGGTGCACCTGGCCGGCGCCGGGGTCGGCGACCGCCGCTGGACGGACTCCTACAAGCGGGAGATCCGGGAGAGCCGGGTGTACGGCACCGAGACGCTGGCGGTCGCGCTGGCCGGGCTCAAGGAGCCGCCGCAGGTGCTCGTGAGCGCCTCCGCGGTCGGCTGGTACGGGCAGACCGGCGACCGGGTGATCGACGAGGACTCGCCCGCCGGTGACGACTTCCTGGCCGAGGTCTGCCGGGAGTGGGAGGACGCCGCCCGGCCGGCCGAGCGGGCCGGGATCCGGGTCGTCCACCCGCGCACCGGGATGGTGCTCTCCACCAGCGGCGGGGCGGGCGGGCGGCTGTTCCCGCTGTTCAAGCTCGGCCTCGGCGGGCGGCTCGGCGACGGACGGCAGTACTGGAGCTTCATCTCGCTGCACGACGAGGTGGCCGCGCTGCGGTTCCTGATCGACCACGACGACCTCTCCGGCGCCTTCAACCTCACCGCGCCGAACCCCGCGACCAACGCCGAGCTGACCACCGCGCTCGGCCGGGCGCTGCGGCGGCCGACGCCGTTCCCGGTGCCGGAGGCGGTGCTCAGGGCGGTGCTGGGCGAGCTGGCGGTCGAGGTGGTCGGCAGCCACCGGGTGGTGCCGCGGCGGCTGCTGGACGCGGGCTTCCGCTTCACCCACCCGGACGTGTACTCGGCGGTGCTCGCGGCGATGTGACGGGGCGGGTGGGGCCGGGCGCCCGGGGCGGGTGGGCGAGCTGCCCGGCCGTGGGTGCCGACCATGGGTGCCGACCGGGCGGGCGCGCGGGGTGCTGCGCGCGCGGGGCGGGTTGGCGCGCGTGCGGGTGGTGCGCGACCGTGCGTACTCCGACTACGGCATTCGCCCTGGCCAGGGGCATATGCCGAGCGTGGCTGAAGGGGGCCCGGGAAGGGGGCGCACGGGAGCACGCGACGGGCGCGTCGCACGCCCCCGGTGACCGTACGCGCCCGCCGACCCCCGAACCCGGCCGCCACGGCGCACTGTCCGTGACCGGCGTCCTGCCCGGTGCCGCACAACCCGCCCTTCCCCTCGGATCCGGTCCGACGCGCTTGTCTGATGCTCACACTGACTGGGCATCACCCTCCACGGACCGTGTCCCGGCACCCCGCTGCCTGCGTCGGCCGGAGCCCCGGGACCAGGGAGGGAGCACGCCAGTGCCCACGTACGACTTCACCCGCCGTGCCCGTCGGACGTCCGACCCGGACGTCGTCGTGGTCGGTGCCGGACTCGCCGGCCTGGCCGCCGCCCGCGCGCTCACCGGCCACGGCCTCGCCGTTCAGGTCCTGGAGAGCACCGACCGGATCGGCGGCCGGATGGCCACCCGCGAGCAGGACGGATTCCGGCTCGACGACGGCAGCCACCTGCTGAACACCGCCTTCCCCGAGCTGCGCCGCACGCTCGACCTCGACCGCCTCGACCTGCGCCCGCTCGCGCCCGGCGTACTGGTGCACAGCGCCGGCCGCCGGTACCGCGCCGGGGACCCCCAGCTCACCGTCGCCCGGCACGCCACCACCCGGGCCCCGCTCGGCAGTCCGCTGGACAAGGCCCGGCTGGCCGGTTGGCTCGGCCGGCTCGCCACCACCCCGGTCGGCCGGCTCCAGGCCAGGCCGGAGACCACCGCCGCCCGCGCGCTGGCCGGCCACGGCCTCGCCCCGCGCACCGTGGACGGCTTCCTGCGCCCGCTGCTCAGCGCGCTGCTCTCCGATCCGGCGCTCGGCACCAGCAGCCGGATCGCCGACCTGGTGCTGCGCTCGTACGCGCGCGGCCGCCTCTGTCTGCCCGCCGGCGGCATCGCGGCGGTACCGGCCCAGCTGGCCGCCGCCCTGCCCGCCGGCACCGTCCGCACCCGGATCCAGGTCGGCTCGATCGCCGCGGACGGCGTGGAGACCCTCGCGCACGGGCGGATCGGCGCCCAGGCCGTGATCGTCGCCACCGACGCCCGCTCCGCCGCCGAACTGCTGCCCGGGCTACGGCTGCCGGACTTCCACTCCGTCACGACCTTCTACCACGCGGCCGACCGCGCCCCGCTGGGCGAGGCCGTCCTGCTGCTCGACGGCGACCGGCCGAACGGGCACCCGCCACTGGTCTCGCACTCGCTGGTGCTCAGCGAGCTGCACCCGTCCTACGCCCCGGCCGGCCAGGCGCTGGTCGCCACCACCGTGCTCGGGCGGCGCACCTTCGACGCGAGCGGCCCGGCCGGGCTGGAACCGGCCGTCCGGACCCGGCTGGCCGCGCTGTACGGCACCTCGACGACGGGGTGGCAGTTCCTCGGCGTGCGGCACGTCCCGGACGCGCTGCCCGCCATGCCGCCGCCGCACAACCCCCGGCGTCCGGTACGGCTGCTGGCCGGGCTGTACGTCGCCGGGGACCACCGGGACACCAGCACCGTGCAGGGCGCGCTGGTCTCCGGGCGGCGGGCGGCAGAGGCGGTGCTGCGCGACCTCGGCGTCCCGGTCGACGCCAGGGAGGCCGAGGCGGCGGCCTGACGGTCCCGGTCCGCGGCCGGCAGGCCGCTGCCGGCACGTCGAGGCCTCCCCCCACACCAGCGGTCTGCCGGGGTGACAGACCGACGGCGTGCCGGGACGCCGACGCGCCCGTTCCGCCTGTTCCGACCGTTCCGCCTTCCGATCGGTCCGTCTGTTCCGATCGGTCTGACCGTTCATCGGATGATTCCGACCACTCGGCCGGTCGCGCGGTGAGCGCCACCGCCCAGCGACCGGCCCTGATCCCGATCCCCGCCGCAGCCGTGGCCGCCCCGCTGCTCGCCGACCGGCTGCCGCGGTGGGTCGTCGTACCCGACCACCGTCCCGACCGCGGTCCCGACCGCCTTCCCGACCCGCCTTCCCGACCGTCGTGTCCGGGATCGCGCTCGGCTCCTGACCGGCCGGGACGTACCGGGCCGGGGCACGTCGACGACCCGGCCGGCCCCGGGACCGGCTCCGGCACGCCGCGCGGGGCCCGCTGGAGACGGGCGGGCACCGCGGCGGCCGGTCCCGGTGGTCGTGGCGGTCGACGCCGAGCGGCCGAGGGCCGGGCCCCGCGCACCCGGCCGCTCAGATCACCCCCGCCTGCCTGGCCGTCTCCTCGAAGGCGCGGGCCACCGGGCTGCCGCGGTACGGGGTGAGGCGGCGGTGGAAGTCCCGGACGTACTCCAGCGAGCGGGCCGAGCGCATCTCCCCCGCCGCCCGCAGCGCGTCGGTGGCCATGGTGCAGGCCTCGTCGAGGTCCCCCATGCCGAGCCTGGCGGTGGCGAGCACCAGGCGGCAGAAGATCCGGCTGCGGGCGTAGGCGGGCGAGCGCAGCCGCAGCGACTTCTCGGCGTGCTGCGCGGCCGTCCGCCACTGCTGGAGGTCGCGGTAGCAGTGGGCGAACTCGTCGGAGAGCTGGGCCTCGTCGAAGTAGCGCGCCCAGGAGGGCAGTTCGTCGCCGGACCGGGCCGCGGCCAGGGAGCGTTCGGCGCGCACCAGGGCGGTGGTGCAGGACCGCACGTCGCCCAGCAGGCCGTGGCCGCGGGCCTCGGCGGCGTGCATCAGCGACTGGACCACCGGCGGCACGGCGGTGCCCACGCCCTGCTGGGCGACCCGGGCGAGCTGGACCGCCTCCCGGCCGTGGCCGAGGTGGACGGCCTGCTGGCTCATCGTCACCAGCACGTAGCCGCCGAGCGCGCGGTCCCCGGCGGCCTGGGAGAGGCGCAGCGCCTGGACGAAGTAGCGCTGGGCGAGGCCGTGCGCGGCGATGTCGAAGGACGTCCAGCCCGCCAGTCTGGTGAGGTCGGCGACCGCCCCGAACAGGGCCCGGCCGATCTGCTCGCCGTAGCGGCCGCGCAGCATCGGCTCGGCCTCGCTCTCCAGGTAGCGGACCAGCGCCTGGCGGGCGTGGCCGCCGCCGTAGGCGTGGTCGAGCGCCCGGAAGAGGTCGCCGACGGCGCGGATGGCGGCGATGTCGCCGCGGCCGACCCGCAGGGTGGGCCGGGACTCGCGGGCCTGGTCGGTGTAGGCCGGCTCGACCGCGACCGGCGGGCGGCGGCTCTGGATCGGCACCCGGCCGATGGTGGGGGCGGTGCCGGTGGTCCCCGCCGTGCTGCGGGCGGTGGGGGCACCGGGGGCGCCGACGGCCGGGCCGCGCGCCGGGCCCATGGGGGACGCGCCGGGCGCACCCGGCGCCGGGGCGCCGGTGATGGCCGCGGAGGTGGCGCTGCCGGACGGCGGCCCGGCGGCGTCCGGCCTGACCAGGGTGGAGCCGTCCCGCGCGACCCGCTCGTCGGTGCGGCCGATCAGCCAGTCCCGGCTGGGGACGACCAGGCCGGCCGGGGTGAAGGCGATCCGGCGCAGCTCGGACTGCGGGCCGTTGTCCTTGCGCCACATGCTCGCCACGATGTCCACCGCCTCCTGCGGCGTCTCGGCGAACTCCAGGCCGGCGTAGACCGGGGCGCAGGCGTCCAGGCCGAGGTCCTGGGCGGTGAGGCGGCGGCCGAGCCGGCGGGTGAAGACCTCGGCGATCAGCGCCGGGGTGGCGCCGCGCGGCTGCTGGCCGCGCAGCCAGCGGGTGACCGAGGTCTTGTCGTAGCGCAGGTCGAGGCCGTGCTCCAGGCCCAGTTGGTCGACCCGGCGGGCGAGGCCGGCGTGCGAGAAGCCGGCCTCCTCGATCAGCGCCGCGAGCTGACCGTTCTGCGGGGCCGGGCCGGAGTGGCCGGGGCCGCGGGCCGAGGCGGGCGCGGACGCGACGGGGTTCTCGTGCCGTTCAGGTGTGGCCTGCACGGGCAGCCGCAGGTCGTCGGCGCCCGGGGCGTCGGCGGCCAGCGTGTCGGCGGTCAGGGCGTCGGGGGCGTCCGGAAGGGTCCGGCCGACCGGACCTCGGTGCTGGCCGAGCGGGTCGAGCGGTCCGTACGCCGGGCTGTCGGTTGCAGGCCGTTGGGGCATGTCTGTCAACACCTCTCGGACGTCGCACCTGGCCTCACCAGCACTTCGGCGGCCTGGGGCGGCGCCCCCTGTCGGGAATCGGCGTGAATGTAGCGAGCATTCGGGCGCTATGGGTGGATCTGACCGAGCAATCCACCGAACGGGTGAAGCAACCGCGCCCATTGTGGGGAAGCGCGCTCACGTTGGGTTTGGTCATCCGCAGCCGAACCGTCAGCCGATCGACCGGTCGATCCACCGTTCGGACCCCGCGCCGTTCTCATGGCTGACAACACCACAGCCCAACGGGATGCTGTGGCGGTCCGCCACATGGGAGCGGGGCCGCCGGATTCCTACCGTTCTCGGCCATGGACACCTCTACTGCCCGCCCGCTCGCCGGCCGCACGGCCATGGTCACCGGGGCCGCCTCGGGCATCGGCCGGGCCTGCGCCGAGGCCCTCGCCGCCGCCGGCGCCCGGGTCTACGTCGTCGACCTCGCGGCCGACCCGGCCGAGGAGCTCGCCGAGCGGATCGGCGGCCGCGCGATCGTCACCGACCTCGCCGACCCCGGGGCCGTGGACGCCCTGCCGGACGACGCTGACATCGTCGTCAACAACGCCGGCCTCCAGCACGTCGCGCCCGTACACGAGTTCCCGCCGGACCGCTTCACCCTCATCCAGCGCGTCATGGTCGAGGCCCCGTTCCGCATCCTGCGCCGCACCCTGCCGCACATGTACGAGCAGGGGTGGGGCCGGGTCGTCAACGTCTCCTCCGTCCACGGGCTGCGCGCCAGCGCCTTCAAGTCCGCGTACGTCACCGCGAAGCACGCCCTGGAGGGCCTGAGCAAGACCGTCGCGCTGGAGGGCGCTCCGTACGGCGTCACCAGCAACTGCATCAACCCCGGCTACGTCCGGACCCCCCTGGTGGAGAAGCAGATCGCCGCCCAGGCGCTCGCCCACGGCATCCACGAGGACGAGGTGGTCGAGCGGATCATGCTCGACCGCACCGCCGTGAAGCGCCTGATCGAGCCCGACGAGGTCGCTCAGCTGGCCCTCTGGCTCTGCTCCCCCGCCGCCTCCTACATCACCGGCGCCAGCCTCCCCGTCGACGGCGGATGGACGGCGCACTGAGCGGGGAGCGCTCCGGGATCCGACCGGCCCGCTCATAGGGCGGACAGGCACATTCGACCCCGGGACTGTGTGGGCCACCCACATAGTCCCGGGGTCCGGTGCTTCCTACCTTGTGGCGACATCGTCTCCCCCTGGTTCTGGAAGTGGTGGCCATGAACGCCTCTGCGCGAGGTACGACGGCGAGCAGCTCACTCCCGAGAGTGGTAGCCGCGAGCCTGATCGGCACGACCATCGAGTGGTACGACTACTTCCTGTACGGCACGGCGGCGGCGCTGGTGTTCGGGAAGCTGTTCTTCCCGCACAGCGACCCGCTGACCGGGACCCTGCTGTCCTTCCTGACCTACGCGATCGGGTTCGCCGCGCGGCCGCTCGGGGCGCTGGTGTTCGGGCACTTCGGGGACCGGGTCGGGCGCAAGCGCCTGCTGGTGGTGAGCCTGCTGCTGATGGGCGGGTCGACCACCGCGATCGGGCTGCTGCCGACGTACGACTCGATCGGGGCCGCGGCGCCGGTGCTGCTGACGGCGCTGCGGCTGGTGCAGGGCTTCGCGCTCGGCGGCGAGTGGGGCGGCGCCGTCCTGCTGGTGTCGGAGCACGGGGACCAGCGGCGGCGCGGGTTCTGGGCGTCCTGGCCGCAGGGCGGGGCACCGGCCGGGAACCTGCTGGCGGCGGGGGTGCTGTCGCTGCTGACGACGGTGCAGTCGGACGCGCAGTTCCTCGCGTGGGGCTGGCGGGTGCCGTTCCTGCTGTCGGCGGTGCTGGTCGTGGTCGGGTTGTGGATCCGGCTCGCGGTGGACGAGTCGCCGCTGTTCAAGCAGGCGCTGGCGGCGAAGCAGAAGCGGGAGAAGGAGCGGAGGAGCGCCGAACGGCCGCCGCTGGTCGAGGTGTTGCGGAACCACTGGCGGGAGGTGCTGGTGGCCATGGGCGCGCGGATGGCGGAGAACATCTCCTACTACGTGATGACGACCTTCGTGCTCACCTACGCCGTCACCCACGCGCACTTCTCCAAGCAGACCGCGCTGAACGCCGTCCTGATCGCCTCCGCGATCCAGTTCGCGCTGATCCCGCTGTTCGGCGCGCTGTCCGACCGGGTCGGGCGCAAGCCGGTGTACCTGGTGGGCGCGGTCGGGGTGGGCGTCTGGGCCTTCGTCTTCTTCGGCATGATCGACACCGGGTCCTTCGGCTCGCTGGTCGCCGCCGTGACCGTCGGCCTGGTCTTCCACAGCGCCATGTACGCGCCCCAGGCCGCCTTCTTCTCCGAGCTGTTCGCGACCCGGATGCGCTACTCGGGAGCCTCGATCGGGGCCCAGTTCTCCTCGGTGGCGGCCGGCGCCCCGGCGCCGCTGATCGCCACCGCGCTGCTCAAGGACTACGGCAGCGCCACCCCCATCGCGGTGTACGTGGCCATCGCGGCGGCGATCACCGTGCTGGCGGTGCTCTGCGGCCGGGAGACCAGGGGCCTGGACCTCGCGGAGGTCGCGGAGGACGCGCCGGACGCCGGGACCGCGGGAGCGGACGGGCAGCACGGCCAGGAGGCGGACGCCGCCTCCACCGGGAAGCCCGCCGTCGCCTGAGCCCCGAGCCCGCCGGGAAGCCCGCCGTCGCCCGAGCCCCGAGCCCGCCGGTAAGCCCGCCGTCGCCCGAGCCCCGAGCCGGTACGATCGCGCTCTCTCGGAACCGACGGAACCGACGCCGATTGGCAGCACGCACCATGAACCACCCTCACGAAAGCGCCGCGCCCGCGCTGCGGCGGCTGCTCGACCTGCTCGCCTCCGGCGCCGCCACCGAGGACTTCGCCGACGTGCTGGCCGACGCCCGCCGCCGCGGTGCGTCGGCCGCCGTCCTCGCCGAGATCGACGACGCCACCTGGCAGGCCCTGCGGGTCCACCGCACTCTGCGTCAACACCGGCGCCGCGAGGCGGAGTTGACGGCCCTTTTCGACACCGCCGGGGACCTCGCCGCGTCCCGGGACCTGGACACCGTGCTCCAGGCGATCGTCCGCCGGGCCCGGATGCTGCTCGGCACCGACACCGCGTACCTGACCCTGCCGGACGAGGCCGCCGGCGACACCTACATGCGGGTCACCGACGGCTCGGTCTCCGTCCTCTTCCAAACCCTGCGGCTCAGCCTCGGCCACGGACTGGGCGGGCTGGTCGCCCAGACCGCCCGCCCGTACGCCACCCCCGACTACCGCGCCGACGAACGCTTCCACCACACCGGCACGATCGACGCGGGCGTCCTCGACGAGGGCCTGGTGGCGATCATCGGGGTGCCGCTGCTGATCGGCGGGCGGGTCATCGGCGTCCTGTTCGCCGCCGACCGCACACCGCGCGCCTTCTCCCCCGACGAGGTCGCGCTGCTCTGGTCGCTGGCCGCGCACGCCGCGATCGCCCTGGACACCGCCAAGTCGCTGGCCGACACCCGGGCCGCGCTCGCCGAGCTGAACGCCGCCAACGAGCTGGTCCGGGCCCACTCCGCCGCCGTCCAGCGCGCCGAGCAGGCCCACGACCGGCTCACCGACCTGGTGCTGCGCGGCGCCGAGGTCCCGGACGTCGCCGCCGCCGTCGCCGTCCTGCTGGGCGGCGAGATAGCCGTCCTGGACGCCGAGGGCGAGCCGCTGGCCGGACGCTCCGCACCCGCCGCGGAACTGACCGCCGCGGTCGCCGCCTCCCGGGCCGAGGGCCGGTCCGTACGGCACGGCGACCAGTGGGTCTGCGCGGTGCTCGCCGGACACGACGCGATCGGCACCATGGTGCTGCGCGGCCGGCCCGACCTGGACGACGCCGACCGGCGGCTGTTCGAGCGGGCCACTGTGGTCACCGCGCTGCTCCTGCTGCTGCGCCGCTCGGTCGCCGAGACCGAGAACCGGGTCCGCGGCGAACTGCTCACCGACCTGCTGACCGCGCCCGAGCGCGACCCGGCCGGGCTCACCGCGCGCGGCCGCCGGCTCGGCGTCGACCTCGCCCGGCCGCACCTGGTGCTGGTCGCGGAGCCGGCCGACGGGAAGGACGACGACCGGGGACGGCTGGCGGGCGCCGCCCGGCGCTACCTGTTCGGCTCGCGGGGCGTCAGCGCCGAGCACGCCGAGACGGTCGTGCTGCTGGTGCCCGCCGAGAACGGCGGCGCCGGTGGCACCGGGGGCACCGGCGATCCCGAGGAGACCGCCAGGCAGGCCGCCGAGCGGCTGGCCCGGCTGGCCGGGTTCCCGGTCACCGTCGGTGCCGGCCGCCCCGCCGCGGGACCGTCCGCGCTCGCCGCCTCGTACGGCGAGGGCCTGCGCTGCGTCCGCGCGCTGCGGGTGCTCGGCCGGGCCGGGGAGGGCGCCTCGGCCCGCGCGCTCGGCTTCCTCGGCGTCCTGCTCGGCGACGGCCACGACGTGGACGGCTTCGTCGGCGCGACGCTCGGCCCGCTGCTGGCGTACGACGCCCGGCGCGGCACCGAGCTGGTCCGCACCCTGCGCACCTACTTCGACTGCGGCGGCAGCCTGACCCGGGCCAAGGACGAGCTGCACGTCCACGTGAACACCGTGGTCCAGCGGCTGGACCGGGTCGAGGCGCTGCTCGGACGGGACTGGAACCACCCGGAGCGGTCGCTGGAGCTCCAGCTCGCGCTGCGGCTCCAGCTGCTCGCGGGCTGAGCGGGGCGGGGCCGGGCGGGGCGTCCGCTCGGGGCCGGACGGGGCCGGATCGGGCGGGGCGGCTGCCCACGGGCGGCCGAAGGGGTCCCGCCGGGCTGGGCGTACAGTGGCGAGGTTGGTCTCGAACGCCTGGCAAGGAGCGGCAGCGGTGAGCGAGAACGTGCGTTTTGTCCACATGGGCATAGGTGAGCGGACGGTGCCCTACCAGGAGGCCTGGGAGGAGCAGCAGCGGCTGCACGCGCTGCGGGTCGCGGACGAGATCCCCGACACCGTCCTGCTCCTGGAGCACCAGTCGGTGTACACCATGGGCAAGCGCACCAACCCCGCCGACCTGCCGCTGGACGGCACCCCGGTGGTGGAGGTCAACCGCGGCGGGGAGATCACCTGGCACGGCCCCGGCCAGCTGGTCGGCTACCCGATCGTCAAGCTGCCCGACCCGATCGACGTCATCGCCTACGTCCGCCGGCTGGAGGAGGCGCTGATCCGCACCGCGGGCGGGTTCGGCATCGACACCGCCCGGGTCGAGGGCCGCAGCGGGGTCTGGGTGCTGGGCGAGTCCATCCCGGACGCCGTGGTGGACCCGGCGCAGGTGGTGGACATCGGCAGGCTGACCCTGCGGATGGGCCTGCCACTGGGCATCGACCCGCGGCTGGCCGGCCCCGAGTACGCGCCCTCCAACGCCGGCCAGCGCGGTGACGACCGCAAGCTCGCCGCGATCGGCGTGCGGGTCGCCCGCGGGGTGACCATGCACGGCTTCGCGCTCAACTGCGCCCCGGACATGACCTGGTTCGACAAGATCGTGCCGTGCGGCATCCGGGACGCGGGCGTGGCCTCGCTCACCGGCGAGCTGAAGCGCGAGCTGTCCGTCGCCGAGGCCGCGCCGGTGGTCGAACGGCACCTGGCCGACGTCCTCGCCGAACTGCCGGAGCCGGCGCTCAGCCGCTGAGCACCTCCCGTCCCGCCCGCCCGGCGGCCGCCGGAGATCACGGCGGCCACCGGGAATCTACCGACCGGTAGCCGTGTTGCCCTGCGATTGCAGGGCGGCAGGCCCGGCGAAGGCCCCACAACCACAGGCGTACCCTGGGGGTACCCCGTCTAGTTCTAGGAGTCGCACGTGTCCGCTGTCGCGCCCGACGGCAGGAAGCTGCTCCGCCTGGAGGTCCGCAACAGCGAGACCCCCATCGAGCGGAAGCCCGAGTGGATCAAGACCCGCGCGAAGATGGGGCCGGAGTACAACGCCCTCCAGTCGCTGGTGAAGAAGGAGGGGCTGCACACGGTCTGCCAGGAGGCCGGCTGCCCCAACATCTTCGAGTGCTGGGAGGACCGCGAGGCGACCTTCCTCATCGGTGGCGACCAGTGCACCCGCCGCTGCGACTTCTGTCAGATCGACACCGGCAAGCCCGCCGAGTTCGACCGCGACGAGCCGCGCCGGGTCGCCGAGTCCATCGTCACCATGGACCTCAACTACGCCACCATCACCGGCGTCGCCCGCGACGACCTGGCGGACGGCGGCTCCTGGCTGTACGCCGAGACGGTGCGCCAGGTGCACGCGCTGACCGCGGGCCGCGAGGCCGGCCGCACCGGCGTCGAGCTGCTCATCCCCGACTTCAACGCGGTGCCCGAGCAGCTGGCCGAGGTCTTCTCCTCCCGCCCCGAGGTGCTCGCCCACAACGTCGAGACGGTGCCGCGGATCTTCAAGCGGATCCGCCCGGCGTTCCGCTACGAGCGCTCGCTGGACGTCATCACCCAGGCCCGCGCGGCCGGGCTGGTGACCAAGTCCAACCTGATCCTGGGCATGGGCGAGACCCGCGAGGAGGTCAGCCAGGCGCTGGCCGACCTGGTCGGCGCCGGCTGCGAGCTGATCACCATCACCCAGTACCTGCGTCCCTCGCTGCGCCACCACCCGGTGGAGCGCTGGGTGAAGCCGCAGGAGTTCGTCGAGCTCCAGCAGGAGGCCGAGGAGCTGGGCTTCGCGGGCGTCATGTCGGGCCCGCTGGTGCGTTCCTCGTACCGGGCCGGCCGGCTGTACCGGCAGGCGCTGGAGCGGCGCGCGCAGGCGGCTGTCTGACGGCCGGCGGTCGGTTTCAGGCCATGGAAGGGCGGAGCGACTGCTCCGCCCTTCCGGTTTTCACCACGCTTTGACTGCCTGGTCACGGACTGGTAACACGGGGTGGGGACTCTGGACGCCTGATGGGCGTTCGATTCTTCTCGGCCATCACAGCCAGGAGAGGAGCTGTTCGGCATGGGGATGCGGATCCGGTCGGTGGGGGTGGCGCTGCGGTTCGCCGAGAGCGTCCTGCTCGCTCCCGGCCAGCGGCACGCACGGCGCAACGCCTGGGCGGCGGTGTGCGAGAACCGCAGGTACGCGGCGGACCGCCGGCACGACGAGGCGGTGGCGGTGTCGGGGTCGTCCGGGGTGTCCGGACCGGCCGGGACACGGCCGTAGGTGCGGCCGTAGGTGCGGCCGTAGGTGCGGCCGTAGGTGCGGCTGCCAGTGCGGCCACGGGGCGGGCCGTCCGCGCGGCGGTGACGCTTCGGCGTCGGCGATGGCCCCGGCGTCGCTCTGTGCGACGGTGTGCGGGCGCTCGGGTCACGGTTGGGGCGAACGGGTACCCGGGCTTGGATATCCCGTACCCGTGCCACGTACCATGAGCGTTATGGCGAGGGAAACATCCGAGAACCCCGGACGGCTGAAGCAGATCCGTCTGGCGTACACCATGACCAAGAAGGTCGACACCAAGATCGGCCTGATCATCGCCGGCGTCGGCCTGCTGACCTTCGGCGTGTTCCTCGCCATCGGCTTCGCGATCGAGCACCCCGTCTACCTGGGCATCCTGGGCTTCATCGTGGCCGTGCTGGCCATGGCGATCGTCTTCGGGCGCCGGGCCGAGCGCGCCGCGTTCGGACAGATGGAGGGGCAGCCGGGGGCCGTGGCGGCGGTGCTGGACAACATCCGGCGCGGCTGGAGCTCCAGCACGACGCCGGTGGCGGTCACCCGCAACCAGGACGCGGTCTACCGTGCCGTGGGCCGGGCCGGCATCGCGCTGATCGGCGAGGGCAACCCGAACCGGGTCCGCCAGCTGCTGGCCTCCGAGAAGAAGAAGATGGCCCGTGTGGTCGGCGACGTGCCGGTGCACGACATCGTGGTGGGCACCGGCGAGGGCGAGATCCCGCTGAAGAAGCTCCAGGTCCACCTGATGCGCCTGCCCCGCGCCATCACCGCCGCCCAGGTCACCGAGACCAACGACCGCCTGCGCGCGCTGGGCGACCTGCTCTCCAAGGCGCCGATCCCCAAGGGTCCGATGCCGAAGGGCGCCCGGATGCCCAAGGGCGGCCAGGCCCGCTGACCCTCCCTCCCCTGACGACAACGGCCCCGCCGCGGAAGCTCCGCGGCGGGGCCGTTCTGTGTCCTACGGGACCGGCGTGATCGCATGGGGCCGGGATGGTCCTACGGGAACCGGGGGGTACGGGCCTGGGGTGGCCGCACCGACCCCGGGCGCTAGATCCGGACCTCGACGGTGCCGACCGCCTTGTCGTGCAGGCCGCGGGTGTCGCGGTCCCAGACCAGCGGCGGCACCACCAGGCAGAGCAGCAGGGTGCGCAGCAGGACCTGCGGGATGGTCGCCCGCCTGCCGTCCAGCCGGACCACCCGGAGGCCGAACAGCCGCTTGCCGACCGTCGTGCCGGTGGTGGCCAGCAGCAGGGCCGCGACCAGGAAGAACAGCGGGCTGGTCCACAGGTTGGCCTCGGCCTGGTCGCCGCGGGCGATCAGCCCGTACGAGATCAGGGCGACCAGCCACCCGTCCACGAACAGGGCGCCGATCCGCCGGCCGGGGCCGGCGATCGAGCCGGGGCCCTCCTTGGGCAGCCCGAGGCGCTCGCCGCGGTAGCCGAAGTCGGCGCCCAACTTCTCGGCGGCCGCCCGGGGGCCGTCGATCCACGATCCCAACGCTTCTCTGGTGTCCACGAATCCACACTAACCGGGCTGACGGCGTGCACCCCCACCGGCTCCCCTCCGGCCGGGGCAGCACCCCCCGACCGGGTGAACCGTCGTTCCCGGGCTTTCCAAGTGGTCCAGACCACTTGCGGAAGGACGCCCAGCTCGGCGAGGCGATTTGTACAGGCCCGTCCATCTTTGCCACCCGTGCGGCGGCCGTGGTTAACATCTAGGAAACGACCGGGTCACCGGCTGGAAACGACCCATTCCTATGGTGAGCCAAATTCGCACCGAGGAGGATGGATGTTCAACAACGCCGCCGAAGTGAAGCAGTACATCCAGGACAACGACGTCAAGTTCGTCGACGTCCGCTTCTGCGACCTGCCGGGCGTCTTGCAGCACTTCTCCGTACCCGCGGCGACCTTCGATCCGTCCGAGATCCTGATGTTCGACGGCTCGTCGATCCGCGGCTTCCAGGCCATCCACGAGTCCGACATGGCTCTGGTGCCGGACCTCGCCACGGCCCGCCTCGACCCCTTCCGGGCCGAGAAGCACCTCAACATCAACTTCTTCATCCAGGACCCGGTCACCGGCGAGGCGTACAGCCGCGACCCGCGCAACGTCGCCAAGAAGGCCGAGGCCTACCTCGCCTCCTCCGGCATCGCCGACACCGCGTTCTTCGGGCCCGAGGCCGAGTTCTACGTCTTCGACTCGGTCCGCTTCGAGACCAGCGCCAACGCGTCCTTCTACCACATCGACTCGGAGGCCGGCGCCTGGAACAGCGGCGCCGCCGAGGGCGACGTGCGCGGCTACAAGGTCAAGTACAAGGGCGGGTACTTCCCCGTCCCTCCGGTCGACCACTTCGCCGACCTGCGCGCCGAGATGTCGCTGGAACTCGCCGCGGCCGGGCTGGAGGTCGAACGCCAGCACCACGAGGTCGGCACGGCCGGCCAGGCCGAGATCAACTACAAGTTCAACACCCTGCTGCACGCCGCCGACGACCTGATGCTGTTCAAGTACATCATCAAGAACGTCGCCTGGCGGAACGGCAAGACCGCCACCTTCATGCCCAAGCCGATCTTCGGCGACAACGGCTCGGGCATGCACGTCCACCAGTCGCTGTGGACCGAGGGCTCGCCGCTCTTCTACGACGAGCAGGGCTACGCCGGGCTCTCCGACACCGCCCGCTACTACATCGGCGGACTGCTGCGGCACGCCCCCTCGCTGCTGGCCTTCACCAACCCCTCGGTGAACTCCTACCACCGCCTGGTGCCGGGCTTCGAGGCGCCGGTCAACCTGGTCTACTCGCAGCGCAACCGCTCGGCCGCGATCCGCATCCCGATCACCGGCTCCAACGCCAAGGCCAAGCGCATCGAGTTCCGCGCGCCGGACCCGTCCTCCAACCCCTACCTGGCCTTCTCCGCCATGCTGATGGCCGGCATCGACGGCATCCGCAACAAGATCGAGCCGCTGGAGCCCGTCGACAAGGACCTCTACGAGCTGGCCCCCGAGGAGCACGCCAACGTCCCCCAGGTCCCGTCCTCCCTCCCCGCCGTCCTGGAGGCCCTGGAAGCCGACCACGAGTACCTCCTCGCGGGCAACGTCTTCACCCCGGACCTGATCGAGACCTGGATCGACTTCAAGCGCACCAACGAGATCGCCCCGATCGCCCTCCGGCCCCACCCGCACGAGTTCGAGCTGTACTACGACCTGTAGAGGGCCTCCGACCTGCGGGAACGCAGGTCGGTCTCTCAACGTTTCCGCAGGTCAGCACCTCGCTGACCTGCGGAAACGCCGGCTGCCGACTCGCGCCGAATGCCCTGGGCTCGCCGTGTGGAATGAGAGTGTCGCGACGCTGCCCGGTTTCGAGCCGTTCCGCGCGGTCCCGCCGAGCGGGAACGCAGCGCGTTTCTAGTCCGCGGCCAGCGCGGACAGGATGTCGAGGCGAGCCGCCCGCACAGCCGGGGTCAGCGCCGCGAGGACGCCGGCGATCACGGCAGCCGCCGCCAGTTCCGCAAGGGTGATCCAGGGCACTGACAGGATGGTTTGCCCCTCGCCCGCCATTCGATGGAGGGCGATCCCCCAAGCGATGCCGAGCGACAGTCCTGACAGAGCCCCCAAGGCAGTGATCACGACCGACTCCAAGCGGACCATGCGGCGGACTTCGCGGCGTGAGGCCCCGACCGCGCGCAGCATGCCGATCTCGCGCGTCCGTTCCCCGACCGACATGGCCATCGTGTTGGCCACGCCCAGCACCGCGATGACGACCGCGAGGGTCAGGAGCCCGTACGCCATCGAGAGCATCCGGTCGGCGCTGTTTCGGACGGATGCCTTGTAGGCCGCCCGGTCCTGCACGGCCAGCTGCGGATACCCGGCCAGCGCCGTGGTGAGCGCCTTCCCGACCGCTGTCGGGTCCGCGCCGCGGGCCGCGAAGGCGAACAGGGTGGTGTCGGAGGCGGTGGGAGCCAGGGTGGACAGGACGTCGAATCCGACACTGGGCGCGAGTCGTACCCGGCCCATCGACATGCCGGGCGGTTCTTGGCGTTGAACGGCGCCGATCGTCAGGGTCACCGGGCGGCTGCCCGGTCCGGCGAGGGTGACGTGGTCGCCGATGCCGACGCCGAGTCGCTCGGCCATGGCGTCCACGAGGACGATCCGGCCGTGGGCGAGCGCGGCCTGCGGGTCGCCCGCTGGGTAGGTCTCGTGCATCGCGGTGGGGAAACCGGGCTCGTCGCCGTAGACGGTGGTGGACAGCGTGGTCGCTCCGGCGGTGAGCGTGGCCCTGGTGACCCGTTCCCTGACGATCTCGCCGATTCCCGGTACGCGCCGCGCCGCCTCGGCGGCCTCGGGCCCGAACTGCGCCTGCGAGTGCTGTCCGCTGACGATGAAGTCCGCGCCGAGCATCCGGTCGGTGCGAGCCGCCATGGAGTCCGAGGCGGAGGCCGCCGAGACGGCCATCGCCGTTGCCACGCAGATGCCGATCATCAGCGCGGCAGAGGTGGCGGCAGTGCGGCGCGGGTTGCGCAGCGTGTTCCCGGCGGCGATCGCGCCGATCGGCCCGAAGAGCCGCGGGAAGGCGGCCGTCAGGACCGGGACGACGCCGCGGACGAGAGCGGGCCCGAGCGGGAAGAAGGCGATCAGGGTCAGGATCATGCCCGGCGCCGTCGCGGCATGGCCCGCGATCAGCAGACCGGCCCCGGCCAGCAGCAGCGCCGCGCCGGTCAGCGTGCGGCCCCGGCCGGGCCGGGTGCTCGGCGCGGCCGCCTCGCGGAGAGCGGCCATCGGCGGGATGCGTCCCGCACGCCGCGCCGGGATCACTCCGGCGGCCAGCGTGGCCACGGTGCCGACGGCGTAGCCGACCAGCACGGCGTCGGGCCCGACGACCAGCGAGGTCGAGCCCAGGTCGAGGCCGAAGGAGGCCATCGCCGCGTGCAGCCCGACGGCCAGCCCGATCCCGGCGCCGATGCCGAGGGTGGAGCCCAGGAGGCCGAGGACCAGGGCTTCGAGCAGGACGGACCGGTTCACCTGCCGGCGGCTCGCGCCGATCGCGCGCAGCAGGCCGAGCTCGCGGGTCCGGGCCCCGACCAACATCGAGAACGTGTTGAAGATGAGGAGCACGCCGACCAGGACGGCCACCACCGCGAAGCCCGTCATCACCATGCCGAGGAAGTCAGTGGTCTGACCGGCCCCGTTGTCCGGGCTCACGGCGGTCGGATCCTTGGCCTGGACCTGGACCGCGCCGCCCAGGGTGGCCTCGAGGCCGCGACGGAGGTCGGCGGGCGTCACACCGGCGGCGGCGTCCACCCGGATCGAGGTGGCCGCGCCGGGCTTGCCGAGCAGCCGCTGCTGGGCGGTGGCGGTGTCGACGTAGACGCGGGTGTTGCCCTGGCTGGCGGCCTTGAAGTCGGCGATGCCGGTGACCCTGGCCTCGAACGTGCCGGGGACGGCGACCACCCTGATCGTGTCCCCGATCCGCACGTGGGCGCGGTCCGCCGAGACGCGGTCGAGCACGGCCTCGTCAGGGCCCTGCGGGGCCCGGCCGCCGGCGAGCCGCACCGGCGACCGGTCGGAGTCGTACCAGTTGCCCGCCAGTACGGGGATGCTGCTCTTGGCGCCGAAACCGGACATCCCGCCGGCCGCGTCGATCGCCTTGTCCTGCGAGTCGGTCAGCGTCGCGGTGTCGACCGTGACGTCGGGGTACGCCGCCGCCACGCCCGGCACGGCGCGCACCTTCCCGACCAGGGTGTCGGCGTCCGGCAGCGTGCCGCCCTCGCCGACCACGGCCCGCTGCACCGCGTCGCCGGCCTCGGCCGGCCCCGTGCCCGCCGGCAGCGGGGCAGTGACGGTGACGTCCGGGGCGCTCGCCGCCGCGGCGTCGTCCAAGGCCCCGTTGATCGTGCCGGTGAAGATCATCGTGCCGGTGACGAAGGCCACCGAGAGCACCACGGCAAGGCAGGACAGCGCGAGTCGTCCTGTGTGCGCGAAGATCCCGCGCAGCGCCACCTTCGGCATCAGCGGTGCCCCCCGCCTTGGCGCATCCGGTGCAGGACGGCCTCAGCGGTCGGGGACCGCAGCTCGCCGGCCACCCGGCCGTCGGCGAGGAAGACCACGCGGTCGGCGAAGGACGCGGCGGTCGGGTCGTGGGTCACCATGACGACGGTCTGTTCGAGCTCGTCCACGCTCCGGCGCAGCAGCCGCAGTACCTCGGTCCCGGCCTGGGAGTCCAGGTTCCCCGTGGGCTCGTCGGCGAACACGATCTCCGGCCGGCCCGCGAGGGCGCGAGCACAGGCGACCCGCTGCTGCTGCCCGCCGGACAGTTCCGAAGGCCGGTGGCGCAGCCGGTCCGCCAGGCCGAAGGTCACCAGGATCTCGTTGAGCCAGGCCCGGTCGGGCGTGCGGCCCGCGATCGCCATGGGCAGGGTGATGTTCTCCAGGGCGGTCAGGGCCGGGATGAGGTTGAACGACTGGAAGATGAAGCCGATCCGGTCGCGGCGCAGCTCGGTGAGCTCGCGCTCGCGCAGCGCGGTGAGCTCGATGTCGTCGATCCAGATCCGGCCGCCGTCCACCGAGTCCAGGCCCGCCAGACAGTGCATCAGGGTCGACTTGCCCGAGCCGGACGGGCCCATGATCGCGGTGAACGCGCCGCCCTCGATCTCGACGTCGACGGCGTCCAGAGCTGTGACCTTCGCGTCGCCCGTGCCGTGGACCTTGGTGATCTTCTCGCCGCGGGCGGCGGGCTCGGACACGGGAACCGGTGCCCGGCCGGAACCCGGTGCTTGATCCGGAGCGGGTGCTCGGTCGAGAGTCATGCGGATGCTCCATCCTTCGAAGATCGTCAGGTGCCGGATGGCTTTCCACGATGGCGGTCGCGGCCGGTCCGCCGGATCAGGCCGCGGCACGGAGTCGGTGTCCGGGCCCCGGGCCCGGACACCGTGTGCGCCCCTGGTCCGAGGTACAGGTCCGAAGATGCGACCGCAGACGGATGACGCGCCCACGCGCCCGCGACTAGCGTCAGGACGTGCTTCGGCCCCCGCTCACCAAACGGCTGACCCGCGTCCAACTCGTCGGGCTGGACGTCGCGGTCGGCATGGCGCTCCTGCTGTGGGGGCGTCCCACCGACGCCCAGCTCGCCACCGCCGGCCTCCCGCTCCCGGGCTGGTACGCGCTGTTGACCTTGCTGGCCTGCGCGGTGGCGGCCAGACGGCTGTGGCCCCGGCCGGCCCTCGGGGTGTCGCTGGCCACGTACGCCACGATGGCGGCCTACGGGTTCGTCAAGTTCCCGTCGCTGGCGGTCGCGTTGTGCCTCTACCAGTTCGCGCTCTCGCAGCCGCGGTCCCGGGCCGTGGCCGGCCTGGTGCTCACCGAGGCCGTCGTCGGCGTCGGCATGGCGATGGGCGGCAGCTCGGTGACCTTCGACAACGCCTGGGCCGCGATGTGGTTGGGACAGAGCGCGCCGATCGTGGCCTTCTGGGCGGCCGGCATGATGATCAGGTCACAGCGCGCCTACGACGCCGGGCTGCGGTCCCAGGCGGAACGTCAGGCGCAGGCCCGCATCGAGGAGGCGCAGCGGACGGTCATCGAGGAACGTCTGCGCATCGCCCGCGAGCTGCACGACGTGATGGCCCACAGCATGGGCGTGATAGCCGTGCAGGCCGGCGTCGGCCGCCACGTCATCACCGGACACCCTGACGAGGCCGCCAAGGCGCTGACCGCGATCGAGACGGTCAGCCGCACGGCGCTGCGCGAGATGCGGGCCCTGCTCGACGTGCTGCGGGAGGAGTCACCCGCCGACGACCCGGCGGCCGCCTCGGACCTGGCGAAACCCGGCCTGAGCGACCTCCCCTTCCTGATCGAGCAGACCGGCCGGACCGGGCTCCAGGTCGAGCTGCGGATCAGGGGCGCCGCCCGGCAGCTCCCGCCGTCGATCGACCTGGCCGGCTACCGGATAGTCCAGGAGGCCCTGACCAACTCCGTCAAGCACGCTGCGACCGCCCGCGCCCGGGCCCAGGTCAGCTACCACCCGGACGGCATCGAGATCGAGGTGACCGACGAGGGCCGCGGCCGCCCCGGCCCCGCCGTCACGTCCGAAAGCCCTGGCGGCCGTGTCGGTCACGGCCTGATCGGCATGCGGGAACGGGTCGCGCTCTCCGGCGGCGACTTCGCCGCCGGCCACCTCCCGCTCGGCGGCTTCCGCGTCTGGGCCCGGTTCCCCACCGGGGAATCGGCGTGAGCGGGGACGTGAGCGGGGACGTGCGGGTCGTGATCTGCGACGACCAGGCCCTCGTCCGCGCCGGCTTCCGGGTGCTCGTCGACACCACGCCGGGCCTCACGGTGGTCGGCGAGGCCGGCGACGGAGCCGAGGCGGTCGAGGTCATCCGACGGGAACGGCCCGACGTCGCCCTGATGGACATCCAGATGCCCGGGATGGACGGGATCGAGGCCACCCGGCGACTGCTCGGCGGCGAAGACCCGCCACCGGTGCGGATACTGATCCTCACCACCTTCGACCTCGACCGCTATGTGTTCACCGCGCTCCACGCGGGCGCCAGCGGCTTCCTGCTGAAGGACACCCCACCGGAGGACCTCCTCTCGGCCATCGGCGTCATCGCCGACGGCGAGGCTCTGCTCTCCCCCCGCGTGACCCGGAAACTGGTGGCCGAGTTCACCAGGCGCCCCCAGGTGGCGGTCGGAGCGAACCGCCGCCTCGACGAGATCACCGACCGGGAGCGCGAGGTCCTCGTCCTGATCGCGAACGGCATGTCCAACACGGAGATCGCCGACGGACTGCACCTGTCGCACTCCACCGTCAAGTTCCACGTCAGCAGACTCCTCGCCAAGCTCGGCGCCCGGGACCGGGCCCAGCTCGTCATCGCCGCCTACGAGAGCGGCCTCATGAACCACCGGTGAATCAGCCCTCTCTCGCTTCGGCCATGGTCGCTCCGGATTCGCCACCGCCGCCCGCGTGGAGGGCGCCGTTCTCGATGTCGTCGACGTGAGGTGACGCCCGCCGTCGCGCGGCGGCGTTCCGCGGCCATCGGGCGGACGGGCCGGGGCGCGGGCGGGTCACTCCGGGGCGGACGGCGGTGCGGTCCTGACGACGGCCAGGGACGCCACCGCGGCCGCGAAGCCGAGCAGCGCGCCGGCCGCGACGTCGCCCGGGTAGTGCACGCCGGTGTGGACCCGGGAGTAGCCGACGGCGGCCGCCAACGCGCCCAGCGGCACCGCCAGCGGCGGCAGCAGCACGCCGACCGCGGTGGCGAAGGCCGTCGCCGAGGCCGTGTGCCCGGACGGGAAGGAGGCCGACTCCGGCATCGGCACCTGCCGGCCGACGATCACCCTGGCGCGCTCCCGGTCGGGCCGGGGGCGGCGGACCAGCTGCTTGCCGACCAGGTTCGCCGCCGCCGAGGCCAGCGCCACCGCGCCGACTCCGGCCGCCGCCGCCTGCCGGGGGCGGCCGGGGCGCAGGGCGAGCAGCGCGGCGACGGTCAGCGAGATCTTCGAGCGGTCGGCGGCCCGCGAGAGCCGGCGCAGCGCGGAGTCCAGGGCCGGGGTCGGGGTGGCGGCGACGGCCCCGTAGACGGCGCCGTCGACCGCCCGGAGGTCGTCGAGCACGGCCCCGACGGCGGACGGGGAGGAGGCTGAGGGGTCAGTCACGGCTCTGCTCCCTGGAGGTCCGGTCGGAGCCGCGGTCGGCGCGGCCGAAGGCCAGGGCGGCCAGCCGCCGCCAGTTCACCGTCGGTACGGGGGCGGGCAGGCCCGGGCGGTCGCGCGGCACCAGGACCCGCAGGGCCCGCGGGTGCAGGGTGCACACGACCGGTGCGGGCATCCGCAGCGCGTCGCCGTCGACCGCCACCGGAAGCTCGCCCGCGCCGGCGCCCCCGGCCGCCGTCACCTCCACCCGCTGGGCGGTCAGCGCTCGCAGCCCGGTGGACCGGGTGCCGCGCAGGACCACGTCCGCGGCCTCGGCCACGCCGTCCACCCTGATGCCCAGCACGCCGAGTTCGCCGCCGTCGAGCCGGGGGCGGCGATCGCCGAGGCCGAGGCCCTCGGTCGAGCCGTACGGGTTGTTGCTGACCAGCAGCGCCTGCCGGTCGGTGAGCACGGTGGCGTCGGCCCGGGCGTCGACGCGCTGCACACCCTCCCCGGCCAGCAGCTCGGGCAGCAGCGCCAGGACCGTTCCGACCTTGTCCTCCCGGTACCCGGGGCTCTGCACGATGTCGGCGTACACCCCGAAGGAGACGGTGTTGACGAAGGCCCGGCCCGAGACCTCGCCGAGGTCGACCCGCAGTTCCTCGCCGCCGGTCAGCGCGGCCAGGGTGCGGGACGGGTCGGCGCGGTCGAGGCCGAGGTCCAGGGCGAAGTGGTTGCGGGTGCCGGCGGGGACCACCAGGAACGGCAGGTCGTGCTCGGCGGCGACGGCCGCGACCGGCGCCAGGCTGCCGTCGCCGCCCGCCACACCGAGCAGGTCCGCACCCTCGGCCACGGCCGTACGGGCCAGCGCGGCGACATCGGTGCGAACGGAGTGGTCGAGCAGGACCACCCGGGCGCCGTGTTCCTCCGCCCGCTCGACCAGCCCGAAGCGGCCGACCTTCCCGCCGCCGGACCTCGGGTTCATGAACAGGACCGGCCGCCGCGGCCCGGGCGCGGCGACCGCCCGCATCGGCGGTTCCGGGTCGGCTCTGCGCAGCGCCGCGCGGGCGAGGGCCAGCGCGGCTCCCCAGCACAGGACGATGACCAGGGCCGTCAGCCACAGCCGGTGGTGGGCGAAGAGCACCAGCACCGCGACCGGCGCCGCGACCGCGACGAGCAGCCCGAACACCCGGACCGCGCCCCGGTAGGCCAGGAACCACCAGACGCCGGCGGCCCAGACGACCAGCCCGAGCACGCCCGCCGCGACCACCAGCAGCCCGCCCTCCCCCAGCGCGAACAGCAGCATCCCCACGGCCCCGAGCGCCGCCGGCAGGGCGCCGCGCGCGAGCAGCCGCGCGTCGGCTCCCTCGTCGGCTCCTCCGCCGGTGCCCGCCGTCCGTGTCCCGTCGATCTCGTCCTCCCGCGCCGCGGCGTCGGGGCCCGGTCGGGCCCGGTCGTTGCCAGCAGCCTGCGCACTCCCGCCCCCGGAGGCACCCCGGCGGGGTCGTCCGGGTGACGGGAGCGGCAGGCGACAAGCGTTTGCCTGGGCGGGTGCCGTTCGCCGGGATCGGCAAGCGGTCGATGCCCTCGGAACTGCTGCCCGGCCTGCCGCACACCCACCACGCCCTCGACGACGCCAGGGAGCAGGCGGAGCTGTTCGCGAACCTCTGGGAGTGGGGCGGTCCCGGCGAGGGCGGGTCCCCGGCGGGTGACGGCGGGTCCGGCGGGCGGCGGCGGGTCTAGCGGGTGACGTCGGGGGTGAGGGCGAGGACGGCGAGGTCGTCGGCGAGCAGGCCGGCGTACCGGTGGACGTCCTGGGCGAGGAAGGAGACCACCCGGTCAGGGGCGGTGGTGCCGAGGGCGGCGAGCCGGGGTGCCAGCGGGTAGAAGGCGCCGGTGGAGTCGCGGGCCTCGCTGACGCCGTCGGTGTAGAGCAGCACGGTGTGGCCCGGGGGCAGCGCGGCGGCGATCGCCTTGCTGCGCTCACCGGCCGGGCCGAGGTGGCCGAGGCCCAGCGGGAGCTCGTCGGCGCAGGGCACCGGGGCTATGGCACCGCCGCCGAGCAGCAGCGGGGTGGTGTGGCCGCGGTTGACGATCTCCACGCAGTCCGAGCCGGGGCGGTACTGGAGCAGGACAGCGGTGACGAACAGCTCGTCGTCGCCGCGGTCGGCCGCGTCGCGCAGCACCGCGCGGTCCAGCTGGTCGGCGAGTTCGACCAGCCCGGGGGTGTCGTACGCGGTCGCCCGGAACGCGCCGAGGACGTCGGCGACGGTGCGGACCGCGCCCAGGCCCTTGCCCCGGACGTCGCCGAGCAGCACCCGCACGCCGAAGCGGGTGTCGCACACCTCGTACAGGTCGCCGCCGACCAGGACCTCGGCCTGGGCGGGGCGGTAGAGGCCGGCCACCCGCAGCCCGCCGGCCCGCTCGGGCACCGGCCGCAGCACGGTGCGTTGCAGGGTCTCGGCGACCGTACGGGCCTGGAGCAGGTTCCGGTTCTGCCGGGTGCGCTGCCAGGACAGCGCGGTGCCCATGACGCCGGAGAGCAGGGTGGCGATGTAGACCCAGACGTGGTGCTGCTCGTCGATGTGGCCGGCACGCAGCGCCAGGACGAGCTGGAGTGCCAGCGAGCCGGCCGTGGTGACGGCGGTCAGCGCCGGGCCGTAGCTGAACGCGGCCACCACGGGCAGCGCGGTCAGCAGGAAGCCGGCCGCGACGGCGTCGGGGACGACGGCCTCGGCGATCAGGTCCAGCACCAGCAGGAGCACCGGCAGCCAGGGCACCCACCGCGGCGCCTTGGGCTCCAGCGCCGCGGGGCGCGGCGGGCGGGGTGCTGTGGGCACGGGGGACCTCCTGGCAGGCGGCCGTTCCGGGTGATCGGTCCGGATTGGCCGGTTTCATCCCCCATGTTCTCCTACGGGTGACAGGACCACGAACGGCCGAACGTCCCGGTCCCCGGGGCCGGAGGGGCCGAATCCGGCCCGGAAGGGGCTGATCGGCGCGCGGTCACCGGACGGTCACCGGCAGGGTCTCGTAGCCGCGCAGCACCAGGCGGTCACGCCGGGTGGGGACGCCGCCGGGGGCGAGCCTGGCGAAGCGGTCCAGCAGGGCGGGCATCGCGACCTCGGCCTCCAGCCGGGCCAGCTGGGAGCCCAGGCAGAAGTGCGTGCCGCCGCCGAAACTCAGCGGCTGGCTGTCGGTGCGGGTCGGGTCGAACACCTCGGGGTGCTCGTACCTGGCCGGGTCGTGGTTGGCCGCGCCGATCAGCAGGGTCACCTCGTCGCCGGACAGGACGGGCACGCCCTCGACGGACAGGCCCTCCTCCAGCGCGACCCGCCCGGTGGCCTGGACCGGGGAGTCGAAGCGCAGCACCTCGTCGGTGAACCCGGCCGGGGTGATCGCGCCGCTGCGCAGCCCGGCGGCGGCCTCGGGGTGGCGGAACAGCAGGGCCAGGCCGTTGCCGAGCAGGTTGGTGGTGGTCTCGAAACCCGCCACCAGCAGCAGCACCAGGTTGGCCAGCAGCTCCCGGGCGGAGAGCCGCTCGTCGTCCGCGACGGCGATCCGGGCCAGGTCGGTCACCAGGTCGTCCTGCGGCCTGGCCAGGCGCTCGGCGGCCAGTCCGGTGAAGTACCCGGCCAGCTCGTCGGCGGCCGCGTCGGCGACGGCCAGCTCGTCCGGGTCCTGGATGATCTCCAGCGCCACCGTCAGGTCGGAGGCGAGGTCGCGGAAGCGGTAGCGGTCCCGCTCGGGGACACCGAGCAGCTCGCAGATCACCCCGACCGGCAGCCGGAAGGCGAAGGCGTCCATGAAGTCCACCGGAGAGCCGTCGGCGCCCTGCTCGGCCATCCCGTCCAGCAGCCGGCCGACCGCCGCCTCCACCGCCGGACGCAGCGCGGCGACCCGGCGGGCGGTGAACACCGAGGCGATCAGCGAGCGGACCCTGGGCTGGTCGGGGGCGTTGCGCTGGAGGATCGAGCGGCCGAACAGGGCCAGCGAGGAGTGCGCGGCGTACTCGGGGGCCAGACCGGACATCATCTCGGCGGTCGCGACGCCGAAGGCGGGCGTGCGCAGCACCTTGTTGACCGCCGCGTAGCCGGTCGCCACGAACATGCCCTCCCCGGCGGGGACCACCGGGCCCAGCTCGCGGGCCCTCGCGTACAGCGGGTACGGGTCGGTCCTGACGTCCGTGGTCATCAGCTGTTCGATGATCGCCGCGCCGTCCATGCGGTGCTCCCCTCCCGAGACACGCTTCCTGTCCGGTCAACCACCGGCGGGCGCAGCGGAGTTCCCGTACGGACGGAATCGCGCGGCGCGGCGGGTCCGGAGGCGGGCCCGGCCGGCTCGGTAGGGTGGCCGGCATGGAGATCTGGATCAACCCTCGGTGCGGCAAGTGCAGGACCGCGCTCGGCGCGCTGAACGACGCCGGGGTCGAGTACACCGTGCGGCGTTACCTGGAGGATCCGCCGACCGCGGCCGAGCTGGCGAAGGTGCTGGAGCGGCTGGGCCTGGAACCCTGGGACATCACCCGCATCGACGAGCAGGCCGCGAAGGACCTGGGGATGAAGGACTGGCCCCGGGAGGCCGGGGAGCGGGACCGCTGGATCGTGGCGATGGCCGATCACCCGATCCTGATCCAGCGCCCGATCATCACCGCGGACGACGGGCACGCCATCGTGGCCCGCACCCCCGATGCCCTCAAGTCCGTTCTGCCGTAGGGCGGTTTCTCCGCACCCGGCCGGTCAGTGGAGCTGGATCCTCTCCACCGGCCGGCCCGGGTGCCAGTTGTGGACGATCAGGTGGTCGCCCTCCAGGGCGGTGTGCACCACCTGGTCGAGCTCCAGCCGGAAGGCGTGGAACGGGGTGGGCGGCGGCTCGGGCAGATCGGCGGCGAACGCGGCGAGTTCGGTCTCGTCGGTGATCTCCACCGCCCGGCCGGAGACCTTGGAGTCCCCGCCGGCCATGGTCTCGCCACCGGGGTGCGCGTGCAGGGCGTAGCGGGCGTCGCGCTGGAGGTCACGCGCCTTGACCGCGCCGTACATCGACCCGATCCACAGGTCGGCGCCGACGAAGTCGACCTCCGTCCCGCTCACCCGGGGCGCACCGTCCTTGCGCAGCGTCGCCAGGACGTGGTGCTTGTTCGCCTCGAACCGGGCCCGGACCAGGAGTGCCAGCTCGGGGGCCTGCTGTTCGAAATCCTGCCAGGTAGCCATGGCGCCAGTCTGGCACCCGGCACTGACAACCGCCGGGCGCGGACGACCGGACGGGCGGGGCGGCCGTGGCCGCGACCGCAACCGGACGGACAGTCGTACCGGCAGTCACGGCAGAACGGCAGTCACAGCAGGACCGGCAGTCACGGCAGGACCGTACAGCTGCGGCAGGACCGGACAGCCGCGGCCGGGCCGTTGTCGGCGGCCGGTGCCACACTGGCGGGGTGACCACCACGACCACGTACATCGCCTTCCTGCGGGCCGTCAACGTCGGCGGCCGGACGGTGAGGATGGAGCGGCTGCGGGCGCTCTTCGCCGAACTCGGGCTGGAGAACGTCCGCTCCTACATCCAGACCGGCAACGTCTTCTTCACCACCGACGAGCCCGACCGCGCGGCGCTGACCCGGCGGATCGAGGAGCACCTGGAGAATTCGCTCGGGTACCCGGTGCCGGCGCTGCTGCGCACCCTGGACGAGGTGGCCGGCCTGCTCGCCGCCGAGCCGTTCCGCGGCGTCGAGGTGACGCCGGACGTCCGGCTGGTCGTCGCCTTCCTGTCCGAGCCGCTGCCGGCCGAACTCACCCTCCCCCACCGCTCGCCGAAGGGCGACGTCGAGGTGGTCGGCGCCGACCCCGGGGCGGCGTACGTCGTGGTCCACCTCCAGGACGGCAAGTGGGTCACCAAGGAGATGTTCGGCAAGGCCTACCGGGGCGCGGTCACCTCCCGGTTCCTGCACACCACGGAGAAGATCCTCGCCGCCGCCCGCAAGGCCTGACGGCCCGTACGGCAGCCCGGGGCGGGCGAGGGCGCCCGGCCGGGACGCGCGGAACCGGCCGGCGGGACAGGGCGTCTGGACTGCCGTGACGTACGAATCCCGCGCCCGCGCACGGCGTGATCTGGACAGCCGGAGTCGGCCGCGCCGACAATTTGGCCATGACGCCTCCTGAACTCCCCACCGGCGCGGCCCGGCCGACCGGCGCGGTCCGGCCCTCCGACGCCGAACGGGACCAGGCGCTCGGGATGCTCCGGGACGGCGCGGGCAGCGGGCGGCTCTCGCACGACACCTTCCTCGGCCGGATGGACGTCGTCCTGCACGCCACCAGCCGCGGCGAGTTGGACGCGGCGGTGGCCGGGCTGCCGACCGGCGGGCCGGTCGAGCGCTTCGTGCTGCGCACGGTCGGCCGGGTCTCCGCCTTCGGGGACCGGCTGGGCCGGGCCTGGCGCACCGAGCGGCTGCCGGGGCTGAACCTGCCGCAGGCCGGGACCGGGAGCGGGCAGCTGACGATCGGCCGGCTCCCCGGCTCCGGACTGCGGCTGCACGACGCCTCGGTGTCCCGGCACCACGCCGAACTGCGGCACGAGGCGGGCGGCTGGATGCTGTACGACCTCGGCTCGACCAACGGGACGCACGTGAACGGGCGCCGGATAGCGGGCGGCGTCCGGGTCCAGCCGGGCGACCAGGTGCGGTTCGGCAACCTGGAGTTCCGGCTCGCCGCGTTCTGACCCGGCCGCCGCCCGCCGCGCGGGCCCCCTTCGGGCGCCCGCGCACCCCCGGTCAGTGCGGGAACTGCCGGGGCATCCGCTGCCGGGGCAGTTCGTCCTGGAACTCCGCGATGCCGGTGGCGATCTGACGGGTCACCACGGTGTGCTCCAGCCGGTCCAGGTACCGGTTCTCGGCGGCGAGCGCCCCGACCGTGACACCGAAGTAGAGCGTCATCAGGGGATTGATGAAGAGCTGCCCGTCCTTGGTCCGCTCGGTGAACCGGACGTCGCCGAACTCGCCGCGCAGCGCCGCCGCCACCGAGCCGTTGACGATGCTGGGGTGCTCGGGGAACGCGGCCCTGGCGTACTCGACGGCGTCCAGGTAGAGCATGCCCTCCCGGCTGTCGCGCGGGATGGAGAAGGCGCCGAGGTAGCCGCCGGCCCGGTCGATCGCGGCGAGGTTCTCCAGCACCAGGGAGTGGTTGACGCCGTGGTGGGCGTCGATGCCGAAGCCCAGGCAGGCGACCAGCCGCTCGGGCACCTCGGCCAGGCCGGCCACCGCGGCCAGGCTCGCCATGTCCTCCTCGGGGGTGCCGAGTCCGGCCTCGTCACCGCGCATCAGGATGTCGGTGCCGCCGTCCACCAGCAGGATCGCGTCCACGCCCAGGCGGGCGACCAGTGCGCGGTAGGCCTCGCGCAGCGGCTGCACGCCGACCGAGGGGAACGCCCAGACGGTGTCGGGCATCCCGTGCCGGTGCAGCCAGCGGGCCAGGGTGCGCTCGGGGAAGTAGCCCTCGGGGGCGGCGGTGTCCGGTTCGATCCGGGCCACGTCGGGGTCCGCCCAGACGTCGAGGGGCAGGCCGTAGAGGTGGGTGAAGGAGAGGTTCGCCAGGTGCACCTCCTTGCCCGCGGCCCGCAGGGCGAGGGCGATCGGCAGCCCGGCGTACACGTCGAAGCCGCCGCCGGCACCGGCGACGAGGATCCGCTCGGCAGCCAGCAGCCGGGTGATCAGTGGCGGTTGCAGCAGAGAAGTCACCGGCGGACGGTAGCACCGGGAAGCCCGGCCCCGGCTTATGGCCCCGGCCCCGGCCCCGGGCTCCGGCTCCGGCTCCGGCTCACGGTCCCGGCTTTCGGAGGGCGGTGTCAGTGGCGGGTGCGAGGATGCGGGCATGACCGAGGAGACGGCTCTGACCCCCGACGTGCTGCGCGAAGCCCAGGAGCAGGCCCGCGAGTTGATCCGGTGCGGTTTCCAGGAGCCGGACGAGATAGCCGAGTCCCTGGTCGAGGTCCTCGACGACCAGGGGCTCACCGAGGAGGAGGCGGAGCGGATCGTCGCTCCGCTGTGGACCGAGCGGCTGGCCGAGCAGGCGGCCTGGCCGGAGACCACCGACGTGGACAGGCTGGCGGACGCCTTCGACGCGCTGGAGGACGAGGGCATCGTCGCGGCGATGGACTTCACCTGCTGCACGAGCTGCGGCTACGCGGAGATCGGCGGCGAGGCCGGGGAGGACTCGACCGGCTTCGTCTTCTTCCACCAGCAGGACACCGAGGCGGCCGCCGCCGGGCGGGGGTTGATGCTGCGCTACGGCGGGTTCCGGACCGGGGAGGAGACGGCCGAGGTCTCCGAGCGGCGGACGGTGGAGGTCGGGCGGGCCGTGGTCGCCGCGCTGGCGGCGGTCGGGCTCCCGGCGGAGTGGGACGGCTCGCCGCACACGGCGATCCGGGTCGCCCCGCTGGAGTGGCTCAACCGCCTGCCGGAGTAGGCGCCGGGGAGCGCTTCGCCGGCACCTGGACGACTCGTCGGCGCCTGGACACCTCGCCGGTGCCGGGCCGCCCCGTCGGCGCCGCGGCACGCGTCGGCCGGTGACACGGCACGTCTCGGTCAGTGGCGCGGAACGCCGGCGTCAGTGCCGGGAGACGTTCCACCGGTGCCGGGGAACGTTGCGCGGGCGCTCCGGCAGTCAGTCCCGCTCGACGTGCACCTCGGCGTAGTGGTCGCCCTTGTCCGCCTTGCGCAGGGTGACCTTGACGTTCCCCACGGAGGTCTGCGAGTCCTTGGTGACGGTCTTCCTGTCCTCGCCGATGGTCACCTCGGCCGAGTTGTCCGTGATGTGGCTCATGGTCAGCTTCATCGGGTTGTCGCCGCCGAAGATCTTGACGGTCTTGGCGGCGTCGGCGCCGTCGGTCTTGATGCCGACGGTGCACGTGCGGTCGTCCAGGCAGAGCGCCACGCCGCCCTCGCAGGCGGTCAGTCCGGCGCCGAGCACCAGGACGGCGCCGGCGGCGAGGAGCGCCGGTCCGCGCCGGAAGCGGGTCCGCAGGCGGGTGCGGTGCGGGTTGGGGGTCCTGCTCGCTGTGGTCATGCCGCCGACGGTAGTGGGGTGCGTCCGGCCCGCCATCAGCCGTCGGCCTGACGCCTTCCCTGGTACGGCCCGGAGCGGCCGGGGCCGCCCGACCCCGAGAGCGATGGGTCGAATCCCCTAGGGGACATGGGGAGTTGAGCGATCGATCGGCGCGCCGGGGAAGGCCCGGCGGCTGCCGGAGGCTCGTCCGTCCGACTCATGCCATGCGCGTAGAACAACGGGCCGTGAAAGCGCCCCGACGTCAGTCGGCGAAGCCCCCCAGGCCGTCGAAGCCACGGCCGGCCCGGCCGGCCGGAGCGTCCGCCGGCCCCCACAGCGGCGCGGTGCAGCGCTGGTAGGTCGCGTGCCAGTGCGGCCAGTTGCGGGCCACGTCGTCGTCGCACTCGGCCAGCAGCCGCTCGACCAGCGCGGGCTCCACGCCCTCCAGCAGCCAGGCCAGCGCGTCCGCCATGCCGGGGCCGTCGGCCAGCCGCAGCAGGTCCAGCAGCTCGCCCAGCCCGCCGAGCCGGGAGCCCTCGGCGACGACCCGCTCCATCCGGGGCAGCAACTGCCGCTCCTCGATCCGCAGGTGGGTCTCCAGCCGGGCCGACAGGTCCTCCACCGCGTACGCCACCGGCCAGGCGCTGCCGGCGTCCCGGCTGGCGATCCGCACCAGGGTGGTGACCCGGGTGAAGGAGTGGTCCAGGTTGTGGTGGTCGTCCTCCAGCCAGTTGAGCAGCAGCCTCAGCTCGGGGGCGAAGCGGCGCACGATCGGCCAGAGCCTGGTGTCCTGCTGCTCGTGGTGGCAGGTGAGCATCGCGGTCATGAAGTTCCAGTGCCGCAGCAGCGCCTCGCCCTTGTCGTCCTCGTCGGGCTGGAGCAGCCGCAGCGCGTTGGGCAGCCGGGCGAGGTCCCGGCGCAGCGCGGCGTACACCAGGCGCAGCCCGGAGAACCGCAGGGTGACCGGCTCGTCCTCCGGGGCCAGGCCGTAGGCGTCCGCGCCCAGGGAGTCGGCTCCGGAGTGGCCCTCGACGGGCACGGTGGGGGCGGGCTGGGGCACCAGGTGGATCGGCATGGCACTCTCTTCACGGCTTGGGGCACGGCGGGTGGCGGCGGCCGGTCGAGGACCGCCCCAGCCAAGGTGCTCGCAGTCGATCAGAAGCGAATCAATGTCCGATTGACGCGCAGGTCACGGCCCTGCGGACGGACGGACGGCGGCACGGCGCCGGACCGGCCACGGGCCGCCGGAGAGACGCCGGAGGAACGCCGGGGAACGCCGGGGAACGCCGGGGAACGCCGGGGAACGCCGGGGAACGCCGAGGGACACCCGAAGACGCCGAAGGAGCGCCCGGAGATCCCGAGGAGCCCCGCAGCCCCGCAGCCCCGCAGCCCGGGAGCGCCGGAGAACGAGACCGCCGGCACCGGGAGCGCGAACGCGCCTCCGGCACCGGCGGTACGGGTGCGGGCGGGGGCCTCAGTCGGCCGCCGGTCCCGCGAGGTGGGCGGTGAGCCACACCAGGGTGTCCGGGATCATCTTCTTGAAGTCCGAGGTCAGGTGCTTGCCGCCGGGCTGCTCGTGGTACTCGAGGCTCAGCGGCGGGACCGCCTTGCCCACCCAGGCCTTGACCAGCTTGGTCTCGTACGGGTTGGCGCCGCCCGCGGTGACCAGCATGCTCACGTCGGCCTTGCCCTGGGTGACCAGCGTCTCGGGGCTGTTGGCGGCCTTCTCCGCGTCGTGGCCCTTCCACAGCAGCGAGTCCGGGGCGAAGTAGCCGTCGATCGGCACCGCGGCCTTGTAGACCTGGGGGTACTGGAGGGCGAGTTTGGCGCTGCAGAAGCCGCCGGTGGAGGCGCCCATCACGCCCCAGCCGTCGCGGCCCTTCACGGTGCGGAAGTTGGCGCGGACGAAGTCCGGGATGTCCTCGGCCATCCAGGTGCCCATCTTGGCCTGGCCCGGGATGTCGGAGCAGTCCAGCGCGTTCTTCTCGTCGCTGGTGAAGTTCTGCACCGGCATCACCATGATGAACGGGTGGGCCTTGCCCTCCTTGACCAGCCGCTCGTTCTCCTCCTGGATCGGCAGCTGGTTGTCGGTCCAGGTGTTGTAGCCGTTGCTCTGGCCGCCCGCGAAGAGGGTGAGCACCGGGAAGCCGGTCTTGGCGAACTTGGGGTCGTTGTACTCGGGCGGCAGCCAGACCCAGACCTGGCCGGTGACGCCGGACTTGGCTCCGGTCACCTTGGTCATCAGGATCGGGCCGGCGCCGGTGTCCCTGGACTTGGTGAGGTTGGCGGCGGGCCCGGTCGGCATCAGCACCTTGCCGGCGGCGGCCGGGGGCGTACTGGCGGCCGCGGACGGGGTGGTGCCGGTGGCGCTCGGGCTGCCCGACGAGCTGCCCGAGGAGCTGGCGGTCCCGGCCGCGGTGGTGTTCGCCTTGGCGCTGTCCCCCTTCTCTCCGCCGGAACTCCCGCAGGCCGCGAGCGAGGCGGCCAGGGCGAGCACGGCGGCACCGGACAGGACGGCACGGGAACGGGACGACTGCCTAAGCACGGTGAGGACTCTCCGACCGATGTCGCGCCCGGTCCGTCTGGCCGGGCGGCGGCCCCCCGGTGGGGCCGGACATGCCGGGGGCACGGCGCTGGTGCGTCCCCCGGGGTGCGGCGCGCCGCCCCTCGCGGGGGTGCGCCTTCCTGCGATCTTATGACGTGGACCGGGGCGGGCCGGTTGCGCGGTGGCCACCGGAAATCCAATGTTTGTTCGCGATCGGGTAAAGGCCTCCGCCACTCCCCCCGGACGGCGGGGGCCGATCGGCGGGGGCCACGGTCGGCGTCCGAATCCGCGCCCGGATCGGCGCCCGCCGCCCGACCCTCCGGCTTCCGGGCGGTCCGACCGGTGACGGCGGCCCGCGGATCCGGAACGATCGCTCCCGGGACAACCGGGAAGAGCCATCGAGGAGGACGCCATGAACCAGCGGATCGCCGTCGTCACCGGAGCCGGGAGCGGCATCGGCCGGGCCGTGGCGGTCGAACTCGCCGCGGCCGGCTGGCGGACGGTGCTGGCCGGCCGACGGCCGGGCCCGCTGCACGAGACCGCCCGGCTCTGCGCTGCCCCGGCCGACGCGGTGCCGACCGACGTCACCGACCCGGACGCGGTGGACGCGCTGTTCGCCGCGGCCGCCGGGCGCCACGGCCGGGTGGACCTGCTGTTCAACAACGCCGGCACCTTCGGCCCGGCCGTCCCGGTGGAGGAGCTGGCCGTCGAGGACTGGCGGGCCGTGGTCGACCTCAACCTGACCGGCGCCTTCCTGTGCGCCCGGGCCGCGTTCCGGCAGATGCGGGCACAGGAGCCGCAGGGCGGCCGGATCATCAACAACGGTTCGATCTCGGCGCACGTCCCGCGCCCGCACTCGATCGCCTACACCGCGACCAAGCACGCCGTCACCGGCCTGACCAGGTCGCTGTCGCTGGACGGCCGCCCGTACCGGATCGCCTGCGGGCAGATCGACATCGGCAACGCGGCGACCGACATGACGGCGGCGATGAGCGCGGGCGTCCGGCAGGCGGACGGCCGGATCGCCCCCGAGCCGACCATGGACGTGGCCGACGTGGCGCGCACCGTGCGCCACATGGCCGGGCTGCCGCTGGAGGCCAACGTGCAGTTCGCCACCGTGATGGCGACGGCCATGCCGTACGTCGGCCGGGGGTAGCCGGCGGCCTCGCAACGCGCGAGGGGCCCCAGTCGGCACCTGTCGGCCGGGGCCCAGCGCCGGGGGCTATGCCCGCCAGGTGTCGTTCAGCGTGACCGTCCCGCCCGAGGGCACCGTCGCCGTCCGGTTGGCGCCCGACTCCCAGGTCACCGCGCCGCTCGCGTCCTTGCGGACGTACTTGTACTGGAAGGACGTGCCGGCCGGCAGCGAGAGCGCCAGCGACCAGACCGGGTAGCCGGCCGAGGAGAGCGGCAGCGCCCTCGCCGGGTCCCAGCCGCCGAGCGCCGCGACGTCGCCGGCCACGAAGAGGTTCTGTCCGTACGAGGTGGCGGCGTTGACGTTGAACGAGGCTCCGGAGACGCTCGCGCCGCCCTGGACGTACAGCGCGACCGCGTCGCCCGCGCCGACCGTCGCGGTGAACTGCCCGTTGGCGCCGACCTGGTACGTCGGGCCGGTGCAGCCGCCGCCCGGCTGCGGGTCGCCGTGCTGGACGTCGCAGTAGGTGCCGGCCGGCAGCCCGGTCTGGAAGGCCCGGGTGACCGCGCCGCTCCCGCGGTTGATCGCGACGTAGCCCTTGTTGCCGCGGCCGAAGGCGATCGCGTCGGCGCCGTCGGACCACCAGTCGGTGACCCCGGTGCCCGCCACCGCGTTGCGGAAGCCGACCATGTTGGCGACCTGCCGCCAGGCGTGGGTGCAGTTCCACCCGTCCTGGTAGCAGGCCTTGACGGTGCCGCCGTTGGGCGGGCCGTCGTCCTTGTTGGTGAAGGCGTAGCCGGAGTACACGTTGGGGGCGCCGTACGGCGAGGCCAGCAGGAAGACGTTGGCCAGGGTGTAGGTGCTGCCGTAGGTGTAGTCGAGCGTGGAGCCGTTGCGCTCGGTGTCCCAGTTGTCGACGAAGCTGCGCGCCTGGCCGCTCGGCAGGTAGCCCCAGGAGGCGCCCCAGCCGCTGAGGTCGGCGAGCTTGCCGGTGGTGAACACCCGCTTGAGGTCGGTGCCGACCCGGAACTCGTCCACGTCCCCGGTGCCGGTGTACTCGCCGGGCTGGACCGGCTCGCCGGCGCCGTAGATGGCCTCCTGGACCCAGTAGGCCCCGGGGTTGGCCATCGCGGCCTTGATCGCGGCGAGGTCGGCGGCGGCGATGTGCTTGGCGGCGTCGATCCGGTAGCCGTCGACGCCGAGCGAGGCGAGGTCGTCCAGGTAGTGCGCGATGGTGGTCCGGACGTACGCGCTGCCGGTGTCCAGGTCGGCGAGGTTCACCAGTTCGCAGTTCTGGACGTCGGACCGGTCCCGGTAGTTGCCGATCGCCCGCCGGCAGCCGTGGAAGTCCTGGTCCTGGTACGTGCCCGGGTAGGCGTACTTGGTGTACGCGGTGCCGCCGGTGCCGGTGCCGGAGCCCGCCGACATGTGGTTGACCACCGCGTCGGCGATCACCTTGACCCCGGCCGCGTGGCAGGTGGCGACCATGTTCCTGAAGGACGTGCGGTCGCCGAGCCGTCCGGCGATCCTGTAGCCGACCGGCTGGTAGGAGGTCCACCACTGCGGGCCCTGGATGTGCTCCTGCGGCGGGGAGACCTCGACGAAGCCGTAGCCCTTGGGGCCGAGGGTGGAGGTGCAGGCCTGGGCGACGGAGTCGAAGCGCCACTCGAAGAGGGTGGCGGTGACGTCCTTGCCGTTGTTCGCGGGCGGGGCGGCCTGGGCGGCGGGGGCGCCGAGGGAGGTGCCGAGCGAGAGCGCGAGCGCCGCCGAGGCGGCGAGCGCACCGGCCGTACGGGCGGGCCGGCGGGACCGGTTGGGCCGGCGGGTGGGGGCGGTGGTGACCACGTCGTCTCCTGAGGGTGGCTGGGGTGGGGCAGCCGGAGGGCGAAGTGTGCAGGAATTTTCTGCAATTTGCCGGAAACTTGCAGCGCCGAACCTAGAGGCGCCCGCAGGAGCCGTCAAGGCCTCGCTCACGCCCCGGGAGGCACGTTCTCCGCGCCACGGTCCGCCGGAGCGCACGACAAGGGCCCGGCAGCCGTGGCCGCCGGGCCCCTCACCTGTCCTGGTTCACCGGCCCGTCAGGAGCCGGCCCGGGCTCAGCCGGTCTGGATGGAGGTGTCGTCGATCACGAAGCTGGTCTGGAGCGAGGCGTCCTCGGTCCCGGCGAACTTCAGGGTGACCGTCTGGCCCGCGTAGGCCGACAGGTCGAAGGTCCGCTGCTGGTAGCCGGCCGCGGCGTCCACGTTGGAGTACGTCTTCAGCGCGGTGCCGTTCACCGTCACGGCCAGCTTGTCGTACGCCGTGCTGCCCGACTCCGCGGTGTCGATGTGCAGCCAGAAGCTCAGCGTCGCCGTGCAGCCCGCCGGGATGCTCACCGTCTGCGACAGCGAGTCCGAGTGCGTGGAACCGTAGCCGTTCAGCCACGCCTTCCACGAACCACCGTGCGCCGCCTGCGAGGTGCTGTTGTCCACCACACCGCTGGAGGCCGTCCACGGCGAGGCCGTGCCCGACTCGAAGCCCGCGTTGCCCAGCAGCTGCGCCGGCGTGCAGCCGCCGCCACCGGTCGAGACGGTCCAGGTGAAGCTGGTCGTCCCGGTCTTGCCGGCCGAGTCCTTCGCCGTGACGGTCACGTTGTAGGTGCCCGCGGTGCTCGCGGTCCCGGTGATCACGCCGGTGGAGGCGTTGATCGACAGGCCGGTGGGCAGCCCGGTGGCCGTGTAGGACAGCGGGGCGGTGCCACCGGAGGCCTTGATCGACAGGTTGACCGCGCCGCCGACGGCGGTGGACTGGTTGCCCGGGTTGGTGACGGTGACGCCGCCCGGGTTGGGCGCGGTGCCGACGTTGACACCCGCCCAGGCGGTGCCGACGGCGGCCAGCTCGGCGCTGCCGGCGCCGTACAGGTCGGTGGCCGCCTTCTCCGTCGCGGTGCGCGCCGCGGCGTAGTTGGTGTTGGAGGTCATGTAGGTGGTCAGCGCGCGGTACCAGATCGCCGCCGCCTTGTCCCGGCCGATGCCGGTGACCGCGATGTTGCCCTGGGTCGGCGAGTCGTAGCTGACGCCGTTGATCACCTTCGCGCCGCTGCCCTCGGACAGCAGGTAGAAGAAGTGGTTGGCGACGCCGGACGAGTAGTGGACGTCCTTGTTGCCGACGGTGGAGGACCAGTAGTCGGCCGAGGCCCCGTCCTTGGACGGCTTGTCCATGTAGCGCAACGGGGTGCCGTTCCCGTTGATGTCGATCAACTCGCCGATCAGGTAGTCGGGGTTGTCGGTCGGGATGTTGGCGGAGAACTCGACCATGGTGCCGAAGATGTCCGAGGTGGCCTCGTTGAGGCCGCCGGACTCACCGGAGTAGGTCAGGTTGGCGGTGGCCGAGGTGACGCCGTGGCTCATCTCGTGGCCCGCGACGTCCAGTTCGGTGAGCGGCGCGGTGTTGTTGGAGCCGTCGCCGTACGTCATGCAGAAGCAGGAGTCGTCCCAGAACGCGTTCACGTAGTTGTTGCCGTAGTGGACGCGGCTGTAGGCGCCGACCCCGTCGTTGCGGATTCCGCTGCGGCCGAAGGTGTTCTTGTAGTAGTCCCAGGTGGCCGCGACGCCGAAGTGGGCGTCGACCGCGGCGGACTCGCCGTTGCTGACGGTGCCGTCGCCCCAGGTGTCGGTGGACTTGCTGTACAGCGTCCCGGCGCCCGAGGTCCCGTGGTTCAGGTTGGTGGTGTACATCCCACCGCGGGCGCCGTCCTTCATCTGGTACGTCGACCCGGACTGGGTGGTGCCGATGGTGACGTTGCCGACGAAGACGCCCTTGCCGGAGCCGGTCTCGATGCCGTCCCACTGCTGGATGACCTGGCCGCTGGTGGCGTCGGTGACGACGTGCATCTTGCTCGGGGTGCCGTCGGCCTTGGTGGAGGCGACGACGGTCTCCCAGGCGAGCCGGGGGCTGTTGTCCGAGGCCCAGACCACCAGGCGCGGCGCGGTCTCGACCGCGGTGCCCTGCTCGGCGGCGAGCGCGGCCGACTGGGCGGCCGGCGCGGCCAGCTTCGGCGTGGTGCCGACGCCGCTCAGCGAGGCGGTGCTGGCCCGGTCGACGCTCTTGGTCGCGCCGGTGGGCGCCTGGTGCACCACCAGGTCCCCGCCCAGGACGGGCAGTCCGTTGAGGGTGCGCTCGTACCGCAGGTGGCGGGTGCCGTCCGCGTCCTGGATGACGTCCTTGGTGACCAGATTCTCCTCGCCGCTCAGGCCCAGGCTCTGGGCGAGGGAGGCGGTCTGCTGGTTCGCCGCGGAGATCAGCTGGGCGCGGTTCGCCTGCTGGGCCGCGACGGCGGCCGGCGCGTCCGGCGTGGCCGCCTGGGCGATGACCGGTATGCCGGTCACCAGCAGCGCGGTGGAGGCGGCCATGACAACCGCCGCCTTCCGGGTGTGAGCGTAACGGGACATGCGGACTCCTTTTCCGACCGGCGCTGGGTCGCGCACGGTGGAGAGAAACCTGGGCCGCTGGATTGCGGCGCAGTGGGGGCCCCCGCCGGGTACGACGGGAGTGCGGATGCGGTGCTCACAACTCGTTCGCAGGGTCGGGACGCGCTGCACCTGAACTGGACCGGCCGCACCGGGGGGTGGGGTCCCCTCGTCTACAGCCGGGGGAATCGTGGCAGCAAACCAGCCGTTGATGACAGATGCATGCCATGGATTGGCCGATTCATTACCGAAACCGTATGGAGGACTGTTCGTCAGTTGTGTTACCCCACGGCAAACTCGTGAACACGGTTTTCATGCCCCGGGTGAAGTTCGATCACCACCGGAGGTCGGTGACCAGCACTCAGGGCCGGTGTCGGCACCGGCGGGTGGCCGACAGCGCCCGGCAGGCCCGGCACATCACAGTTCCGGCCGTGCCACTGACGCTTTCCGGCCATTGTCCGGCCGGAACGGAACCGACCCCGGCCGGACCGCGACCGGGCCCCGTACCGACTGAACAGTGGTACGGAGCCCGGGAGTTGTCAGGGTGTACGAATCAGTACCGGACGCATCGGCGCCGGAGGATTCGGCGCCGGACGAGTCGGTACCGGACGAATCAGTGCTGGACGAACACCGCCACGGTGCGGCCCGGCACGGTGAAGGTCCCGGTCCCGGCGTCGAAGCCGGACCGCTGCACCACCCGGTCCGCCCCGCCCGCCTGGACGGGGTGCAGCGCCTGGCCGGTGCCCTTCAGCGCCGGGACGGTCTGCGCCTGCGCCGTGGGCGTGGCGTTGAACACCACCGTGACGCCCTTCTCCGCCCCCGCCAGCCCGGTGCCGTCCAGGTGCAGGGTGATCACCCCCGGCGTCTCACCGGCGGTGCCGGAGAGCGGGTAGGAGAGCCGCTGCTGGACGGCGTCCAGGGTGGGCAGCGAGAACAGCGGGGAGGACCGCTTGATCCGCAGGAACTCCCGGTACTGCGCCGAGGCCGCGCCGATGTCGGCCGCGCCGACGGTCAGCCGAGGGTCCGCCAGCAGGGCCGCGGCGGCCGGCCACTGCGACCGGTTGTCCTCCGCCGTCGGCAGGCCGCGCCCCCAGCCGTTGCCGGCCGAGGCGTCCCAGTGGATCGCGTTGAACCAGTCCCCCGAGTCGTAGGAGTTGGAGTCCAGCGACTTGGAGCGCAGCAGGTCGCTGCCGGCCTGGGCGAAGCCCGCGCCCTGGGTGAGCACGGTCAGCGAGAGCCCGAGCGCCTGCATCCGGGCCCGGTCGGCGGGCGCGGTGCCGGTCGGCAGCTTGTAGGCGAGCGCGTCGAAGAGGTCGGTGTTGTCGTGGGCGTCCACGTACTCCACCGCCTCACCGGGCTTGGCGGCGTACCCGGTCGGGGCGCCGTTGTAGTCGACCCCGGCGCCGGTGACGGGCTTCCCCGAGCTGTCGGTGAAGGCGTAGCCGGCCAGGTTGCCGGTCAGCCCGACCTTCACCTGGTCCATCCGGTGCAGCAGCCCGGCCTTCTGCTCCTCCGGGGTGCCGTTCGCGGCCGAGCCGTTCGGGTCGGTGTACAGGCCCGAGGCGAAGCCCTGCTGCGGGGCGGAGTCCAGCATGAAGTTGCCGCCGCGGGCGGCGTCCCTGATCCGGTCGTCGAAGGTGGCGATGCCGGTGCCGGCCATGTTCTGCTGGGTGGCCTGCTCGAAGCGGGCGTTGTCGGCGACCGCGCCGAAGTTCCAGCCCTCGCCGTAGAGGAGGACGTTCTTCCCGTCCACGCCGTCCGAGTCCGGCGTCATCCTCCGCAGCGCGGCCTGGACGTCCAGCATGGTGGACTTCGGGTCCAGGCCCATCAGGTCGAAGCGGAAGCCGTCCACCTTGTACTCGCGGGCCCACAGCGTCACCGAGTCGACCACCAGCCGGTTCATCATGGCGTGCTCGGGCGCGGTGTCGGCGCAGCAACTGTCCGTCGTCACCTTGCCGTTGGCGTCCAGCCGCTGGTAGTAGCCGGGGACGACCTCGTCCAGCACCGAGTGCTCGGCCTGGCCGGCGGCCGCGGTGTGGTTGTAGACCACGTCCAGCACCACCCGCAGCCCGGCCGCGTGCATCGCCTGCACCATCTGCCGGAACTGCACGGTCCGCGCCGTTCCTGCGGGGTCGGTGGCGTAGGAGCCCTCCGGCACGTTGTAGTGCAGCGGGTCGTAGCCCCAGTTGTACGCGTCGTCGGCGGCCACCGCCGCCACGCACTCCTGCTGCGCCGGGCCGTCCTTCGGGAGGGACTTGAGGTCGCAGGCGGGCAGCTTCCGGTCCGCCGGGTTCTCCCGGATGGTGGCGATGTCGAAGGTCGGCAGCAGGTGCACGGTGGTCACCCCGGCCTCGGCCAGCTCCCTGAGGTGCCGCATGCCCGCCGAGTCCGACTCGGTGAACGCCAGGTAGGTGCCGCGCTCGGCGGCCGGGACGGTCGGGTCCTCGACCGAGAAGTCCCGGACGTGCAGTTCCTGGATCTGCTGCTGCGCGGGCGGGACGGCCTTCGGGCGGGCGTGGTCGTCCCAGCCCTCCGGCTTGAGCTCCCCGGCGTCGAGGTCCGCGACCAGGCTCCGCCGGGAGTCGGTGGACAGCGCCACCGAGTACGGGTCGGTGACGGTGTTGACCACCGACTGCTGCGTCGAGGGCGCCCAGACCTTCACCTGGTACAGGTAGTACCTGCCGTCCAACTCGCGCTTGTCGCGGACGACTTCCCACACTCCGGTCTCGTCGTCGCGCTTCAGCGGCAGCGTCCTGGGGGTGCCCCCGGTGGCGCTGTCGAAGACCTGGACGGAGACCTCCTGCGCGGTCGGCGCCCACAGCGAGAGCGCCACCTTGCCGTGGTAGTAGGCCGGCCCGAAGTCCACCTTGGCGGTCCGCCCGGCGTACAGGTCGTCCAGCACGCCCGGGATCTGCACCCCGGTGGCGGCCAGGACGGCGCCGCTGGGCAGGTGTTCGGTGAACAGCAGCCGGCCGCGCAGCGCGGCCGGCACCCGGGCGGCGTCCCTGGCGTCCACGGTGAAGGCCCGGTAGCCCGCCAGGTGCGGGTACTTCGCCTTCTGGGCGTCGGTCAGCCCGCCCCTGGCCGGGGTGAGCCGCAGCCACTTGCCGGGCTTGGTCAGCGCGCCCCTGTCTGCCCGGATGCCGCCCTCGGGGTCGTACACCAGCTGGGCGCTGGTGCCGCCGGCCAGGGCGTCGTCGCCCGCGCCGTAGTTCGCCGGGACGACGACGGTCCTCGCGTCGATCCACTGGGCCCTGGCGCCGGTGAGGTCCACCTGCGCGGAGGCGGCCGGGCTCTGCGGCAGCAGGTAGCCCTCCCGGCCGCCGAGGATCCAGACCTCCTTGCCGGTGACGGCGAGGTCCAGCGACTGGTCGGTGGGCAGGTCCTTGTCGTTGCCCTTGTGCAGGATGTAGCTGAGGCTGGTCGCGCCGGGGGCCAGCGGCACCTCGAAGACGGCGCCGAAGGCGTCGCGGCGCGCCGGCGTCAGCGGCTTGCCCCAGTCGGTCGGGGTGGCCGCGCCGGTCCAGTCGTGCAGGCCCCAGCCGTCGTATTCGCCGTCGGCACGGTTGTAGTGGACGACGGCGGTGTCCGCGGGCTGGGTGTCGGGCGGGCCGGGGTTCGTGGTGCGCACCGCCGGGTCGCCCTGCCCGAGCCACACCTCGCCGGTGCTGCCGGCGTCGAGGTGCCGGTCGGCGTCCACGTCCTTGACGCCGTCCTTCTCCACGACGAAGCCGACGTCCGAGGCGCCGGGCCTGAGCCGCACGTACGCGAAGGCGCCGTACGCGTCCCGCCCGGTGAAGCCGTGCCCGGCCGGCCACGGGGTGGTCTCGCCGTCGGCGAGGTCGCCCCAGGCGTAGAGGTTCCAGCCGTCGTAGTCGCCGTCCGGCCGGTTGTAGTGGACGACGGCGTACGGGCGGGAACCGGCGGTGGGTGCCGGCTTCGGCGCGGGGGTGCCGGTGGTGAAGCTCGCGGTGGCGGAGCGCAGCCGGCCGCCGGAGTCCTGCACGACGGCCTTGTAGCGCACCACCGTGCCGGGGGCGACGGCGCCGAGGTCCTGGGTGACCAGGTACTTCCCGGTGTCGGCGGTGCCCAGGGTCTGCCAGGGCCCGTTGCCGATCCGGGCGGCGAAGCTCACCCGGTTGAAGCCGCCGTCCGTCCTGGCACCGACCGTGACCAGGCCGGTCGCGCCGTCCGCCGGCGGCTGCACCGAGAGCTGCGGTGCGGCGTTCGCGGCCGCGAGCCTGCCGCCGGCCTTGAACACCACGGAGGACAGCGCCGGCACGGTGACCGTCACCCTGCGGTCGGCGCCGCTGGTGAGCCGCTCTCCGGCAGCCGGGAAGATCCGGTCGAAGCCCATCCCCGCCGAGAAGGTGTCCAGCGTGACGGTCTTCGGCTCGGTGGCGTTGTTGACCGCCGCCAGGTACTCGACCTGCTGCCCCGCGTCGATCCGGGAGAAGGCGTACACGCCGGCGCCGTCGGCGGCGTACCGCTCGATCTGGGCGCCGTCGGCCAGGGCCGGGTTGTCCCGGCGCAGCCTGGCCAGCCCGGCGATGCCCTGGTAGAGCTCGCCGCCCTGCCCGTACCGGTCGGCCGGGCCCGAGGGGCCGCCGAGCACCCGGTCGGCGTTGTACGAGTCCGTCTTCGAGGCGAACAGGTCCTGCCTGGCCTCCTTGTCGCCGCCCGCGCCGGTGAAGCCCTGCTCGTCGCCGTAGTAGACGACGGGCTGGCCGCGGGTGAGGAACTGGAGCTCGGTGCCGAGCCGGTCCTTCCTCAGCAGGGTCGCCTCGTCGGCGCCCGGGTTGTCGGCGAGCAGGAAGGAGCCGAAGCGGCCCATGTCGTGGTTGCCGAGGAAGGTCGGCAGCTCGTACGCGTCGGTGTCGGCGCCGGTGTAGCGGTAGTCCTGGGCGTAGACGTCGGCGAGGTTGCGCGCCGAGCCGCCCTGCGAGACGTAGGAACGGGCCGCGCCCTGGAACGGGAAGTCCAGGGTGGCCTGGAGCCTGCCCTTGGTGACGTACGGCGAGGTGACCGCCGGGTCGCCGGAGTAGACCTCGCCGAACATGAAGAACTTCTTGTTGCCCTGCTTGGCGGCGAAGTCCTTGAGCGCGGGCGCCCACTGCTGCCAGAACGCCATGTTGACGTGCTTGACGGTGTCGATCCGGAAGCCGTCCACGCCGGCGTCCCTGACCCACTGCTGGTAGACCTTCTCGAAGCCCTTCACCACCTTGGGGTTCTGGGTGTCGAGGTCGTCCAGGCCGCTGAAGTCGCCCTCGGTGGCGGACTCGCCGGCGAAGGTCGAGTCGCCCCGGTTGTGGTAGAGCGCGGGGTCGTTGAGCCAGGACGGGGTCTTGGCCCCGGCGTCGGCCGGGCTGCGGAACACCGGGGTGTAGGGGAAGGAGTCCTTGCCGGTCCTCGGCCAGGGGGTGCCCGCGTCGGCGACGGCGGTCTCGTCCACCGGGTTCCCGTCCGCGTCGAGCGTCGGGTAGGCGCCGGCCGAGCGGTAGCCGTACTGCTTCTCGGCGTAGTCGATGACGTCGGCGGTGTGGTTGGTGATGACGTCGAAGAAGACCTTGATGCCGCGGGCGTGCGCCTTGGCGATCAGCTCCTTGAGCTGCTCGTTGGTGCCGAAGTGCGGGTCGACCTGGGTGAAGTCGGTGATCCAGTAGCCGTGGTAGCCGGCCGAGGCCTCGGCCCCGCTGCCCTGCACCGGCTTGTTCCGGAAGATCGGCGCCATCCAGATCGCGGTGGTGCCGAGGTCCTGGACGTAGTCGAGCTTCCGGATCAGTCCGGCCAGGTCGCCGCCGTGGTAGAAGCCCCGGTCGGCGGGGTCGAAGCCGTTCTCCAGCCGCCCGCCCGTGATGCCGCCGGTGTCGTTGGCCCCGTCGCCGTTGGCGAAGCGGTCGGGCAGGACGAAGTAGAACTGCTCGCGGGTGAGGTCGTGCCGCCCCGCGGTGGCCGCGAGGGCGGCGTCCGAGGGCGGGGCCGGCGGGGCGGCGGCGAGGGCCGCGGGGGCGCCCCCGAGGGTGGCGGCGGTCAGTGCGGCGGCCAGCAGCACGGCCGTGCGGCCCGGCGGTCTGCGCCGGCCGGTGGTTCGTCGGGACGTGCTCCGTCGGGGGCGGAGCGGGACATCGGCCACTGAGGGCTCCCTTAGGGGAAGGGGCGATCGATTTCCCAGGAAGCTAGCGGCCTGCAATATGTTTCAGCAAGATGCAGAAATCGTTACGTGCCCGGACGTTCCAGGTGGTGGACCGTCTCCCGGCACCCCGATTACTCCCCCGGAGCGACGGGCGTGACAATGGAACGTATGTCCGCTCCACCGGTACGCACCAAACCTCAGAGCACCCCCTACCCCGGTGGGCGCCGGCCCCTAGCCCTCAAGGGGGACAGCCGGTGAAGAATCCACTTCCAGAGGATGAGCAGACGGCTACGAGTGGTCTGGCAGACTTGGCCCCCATGGGGGAACCGACCGAGATCCAGCGAGCCGGCGCCGGGCGCGCCGACGCGGCCAGCGGTGGCGGTTCCGAAGCGGTGACGGCCGTCCCCGGCCGCCTGCCCGACGGAGCCACCCGCGCCGCGCAGTCCCGTACCGCCGCCCTGCGCGGCCGCATCCACGCGCAGCGCCGGTCGCCGGCCCGGCCGCGGATCTGGTTCGAGCTCGCGCTGATCGGGATCAGCTACTGGATCTACTCGATCGTGCGCAACGCGGTTCCCGAACAGGAAGCGATAGCCCAGAAGCACACGCGCTGGATCTGGGAGCTGGAGCAGCACCTCGGCATCGCCGTCGAGCGCTCGGTCAACCACGCCGTGGACGGCGTCGGCTGGCTCATCACGGGGATGAACTACTACTACGCGACGCTGCACTTCGTCATCACGATCGGCGTGCTGGTCTGGCTCTACCGCCGCCACCCCGGACGCTACGTCGCGGCCCGCACCGTGCTGTTCGTCACCACCGGGATCGCCCTGGTCGGCTTCTACTTCTTCCCGCTGGCCCCGCCCCGGCTGATGACCGACGGCGGCTTCATCGACACCGTGAAGGTCCACGGCACCTGGGGCTCGATGGCCTCCGGCCCCGCCGCGCACGTCTCCAACCAGTACGCGGCGATGCCCTCGATGCACATCGGCTGGTCGATGTGGTGCGGCCTGGCGATCTTCTTCCTGGCCCGCCGGACGTGGGTCAGGGCGCTCGGCCTGCTGTACCCGGCCGCCACCCTGGTGGTCATCGTCTCCACCGCCAACCACTTCTGGATGGACGCCGTCGGCGGCGAACTCTGCCTGGCCGTGGGCTTCCTCGCCGCCCGCTGGCTGTACCACGAGTGGGTCTACCGACTGCCCAGGGTGCCCGCCAGGGAGACGGCTGCCGAGCAGCCGGTCACCGTCCCCGAGCAGTGGAGCGAGCCCGCGGTCAGCACCGCGCGCCGCTGACCCGCGAGACCTCGGAGGGGCCCCGGTGGGGCCCCTTCCGCATGTCCGGGGCGGTTCAGCCGATGCCGTAGAACAGCCGGTCCACCACCGCCCTGGCCCGCCGGGTGGTCCGCCGGTAGTCGTCCAGCAGCTCACCGCTGTGCCCGGAGCCGTACCCGAGGTAGCGGGCCACCCCGGCCAGCTCCCTGGCCTCCCCGGGGAAGCTGTCCCCGGGGCGCCCGCGCACCAGCATCACCGCCGCCCGCACCCGGGAGGCCAGCACCCAGGCCGCCTCCAGCACCCCGGCGTCCTCCGGCTCCACCAGCCCGGCCCCGACGGCGGCCACCAGCGCGGCCCTGGTCCTGGTGGTGCGCAGGGCCGGCAGCTCGTGCCCGTGCCGGAGCTGGAGCAGCTGCACCGTCCACTCCACGTCCGCCAGCCCGCCCCGGCCGATCTTGGTGTGGGTGGTCGGGTCGGCCCCGCGCGGCAGCCGCTCGGCCTCGATCCGGGCCTTGATCCGGCGGATCTCCACCAGGTCCCGCTCCGGCACCCCGCCGCCCGGGTAGCGCAGCGGGTCGATCAGCTGCCGGAACCGCAGGCCCAGCTCCTCGTCCCCGGCCACCGGCTCGGCCCGCAGCAGCGCCTGGCTCTCCCAGGTGTGCGACCAGCGCCGGTAGTACGCCGCGTACGAGGCGAGGGTGCGCACCAGCGGGCCGCTGCGCCCCTCCGGCCGCAGGTCGGCATCGACCAGCAGCGGCGGCTCGGTGGAGGGCGCGCCCAGCTGGGTGCGCAGTTCGTGGCAGACCGCCTGGGCCGCCCTGGCTGCCTCCTCCGCCAGCGAGCCGAGCAGCGGCTCGTGGACGAAGAGCACGTCCGCGTCCGAGCCGTAGCCCAGTTCGTGGCCGCCGAAGCGGCCCATCGCGATCACCGAGATCCGGGTCGGCAGGTCCCCGTGCCCGGCCTCCCACCCGGCGACGCAGGCGCGCAGCGCGCCGCGCAGGGTGGCGGCGTTGAGCGCGGTGAGCGCCTCCCCCGCGGCGTCCAGCGCCTCGGCCGGGTCCTCGCCGAACCGGCCGAGCACGTCCGCGGCGGCGGTGCGGAACAGCTCCCGGCGGCGCACCGACCGGGCGGCCGCCACGGCGGCCGAGGTGGATCCGGCCCGGCCGACGGCGGCCAGCACCTCCCCCTCCAGGGCGGCCCGGCCGCGCGGTTCCAGGCCGTGCGGGTCGCCCAGCATGGCCACCGCCTCGGGCGCGCGCAGCAGCAGGTCGGGGGCGAGCCGGCCGGCCGACAGCACCCGGGCCAGCTGCTCGGCGGCGGCGCTCTCGTCCCGCAGCAGCCGCAGGTACCAGGGGGTGCGGCCGAGCCCGTCGGAGACCTGGCGGAAGTTGAGCAGCCCGGCGTCCGGGTCGGCCGAGTCGGCGAACCAGCCGAGCAGCACCGGCAGCAGGGTGCGCTGGATCGCGGCCTTGCGGCTCACCCCGGAGGCGAGCGCGCTGATGTGCCGCAGCGCGGCGGCCGGGTCCGCGTAGCCGAGCGCCTCCAGCCGGGCCCTGGCCGCGTCCGGGGTCAACCCGGTGGCGCCCGGCGGCAGTTCGGCGACGGCGTCGAGCAGCGGCCGGTAGAACAGCTTCTCGTGCAGCCGCCGGACCTCCATCGCGTGCCGCTTCCACTCGCGGTGCAGCGCGGCCACCGGGTCGGCCCGGGTGTCGTCGTTGATCAGGGCGGCCAGTGAGCGGGCCAGCCGGCGCTGGTCCTCCGCCCCGGTGGGCATCAGGTGGGTGCGGCGCAGCCGGTACAGCTGGATGCGGTGCTCCAGCGAGCGCAGGAAGCGGTACGCGGCGTCCAGCGAGGCGGCGTCGGCCCGGCCCACGTAGCCGCCCCTGGAGAGCGCGGCCAGTGCCTCCAGGGTGTTGCCGCTGCGCAGGGCCGGGTCGGTGCGGCCGTGCACCAGCTGGAGCAGCTGGACGGAGAACTCGACGTCGCGCAGCCCGCCGGGGCCGAGCTTGAGCTGGCGGTCCAGCTCGGTGACCGGGATGGAGTCGATCACCCGGCGGCGCATCTGCTGCACGTCGGCGACGAAGTTCTCCCGGGTGGCGGCCTGCCAGACCATCGGGGCGAGCGCCTCGACGTACGCGGCGCCGAGTTCCGCGTCCCCGGCGACCGGGCGGGCCTTGAGCAGCGCCTGGAACTCCCAGGTCTTGGCCCAGCGCTGGTAGTAGGCGAGGTGGCTGGCCAGGGTGCGCACCAGCGGGCCGTTGCGGCCCTCGGGGCGCAGGTTGGCGTCCACCGGCCAGATGGTGCCCTCGCCGGTGGTGTCCGCGCACAGCCGGGTGAGGGCGGCGGCCAGCCGGGTGGCGGCCCGGATCGCCTCCTGCTCGTCCACGCCCTCGCGCGGCTCGGCGACGAAGACGACGTCCACGTCCGAGACGTAGTTGAGCTCGCGGCCGCCGCACTTGCCCATCCCGATCACCGCGAGCCGGCAGGCCGCGGCGGCCTCCGGGTCCTGTTCGGCGGCGAGGTCCAGGGCGGTCCGGAGGGTGGCGCCGGCCAGGTCGGCGAGTTCGGCGGCGGTCTGCGCGAGGTCGGTGGTGCCGGTGAGGTCGCGGGCGGCGATGGCGAGCAGGCAGCGGCGGTAGGCGACGCGCAGCGCGTCCGCCGGGCCGCGGTCGCCGGTGCGGACGCCCTCGGCGAGGGTCCGGCGGAAGTCCTCGGGGCCGGGGTGCATGTCGCGCAGTTCGAAGGTGACCAGCACGTGCCAGTCGTGCGGGTGCCTGGCCAGGTGGTCGCCGAGCGCGGTGGAGACGCCGAGCACGCCGAGCAGCCGGTCGCGCAGCGGCTTGGAGGTGGTGAGGGTGTCGCGCAGGGTGTGCCGGTCGGCCTCGTCCGCGGCCTCCAGCAGCCGGGCCAGGCCGAGCAGCGCGAGGTCGGGGTCGGCGGTGGCGCCGAGCGCGTCCAGCAGCAGGGGATCGTCGCCCAGGCCCTCGAACCCGGGGCCCTCCAACAGCCGCACCGCCCGCGCCGGGTCGCCGAACCCCCGCCGGACCAGCCGGTTCTCCGGCCTGCTGACCCTGCTCCCGGCCCGCTGCTCCTCCACCGCCATCGGCCCCTCCATCCGTCCGCCCCAGCAGGTTACGCGTCCCTACGGCCCGCCGCCGGACGCGACCGCCGGGTGGACGCACCGGTCACGGCGGACGCGGCCGGCGTGACCTCTCCCCCGCCGCGCTCGTTCACCCGGACGCCGCCCCGTCCCCGCCGTCAGCCGTCCCCGCCGCCCCCGGAGCGCCGATGTCCACGACAGGCCCCCACCGCCTGCCCTCGCTCACCGGGCTGCGCTTCTGGGCCGCCCTGCTGGTGGTGCTCTACCACCTCTCCCGCAAGGCCGGCGAGCTGCCGCTGCTCAGCCCCCTGGCCTGGTACGGCCGTTCGGGCGTGACGTTCTTCTTCGTGCTCTCCGGCTTCGTCCTGGCCTGGACGTACGGGGCCTCGCCCGCCCCGGCGGCGGTCTTCGGCCGCCGCCGCTTCGCCCGGATCTGGCCGCTGCACGTGCTGACCACGGCGCTGTCCCTGGGCGCGGACGCCGCGATCGGCGCGGTGCTCCCGGTGGCGGCCGCCCTCTGGTCGCTGGCGCTGGTGCACCCGTGGGCGCTGCCCACCGTGTACGGCGGCAACGCGGCGTCCTGGTCGCTGGGCGCCGAGGCCTGGTTCTACCTGCTGTTCCCGCCGCTGCTGCGGCTGCTGGCCCCGCGCCGACGCGGCTGGCTGCCGCTCGCGGCCCTGTGCGCCGTGCTCGGCCCGCTGCTGTGGGCGGCCGGCCCGCTGCTGCCCGCCGACCCCGCGGTGCGCGGCTGGCTGCTGGACTACCTGCCGCTGACCAGGACCCCGCAGTTCGCCCTCGGCGTGGTCACCGGCCTGGCCGTCCGGCACGGCGTCCTCCCCCGGGCCGGGTTCCCGCGGCCCGGGCTGCTCCCGGCGGCCGCCGCCGTGGTGCTCTGGCACCTGCTGCTGGTCCCCTGGCACGCCGCCGTCCCCGACGCCCTCTGGTACGGCCCGTACAGCGCCTCTCAGCTGGTGCCCGCGCCGCTGTTCGCCGCCCTGCTGGCGGCCGCCGCCCGGCGCGACGCCGCCGGGACCGCGCCCCGGCTGCTGGCGGGCCGGACGGCCGTCCGGCTCGGCGAGTGGTCGTACGCCTGGTACCTGGTGCACGAGATCGGCATCCGCTGCTGGCTGGCCGTCCAGGGGCGCCCGGCGCCGGGGGCCGCGACGCTCGGCGTCTGGCTGCTGCTGGCCGGCGGCTCGCTGGCCGCCGCCGGTGTCCTCTACCGCTGGGTGGAGCGCCCCTGCGAGCGGCTGCTGCGCGGCGCCCCGCGCGGCCGGGACACGGCGGCGCCGCTGCCGCCCCGCGGGGTGCGGGTGGTGCGGCAGCGGCGCCGTGGTGCGACGGGGGATCAGCCCTCGGTGGAGCCGTCCAGGTTGACGTAGGCGTAGAAGACGCCCAGGTCGTAGCCGTCCTTGTCGGTGTCGAAGAGCACCTTGATGTCGGTGTCCCCGTTGCGCAGGAACGGCGAGATGTCCCAGCGGTTGGAGTCGTAGCCGAAGTTGTTGCGGTTGTACGGGGTGCGGATGAACTGGTCGGCCGGGGTCAGCTCCTCGATGGTGGAGTTGAACGCGTCGTTGGAGGCGTGGTTGAGGTCCGAGAAGAGTGCCTGCGGGCCGTTGGTGGACTTGATGGCGAGGGTGTCGCCGGTCCACTTGAGGTCGCCGTCGTAGACCACGAAGCCGAGCTTGCCGGCCACCGGACCGGAGGCGGGGGTCCGCAGCCCGGTGAGGTCGAACTCGCGCGGCGGGCTGTCCGGCAGCTCGACCCGGAAGCCGTCCCACAGGTGGACGTGCCGGTACGGCTTGCACTCGTTCTCGTACGCGACCACGATCGTCCAGCCGCCCCAGCTGTGCGGCTTCACCACCGAGTCCATGTTCGCGACGGTGTAGCTGCCGTTGCCGGCCTGCTTGACCAGGTCGGTGATGTCGGCGGAGGCCTGGTAGCTGCTCTCCACATCGGTGGTGATGTAGCCGATGGAGGGCTGGTCGTTGGCGATGTTGCGGTACTGGGCCTCGCCCGGGACCTTCAGGTACACCTCGTCGATCCGGTCCTCCGGCAGCACGACGTCGTCGATGCCGCGGGTGCCGCCCCAGTACAGCCGGGCGTACTTGACCTGGGAGCCGTCGATCAGGCCCAGGTCGGCGGAGCTGGCGGAGTAGATCGCGTCACCGAGCGGGCCGACCGAGCCCGGGTCGATGTTGATGTACTTCATCTCGTACTTGTTGTTGATCGGCCTGGTGCCGAGGCCCTTGCGGGCGTCCAGGCAGTTCGGCTGCTCCGGGTCGAGCGGCGCCTTGGTCTCGTCACAGGTCATCAGCGAGTTGCTGATCCTGGTGATGGAGCCGTGGAAGTCGCCCTCGAAGCGGGTGGTGAACGGCAGCTGGTTCTCGATGATCGTGGTGGCCCGGTGCTGCGCGCGCTGCGGGTGCTGCGCACCCGCTTCCGCACCGGTGGCCGTGCCCGAACCACGGGCGTCGGCGAGGGTCGGGGCGGCCAGCAGTTGGCCCGCGACGGCGGCGATGGCGGCGCCCGCGACGCAGGCCCGGCGGGCGAGCAGGCGGGCGGCTGCGGCACGGCTGACGGAGGAGTTCATGTGATCCTCTCAGGACGGAACGGACGAGCAGGCCCAATCGGACCACAACGTTCCGTCACGTGACCGTCACATAACGCCACTGTCGACCCGATGCGTCGTCAGATCCACTCCAGAGGACGGCCCGCTGTCCTCCGAGCGGGGGACGGCGGGCCGCTGCCGGTTTGGGCGGGTTTCACCCGCTTACAGCACCTGGAGGTTCTTCCGCAGTTCGAACGGGGTGACCTCGGAGCGGTACTCCTCCCACTCCTTGTGCTTGTTCCTCAGGAAGAAGTCGAAGACGTGCTCGCCGAGGGTCTCGGCGACGAGTTCGCTGCGCTGCATCAGGTCGATGGCCTCGCCCAGGTTCTGCGGCATCGGCTGGATGCCGAGGGCGCGGCGCTCGGAGTCGGACAGCGCCCACACGTCGTCGTCGGCGCCGGGCGGGAGTTCGTAGCCCTCCTCGATGCCCTTCAGGCCGGCCGCGAGGGTGACGGCGTAGGCGAGGTACGGGTTGCAGCCGGTGTCCAGGGAGCGGACCTCGATCCGGGTGGAGCCCTGCTTGCCCGGCTTGTACATCGGCACCCGGATCAGCGCCGAGCGGTTGTTGTGGCCCCAGCAGATGTAGGACGGCGCCTCGCCGCCGGCCCCCGCGGTGCGCTGGGAGCCGCCCCAGATCCGCTTGTAGGAGTTCACCCACTGGTTGGTGACGGCGGCGGTCTCGGCCGCGTGCTTCAGCAGGCCCGCGATGAAGGACCGGCCGACCTTGGACAGCTGGTACTCGGCGCCGGACTCGTGGAAGGCGTTGCGGTCGCCCTCGAACAGCGAGACGTGGGTGTGCATGCCGCTGCCGGGGTGCTCGGAGAAGGGCTTGGGCATGAAGCTCGCGTGCACGCCCTGCTCCAGCGCGACCTCCTTCATGACCAGCCGGAAGGTCATGATGTTGTCGGCGGTGGACAGCGCGTCGGCGTACCGCAGGTCGATCTCCTGCTGGCCGGGGGCGCCCTCGTGGTGCGAGAACTCCACCGAGATGCCCATCGACTCCAGCATGGTGATCGCCTGGCGGCGGAAGTCGTGGCCGACCCCGCGCGGGGTGTGGTCGAAGTAGCCGGACTGGTCGGCGGGGATCGGCGGGGTGCCGTCGCCGGGCAGGTTCTTCAGCAGGAAGAACTCGATCTCCGGGTGGGTGTAGAAGGTGAAGCCCTGCTCGGAGGCCTTCTCCAGGGTGCGCTTGAGCACGAACCTGGGGTCGGCGTAGGACGGCGAGCCGTCCGGCATCAGGATGTCGCAGAACATCCGGGCGGTGCCCGGGGTCTCCGAGCGCCACGGCAGGATCTGGAAGGTCGTCGGATCCGGCTTGGCGATCATGTCGGACTCGTACACCCGGGCGAAGCCCTCGATCGCCGAGCCGTCGAAACCGATGCCCTCCTCGAAGGCCTGTTCCAGCTCGGCCGGTGCCACCGCGACCGACTTCAGGAACCCGAGCACGTCGGTGAACCACAGCCGGACGAACCTGATGTCACGCTCTTCGAGCGTCCGAAGCACGAACTGCTGCTGCTTGCCCATGGGGACAGTCTCACCTCTGCTCTTTACGCTCGTGTTACGCCCCGGCGGTCTTGGAAAGACCTCGTAAAGCGACTGCCCCCCATTCTGGCCGATCCCCGCCCCGCCCGGCAGTGCCGACCCCCGGCGGCCGACCCCCGACGGCCGGGCCCGGCCCAGCACATCGCGTCAGTCGGACGATTAAAATCGGAGCATGCCCACTCTTCGTCTCGCCCTGTGCCAGATCGATCCCTGGGTCGGTGACCTCGCCCGCAACAGCGCCGAGGTGGTGCGCAGGACGGGGCAGGCCGCGGCGGCCGGCGCGCAGCTGGTCGCCTTCCCCGAGATGGCCCTCACCGGCTACCCGGTGGAGGACCTCGCCCTGCGCGGCTCCTTCGTCGAGGCCTCCCGCGGCGCGCTGGTCGAGCTGGCCGGCCGGCTGGCGGCGGACGGGCTGGGCGAGGTGCCGGTGGTGGTCGGCTACCTCGGCCGCTCCGAGCACCCCTCGCCGCGCCTCGACCGCCCGGCCGGCTCTCCGCAGAACTGCGCCGCGGTGCTCCACCGGGGCGAGGTGGCGACCCGCTTCGCCAAGCACCACCTGCCCAACTACGGCGTGTTCGACGAGTTCCGCTGGTTCGTCCCCGGCGACCAGCTGCCGGTGCTGCGGGTGCGCGGGGTGGACGTCGCGCTGGCCGTCTGCGAGGACATCTGGCAGGACGGCGGCCGGGTCACCGCCGCCCGGGAGGCCGGGGCCGGGCTGCTGCTGGTGGTCAACGGCTCCCCGTACGAGCGGAACAAGGACGACCTGCGGCTGGAGCTGGTGCGGCGCCGGGCGGCCGAGGCGGGCTGCGCCCTGGCGTACGTCAACATGGTCGGCGGCCAGGACGAGCTGGTCTTCGACGGCGACTCGGTCGTGGTCGGCGTGGACGGTGAAGTCCTCGCCCGCTCACCGCAGTTCGAGGAGCACCTGCTGGTGCTGGACCTCGACCTGCCGGCCGCCGCGGGCGACGACACCGACGGCCTGCTGCTGAGCGACGGGCTGCACCTGGTCCGCACCGAACTGGGCGGCGGACCGCCGGCCGCGCCCGCCGGGAGGCTCACCGCCGAGGTGGCGCCGCGGCTCTCGGACGAGGCCGAGATCTGGGCCGCGCTGGTCTCCGGCACCCGGGCGTACGTGACCAAGAACGGCTTCCGGTCCGTGCTGATCGGCCTCTCCGGCGGCATCGACTCGGCGCTGGTGGCCGCGATCGCGGTGGACGCGGTCGGCGCGGAGAACGTGCACTGCGTCTCGATGCCCAGCCGCTACTCCTCGCAGCACTCCAGGGACGACGCGGCCGAGCTGGCCCGCCGCACCGGGGTGCGCTTCAGGACCGTCTCCATCGCCCCGATGTTCGACGCGTACCTGGGTGCCACCGAGCTGACCGGCCTGGCCGAGGAGAACCTCCAGTCCCGGCTGCGCGGCACCCTGCTGATGGCGATCTCCAACCAGGAGGGGCACCTGGTGCTCGCGCCCGGCAACAAGAGCGAGCTGGCGGTCGGCTACTCGACCCTCTACGGCGACTCGGTGGGCGCGTACGCGCCGATCAAGGACGTCTACAAGTCGCTGGTCCTCCGGCTGGCCCGCTGGCGCGACGAGGAGGCCGTACGGCGCGGCGAGGTGCCGCCGATCCCGGAGAGCACCCTCACCAAGCCGCCGTCCGCCGAGCTGCGGCCGGACCAGGTGGACACCGACTCGCTGCCCGACTACGGGCTGCTGGACGCGGTGCTGGCCCGCTACGTCGAGGGCGACGAGGGCCGGGACGCGATCGTGGCGGCCGGCTTCGACCCGGCCGTGGTGGACCGGGTGGTCCGGCTGGTCGACACCGCCGAGTACAAGCGGCGCCAGTACCCGCCGGGTCCGAAGGTCTCGGCGAAGAACTTCGGCCGGGACCGCCGCCTGCCGATCACCAACCGCTGGCGGCGCGGGTAGCGCCGGCAGCGGTCAGTACCGGTAGGTGGCGGCCACCGGGAGGTGGTCGCTGCCGTCCCTGGACAGGGTGCGGGAGTCGACCGGGTCCAGCCCGCCCTTGCTCATGATCTGGTCGATCCTGGCCATCGGGAAGGCCGCCGGCCAGCTGAAGCCGAAGCCGTCGCCGGCGGCGCCCTGGGCCGAGCGCATCTGCGAGGTGACCGGCGCCAGGCTGCGGTCGTTCATGGTGCCGTTGAGGTCGCCGAGCAGCAGGACCTTCTTCAGCGGCTCGGCCTGGATCGCGTCGCCGAGCGCCTGGGCGCTGAGGTCCCGCTGGTTGACGGTGAAGCCGCCCTCGGCCTTCAGCCGCACCGAGGGCAGGTGCGCCACGTACACCGCGACCGGGCCCTGCGGGGTGGTGACCTCGGCCCGGAAGGCCCTGGTCCAGCCCATCTTCAGGTCCACCGGGGAGACGTCGCCGATCGGGTACTTCGACCAGAGCCCGACCGTGCCCTCCACGGTGTGGTACGGGTAGGCACCGGCGAGCCCGGTCTCGTACGAGCGCAGCTGCCGGCCGGCCAGCTCCTGGAGGGCGACGATCTGGGCGCCGGAGTCCACCAGGGTGCGGACGGTGCCGGGCACGTCGGTGTTGGCGGCGGCGACGTTGTGGCTGACCACCGTCCAGTCGCCCTTGCCGCCGCTCCGGTCGGCCAGCAGGCCGCCGAACAGGTTGGCCCAGAGCACCGCGGGCAGCAGCAGGGCGATCAGCGCGGTGGCGGAGCGGCGCAGCAGCGCGGGCACCAGCAGCACCGGGACGGCCATGCCCAGCCAGGGCAGGAAGGTCTCCAGCAGGCTGCCGAGGTTGCCGGCCCGGTTGGGCACCTCGGCGTGGAAGCCGAGCAGCGCGGCGGTGAGCACGGCCAGCACGGCGACCACCAGGCCGCGCCGCCAGGTGCTGCTGCCGCGGGCGTCCCTGCCCCAGTGGCGCAGGCCCAGGAAGCCGCCGCGGGGCGCCGCGGGGGCCGGGCCGTCGGAGCCGCCCCCGGGGGCCGCGATCCGCTCGGTCCTGTCCGCCTGCGCCATGCCGTGGCTCCCGTCGCTCGTGCCGCCGGTCCGCCGCGCGGCCCGTGGAAGGTGCGGGCACGTACCGGACCGGTGCCGGTTCGATCGGTTGCCCGGCTCAGCCTATGCCGGGACAGACGTCGGGCCCGCTGAGCGGGTTCCGGCGCGGCCCGGTTTGGTGAGCCAGGACACGTCAGGACAGATCAGGACACGGTCACCGGGGCGCGATGCCCTCGAGCACGGTGTCGACCAGCCGGCGGGCCAGGTCCGGGTCCTCCAGGTCGGAGTCCTCCGTCAGGAGGCTGCGGTAGAGGACCGGGCCCATCAGCAGGTCGCCGAGCAGCTCCACGTCGAGGTCGTCCCTGATCACGCCCTCGGCCACGGCCTGGCGGATCAGCTGGAGCCCCATCGCCCGGCGCGGTCCGATCACCCGCTCCTGGTAGGCGGCGTGCAGCTCGGGCAGCGCCTGCACCTGACCGAGCGCGGCCCTGAGGACCCAGCGGGTGCGCTTGGCCAGTCCGCGCCGGCGGATGTAGTCGACCATCGCGATCAGGCCCTCGCGGGCGCCCTCGCCGGCGGGCTCGGGCAGCGGCTCCTCCAGCCGGCTGACCACGTCGACCAGCAGGGCCTCCTTGTTGGGCCAGCGCCGGTAGATGGTGGCCTTGCCGACGCCGGCGGCGGTGGCGATGCCCTCGATGGTGAGTTCGGACAGCGTGGTGCCGTCGGCCAGCAGGTCCTCCACCGCGGTGACGATGGCCTGCTCGGCGGCCTCGCTGCGCGGCCGGCCTCGGCGTACGACGGCACAGGCCTGCTGCCCGGTGCCGGCGTCCGGGGTGTCGGTCCTCATCCCCGCTGTTCTCCCTCGCTGTCCCTGGGCGCGCGGGCGCCGTGCCGTCTCGGTTGGCGGTCCGCACGCGGGCGGGGGCCCGTCCTGCGGACCGAGGCCCCGCCGTCCCGGGCGCACCCGGGCGGCAGGGCCATTGTCGCTCAGCCGTCCCGCACCGCCGAGCCGTCGTCCTGCCCGGCCGCAGGTCAGGCCTCCGCGGTCGCGGTCTCCCGCTCCTGGCCGCGCTGCCCGGGGGCCTGGCCGGCCGGGCCCCCGGGGGCGGCGGAGCGGCCGGGCAGCAGGAACCAGGCGACGGCGGCACCGATCACCGAGACGCCCACCGACAGCGAGGCCACCACGTGCATCGCGTGGATGAAGGAGTCGTGCGCCGGGGTGATCAGCGCCTGGCCGCCGGGGATCCGGTCGGCGATGGCCAGGGTGGCCTCCAGCGACTCGCCGGCCTTGTCGCGCAGCCCCTCGGGCAGGTGGGTGAGGGTGTCGGACATCCCGTCGCGGTAGACGGTGGAGAGCACCGCGCCGAGCACGGCGACCCCGAGCGAGCCGCCGACCTGGCGGAAGGTGTTGTTGACGGCCGAGCCGGCGCCGGCCTTCTCACGGGGCAGCGAGGCCATGATCGCGACGGTGACCGGCGGCATGACGTGCGCCATGCCGGCGCCCATCACCAGGCCGAGCACGACCAGCACCCAGATCGGCGTGGTGGCGGTCAGCACGACGTAGCCGACGAAGCCGAGCGCGACCAGCAGCATGCCGCCGGCGGCGGTGGCGGCGACGCCGAGCCGGTCGACCACCAGCCGGGCCCGCGGCGCGAACACCAGCTGGGCGGCGGCCAGCGGGAGCATCAGCACGCCGGCCTGGAGGGCGCTGTAGCCGCGCACGCTCTGGATGTAGAAGACGCCGAAGAACGAGACGCCCATCAGCGCGAAGAAGATCACGCCGACCACCACCACGGAGGCGCTGAACACCCGGTTGCGGAACCAGGTGACGTCCAGCGCGGGGAACGCGGTGCGGCGCTCGAACCAGACGAAGGCGACCAGTGCGACCACGCCGACCAGGGTCGGCACCCAGGCCTCGGCCGCGGTGAAGTCGGCCAGCTCGCCGCCCTTGATGATGCCGAAGATCAGCGCGACCAGGCCGATGATCGACAGCAGCACGCCGACCGGGTCCAGCCGGCCCGGGCTGGGGTCCTTGGACTCGGGGACCAGGATCACCATCGCGATCACCGCGACGATCACGATCGGGACGTTGACCAGGAAGACCGAGCCCCACCAGAAGTGCTCGATCAGCAGGCCGCCGGTGATCGGGCCGATCGCGATGGCCAGGCCGACCGCGCCGGCCCAGATGCCTATCGCCTTGGGCTGCTCCTCGCGTTCGAAGACGTTCATGATGATCGCCAGCGTGGCGGGCATCGCGAGCGCGCCGCCGACGCCCATCAGGGCGCGGTAGCCGATGAGTTCACCGGGAGAGGCGGCCATCGCGGACAGCAGCGAGGCGATGCCGAAGACCACCATGCCGGCCAGCAGCGCGCGCTTGCGGCCGAACCGGTCGCCGAGCAGGCCCGAGGTGAACAGCAGCCCGGCGAAGACCAGGGTGTAGGAGTTGATCGACCACTCCAGGTCGCTCTGGGTGGCCCCGAGGCCCACCGGAGCGGGGGTCGCGATGGTCTTCATCGCGACGTTGAGGATCGAGTTGTCGAGGACGACGACGAGCAGGGCGAGCACCAGGGTGCCGAGGATCGCCCAGCGCCGGCGGTGGATGGCTTCCGGCACGCGAGGTGGCGCGGCTGCGGTGGTCATGGGTGTTCCCGTCCGTGGTGGTGTGGCACTGGCGGGCAATTCCGAGCCGCATGCGTCTCGTAACCCCCGGGCATCAGGGTAGCGGCCAATACGATACGAGACGACTCCGTTTCGTAAAGAGGAGGCAAATTCGGGGGCCTCCCGCGCACCCCGGCGCGGGCGCGCCGCGCACCCGGCGGGCCGCGGACCGCCACGGGACGCCGGCACCCCCCTTTGCGCCGGAGCCGGGGCGTGCAAGCATGGAGGGGATCCGGGGACGCCGTACGGCGCCACGAGACGACAACCCTTCAGGAGTCCGTTCGATGAACGCTTCTACGCCTTCGCCTGCCCAGAACCAGGCGTCGACCGCCACCCTCTACGGTGGGGTCACCAACCGCCGTGTCACCGTCCGCGACCTCGCCGCCGCCAAGCAGCGCGACGAGAAGTGGTCCATGCTGACCGCCTACGACGCCCTCACCGCGGGCGTGTTCGACGAGGCCGGCATCCCGGTGCTGCTGGTCGGCGACTCGGCGGGCAACTGCCACCTCGGCTACGAGACCACCGTCCCGGTGACCATGGATCAGATGGTGATGCTCTCCGCCGCCGTCGTCCGCGGCACCAAGCGGGCCATGATCGTCGCCGACCTGCCGTTCGGCTCGTACCAGGAGTCCCCCGCGCAGGCCATGCACAACGCGGCCCGGCTGATGAAGGAGGCCGGGGTCGGCGCGGTCAAGCTGGAGGGCGGGGAGCGCAGCGCCCGCTCGATCGAGCTGCTGGTCGAGGCCGGCGTCCCGGTGATGGCCCACATCGGCCTCACCCCCCAGTCCGTCCACGCCCTCGGCGGCTACCCGGTCCAGGGCCGCGGCGACGAGGCGGCGCACCAGCTGCTGCGCGACGCCAAGGCCGTCCAGCAGGCGGGCGCCTTCTCGGTGGTGCTGGAGGCCGTCCCGGCCGAGCTGGCCGCCCAGGTCACCGAGCAGCTGGCGATCCCGACCGTGGGCATCGGCGGCGGCCCCGGCACCGACGCCCAGGTGCTGGTCTGGACCGACATGGCCGGCATGACGGCCGGCCGGGTGCCCAAGTTCGTCAAGCAGTACGCCGACCTGCGGACCGTCCTCGGCGACGCCGCCAGGGCGTACGCCGAGGACGTCCGCACCGGCGCCTTCCCGGCGGCCGAGCACAGCTTCCGCTGACCGGACCGCCCGGCCCCGCTCCGCCCTCCGGAGCGGGGCCTTCCTCGCACCCGGGCCCGCTCCGGCACAACCCCGGGCCCGCCCCGGAGCCGATGACAGCGGCGTGACAGCGGGCCGGCAGCGCGCCGCCCCGGGCGACAGGGAGCTGACAGCCGGGGCGGACAGCCTGGGGGCATGACACGCATCGAGACAGCCCCGAACGACCGGGGAACCACCTCCGGGAACGCCGTGGAGGTGCACGGCATCGTCAAGCACTACGGTGCCACCAAGGCCCTCGACGGGGTCGACCTCACCGTGCGGGAGGGCACCGTCCTCGGCGTGCTCGGCCCCAACGGCGCGGGCAAGACCACCCTGGTCCGGATCCTCTCCACCCTCGTCAGGCCGGACGCCGGCACCGCGTACGTCGGCGGCTACGACGTGCTGCGCCAGCCCCGGCAGCTGCGCCGCACGATCGGCCTCACCGGCCAGTACGCCTCCGTGGACGAGCTGCTCTCCGGGTACGAGAACCTCTACCTCATCGGCCGGCTGCTCGACCTCCCCCGCCGGGAGGCCAAGGCCAGGTCCGTCGAGCTGCTGGAGCGCTTCTCGCTCACCGAGGCCGCCGGGCGGATCGCCAAGACCTACTCCGGCGGCATGCGCCGACGCCTCGACCTGGCCGCCAGCATGATCGGCCGCCCCCGGGTGCTCTACCTGGACGAGCCCACCACCGGCCTGGACCCGCGCACCCGCAACGAGGTCTGGGACGAGGTGCAGCGGATGGTCGCCGAGGGCACCACCGTCCTGCTGACCACCCAGTACATGGAGGAGGCGGAGCAGCTCGCGAACGAGCTGACCGTCATCGACCGCGGCAAGGTGATCGCCAACGGCCCGGTGGCCGCCCTCAGGGCCAGGGTCGGCGGCCAGACCCTCCAGGTCCGCCCGACCCACCCGGCCGAGCTGCCCGAGATGGCCCGCTGCCTGCACGAGAGCGGCATCGCCACCGCCACCGTCTCCACCGACACCGGCCTGCTCGCGGTGCCGATCACCGGCGAGGAGCAGCTGACCGCGGTGATCGGGGTGCTCGGCACCCGCGGCTTCGGCATCGCCGGCATCGACACCAAGGTGCCCAGCCTGGACGAGGTCTTCCTCGCCATCACCGGCAAGCCCGCGACCGCCGCGGCGCCCGCCCCCAGCCTCGCCAAGGAGCCCGTCGCATGACCACCGCCACGCTCGCCCCCGCCGTCCGGGCGGAGGACCCCCGGATCGGCCTGGCCGGCACCCTGCGCCACGTCGGCGCGCTGACCCGGCGCAACCTGATGCGGATCAAGGCCGACCCGGAGTCGATGTTCGACGCCGTGCTGATGCCGATCATCTTCACCGTGCTGTTCGTCTACGTCTTCGGCGGCGCGATGGCCGGCGACCAGGACACCTACAAGCAGTACCTGATCCCCGGCCTGCTCGGGCAGACCGGTCTCACCCTCGCGATGGCCGTCGGCACCGGCCTCAACAGCGACTTCCAGACCGGCGTGATGGACCGCTTCAGGACCCTGCCGATCGGCCGGGCCTCGGTGCTGCTGTCCAAGATCGTCGCCGAGACCCTCCGCGGGCTGCTCTCCTTCGCGATCCTGATCGGCTTCGCGATGTGCATCGGCTTCGAGGTGAGGACCGGCCCGCTGGAGGTGCTGGCCACGATCGGCCTGGCCCTGGTGTTCGGCATGTCGATCGTCTGGATCTCGATGCTGCTGGGCATGGCCCTGCGCAGCGCCCAGGCCGTCCAGGGCGTGGCCATGCTGGTCCTGATGCCGATGCAGTTCGGCAGCTCGATCTTCGCCCGGACCGACACCATGCCGGGCTGGCTTCAGTCCTTCACCAAGGTCAACCCGCTGTCGGCGCTGGCCGACGCCTCCCGCGCCCTGCTCAACGGCGAGGGCGCGGTGGCCCACCCGGTGATGATCGTGCTGATCTGGTCGGCCGCCGTCACCGCGGTCTTCGCCCCGCTGGCGGTGGCCCGCTTCCGCAAGCGGACCTGATCCCCCGGCCACCGTCGGCCCCGGTCAGGGGAAGGGCCGGCGGACAGGACGGCCGGACGCCCGGGACGGGCGCCGGCCACCGTACGGGCCCGGCCGGCCGGTGACCAGGGGACGGGCGCCGGCCGGCCGGGCCCCCGGGTGGCCGGGGACGCGGCTCGCGGGACTAGCCGATCAGCCGCTCCAGCAGTTCGTGGGTCTGCTCCTGGGTCATCCCGACCCCCCGCTCCCTGGCCTCCTCGAACGCGGCGTCGCCCATCAACTCCCGCAGCGCGGACTCCGAGCGCTCGCGCTCGAGCCGGTCCAGATAGCCGCCCTTCGGGCCGTTCAGCCCGCCGTGCGCACCGATCAGCACGGCCGCCACGCCGGCCCGCTCCAGGTCCCCGTCGCGCCGGGCGAAGCCGCACAGCGTCGCCGTCACCGCGGGCACCACCATGACCGTCATGTGCTCGGCGAAGCCGCTCGCGGCCGCCAGCGCCCGGAGCTGCCGCCGGCCCTCGCGCAGCAGGCGCAGTCCCTCGTCCGGGTCGCCGGACCTCGCCATGATCCAGCCCCGGGCGCTCATCAGCAGCCCGACCACCAGACTCGGCGCGAAACCGCCCACCCGGACGCTGTCCAGATCGTCCAGCTCGGCCAGCGCCCGCTCGAACTCGCCGCGCTGGGCGTGGATGCCGCAGAGCGTCAGGTGGCCGAACAACAGCGCGCCGTTGGTGGCCTGGTTGACGCCCGGACTCTCGATCGAGGCCACCGCCTCCCGGATGACCCGCTCGCCGCGGTCCATGTCCTGCTCCAGAAGGGCGGTGCCCAGGTGCACCAACAGGATCGGCACCTCCTGCGGCGCCCCCAGCTCCTCGGCCAGCTCGATCGCCCGCCCGTACGCCTCGGCGGCGGCCGCGGACTCGCCCCGGTTGGCCAGCGACTCTCCGTGCGCGGCCAGGGCCTGGGAGATCCCCCAGAGGTCGCCCGCCCGCTCGTACAGCTCCAGCGAGCGCTCGCCGTCCGCGATGCTCTGCTCCTCGCCGCTCGGCCAGTCGTTCAGCATCCTGGCCCTGACCTGGAGGACGAACGCCAGGTCGCTCAGCTCGCCGTGCCGCTCGCAGCCGCGCACCGCGTCGTCCAGCAGGTCCCTCATCTCCTCCAGCCGGCCGGCCAGGAAGGCCGCGAACACCCGCATCAGCGCCGGGAAGCGGTAGGACTGCGGCAGCTCCGGGGTGTAGGCCTCCATCAGCCGCTGGGCGAGCCCGACGGCCTCCGAGTCGCCGAAGACGTCCAGGTTGCCCTCGAACAGCCCGATCAGCCGGTACATCGCGAGCAGCCGGCGGGCCTCCTCCAGCACCCCGGCGGACAGCGGCGGCTCGTACGTGAGCACGTTGCGCTCCAGCGGCACCGGCCGCGGGGCGTCCGGGCCGAACGGGTCGGGGCCGAGCGCGGCGACCGCGTTGTACCAGGTGCGGGCCTCCATGCTGTAGCTGCGCAGCGACCAGTACCAGCTCATGCCGAGGGCGAGGAGCAGCGCCTGTTCCTCGTCCCGCCGGTCGATCGCCCGGCGCAGCGCGGCCCGGACGTTGTCCTGCTCGCGCTCCAGCACCGACAGCCAGTGCAGCTGGCGGGGGCCGTGGATCTGCCCGTCGGCGACGGCGATCATGGTGCGGAAGTGCGCCACGTGCCGGCCCTCGGTGGCGGTCCGCTCGGCGGCGGACTCGGCGAGGCGCTCGGTCGCGTACTCGTGGATGGTCTCCAGCATCCGGTAGCGCGGCAGGCTGGCCCCGTCCAGGTCGGCGACCAGCAGGGACTTGTCGGCCAGCGACAGCAGCAGGTCGGCGACCTCGCCGGGGGGCACCTCGACGCCGTCGGCGCAGACCGCCTCGGCGTCCTCCAGCTGCCAGCCGCCCGCGAACACCGAGAGCCGGCGCAGCACCGCCCGCTCCCGCTTGCCGAGCAGGTCCCAGCTCCAGTCGACCACCGCGCGCAGGGTCTGCTGGCGCGGCAGCAGGGTGCGGCTGCCCGCGGTGAGCAGCGAGAACCGGCTGTCCAGCCGGTCGGCTATCTGTCGGGCCGTCATCACCCGCAGCCGGGCGGCGGCCAGTTCGATGGCCAGCGGCAGCCCGTCGAGACGGCGGCAGATCTCGGCGCAGGACTCCGGGTCGCCCGCCGGGTCGAAACCGGGACGGGCGGCGGCGGCGCGGTCGGCGAACAGCCGCAGCGCGACCGGGTCGGGCAGCGGCTCGACCGGCAGCACCGTCTCGCCGGGCACGCCCAGCGGTTCGCGGCTGGTGGCGAGCACCGTCAGCCCCGGGCACTCGGCGAGCAGGACGTCGGCGAGGTCGGCGGCGGCCTGGATCAGGTGCTCGCAGTTGTCCAGGACGAGCAGCATCCGGCGGTGGCCGCAGTGCTCGACCAGCCGGCGCACCGGGTCCTCGGCCCGCTTCTCGATCACCTCGGCGACCATATTGGTGCCGTGCAGCACGATCTCGCGCAGGCCGAGTGCCGAGACCACGGCGGCGGGCACCGCGTCCGGGCTCTCCAACGGGGCGAGTTCGGCCACCCAGACGCCGTCCGGCCAGCTCCCCGCGGACTGCTCGGCGCGGGCGGCCACGGTCGACAGGCTGGTCTTGCCGGAGCCGCCGGGGCCGGTCAAGGTCACCAGCCGACGGCTCGTCAGCATCCCGCGCAGCGCGGCCAGATCGTCCTCCCGGCCGACGAAGCTGGTCAGCCGGCCGCGCAGGTTGCCGCCGGTTCGCGGCGGTTGCGGCGCGGGCGGCGCGGGCGGCGCGGGCGGCGCGGGCGGCTGCGGGGGCGGCCCGGGCTGCGGCGGGGGCGGCCCCGGCTGGGAGGACGGCGGCGGAGGCGGCCCGGCCGGCCCGAGCGGCCCGGAGCGGGCCGGCTGCGACGCCGGTTCCTGCCGGTCCGCCGGGGCGAGCAGCTCGGCGTACAGGGAGCGGAGTCCGCGGCCCGGGTCCACCCCGAGCTCCTCGGCCAGGGCGCGCCTGGCCCGCTCGTAGTGGCGCAGCGCCTCGGCCGTCCGGCCGCTCTCGTGCAGCGCCCGGATCATCAGCAGCTGCAACGGTTCGTCCAGCGGGTGCCGTTCGCACAGCTCGGCCAGCTCGGCGACCAGCTCGGCGGCCCGGCCGAGGGCGAGGTCGGCGGTGATCCGGTGGCGGCGGGCCTCCTCGCGCTGGGCCTCCAGCCGGGTGGCCGGGCCGGTGCGGTCCGGCAGGTCGGCCAGGGCCGGGCCGCGCCACAGCGCCAGGGCGGCGCGCAGCCTCTCGGCCGCGAGCGCGTGGTCCCCGGCGTCCAGGGCGCGGCGGCCCTCGCCGGTCAGCCGCTGGAAGTCGGCGACGTCGGTGGCCGGGCCGGTCAGCCAGTACCCGGCCGGGCCGGAGCCGACCTCGTCCCGGCCGATGGTGCGGCGCAGCCGGCCGACCAGGGTCTGGAGCGCGGCGGAGGAGTCCTGCGGCGGCTCGGTGTCCCACACCTCGTCCACCAGCAGGTCGGCCGGGACCGGCCTGCCCTGTCTCAGGGCCAGGGCGGTGAGCAGGGCCCGCAGCCGGGCACCGCCGACCGGTACCGCGGTGCCGTCGTCGTGGTGGGCCGTCGTCGTCCCGAGGATGCCGTAGTGCACCGGACCATTCTGGTCGATCCGCGGAGCGGGGGCCGCACAATTGTGCTGCCGCCCTCCCGGCCCCGGCGCGTAGGGTGGAACGCCACCGCCCGGCCGGACGTTCACCCGGAGCGGCTTGTCCGGTCACCGGCCCGCCCGGCATGATCGGTCCCGTCCCGCGTCCGCCCCTCCCCCCGCCCCGGAGCACCCACACCATGACCTTCGCCGCCACGCCGAGCTCCCGCAGCGAGGACCGCCGGATCAGCCCGGTGTTCTGGGTGCTGCTCGCCGTCCTCGGCACGTCCGGCTGGGCGGTGTACTCCGGCTACGGCAACATGCGGTTCGGGATCTTCCTGTTCGTGATCGCGGGCTGGATGGTCTCGCTCTGCCTGCACGAGTACGCCCACGCGCGCACCGCGCTGCACGGCGGCGACATCAGCGTCGGCGCCAAGGGCTACCTCACGCTCAACCCGATGAAGTACGCCAACGTGCTGCTCAGCTTCGTGCTGCCGATCGTCTTCATGATCCTCGGCGGCATCGGCCTGCCCGGCGGCTCGGTCTGGATCGAACGGCACCGGATCCAGGGCCGGCTCAAGCACAGCCTGATCTCGGCCGCCGGGCCGCTGGTGAACCTGGTCGCCGCCGTGCTGATCCTGGTCCCGGTCGGCGCGGGCTGGCTGGACGATCCCAAGGTGAACACGGTCTGGCAGGGCTACGAGCTCCAGGTCTCGCCGCTCGCCCTGGCCCTGGGCTTCCTCGGCATGCTCCAGCTGAGCGCGACCCTGCTGAACCTGCTGCCGGTGCCGGGCCTGGACGGCTACGGGATCATCGAGCCCTGGCTGTCGTACAGGACCCGGCGGGCGGTCGAGCCCTTCGCCCCGTACGGGATGCTCGCGGTGTTCGCGCTGCTCTGGCAGCCCGCGGTGAACCAGTGGTTCTTCGAGGCCGTGTACGGCGCGATGGAGCTGCTGGGCGTCGACCGGGTGTACGCCCAGATCGGCCGCGAGCTGTTCAGCTTCTGGCGGGGCTAGGACTGCTCGGCGGCCGCCGCGGCCGCGGCGATCTTCTCCCGGCGGCGGTTCATCCACAGCACGTTGCTGGCCACACCGGCCAGCGGCAGCCAGATCAGGCCCAGCCAGAGGCCCTGGGTGAGCGAGAAGACGGCGGCGACCAGCGCCAGGGCGACGACGATCAGGGCGAGCAGGGACGTGCGAGGCATGGCGGCGGACTCCTGGGAGCGGGTGCGGACGGCCGGGTTGCGGCCGACCCCCATTGTCGCCGACCTCACCTCCGGAGCGGGGCCAGGGGTGAGGTCGACACGGCGGGCGTTGCCGGGAGCGTTGCCGGGACGTCCGCTCAGACGTCGGTGATCCGCAGGCCCGCGTGGGCCTTGTAGCGGCGGTTGACCGAGATCAGGTTGGCCACCAGCGCCTCCACCTGGTGGGCGTTGCGCAGCCGGCCCGCGAAGATGCCGCGCATCCCGGGGATGCGGCCGGCCAGGCCCCGGACGACGTCGGTGGCCTCCCGGTCGTCGCCGAGCACCATGACGTCGGTGTCGATGGTCTCCACCGACTCGTCCTGGAGCAGCACCGCCGAGAGGTGGTGGAAGGCGGCGGTGACCCGGGAGTCCGGCAGCAGGGCGGCGGCCTGCTGGGCGGCGCTGCCCTCCTCCGGCTTCAGCGCGTACGCGCCCTGCTTGTCGAAGCCGAGCGGGTTGACGCAGTCGACGACGATCTTGCCGGCGAGTTCCCCGCGCAGCGCGGTCAGGGTGGCGGCGTGGCCGTCCCACGGGACCGCGATGATCACCACGTCGCTCTCCCGGGCGACGGTGGCGTTGTCGGCGCCGCGCACGCCGAGGCCCAGCTCGGCCGCCGAGGCCTCGGCCCTCGCGGCGTCGCGGGAGCCGATGATCACCTGCTGGCCGGCCTTGGCCAGCCGCAGGGCCAGGCCGCGCCCCTGGTCGCCGGTGCCGCCGAGGACACCGACCACCAACTGCGAGACGTCCGGGGCCTCGTGGGCCGGGTTTGTCGCTGAATCGAGGGAAGTCATGGGCCGATCTTGCCAAATCCCCGGCCTCCCGGGACATCCTGGCCCGCATGGACGCGGTGAGAGTTTCGGCACTCCGGGAACGGCTGACGGGCACGGGCTGGCTGGAGGCGGTCGGCGGCTTCGCCGGATCGCTGCGCCGTTCGGTGGAGCGGCGCGGGGCGAGCGGGCTGCTGCTGGTCGGCACCGAGGGGTACGAACCCTGGCACCTGGCCGCCCACCTGGACGACGAGGCCGCCTGGTCGGACGTCCCGCGGCTGGCGCCCACCCTGGTGCGGCACCGGCCGCCGGCCGACGCCCCGGCCCACCTGACCCACGACCTGCGGCGGCTCACCGAGGCCGGACGCGGCGCCACCGTGCTGGTGGTGGCGCCGGAGGCGGCCGGCGCGCAGCTGCTGGAGCGGGTGCGGGACGCCCGGCGGCACGGCGCGACCGTGCTCGCGCTGGACGGGGGCGCCCCCGACGGGACCGGCGGTCCCGGCGACCTGCACGACCTCGCGCACGAACGGCTGACCGTCGGCACCGCCGCCGAGGAGCCCTTCGACCTCGCCCAGCACCTGGTCAGCGCGGCCGCCGGGCAGTGGGCAGGCCACCGCTCCGTCCGGGACCGGCTCGCCGGGCTCGCCGGGCGGCTGGCCTCGATGCCCGCGATCAGCCGCTGGTAGCCGGGCCGGCCCCCGTTCACCACGGGCCGGTTCGCCGGCCGCCCGAAAACCCTTTGCGGGAACGGCGATCGACGTCCGAGGATAACGGTTCGTGACCGATGAACCCCCGCATCCCCCCGTGCCCGGGCGCACCCGGACGCTGCTGCGCTCACTGACCCCTGACCTCTCCCCCTGGCGTGCCTCGCGGGACTTCCGCTACCTGTGGACCTCCGGCTGCGTCACCAGCTTCGGCAGCTTCCTGACCCTCGTCGCCGTGCCGATGCAGATCAAGGAACTCACCGGCTCCTCCTTCGCGGTCGGCCTGATCGGCGCCGTCGAGCTCGTCCCGCTGGTCGTCTTCGGCCTCTGGGGCGGCGCCCTCGCCGACGCCGTGGACCGCAGGAAGCTGGTGCTGCGCGCCGAGGCGGCGCTCGGCCTGCTGGCCGGACTGCTGCTGCTCAACGCCCTGTTGCCGCACCCGCTGCTCTGGCCGATCTACCTGGTCGCCGCGCTGGTCGCGGCCGCCGACGGCCTCCAGCGCCCGGCACTGGACTCGCTCACCCCGCGGCTCGTCCCGCACCAGCACCTGACCGCCGCGTTCGCCCTCAAGTCGCTGTACCACAACGCCGCTTCGGTGGCCGGCCCGGCGCTGGCCGGCGTCGTGGTGGCCTTCGCCGGGGTACAGACCGCGTACGCGCTGGACATCCTCACCTTCGGCCTCTCGCTGCTGCTGCTCGTCCGGATCAAGGCGGTGCCGCCGCCCACCGGCGCCGAACGGCCGTCGGTCCGGGCGGTGCTCACCGGCGTCCGCTACGCGTGGAGCCGCAAGGACCTGCTCGGCACCTACGCGATCGACATCTGCGCCATGCTGTTCGCCTACCCGGTGGCCGTCTTCCCCTTCCTGGCCTCGGAGTTGGGCGCGGACTGGGCGCTCGGCCCGATGTACGCGGCGTCCGCCCTGGGCGCCCTGCTGGTCGGCGTGACCAGCGGCTGGACCTCCCGCGTCCACCGGCACGGCCGGCTGCTGCTGGCCGCCGCCGTCGGCTGGGGCGCGGCGATGGCGCTCGCCGGACTGTCCGGGCACATCTGGCTGGTGCTGCTCGGCCTGGCGCTGGCCGGCGGCGCGGACGAGATCAGCGGGCTCGCCCGCTCGACCATGTGGAACCAGTCCATCCCGGACGCGGTGCGCGGCCGGATGGCGGGTGTCGAACTGCTCAGCTTCTCCGTCGGCCCGCAGCTCGGCCAGGTCAGGGCCGGCACCATGGCCGGACTGGTCGGCGTGCGCGCCTCGGTGTGGGCCGGCGGCCTCGCCTGCGTGGTCGCGGTGCTCGCGGTCGCCGCCGCCCTGCCGAAGCTGCTCTCCTACGACGACCGCACCGACCCGCACGCCGCCGCCGTCCGCGCCGAGCACGAACGCACCGCCCGGGAGGCCGCCGCCGCGGTGTGACAGACTCCCGCCCATGGCGGTGGGGGGTTGGCAGAAGTGGGCGGGCCTGGTGCTCGTCCTGACCGTGCTGGCGGGCATCGTGGTCGGCTGGCTGTTCTGGCCGGAGGGCCGGACGGCGCGGCCGGCCACCCGGGCGGACCGTACGGCCGGCGGACCGCCGCCGGACCTGCGGGCGCTCGCCGACTCCCCCGAGGTGGTCGCCGCCGACCGGGCGCTCGGCGCTGAGATCGACCGCCGGCTCGCCTCGCTCCTCCCCGCGCTCTCCGGCGCCGAGGTGATCGGCGAGGGCCTCCGGGACGGCTGCGCCGTCGGGCCGAGCTGGTCCGACGGCTTCGGCACCCGCCGGCCGGCCGCGGAGTGCCGCCGACAGGTGGTCAGGTACCTGGCGGTGGCGGGCGATCCGCAGCAGATCCGCTCCCGGTGGGAGCCCGCGCTGACCGCCCAGGGCGCCAGGGCGGCCGACACCAACGCCTCGCCCCGGCCGGGCGAGGTGCTCTGGTACGGCTTCCCCCGGAACGACAGCGCGGACCTGCTCGGGGTGCGTCTGGGCTTCGACGAGCGCAGGGGCCCCGAGGTCCCGGCCACCCCCGGCCTGAACGTCCCCCGGCCGCGGTCCCCCGACGACGGCGTGACGGCCTGGGCGGACCGGGGATCCCGCCCACCGGGGCCGCAGGACCAGGCGGCCGCCCAGGCCTTCGCGAGCGGGCGGCGCCTCGTCGTGCTGGATGTCTCGGAGACCTACTTCACCGGCCCCGAGCCGCGCTGACCACCGGCTCTCGCCCCCGGCCGCTACTCGGTGCCGTCCGTCGGCCGGCCGTCCTCGGGCCGGTCGTTCCAGTGCGGGTCGTTGCGCCACTCCCGGTTGCGCTCGTCCGCGATCCGCAGCGCCTGGGCGGCCTCTTCCCGGCTGGCGTACGGCCCCAGGCGGTCCTTCGCCGGGCACTCCGGCCCCTCCTCGACCTTCTGGTGCTTGATGCAGTAGAACCACTCGCCGGGCTTGCCGGTCGGCTTGCGGTTGAATCCGAGGGGCATGGCACTCTCCCGTTCGAAGGATGGGTCGGTACCGATCATTCCCCGCAGCGGGCCCGGCCGCACACCGCCCGGGTCCGGCCACGCCCTAGACTCGCGGCATGGCTCTCGTACCCGGCATCCAGTCCCCCACCCGCAAGGTCCCGGCGAACATCGCGCGCCCCGAGTACGTCGGCAAGCCCGCGCCGACGCCGTACGCCGGGCCCGAGGTGCAGACCGCCGAGACGGTCGAGAAGATGCGGATCGCCGGCGGGATCGCCGCCCGGGCGATGGAGGAGGCGGCGAAGCTGATCGCCCCCGGCGTCACCACCGACGCGCTGGACGCCGTCGCCCACGCGTACATGTGCGACCACGGCGCCTACCCGTCCGATCTCGGCTACCGGGGCTTCCCCAAGTCCGTCTGCACCTCGATCAACGAGGTGATCTGCCACGGCATCCCGGACTCGACCGTGCTCCAGGACGGCGACATCGTCAACATCGACGCCACCGCGTACATCCACGGGGTGCACGGCGACCTCAACGCCACCTACCTGGTCGGCGACGTGGACGAGGAGTCCCGGCTGCTGGTCGAGCGCACCAGGGAGTCCCTCGCCCGGGCGATCAAGGCGGTCAAGCCCGGCCGGCAGATCAACGTCATCGGGCGGGTCATCGAGTCCTACGCCAAGCGCTTCGGCTACGGCGTGGTACGGGACTTCACCGGGCACGGCATCAACACGTCGTTCCACTCCGGCCTGATCATCCCGCACTACGACAGCGAGCGGGCCACCGAGGTGATCAAGCCGGGCATGACCTTCACCATCGAGCCGATGCTGACCCTGGGCACCTACGACTACGAGGTCTGGGCGGACGGCTGGACGGTCGTCACCAAGGACCGCAAGCGCACCGCCCAGTTCGAGCACACCCTGGTGGTCACGGCGGACGGCGCGGAGATCCTCACCCTGCCGTGACGGCGTGACGGCGTGACGGCGCTCGACCGCGGTGCCGCGCGCCCGGCATGATCCACAAGAGGCGCCCTAGCCGATCAGCCACTGCTCCTCGGCGACGGCGCCCACCTCGGTGCAGGCGTCGGTGAGCACGTCCAGGACGCGCAGCGGGTCCGGCAGCGGCTGCTCGGGCCCGCGCAGCCACCGCACCTGGGAGCCGTCCGGCAGCGCGGCCGGCGGCAGCAGGGTGTACGAGCCGCGGCAGTGCCAGCGCAGGCCCGGGTGCTCGGACATGGTGTCCGGGGTGGAGTCGAGCGCGCTCGGCCACCACTCGTCCTCGTCCTGCGGGGTGCCGCGGGTGGCGGTGAAGAACAGGTAGCGGTCCTCGCCGACGGCGGCGACCGGGCCCTCGACGCCGAGCGCGGTCAGCCGCTCCAGCGCCAGCCGGCCGGCCTCCACCGGGACGTCCAGCACGTCGTGCACCCGGCCGGTGGCGGTGACGAAGTTGGCCTGCGGGTCGCGGGCGAGCCAGCGGGAGAGCTGCTCCGGGTCCGTGGTGGCCTGGGTCTGCCAGGCGAAGGAGACCGGGTGCTGGGCTGGGGCGGGACACGCCACCCGGTCACAGGAACACCGGTAGCCGGCCGGATGCGCGGCGGGCGCGAGCGGGAATCCGGCGCGCACCGCGCCGAGCAGCTGATCGAGTCCGGCCGGGCCGTCCGCGCCCCCCGCCCGCTGACGATCACGCTTCTGCCACCAGGTCGTCCACCTGCCGCCGGCTTCCATCGGGCCCCTTCCGCGCAACTGCCGTGCCTGGTGCGACACAGCGTTCGACGTACCACTCGGACGCAACGCACGGCGCCCCCGGCTGCTTCCCGGGGTGTTCGGGCCTGACGTCCGCGCCCTGCCGGCCGCGGCCCGGGGTCACCGGACGGCCGACGCCGGGGTCACGGTACGCAGTCGCGGCAGCACGCTGTCCGCGCCAAACCGGCCGGAGGGAGCGCGGATTCGCGCCTCGCCCGGCCCGTACGGGGCCCGCTGACCCGGGGTGGACCCCGAGGGCGTAACAGGAAGGATAAGGGTGCGGAGGCCTTCCGGATGACCGGGGGCGGTGCCTCTCCGGTCACACTCGCGGTGCCGCCGACGGGCGCGCCCCGGGCACGCTCCGGGCACGCCGCCCGCACGCGACGCCCCGCCCGCCCTCCCGCCCGGGAGTTGCCGGTCACCCCCGGACTCCCCCCGCGGCCCCGCGTCCAGGGCCGATCCCGGGTCACCCCGTGGAGGTGAGACCCTGGGGGGATGAAGAGCGCGGACACCGCATTCGTCGGCGGCCCCCTGGACGGGCGGATCCTCCCCGTCCCGCTGGGGCCGATGCTCGGCGTGCCCAAGAAGTACAAGGTGCCGGTCCCCGCGCACGGCGAGGTCCCCGCGCGCACACTGGTGTACGTCCGGAGCAAGCAGGTTCGGGGCCTGAGCTGGTTCTGGCGCTACGAGTACGACGAGGCGGCCTCCGGCTGACGGCCGTCTCCTTCCCCGCAGGCTCCCCCGGGAGGTCGGCATGGCGAGGACGGTACGGCACCCGAGGAACCGCTCCCACGCGGTCGAGCACCACAACCGGCAGGTCGCCGGCGTCACCGGGGTGCTGCTCCTGGCGGTGTGCCTCTACAGCGTGATCATCGAGCCGAACGCCTGGCTCTGGTTCGGCTGGGCGGTGCTGCTGCTGGTGTGCGCGGCCCTGTTCGTGGTCCGGCCGTGAGGCCTTCTCCCCGGGCCGCCCGGGCAGCGGCACCGCCCCGCCCCCGCCCCGGGGCCGGTCAGTCGTCCTCGGCGAGGATGAGGTACAGCTTCTTGCGGGCCTCGGTCAGCACCGTCAGGCCCTTGGTGCGCTGCGCCTCGGTGCCGGTGGCCATGACCTGGCGGATCGCCTGGTCGACGGCGGCGAGCGCCTGGCCGACCTCCTGGACGGCCTCCCAGTCGACCTCCCGGCCGGCCTCGGCCCACGGTTCGTCCGGCCCGGCGTCGGCCTCGGCCCGGCCGGCCTCGGTGAGCGAGACCAGCCGCTTGCCGCCGACCTCCTCCGCGGTGATCAGGCCCTCCTCCTCCAGCAGCTGGAGGTTGGGGTAGATCGACCCCGGGCTGGGCCGCCAGGCCCCGCCGGTCCGCTCGGCGATCTCGGCGATCATCTCGTAGCCGTGCATCGGCCGCTCCTTGAGCAGCGCCAGCAGCGAGGCCCTGACGTCACCGCGCCTGGCCCGGCCACCGCGCCGCCCGTGCGGACCGCCGCGCCGCCCGCCGTGCCCGCCGAAGCCGTGCCCGTACGGGCCGCCCATCGGCCGGCCGGGGCCGCCACCGCCGAACGGCGGACCGAACCCGCCGAACGCCTCCCGGCCCTCGGCGCCCTCTCCGGGCATCCCCCGGAACTCCGGGCCCTGGCCACGGCGGAACCCGCCGCCCACCGGGCCCTCCCAACGGAACCGCATTCCCTGACGTTCCGAGCGCATCGCGCCCACCTCCTCGGATCCCTGAGGTTCAACGAGGCAGTCGAGTTACTGTCTCGATAGTTCGACGATATATCGGCGACTGTCGCTCGTCAACGGATTCCGACACGCCCGCGAAGCACCCCGCATCCCCCGTCCAGCCGCTACGGTGGCGGGCATGGCCGCAGAACGAGACCTTGCGACGCTGCTGCGCGGGATGAGCCCGCGGCTCGACCCGGGGCGGTACGTCTACTGCACGCTCCCCACGCGGGTGCCCGCCGGCATGCGGCCGGTGGTGACCGTCGCCGAGCCCGAGGGGATGACGGTGGTGGTCGCCCAGGAGGAGGCGGACGCGCTCGGGCTGCGCTACGAGTACGTGGCGGCCTGGATCACCCTGCGGATCCACTCGGCGCTGGAGGCCGTCGGACTGACCGCCGCCGTGTCCGGCCGGCTCGCCGAGGAGGGCATCAGCTGCAACGTGGTGGCCGGCTTCCACCACGACCACCTGTTCGTCGCCGCCGACGACGCCGACCGCGCCGTCCGGGCCCTGGAGGACCTCGCAGCCCGCTCCGTCTGACGACGCCGCCGAGTGGCCGTCTCCCCGGCAGGCTCCAAGACTGGGAGTGACCGCGCGGCCGCTCCCGGCCGCCGCCCCCACCGGAAGGAGACGGCCGTCATGGCCATCTGCGTCACCTGCGGCAACGACTACTGGCTGGCCTTCGAGATCAGGACGGTCACCGGCGACACCTACACCTTCGACAGCTTCGAGTGCGCGATGGAGAAGCTCGCCCCGCGCTGCGAACAGTGCGACGTCCGCATCGTCGGCCACGGCGTCGAGGTGGCGGGCATGTTCTTCTGCTGCGCCAACTGCGCCCGCGTCAACGGCGGCCTCGGCGACCAGATCCGCGACGCCGTCGGCGCGCGCCCCGCCTGACGGGGCCGCGCGCCGGGCAGCGGGGAGGAAGGGGCGGAAGGGCCGGCCCGTCCGCCGGGGCCCGGGCGCCTCCGGGGCGCCCGGGAAGGCGGACGCGGAGTACGCCGCGCCGGGCCCCCGGCACGCTGTCGCGGCCGGGGGCCCTGTCCGTGTTCTCTGCCGCGGCCGTCAGGTCAGCTGCGCGGGACCTCCGGCCGCCTCACCGTCGATGAGTCCGGCCCGGGCCGCGACGACCCCGGCCTGGAACCGGCTGGAGACGCCCAGGCTGTCCATGATTCCGGCGACGTGGCGGCGGAAGGTCCGTGACCCGATGCCGACCCGGCGGGCCACGACGTCGTCCTTCAGGCCCTGCGCGAGCAGGCTCATGATCCCCGCGCTGAGGTCGGGCAGCGTCTCCCCGTAGGACACGACGTCGGCGTCGAAGTCCATGCCGGACTGCCAGGCGAACTCGTACATGCGGTGCAGCAGGCCGATGACCATCGGCTCGTAGACGACGATGGTGCTGGGGATCTCCCCGTCCTCCGCCTGGTGCGTCACGTAGGCCACGTCGTCGCCCACGAGGACGAGGTCGTCGAAGATCTGGTTGGTGGTACGGACCTGGGCGCCGGAATCGAGCACCTGGCGGAGCCGGGTCCTCGACAGCGCCTTGGCCCGGGCCGAGTGCGGGGTGACCAGCCGGAACGGCACCCGGTGCGCCATCCTCGCCAGCTCGCACGGCTGGAAGGCGAGCCGCGGTTCGGCGTCGAACAGCTGCATGGCCAGGACTTCCGACGTGCAGTGCTGGAGGGAGTCCGTCAGGTGGATCCGCACCTGCTGCGGATCGAGCAGCGTCACGACCTTGTCGTTGCGCTGGCGCGAGGTCTTCAGGGTGCTGAAGATGCCCGAGATCGTGTGCAGGCGTTCGTGGATGCCGGCGAGCTCCTGGCGCTTCTCGTTGACCGCCTGCTGTAGGGGGATGACCAGTTCGTTCTGCGCGGCCTCCGGGCAGATCGCCCTGAAGCTCTCGAACGTCGGGGAGTACCACAGGAGTTTCAGCTCGCACAGCAGGTCGACGGCCCGCCTGACGTCGGCCATCGGGACGTGCAGCGCGGCCGATATCCGGGCGAGCGTGGCCGACTGCTGGGCCAGGGTGAACTCGTAGACGTGGACGATGAGTTCGTCGTCCACATCCGGCTGGATGCTCTCCAGCCGGTGCCGGAGCCGTGCGGCGGTGTCCGGCGCCTCCCCCGCGAAGGCGTCGATGGCGGAGGTTTCCTGTCTCATGTCCGACGCCGCCCCCGCGAAGGCGTCGATGGCGGCGGCTTCCTGCCTCATGTCCGACGCCGTAGGGACGTGCCGGCGGGACCGCTCGGCGCGGTACACCCGGGGGAGCACACACCGTGCGGGTGGATCGGGTTTGCCTCGACGTTGCTCATCAGAGGTGTGACGCCTTTCTGTGGAGATACCCAGGGACGGGCGACGGCGGGTGCCTTCGGCCACCTGAGGGTGGAGGCCGGCCCGGCTCCCGGACAGTGCCCTCCTGCGAACGGCACTTCCGGAGATCAGTGCGATGGCAGGCCCGGCCGGTGCGGCCGCCGGGCCTTCGGTACAGCGGGTCGCCGTCCCCCCGCCGGGCGGGCGGCCACGGGCGGGGGGACGGCGTCGGGACAGGGGTCAGTCGACGCTCTGCGTCTGCCGTTCCGGCTGCGGGGCGACCACGTCCGCGGGCTTGGACTTCACCAGCCACAGGCCGGTGCCGACGGCGGTGAGCAGACAGACGGCCCCGGCGGTGAGGAAGGCGCTGTCCAGGCCCGCCTCGAAGGACGCGCCGCCGGACTGCCTGCCGGTGACGATGGCACCGAGCACCGCCACGCCGAGCACGGCACCGATCTGCCGTGAGGTGCTGCTGATGCCCGATGCGAGACCACCCTCCTGCGGGTTGACCGACTGGATGGCCGCACCGGTCAGCGGCGACATCGTCAGGGCGAAGCCCGCGCCGATGATCGCCAGGCGCCACCAGACGTTGACATACCCGGTGTCCGCGTGGACGAAGCCCAGGGTCAGCAGCCCCAGCCCGGCCAGCACCAGACCGCTGGTGACCACGACCCGGAAGCCGTACTTGGCCGCCAGCCGGCCCGCGTACGGGCTGACGATCGCCATGCCGAGCGAGGTGGGCAGGGTCTCCAGGCCGGCCACCAGGACGGAGGCGCCCTGCACGGTGACGAAGAACTGCGAGAAGAAGAAGACCGAGCCCATGAGCGCGAAACCGACCATGACCATGGCCGAGTTGGACACCGTGAACAACGGGTTCCGGAACAGCCGCAGCGGCATCATCGGCGCCGACTTGCGTCCTTCGACCACGAGGAACGCGACGATGAGCACGACCGCGGCGACGAAGCTGCCCAGGATGGTCCCCGAGGTCCAGCCCTGGGAGCCGCCCTCGATCAGCCCGTAGGTCAGCGCCCCGACGCCCAGGATGGAGAGGACCGTTCCGGGGACGTCGATGGCCGCGGCGTTGTCGTTGCGGGACTCGCGCAGGCGGGGCAGGGCCACCAGCAGCAGCACCACGCCGATGGGCACGTTGACCAGGAAGATGGAACGCCAGTCGAAGGCGTTCACCAGGATGCCGCCGGCCAGCGGTCCGGCCGCCAGGCCGATTCCGCTGATGCCGGCCCACAGGCCGATCGCCTTGACCCGCTCCTGCGGAACGGGATAGGCGGCGGCGATCAGGGCCAGCGAACCCGGGCTCAGGGCCGCGGCTCCGATGCCCTGCAGCACACGCCCGGCGATCAGCCAGTCGAGCGAGGGGGCGAGGGCGCACACCACGGACGCGAGGGTGAACACGACCACGCCGGACAGGTAGATCCGCTTGCGGCCGAAACGGTCGGCGAAGACGCCGCCGGACAGCAACAGCATCGCGACCAGCAGGACGTACGCGTCCACGATCCACTGCAGTCCGGACAGGTCGGTGTGCAGTCGATTCTGCATGTCGGGGAGCGCCGCACCCACGATAGTACTGTCGAGCAGCACCATGAACTGCCCCACGCAGGCCATGGCGAGCACGACCGATCGGTTTGATCGAGCTTCTACGGACACAGCAAACCCCTTCGGGCACTTCCGAGTTCGGTGGATCCCGCGGTGAGCGGGAGCTGAGGTTCCAGCCGCACGGCAGGCGTGCGGTTCCCGCCGGACGCCCGCGGGAAGCGGGCAGCCCGACGAGACCCGTGCCGAGGCGGTGTCCGCCTCGCCGTGAGCGTGGAAATCGGGGAGGCGGTTCCTGAGCCCGCCGCGGACGCCTACGTGCCGGACATCGCCATTTCCCTGAGCGGAGTGGACTCCCGGTGCGGCGACAGCAGTTCGCCCACCAGCCGGGCCAGACGGGAAGCCTGCCCCGGGTTCAGCCGGGGGTCGCAGGCACTGCGGTAGTCGGTGGCGAGGTAGGCGTCGTCGATGTCCGTCGCGACGCACTCACTGACGTCCTCGCCGCTCACCTCCAGGTGGATCCCACCCGGGGTGACTCCCGTGTCGTTGCAGGCACCGAAGAAGGCGCGGGTCTCCGCCTCGACGGTGGTGACCACACGTGTCTTCACCCCTGCCGGGCTGACGACCGTGTTGCCGTGCATCGGGTCGCAGATGACCCGGTCCGTCCAGCCCTCCGCCGTGATCCGGCTCAGCATGGCGTAGAGGAGGTCGTACGCCCGGCGGTGGCCCATCCGGAAGATGAAGGCCAGCCGGCCGGGAACGTTGTCCGGATTGAGCACGGCGTGCAGGCCCGTCAGGACCGTCGGGGTGGCGGTCGGCCCGATCTTCACCGCGATCGGATTGGCGATGCCGGCGGCGAAGTCGATGTGGGGTCCGGTCAGCGACCGGGTGCGCTCGCCGATCCAGAGCAGGTGGGCCGAGTGGTCGTAGAAGCGGCCCTCGGCCGTGGCGGGGCGGGTCTGCGGCCGCTCGTAGTCGAGCAGGAGCGCCTCGTGGGAGGTGAAGACCCCCGAGCCCGCCAGGTAGGAGAGGGTCTTCCTGGAGTGTTCGTGGGCGTGGACCAGGTTCCGGGGATCGGGGATCCGTCGTGCCGCCGAGAAGTGCTCGCCGTTGACGGCGTCGCCGAGGTAGGACGGCAGGGTGATCCCCGAGCGGCTTTCCGTCGGCGCCGAACGGGGCTTCGCGTACTGGCCGGCGATCCGGCCGACCGTCACCACCGGCCGGCCGGATCCTCCCGCGATCTCCCCGGCCATGGCGCGCAGCAGCGCGACCCGGTCCGCCACCGACGCCGGTGTGTTGTCACGGAAGGTCTCGGCACAGTCGCCGGCCTGGAGGACGAACGCCGGTTGCGCGAGCCGGGAGCGTAAGCGGTCGATGTCCGGGGCGGTGACCAGCGGGGCTGCCCCGGCCAGCGCGTCCCGGGCCCGGCGGACCGCCGCCCCGTCGGGCCAGTCCGGCTGGTGGTCTCGTTCCGGTGTGGCTGCGATCACTGCGAAATCCATGGCAAGACCCCCGTCAAGCCTTGTGGGTAGGCAAGTGCGTTGCGCGTCGCCGTCAGTGAACGGCGGTGGGTGTGGATTCGTTCTCGGTGAGACGCAGGACCATGTCGAGCAGGCCGGGGAACTGGGTGCCGAGGACGTCGGTGCGCAGCCAGACGCGACGGCATCGGCCGTCGACCGCCATCCTGACCACGCCCGCCTCGCGCAGGATGCGCCAGTGGTTGGTCAGCGTCGACTTCGGCACTTCCAGGCCGGCGCCCGAACAGGCCATCCCGGGGCTGGTGGAGACGCACGACACCAGCTCCAGACGGACCGGATCACCGAGCGCGTACAGCACCGACGCGAGGGTCAGTTTCTCGGATGCCGGCTCGGGCAGCGGTCTCATGTGGATGAACGTAGCACATAATTCGATAGTTCGGGACTTTCGAACAATTGCCTCCTCCGCCTTGCGCAGCAAGGGTCCTGGGTCCGATCGGCGGACGGTTCTCAGTCGACCGCCGGGCTCTGGCCCACGGCGGACGCCAGCGCGTCCAGCCGCGCCTGCCAGAGCGGAGCCCGTCGTGCCGGCCCGGCCACCGCGGTGGATCCGACCCACTCCCGCACCGGCCGGATGCCGTGCAGCGCGTTGACCACCCACGTTTCGAGCCCGGCGAGCTCCCGGGGGCGGGGACACGCGTGGGCGACCCGGGTCCTGGAGGCGGCCGCGAGCCCCAGCAGGGTCCTCCGGGTGACGCTCGGCAGCAGGTCCGGACGGGCCGCGTCGGGGGCGTACAGGGTGTCACCGTCCCACCAGAGCAGGCTGGTCGTGGTCCCCTCGACCAGCCTGCCGTCCCCGGAGAGGATGAGCGCCTCGTCGGCGCCCCGGCGCCGAGCCGCCGCCCGGACGTCCGCGAGCCAGTCCAGGTCGGGCCCCTTCACGGCCGGCCGCCGCCGCCGGTCGGGGCCGTCGTACGCCCAGAGCCGGACGGCCTCGCCCCGGACCGGTGCGGGCCGCAGCCACAGGTGGAACCCCGGCTCGCCGTCGAGGAGGGTGAGTTCCACCCGGGGGAACCACCGGCCGACGGCCGGAACGCGCCGGACGGCGGCGTGCAGGAAGGCCGCGGTGCGTCGCTCCGGTACGGAGAACAGGGCGGCGCAGGCGGAGGTGAACCGGTCGAGGTGGGCGTCCAGCGCCACCACCCTGCCGTCGGTGACCAGCCAGGAGTCGATGACGTCCACTCCCCCGCCGGCCGGCTCGGCGAGGAGGACGCCGTCCGGCTCGGACCACCGCCAGCGCCGGGTCAGCGGGTCGGTCACGGTCGGCGCCGTCCGCTGTCCGAGGGCTGCGGCGGCAGCACCCGCAGCGAGGCCCGGGCCTTGAGGAGCATCTCGTCGAGTTCGTCGGCCGGGCTGGAGTCCAGGACGATGGCCCCGCCGGCGCCGATGCTCAGCTCGTCGCGGTGACGTACCGCGGTGCGGATCACGATGCTGAGATCGGCCGTACCCGTCAGCCCGAGGTACCCGAGCGCACCGGAGTAGATCCCCCGCGCCTCCGTTTCGAGACCGTCGATGATCTCCATGCTGCGCAGCTTCGGCGCACCGGTCATCGAGCCGCCCGGGAAGCAGTGCCGCACGCACTCCACCGCGCCGACCCCGGGGCGCAGAACCCCCCTGACGGTGGAGACCAGTTGGTGCACGGTGGCGTAGGACTCCACGGCCATGAACCTCGGGACCTCGACCCCGCCGACCTCGCAGACCCGGCCCAGGTCGTTGCGCAGCAGGTCGACGATCATGAGGTTCTCGGCCCGCGTCTTGGCGCTGTTCGCGAGTTCGGCGGCCAGTCGCGCGTCATCGGCGGGATCGGTGCCGCGGGGCGCCGTTCCCTTGATGGGCTTCGTCTCCACCACGCGATCCGCGTCGATCCTGAGGAAGCGCTCGGGCGAGGCGCTGAGGACGGTGACCTCGCCGAGCCGCAGCAGTGCCCCGTAGGGCACCGGGTTGGCGGCCCGCAGCCTGCGGTAGTACGTCAGGTCGTCGCCGGCGAACGGGATCCTGACCTTGTTGGTCAGGCATATCTCGTAGCTCTCACCGGCGACCAGCTCGTCGCGGCACGCCTCGATGTCGCGGAGGTAGCCGTCCGGCTCCCGGGACAGCCACGGGGCCGGATCGGTGCCGTCGCCGGCCGCGTCGGGGGTCTCCGCCGCCGCGTCGGGCCCGTCGAGCAGCGAGGCCAGGGTGGCGGCGGTGCTGTCGAGCCACTTCCGCGCGGACCGCCTGGTCTCCGGGTCGCCGCGGTGCAGCGCGACCACGTGGGTGGCCCCGTGCTCGTGGTCGACGGCGATCAGGCGGTCGGCGAACATCCAGGCCGCGTCGGGGGTTTCGGCACTGTGCCGGTTGACGGAGCCGAGGTCGCCCTTCAGCTCGTAGCCGAAGTAGCCGACGTACCCGCCGGTGAGGCCGAACGGGAGCCCCGGATCGGTCAGCCTGCGCTCGGCGAGGCGGCTCTCCAGGACGTCGAAGACGGTGCCGCTCTCCCGGTGGCTGCCGGCCGCGTTCCGCACCAGCACCGCGCGGTCGGCGAGCCGGTAGGTCAGCACCTCGCTCAGCGGGCCCGAGGCGTCACCGAGGAAGGAGAACCGGGACAGCCCCGGCTCGACCCGGCTGCTGTCGAGCCAGAAGGCGTACTCCGACAGCCCGAACAGCTCCGTGTACGCCGCCTCGGTGTCCACGGCGCCCGGCAGCGTGAGTGCGAGGAGCTGGTAGGCGTCCTCGTCCGGGCCCGCCGGGGAGGCCGGCGCGGCGGACACCGTCGACTCCCGCACCGGCCGGCGGGCCGGGCCGCCGGACGCCCCGGCCCGGGCGAGCGTGAGGTCCCTGAAGTTGGCCATGATCTCGCGGCCGTACTCCGAGGCGATCGACTCGGGGTGGAACTGGACTCCCCACTGGGGGCGGGTGCGGTGCCGGATCGCCATCACGACGCCGTCCTCCGCCCAGGCCGTGGCCTCGATCGCTTCGGGCAGCGGCTCCTCGACCCGCAGCGAGTGGTAGCGCACGGCGGTGAAGTCCTGCGGGACGCCGCTGAACAGTCCGTCTCCCGCGTGCCGGACCTTCGTGAGGTGCCCGTGCCGCGGCTGCGGCGCGCGGTCGACCGTCGCCCCGGCTCCGTGGGCGATCGCCTGGTGGCCCAGACACACTCCGAGCACCGGCAGTTCGGCCCGCTCCAGGACCTCCCTGACGTGCCCCAGGTCGCGGGCGGTCCGCGGGCTTCCCGGCCCGGGCGAGATCACGATGTTGTCGAACTCCGCCAGGTCGAGTGTGGTCAGCACGGGGTCGTCGTTCTTCAGGACGGCGGGCTCGTGCCCGTTCACCTCGGCGATCAGCTGGAAGAGGTTGAACGTGTACGAGTCGTAGTTGTCGATGATCAGGCTGCGCATCAGGACACTTCCGGACGGGACGCCGGGCCTCGGCGTCGGCATGGTCATCTACGAGGCGGGGACGGCGAGTCGGGAGTCCCAGGCGGCACGGTGCTGTTCGCGCGGATCGGTCTCCACGCGGCAGGTGGTGTCGAACGTCATGACCGAGCGCTCCGCGGCGTCGTAGCGGGCCCATCCCGGGCTGCCGCTCCTGGCGAACTCGATCCAGCTGTCGCGCAGGGCGCGCCCGAGCTCGACGGGGGCGTCGGGGCCGACCTGGGGGGCGAAGGCGGGGTCGTCGAACTGGTCGAAGAGGAAGGGCACCTCCAGGAAGTGCGCCGCGCCGTAGTGGCCGTCGAAGGCCGGCGACCCCTGCCAGGCGAACTCGTAGGCGAAGGTGTTGCCGCCGGACTCGGCGTGCAGCCGGGTGAGTTCGATGGTGGGGCCGCGCCAGATCCAGTTGGTCACCGTCTCGGCGAGCTGTTCTCCCAGCGGCAGGTGCCCGTAGAGGGAGCGGGCGGCGGCTCGGCACTCCTCCGGGACGTCGTACGCGCGCTGGGCGTCGAGCAGGTCCTGCTCGGTGGCGGAGGTGAACTGCCCGTTGCGCATGAGGAAGTAGCGCGACTCGTCCCGATTGGTGCCGATCAGCAGGTCGACGGAGGACGGGATGCGCGCACCGAGGTCGGCGTCGGGGAACAGCGTGCCGTCCACGACCGGGATGAAGGGACTGAACCAGTAGGTGTACGGGTGCCAGCGGTTCGCGTCGCGGAAGCGGACGTCCAGGGCGCGGTGGCGCCGGCCCAGCAGTTCCTTGAGCGGGATGTCGCGCACGTCGCCGTCGACGTTCAGGTCGGCGAGGACGCGCTCGGCGACGGCGGCCCCCTCCTCCGCCCCGACCACCAGCGACGGGCAGGGGCTCTGCAGGATGGCCCGGTGGACGAGCCCCTCGGCGGCCGCCGTCCCGGCGATCGCCGCGATGATGGCGCTGCCCGAGGAGTTGCCGAACACCGTCACGGCGTCCGGGTCACCGCCGAAGGCCGCGATGTTGTCGCGCACCCAGCGCAACGAGGCGACCACGTCCTGCATTCCCGCGTTCGTGGTGCCGCCCGGAACGGAGAGGAATCCGTCCACGCCGAGCCGGTAGTTCATGGCGACCACGACGACACCTTCGCGGGCGAAGACCGAACCGTCCGCGCGGGAGGTGGCGGCGCTGCCGGAGACGTAACCGCCCGCGTGTATCCAGACCATGACCGGCAGCCGGGCCGCCCCCGGGTCGGGGGTGTAGACGTTGAGGGTCAGGCAGTCGGTGTCCCACGGGTAGAGCGGTGTGGCGTCCACGAGCGAATAGGTGTTGGGCTGCGGCGCGCAGGCACTGTATTCGAATGCTTCACGCACTCCGTCCCACGGCTGCGGCGGCTGCGGCGGCTCGAAACGATTGGCACCGTAGGGATCCGCCGCGTACGGGATCCCCTTGAACGACACGACTCCCGCATGGACGCTTCCCGCGACGACGCCCGAGGTCGTGGTGACCAGAGCCGGTTTCGCCGCATTCTCGTGCGTGCTCAATGACGGTCCTTTCTGGATTCGTTTCCCGGCGCTGGTCCGCCGTCTTCCGCGCACCGGGGGGAGGGCCTTCGCCGGCGGTGGCCGCAAGTGGCCGACCGCATTCGGCCGGCGCGGGGCAACCCATCGCTATACCGGTCGCCGCCGCTCACCATATCCCCCCGGTCAGGGCTTTTGCCGATCGCCCGGAAAAGCGGAGGGTGGCCACCTCCGGCCACCCTCTTCCGGCTGTTGCGATCGGCGAGGGCCGAAGCCTAGCGTCAGCCACGTCCGAAGTTTGACGTCGAATTCGAGACGAGGAAGCGGATAATGGGGGAGCAAACTCAGGTTCTGGTCATCGGCGGCGGGCCGGCCGGGAGTACCGCCGCCGGACTCCTGGCGCGCCAGGGAATCCAGGTGACCCTGCTGGAGAGTTCGACATTCCCGCGGTACCACATCGGTGAGTCGATCTTGCCTTCGGTGCTTCCCGTGCTCGATCTGCTCGGCGTCCGGGAGAAGGTCGACAACCACGGTTTCGTCCGCAAGGACGGCGCGTACTTCGAATGGGGCCCGGAGAACTGGGACCTCAACTTCGACCACCTCAGCGGCGCCGGCCGGTACAGCTACCAGGTGATCCGGTCCGAATTCGACCACATTCTGCTGAACAACGCCGAGGAACTCGGCGTGAACGTTCGGCAGGGCGTGCGGGTCACCGAGATAGAATTCGACCAGGGACGGCCCGTGAAGGCCCACTGGGCCTCCACCGACGACCGGTCGGTCACCGGCGAGATCGCGTTCGACTTCCTGGTCGACGCGTCCGGCCGGTCCGGTGTGATGGCCACCAAGTACCTGAAGAACCGCCGCTACCAGGAAGCCTTCAAGAACGTCGCGGTGTGGTCCTACTGGCGGGGGGTCAAGCCGCTGGACAAGGGTCCGGCCGGCGCGATCGCGGTCTGCTCGGTGCCCTACGGCTGGTTCTGGGCGATCCCGCTGCACGACGGCACCCACTCGATCGGCCTGGTGGCCAAGCGCACGGCGTTCGCCGCCGAACGGGAGCGGCTGGGCGGCATCGAGGAGCTCTACTTCGACGCCCTCTCGCAGTGTCCGCGCGTCGCCGAGATGGTGGAGGGCGCCGAGCGGCTGCCGGAGTTCAAGGTCGAGCAGGACTACTCGTACATCTCGGACCGCTTCACCGGCCCGGGGTACATGATGATCGGCGACGCGGCCTGCTTCCTGGACCCGTTGCTGTCGACGGGCGTGCACCTCGCCACCTTCAGCGCGCTGCTGGCCGCCGCGTCCATCTCCGCCGTCGTGGCGGGCGAGCTGTCGGAGGACGAGGCCGAGGCGTTCTTCTCCAAGGCGTACCGGCAGGCGTACGAACGGCTGCTGGTGGTGGTGTCCTTCTTCTACAAGAGCTACAACCGCCAGTCGCAGTTCTTCGAGGCGGACAAGCTGACCCGGCGCGAACGGCACATGCTCAACCTGTACGAGTCGTTCCTGCACATCGTGACCGGCGTCGAGGACCTGGACGACAGCCAGGACGGCACCGCGGCGCTGGACAAGGTGGCCGACCGCATCCGCTCCCAGGGCGACCTCGACACGGAGGGCGGCATCCTCGCGGGCCACAACGAGGCGATGAACTCGATGCCCTCGTCGCCGGACAAGGCCGTGGGCGGGCTGTACCTCGAACTGAAGCCGAAGCTCCGCATCCGGCGGCTGGTCGAACCCGCCGTCGGGGCGGAGTGACCTCCAGCCAGAGCATCACGCTCCTGCTGGTGCTCGCCGTGGTGTTGGTGGTGGCCAAGACGCTCGGCTCACTGGCCACGAGGCTCGGCCAGCCCTCGGTGATCGGGGAGATCCTGGCCGGCATCCTGCTCGGCCCGACCCTGATGCCCGACGCGGTGGAACGCGCCCTCTTCCCGGCCGACATCCACCTGGTGCTGCGCGCGCTCGGCAACCTCGGGATCGCCCTCTTCCTGTTCCTGATCGGCCAGGAGCTCACCCGGCATCCGCCGCGCCGGCGGACCGGGGTCGTCCTCGCCACCACGGCCGGCTCGATCGTGGTGCCGTTCGCCCTCGCCTGCCTGCTGGCCGCGTTCGTGGTCGTGCCGTCCGGCGGAGGATCGCCGGGGTACGTGCTGTTCATGGGCACCGCGATGTCGGTGACGGCGTTCCCGGTGCTGGCCCGCATCGTCCAGGACCGCGGGATGCTGGCCACCCCGGTGGCCGGCATCGCCCTGGCCAGCGCCGCGATCGGGGACCTGATCGCCTGGTCCGCGCTGGCCGTGACGGTCATGGTGGCCTCCGGCCAGACCCAGTGGCGGCTGCTGCTGATGATTCCGATGCTGGCCCTGGTGTTCGGCGTGCTGCGGCCGCTGCTGGCCCGGTGGGCCGGCCGGCGGACGCGGCAGGGGCGGCTCCGCGAGCCGTTCGTGGTGGCCCTGATCGGGCTGTTCGGCTGCGGCGCGGCGACGGAGTGGCTGGGCCTGCACTTCATCTTCGGCGCGTTCCTGTTCGGCCTGGTGATGCCCTCGGGCCCGGGCGGGCTGGACGAGCCGGCCGGCCACCGGCTGGGCCTGCTCGCCGAGTACCTGTTGCTGCCGGTCTACTTCGTGGTGGCCGGCGCGCAGGTCGACCTGTCCCGGCTCGGGGTGTCCGGCCTGGCCGAGTTCGGCGCGATCATGCTGGTCGCGGTCGGCGGGAAGTACCTCGGCGCGACGGCCGGCGCCCGGTGGTCCGGGCTCGACTGGCGCCGCTCCGCGGTACTGGCCGCGTTGGTCAACACCAGGGGGCTCACCGAACTGATCATTCTCACCACCGGACTCCAACTCGGCCTGGTGGACCAGCGACTGTACTCACTGATGGTGCTCATGGCGGTGCTGACCACCGTGATGACCGGACCGGCGCTCCGGATCCTGTACCCCCCGCGCCTGGTCGACGCGGACCGCGACCGGGCGGCCGGGAAGCCGGTTCCCGACCGGTCACCGGCCACCGCCGGATCGGCGGCCGGCGGCGTCCCCGCATGAAACGTCCCGAATGGAGCGGCACACCATGGTCAGCGACCTGATCAATTCCGACCAGCGATTCCTGGACATCCTCGACCGGCTGACCAACAAGTCGATCGACGACTACTACAACCCCTACCGGCTCTTCGAGTGGCCCGACAGCCTGCCGGAGGACATGTGGTGGATGAGCCCCGAGCTGACCACCACGCACGGGACCTCCCTCGCCGGGCGCCTGACCGAGCAGCAGCTGCACGCGCTCTCCAAGGCCGAGAGCATCAACTTCTACAGCCTGAACGTGCACGGCATCCGGGAGCTCCTCATCGAGGTCACCCGCCGCATCCACACCAGGGGATTCGAGACGCCGTCGAAGTTCTTCCACCACTTCATCGGTGAGGAGAACGAGCACATGTGGTTCTTCGCCGAGTTCTGCCTGCGCTACGGCGGGAAGATCTACCGGCAGCCGGCCGGGGCGGCCGCCGAGATCCCGAGGTCGGACGTGGAGAGCCTGCTGGTCTTCGCCCGGATCCTGATCTTCGAGGAGCTGGTCGACCACTTCAACTCCCGGATGGCGCTGGACGACCGGCTGCACGAGACGATCCGGGGCATCAACCGGATCCACCACCAGGACGAGTCCAGGCACATCGCGTTCGGCCGCGAGCTGGTCACCGCGCTGTTCGGCGACGTGAAGCGCAACGCGACCGAACAGGAGCTGGCCGACATCGCCGGCTACCTGCGCCGGTACCTGACGTACAGCTTCGAGTCGCTGTACAACCCGCACGTCTACCGGGACGCCGGCCTCGCCGACCCGCTGGCCGTGCGCGAGGAGCTGCTGGCCGCGCCCACCCGGGCGGAGTTCGAGCACAGCGTCTTCCGCAAGACCTCCAGGTTCCTCGAGAAGATCGGGATCATCTGATGGCCGCGGGCTCCGCGCGGGCCGCCCACACCGGCGCGCTCGCCATCCTCGACCCCGACCAGACCGATCTGCTGCGCGAACTGGACCGCGTCTTCACGGGCTGGGGCCGGGCGGCCGGCGCCCGGGAGATCCTGCCGCCGCCGATGTACCCGGTGTCCGACCTGGAGAAGTTCGACGTCTACACGAACTTCCCGCACCTCGCCCTGGTCGCGGCCCCGCTGGACCTGACGGACGGTCCGCCGAAGCCGGCCGACGGCCGGTTCACCGCGGCCGATCTCCAGGAGCCCCGGCTCGGCCTGCCGCACGCCACCTGCTTCGGCGCCTACCTGTTCTTCGAGGGCGCCGAACTCGGCGAGGACACCCTGGTGACCCTGGTGAACCGGTGCTTCCGCAACGAGGACCACTACGTCCCGCTGCGCCGGCTGACCAGCTTCCAGATGCGCGAGATCGTGGCCCTGGGGTCCTACGAGCACACCCAGCGGGTGCTGGCCGACTTCACCGAGCGGATCACCGCGTTCGGCGCGGCCCTGGGACTCGGCCTGGACCGGGAAGCCGCCGCGGACCCGTTCTTCGAGAACGACGGCGCGCGGGCGCTGATGTCCAGGCTCAGCCCGGTCAAGTACGAGTTCCAGGCCGGTGACCTGGCCATCGCGTCGGTCAACACACACCGCAACTTCTTCGGCGAACGCTGCCGCATCCGGCTCACCGACGCACCCGGCCACGCCTTCACCAGCTGTGTGGCCTTCGGTCTGGAGCGCTGGCTGGCCGTGCTGACCGACGCGCACGGCAGCGCGACGCGGGCGCTGGAGGCGGTCCGGGAGGCCGCCCCGCGCATCCCGTGACGCCGGACCCACCTGAACCGCTGAACCCGCCTGGCCCGCCGGCACCGGCCGCCTCGCGGTGAGCCCCACCCACGACCCCCCTTCGTGCACGGCCCGCAACCCAGACAACAGGAGCACCCATGGCAACGACGGGCAGCATCGACGAAGTCCGCAGCTGGATCCTGAAGCGGCATCCGGAGCGGCAGACCATCGACCCCGAGGAAAACCTCATCGAGACCCGCCTGGTCGACTCGCTGACCTTCGTCGAGCTGGTCTACGTGATCGAGAACGCCACCGGCGTGGAGATCGACTTCGACAACATCGTCATCAGCGACTTCCAGACCCTGGCCGCCATCGAGAAGGCGTTCTTCGTCGCGGCCTGATCCGTACCGGACCAAGGAGGAACTCATGGAAGCCGTCTCTTACACGGCCCAGTGGACAGCCGCGGCAAGGGCGTTGGAGACCGAACGCGGCGACAGCTCGACCTTTCAGGACCCCTACGCCCGCGCGCTGGCCGCGCCGCGCGGATTCGAACTGCTGGAGAAGAACCGGGGCAGCGGGCTCGCCCCGTTCATCGCGATCCGCACCCGGTACCTCGACGAGAGCATCAGGGAGATCCTCTCGGACGACGGCATCCGGCAGATCGTGTTCATCGCCGCCGGCATGGACACCCGCCCGTTCCGGCTCGACTGGCCGGACGGCGCGACGGTGTACGAGGTCGACTTCCCGGGGCTGCTGGAGGAGAAGCGCCGCCGGCTGGACGGGCTCGGCGCACAGCCGCGGGTGACCCGCCACGAGGTGGCCGTCGACCTGCGCCTGGAGTGGCTGCCCGAGCTCGAACGGGCCGGCTTCGACCGCACCCGCCCCACCCTGTGGATCACCGAGGGCCTGCTGTTCTTCCTCACCCCCGAGCAGGCGACCGGCCTGCTCCGGGTCCTCGGATCGGCTTCGGCACCGGGCAGCTGGCTGGGCGTGGACTTCGTCAGCCAGGCGCTGCTGCGCAGCCCGTTCTCCCAGGAGTTCCGCCGCAGCCTGGAGGAGGACGGCACGCCCTGGCTGTTCGGCACCGACGAGCCCGAGGAGTACCTGACCTCGATCGGCTGGAAGGCCCGGGACGTCAAGGAACCCGGCGAGCCGAGCACCGCGCACGACGACTGGCCGTTCCAGGTGCAGCCCCGCGACCGCAAGGGGCCCTCGCGGAGCTGGCTGGTACGCGCCGAGTACGTCGGCAACTGAGAGCGGCGACCTCATCCGGGGGTCCTGACCGCCTGAACCCCTTGGGCCGGTGGGAGAGATCAGCATGGCAACCGACAGTCGACAGTGGTGGACGGCAGCGGGCGGATACACCGCCGAACTGCTGACCGTTCTCGCGCGGGACCCCGGGAAACCGGTGCTGCACTACCGCGGTTCCTGGATCACCGGGGGCGAGCACCTGCGCTCGGTGACCGGCATCCACCGGACGCTGCACGCGTCCGGGGTGGCCCGCGGCACGGTCGTCGGCGTGCTGACCGCGTCGAACAGCCCGGACATCCTCGCGGTCCGGCACGCGGCCCACCTGCTCGGGGCGGCGGTCGGGCACCTGCGCTCCACCAACCCGGGATCCAGCGCGGCGATGCTGGCGGTCGACGACCAGCTGGAGATCCTCCGGACCACCGGGGCCGCCGTGCTCTACGCCGATCCGGACAGTGGCGACCGGGCGGCCGGGCTCGCCCGGGCGGCCGGCCTGCCACTGATCGGCCCCGGTGTGCCCGGCCCGGGGCGGGTCGTGCCCGGCGACGACCCGGGCCCGGCCCGGCCCGTCCCCTGGTCGCCGGAGGACCTGGCGGCCATCGCGTTCACCAGCGGCAGCACCGGGCGGCCCAAGGGGATCAGGAAGTCCCGGCGGTCCTGGGACAGCGTGGTCCACGGGACCATCGCCCAGGGCCGGGAGGCCGAGCTGATCACGGCGCTGGTCGGCACCCCGCTGAGCCAGACGGTCGCCCAGCTCGCCGATGCCGCGCTGATCGACGGAGGCCGGCTGGTCCTGCTGGAGGAGTTCGCGCCCGACCCCTGGATCCGTGCGGTGGGCGAGCACGCGGTGACCCGTACCTTCATGGCCACGAGTCACCTGTACCGGGTCCTCGACCGGCTCGCGGACCTCGGCCCGGACGATCCGGCGGTCGCCGCGCTGGCCGGACTGCGCCGCGTCGACTACGCCGGGAGCCCGGCGGCGCCGTCCCGCCTCGCCGAGGCCGTGAAGCTGATCGGTCCGCACCTCTTCCAGCAGTACGGCACCTCCGAGAGCGCCAGGATCAGCTGTCTGACGCCCGAGGACCACGCCGACCCGAAGCTGGTGACGACGGTGGGGCGGCCGTTCCCCGGTGTCGAGATCGGGATCAGCGACCAGGAGACCGGCGCCCCGCTCGGCGACGGCCTGGTCGGCGAGGTGCGGGTCCGGTCCCCGCACCTCATGGACGGCTACCTCGACGAGGTGCTGACCGCCAGGGTGCTGCGCGACGGCTGGTACCACACCGGTGACATCGGCCACCTCGACGAGCACGGCTACCTGCACCTGCTCGACCGGGTCGCCGACATGGTCAAGATCGACGGGGTCAAGGTGTACCCCACGGTCGTCGAGCGCGCGATGCTCACGATCCCGGGCATCTCGCAGGCGGTCGTCTACGGCTTCCTGGGCCGGGACGGTCTGGAGCACCTGCACGCGGCGCTCACCCTGCGCCGGGGCGCTTCGGTGAGCCTCGACGAGGTGCGCGGACACCTCGGCAACATCCTGTCGCCGGCGCACGCCCCCGAGCGGATGCACGTCCTCGACGAGATCCCCCTGAACGGGGCGGGGAAGCCCGACAAGCCACGCCTGCGGCTGGAGCACACGTCGCACGTCTGACAGCAAGCCCAACCCACCATGGAGCGGAGAGCATGCCCACGCATCTGGAGCACTTCACGACCGACCTGACGCCCACCCGGACACCTTCCCGTGAGTTCCTCGAAATCGGCAGGCGCGCCGGGGACTTCCCCAGCGCCGTGGCACGCATCCCCACCGGTGACACCGAGGTCAGCGTGTGGTGCAGCAACGACTACCTCGGCATGGGCCAGCATCCGCGGGTGCTGGAAGCCGTCCACGAGGCGGTGGCCAGGTTCGGTGCGGGTTCCGGTGGTTCGCGCAACATCGGCGGCACGAACCACCTGCACGTCGAGCTGGAGCGGGAGCTCGCCGACTGGCACGGCAAGGACGCGGCGCTGCTGTTCACCTCCGGGTACACCGCCAACGACGGCGCGCTGACGGTGCTCGCGGGCACCCCGGCCGACACGGTGGTGTTCTCGGACGAGCTGAACCACGCCTCGATCATCGACGGGCTGCGGCACAGCGGCGCCACCAAGCGGATCTTCCGGCACAACGACGTCGAGCACCTGGCGCGGCTGCTCGCCGAGACCGACCCGGAGCTGCCGAAGCTGATCGTGCTGGAGTCGGTCTACTCGATGTCGGGCGATGTCGCGCCGCTCGCCGAGATCGCCGAGCTGGCGGAGCGCTTCGGTGCGACCACCTTCCTCGACGAGGTGCACGCGATCGGCATGTACGGGCCGCAGGGCGCCGGCATCGCGGCGCGCGAAGGCATCGCGGACCGGTTCGACGTCGTCATGGGCACCCTCGCCAAGGGGCTCGGCACGGTGGGCGGCTACATCGCGGGCCCGAGCGACCTCATCGGTCACGTGAGAGCCGTCTCCCGCGCGTTCGTCTTCACCACCTCGTTGCCGCCGGCCGTCGCGGCGGGCGCGCTGGCCGCGGTGCGGCACCTGCGGGTGGACGGGACGGAACGTCTGCGGCTCGCCGAGAACGCCCAGCTGCTGCACAGCCTGCTGGACGACGCCGACATCCCCTTCAGGTCCTCCGACTCGCACATCGTCTCCGCGGTCGTCAGCGACGACGCCCTGTGCAAGCAGGCGTCGGCGCGGCTGCTCGACCAGCACCGCATCTACGTGCAGGCGATCAACGCCCCCAGCGTGCGCGCGGGTGAGGAGCTGCTGCGGATCGCGCCGTCGGCGACCCACAGCACGGCCGACGTGCGGAAGTTCGCGGAGGCGCTCGCGGGGATCTGGCTGGACCTCGGCATCCCGGGCGCCTCCGAGCGGAAGGGATCGCCCCCGGTCGCCGGGGGCACACGGTGACACGGCCACTGGCCGCCGTGCTCGCGGACACCGCGGCACGGCGGCCGGACGAGCCGGCGCTGATCTGGGACTCCTCCTCCGTCACCTACGGGCTGCTGTGGGAGCGGGCCCGCACCTGCGCGGCCGAGCTGCGGCGGCACGGGATCGGGCCCGGCGACCGGGTCGCGCTACTGCTCCCCAACACGCCGCAATTCCCCGTCGTCTACTACGGCGCGCTCGCCCTGGGCGCCACCGTGGTCCCGCTCAACACGCAACTGCGGTCCGGCGAGATCGAGTTCGTGCTCGCCGACAGTGGCGCCCGGGCACTGGTCTGCGCGGAGGCGACGGCGGACGAGGGGGCGACGGCGGCGGCCGCCGCGGGCGTCACGCTGTTCACGGTCGGGGCCGGTCACCGCGACGCCGTACGGCTCGACCCGCGTGATCCGGCCCCGCCCGTCCCCAGCCACTTCGCCGGCTCCCCCGACGACGTCGCGGCGATCCTGTACACGTCGGGCACCACCGGCCGCCCCAAGGGGGCCGTGCTCACCCACCGCAACATCGTCACCAACATCGAGGTGACGGCCGCGGCCCCGTTCGACGTGCGGCCCGACGACGTGCTGCTCTGCGCCCTTCCGCTGTCGCACACCTTCGGCCAGACCTGCCTCATGGGCACGGCGTTCCACGTCGGCGCCACCGTCGTCCTGATGCCCCGGTTCACCGCGGTGCCCGCGCTCGAACTGATGGCCCGGCACGGCTGCACCGTGTTCATGGGCGTGCCGACGATGTACCACGCGCTGCTCGCGGCCGTCGCCGACGGGGTGCCCGCGCCGCGGCTGCGGCGGGCGTACAGCGGCGGTTCGGCGCTGGCGGTACCGGTGCTGAACCGGGTCAACGAGGTGTTCGGCTGCCCGGTGTACGAAGGGTACGGGTTGACCGAGACCTCCCCCTGCGTCGCCTACAACATGCCGGGGTCGCCCGTCCGACCGGGCACGGTCGGGACACCGATCGACGGTGTCGAGGTCGCCATCGCCCGGGCCGACGTCGAGGGCCGCGTCGCGCTGCTGCCCCCGGGGGACGTGGGCGAGGTCGTCGTCCGCGGCCACAACGTGATGTCCGGCTACCTCGGGCTCCCCGAGGAGACGGCCGCCGTGCTCGTCGACGGCTGGTTCCGCTCGGGCGACCTGGGCGTGCTGGAGGCCGACGGCCGTCTGCGGCTGGTCGACCGGAAGAAGGACGTCATCCTCCGCGGCGGCTACAACGTCTACCCGCGCGAGGTCGAGGAGGTGCTGCTGCGGCATCCCGCCGTCGCCCAGGCCGCGGTGATCGGCGTTCCGGACGACCGCCTGGGCGAGGAGGTCTGCGCGGTCCTGGTGCCCCGGCCGGAGTCCGCGCGGTCCCCGGACCTGGCGGCCGACATCATCGACTGGAGCCGGGAGGCCCTGGCCGGCTACAAGTACCCCCGCCGGGTCGAGTTCACCGACTCGCTGCCCCTGGGCCCCAGCGGGAAGGTCCTCAAGCGCCTCCTGGTCTCCCGGCTGCTGTCCGAGCGGGACGGGACGGAGGCCTCTCCGCACCCGGGGCCGTGACTGCGGGAACCCGACGGGACGAGGGGAGCGGCGGCCCGCCCGAGCGGGCCTGCCCCGAACGGCCGGAAGGGGCCTCCGACGCGGGTCGGAGGCCCCTCCGGGGGCAGCGCCCCAGGGTAGCCACCTGCGGAAACGCCGTCCCCGGCAGTCCGGTCGCCGCGCAATCGCCACACCTCCGGAGGCCGCCACTCAGCCGGCTTCTTCAGAGGGCTTCGTCAGACGGTGGTGGTGCAGACGAATCCGAGGTCGGCCAGGCCCTCGCTCCGGCACAGCCGGTCGGATGCGCCCCCGGCAGCTGTCTGCAAGAGCTGGTAGTCGGCGTCGTACTCCTTGCCCCAGTGCATCGCCGCGCGCCACAGGAGCCGCCCGAGGCCGAGACCGCGGTATTCCGGCAGAACACCGAAGTACTGCGGGAGGAGTCGTCGCCTGCCGATGGGGTCGGCCATGGTCTCCATGGGGCCGGTCGCGCCTACTACGTGCTCGTCCCGGACGGCGACCAGCACGGGGCCGACGCTGTCGATCCGGGAGTGCAGGAACACGAAGCCCTCGCCGGCCAACTTCTCGGCGAACTCGGGGAAGGTGGTCCGGATGGCTTCCGGCTGTTGGCCGAGGGCCTCGATTCCCTCGACGGCCGGTGCGTCCTGGTCGAAGGTACGGAGCTGTACACGGGTAGAGGCGGCCACTGGGTCGGGGGCGTTCTGGAACCACACCACACGGGCTTGAGACGCGTCGCGCCCGGCGGCGAGCTTGGCGGCCAGCTCCTCGGCCTCCTGCCGGTGCTCGCAGGCGCCGTAGAGATGGACGCGCAGGATGCCGCGACCGGTGATGGTGGGGATCAGCGTGCGCGCCTGGTCCTGAACGACGGCGTCCACCAGGACTTGCTCGTCCTTGTGGTCGGACCACCGCCGGTCCTTGTCGTGCGGCAGGAATTCTCCAGTGCCGGCGACGGCGAACACCTCGGCCAGAAGCTCAGCGGAAACAGCGTCGGGGTGGAGTGGCCCGAGCGTCGGAAGATACGGGACGCACATCACGGGGCGCAGCAAGTCCCAGCGCAGATCCATACCCGCACCCTACTCGCCGGCCCTGCACGGCTCAGGCCCCGACGCGGAGAGCGCCGGGGCCTGAGCGTTACTGATCAGGTGCGATCAGCGGGTGGTTCAGTGCGGGTTGTCGTCGCCCGCGTTGCACGAGCACTTCACGCTGTCCATGACGTCGTCCAGGTCGCCGACGGCGATGATCTCGATGACGGGCGGGGTCGGGGCCGCGATCGGCCGCGTGAGGTACGGCAGGCGCTGGGCCGGACCGTCGTCCTGGAGCGGACGCCTCGGAGAGAGTTCGACAGCTACAGCAGTCATGTCACCCTGCTTTCTTGATCCCGTGCTGGCAGTAACTTGCGAGTGGTGCCTTCGCCTCCTGGTAGTGCTTGGCCAGCGGCCGGCACACGGTGCACGCGCCGGAGAGCCGGCAGCCGGAGCATCCACCGGTGCGAAGCATGAGGCGGTCGGCGATGGCGCCGAGCCGGGCGAGGCCGTCGATCCCCTCGGTGGGGAGGCTGATTTGGTCGTCACGGCCGATCTTGCAGATGGACACCAGCCCGTGTGGGTCGGTGTGGAAGAAGGTGTGTCCGGCGTTGCAGCCGCCGAACGGCTTGCGCATCCGCAGGTGTTCCTTGGACTGCGCGGTCAGCGACTCCGCCCCGCCGTAGATCGTCGGAGTCATGTTGGTGAAGACGTTGTACTCCAGCCCCCAGCCTTCGCACAGGGCGATCATCGCCTGTTCCTCGGTGGCGTTGTCCTCGGTGACGATGATGCTCATCCGCAGCGGCAGCTTGGCCCTGCGGCCGGCGTTCATGCCCTGGATGAACAGGTCCCAGGCGCCCTGCCGCTGGGTCAGCTCGTCGTAGCCGGCCTTGGTCGCCCCGTACATCGACACCGTGACCCGGTAGGGCGGGCGCTCGCGGAACATCTCCAGCAGGTTCTCCCGCCACAGCAACGAGGCGTTGGTGGAGACGGTGATCATCATGCCCAGCTCGAACGCGCGGCGGTACGAGGGCATGAAGTCCCGGTCCACGGTGGGCTCGCCCCCGGTGATCTGGATCCAGAGAACGCCGGCCTCGGCCATGATGCCCAGGCAGGTGAGTTTGTCCGCGAGCGGCATACCCGAGTTGACCTTGAGCCCGAGATAGCAGTGCTTGCACGTGTAGTTGCAGCCGAGGTTGATCTCCCAGCTGGCTCGCGAGTAGCCCCACGTGGAGGGCTGCCGGACCAGCAGGACGTCACCCGCAGGACGGCCGGTCACGTCCAGGTCGGCCCACTGGGCGCGCACGGCATCCGCCAGCCACGAGGGAGCTGTCCGGGCGGGGTCGTGGGCACGCAGCTCCTCGTAGTTGGCCTGCGGGAGCCGGAGACCGCCCCGGCCACCAGGGCGCACCAACAGGTATTCGTCCAGGAACGGACTGGCGATCAGGTCGTGCACGTGTTCCCCTCCTTCGCCGAGCGGTTCTGCCTCGTCGGTGTCGGCATGGATCGGGCCGCGCTCGGTGAGCAGCAGCGTCGTCATGGCCGTCAGGGCGGCCTCCGGTAGTCAGGGGCTGCCCGGCGCTCGTCCACGGGACCGAAGAGGATCGGTCATTCCTCGCACCGGGTGGCTGTTAGTCATTGAACGGCGCGGGCATGCCGTAGGAGAGGGGCCACGAAGGGGTGCGTTTTCCACCAGGGGACCACCGGGAGGCCAGAATTGATGCCCTGTCAACTATGAGCTAGGGGGCCGCAGGTGAGCGGTGTCAGCCTGGACGGGATCGGCCGACTGTTGCGGGAGATCCGCGAGGCGCATCCGAAGAAGACGCGCGCCGAGCAGGCAGAGTTGGTCGCCGCCGCAAGTGGCGAGTGGTGCGACTGGGAGACCATCAAGCGGTGGGAAACCGAGAGGCGAATTCCGCAGAAACCCTCGTACCAGGGGATCGCCGACGCCTACGGTCTGACCGTGGGCCAGGTGTCCGAGGCCGCCGCCGCCTCCCGGCGGTACCGGAGTGGGCGCAGCACGAAGGGCAACAGCGTGGACAGGCGGAAGTTCATCGGAGCAGGTATAGGAGCAGCCGCCGGCCTCGTCGCGCTGCCCGGCATCGCACAGGCCCACGAGGGGATCACCGCAGCGCTCAGGCCATCCGGAGAGGGTGATCTCGCCTACCTGGAGTCGGCGTTCGAGCAGCACCGGGGCGGCTACCGCGGCCGGGCACCGGGGGCGGTGCTGGCCGAGATGATGGGTGATCTCGATCTGCTGGGAGAGGTGCTGAACCGACCTCACCCGGCGCGTACCCGTGCGGACCTCGCCCGGACGGCGGCAGGCATCGCGGGCTTGGTGGCCATCGTCCAGCACGACCGCGGTGACCAGCGCGACGCCTACCGCTGGTTCGCCACCGCCGAGCAGGCCGCGCGGGAGTCCGGTGATCAGCGGATGATCGCGTGGGTGCTGGCCCGGCACGCCATGGTCCCGCTCAACTACGGCGCTCCCGGGGCGGCCGCTCGGGTCGCCGAGCAGGCCCGGCGGGAGGCGGGGAGCAGCCCGACGGCGGCCGCAGCGCTCGCTGCGGCCGTCACAGCGCGTGCTCTGGCAGCCTCCGGCGACCTCGAAGGCGCCCGGCGAGCGGTGGACGACGCGCGGAATCTGGCGGAGCGCCTGAACGGCGCCGAGGCGGCCGACACCTGGTTCGGCTACCCCGAGCAGAAGCACCACGTGCACCTGTCGCAGGCGTACACACTGCTGGGGGACACGGGCAGCGCCTACCAGGCGCAGGAGGACGCCTTGGCGCTCACGGACTCTCCGTCGGTCATGGCGCGCGCCCTGCTGGCAGTGGACACCGCCGCATGCCTCCGCGTCGACGGCGACCCGACCGGTGCGGCCGAGATGGCGTCCGGAGTGTGGGAGCGGCTGCCGGCCGCCTACCGTGAGGGCCTGATCCGATCCCGCACCGAGACGCTGCATCGCCGGCTCACCGGTCGGCCGTACGCGCTGCTCGGAGAGGCGCTGGCCGGCTAGCTGCAACGAGGCTACCGGGGGCTCTTGGACGCTGCTTCGACCGTTCTCACCGCCACACGATCGCCACCGCACACCCAGAAACAGGTTGCAGTAGGCGCGAAGAGTCGGCAAGCGATTACAGATCTTCGAGACATGAAAAGGCCCCTGATCTGCGAAGTTGCAGATCAGGGGCCTCACTCAAGCCAGGCGGCGGAAGAGTCGGCCTGTACGCCGGGTTCTGTCTCCCGGGTTGCTTGCGCGGCCCGGGGAGGCGGCCATCCATCTAGGGCTGCCGTTGCCGACAGCCTCGTGCGGTCCACCCGCGGACTCGGGCGAGCAGCCTTCGAACGTCCGCGCACGGTGCCCGAGGGCACCGATCTTGACCTTGCTCCAGGTGGGGTTTACCTAGCCGTCCGGGTCACCCCGGTCGCTGGTGGTCTCTTACACCACCGTTTCACCCTTACCCACCGCGAGAAGCGGTGGGCGGTCTGTTTTCTGTGGCACTGTCCCGCGGGTCACCCCGGGTGGGCGTTACCCACCACCATGCTCTGTGGAGCCCGGACGTTCCTCGGCGGGTCTGGGACCCGTCGCGACCGCCCGGCCGACTCTTCCGCCGTAGTGGTCATGGTAGCCGCTCGGGCGGCGCCTCCCGAACCCGGGACCGGACGGCGGGCGGCTCGGCGCCGAGCCGGGCGGCCACCCGGGCGGCCGTGGCGCTCGCCCAGGCGGTGGTGGTGACCAGGCCCAGGGCGAGGACGGCGCCGCCGAGACCGACCAGGATCCACCAGCCGGCGTGGCTGGCCGGGGCGAAGCCGGTCGCGACCGGGCCGGCCACCGCCGAGGTGACGACCGTGCCGATCACCGCCACGCCCAGCGACTGGCCGACCTGACGGCTGGTCGAGGCGACCGCGGCCGCCACCCCCGCCTGGGCGCGCGGCATGCCGGCGACCGCGGCGTTGGTGATCGGCGCGTTCACCATGCCGAAGCCGAAGCCGAACAGCGCGTACGCGACCAGCAGCAGGGCCGGCGGGGAGTCGGCGGCGAGCCTGGTGAGCAGCAGCCCGCTCGCGGCGAGGCCGAGCCCGGCCGCGACCAGCGGCAGGCGCGGGCCCCGGCTGCCGACGATCCGCCCGGACAGCGGCGCGCAGACCAGCATCATCCCGGCCATCGGCAGCGTCCACAGGCCGGCCTCGACCGGGCCGTAGTGCCGGACGTCCTGGAGGTAGAGGGTGTTGAGGAAGAGGAAGCCGCCGAGTGCGGCGAAGGCGCAGACCGCGGTGACGGTGGCCCCGGCGAACGGCGCGCTCGCGAAGAACCGCGGGTCCACCAGCGGCTCGGCCACCCGCCGTTCCCAGAGCGGGAACGCGATCAGCGCGGCCACCGCGGTCCCGGCCAGGGCCAGGATCAGCGGGGAGGTCCAGCCGTGGCCCGGGCCCTCGATGATCGCGGCGGTGCCGCAGCCGAGCAGCACGATCATCAGCAGCTGCCCCACCGGGTCCAGCCGGCGCGGCCGGGGCGCGCGGGACTCCGGGACGTAGCGGGCGGTCAGCGCGATGGCGGCGAGCGCCACCGGGACGTTGACCAGGAAGATCGACGGCCAGCCGGCACCGTCCACCAGGAAGCCGCCGAGCAGTGGGCCGAGCGCCATCGAGATGCCGACCACGCCGCCCCAGACGCCGATCGCCCTGGCCCGTTCCCTCGGGTCCGTGAAGGTGTTGGTGATGATCGACATCGCCACCGGGTTGAGCATCGAGCCGCCCACCGCCTGGAGCGCCCGGAACGCCACCAGCCAGCCCAGGCTCGGCGCCTGACTGCACAGCAGGGAACCGAGCGCGAAGCAGACCAGGCCGGTCTGGAACACCCGGCGGCGGCCGAAGCGGTCGGCCACCGAGCCGAACAGCATCAGCAGCGAGGCCAGCACCAGGGTGTAGGCGTCGATGATCCACTGGAGCCCGGACGCCGGGGCGCCGAGGTCCCGCTGGATCACCGGCAGGGCGATGTTCACCACGGTGTTGTCGAGGCCGACGATGAACAGGCTCAGGCAGCAGACCGCCAGGACGAGCAGACGGCGGCGGGCCCCGGGCTCGGACCCGGGGGCGGGCGCGGGAGCGGCGGCGCGGGGCTGGGGGGCGGGCACGGACCGATCCTCCCACCGCGGGACGGTCCGGGGCGGGTGGGCGGCGCGTCCGGGTGGCGTGTCCGGACAGCGGCGGCGGGCCCGGGCAGTGGTGGCGGGCCCGGACAGTGGTGGCGGGCGGCTACACCGCCGTGAAGCGGACGGTCCCGGTGGCCGGGTCGGCCGTCGTCAGCCGGACGTCGATCACCCGGCCGAGCGGCAGCCCGGCCCCGGCTCCGTCACAGCGGGCCCGGACGGCCGGGTCGCGCAGCTGGACGGTGCCGGAGCCCGGCCGCCTCTCGTCCACGTCGACGACCACCGCGGCGAAGGCCTCGCCCTCCCGGCCCGCCAGCAGCTCCGCCTCCACCAGGTCCACGCAGGCCCGTTCGACCTCGCCGGCGCGGCGGTCCCCGCCCGCCATCAGCGCCGGGACGGCCGGCAGCGCCTCGCGCGCCCAGTCCGGCACGTCCTCCCCCGCGGCCACCGCCGCGCACACCTCCTGGGCGAAGCGGTCGCCGAGCCGGCGCAGCGGCGCGGTGCAGTGCGCGTACGGGGCGGCGAGCGCGGCGTGGTCGGGCTCGGCGGGCACGGGCAGGCCGCGGGACTCGTCGAAGGCGTGGTAGCCGGCGCCGCGCAGCAGGCCCGTGCAGGCGGTCAGGAAGGCGGCGTCGAGCGGGGCGTCCGGGTCCAGGGAGCGGATCAGCTCGGGGTACGGCACCGACTGCGGCCAGTCCACGTCCAGCGCGGCGGCGATCCGGCGCAGCCGCTCGTACCCGGCGGCGGGCGCGGCGGGCAGGGTGCGCAGCAGGCCTACGCCGGCGTCCAGCATCAGCTCGGCCGCGGCCATGCCGGTGAGCAGGGAGATCTGGGCGTTCCAGCCGTCGGCGGGACCGGGGGCGCGGTAGCCGAGGACGTAGCCGTGCGAGGTCTCCTCGACCTCCTGCTCGGGCACCGGCAGGTTGATCCCGCCCCGGGCGCGCTCCTGCTCCTCGCGCAGCCCGCCGACGGTGGCGAGCAGGGCGAGCTGCTCGTCGGCGCCGCCGAGTCCGACCGCGCGCTCGACGGCGGCGTAGTCCAGGCGGCGGTGCGAGCGGACCACGGCGCGGCGCAGGTCGGCGAGGACGACGGCGCCGTCGGCGTCCAGGTCGAGCTGCCAGAGCAGGGCGGGGCGGGGCTCGCCGGGCAGCAGGCTGGCGGCGTCCTCGGAGAGCCGGGTGGGATGCAGCGGGACGCGGTGGTCCGGGAAGTAGAGGGTCTCGACCCGGCGGCGGGCCTCGGTGTCGATCGCGCCGCCGGGGCGGACGAAGGCGGCGACGTCGGCGATCGCGTAGTGCACCCGGTAGCCGCCGCCTGGGCGGTGGGTGAGGTGCATGGCCTGGTCGAGGTCGCGCGAGCCGGGCGGGTCGACGGTGAACAGCGGCAGGTCGGTGGCGTCGTACTCGGGCAGCCGGGGCCGCTCGGCCGCCTCCTCCGCCTCGGCGAGCACGGCCCGCGGCCACTCGGTGTGGATCTCCAGGCGGGTGCGGAGCTCGGTCAGCTCGGTGTTGATCCGGGCGGAGTCGACGGCCTTGACGCGCAGTTTTCGGCGAGGCATGCCCGCCAGGGTAGAGCGGGACCGGGTGGTTCCGGACGGAGGCTCAGCGTCCCGACAGCGACTTCAGGTCCTTCGCCGCCAGGGCGATCGCGTCGTCGTAGCCGCCGGTCGCGAGGCGGAGCACGAACGCCACGGCCTCGTCCGGGTGCGGGTCGGTGTACGGCTCGCCGTTGTAGTCGAGGAACAGCAGCATCGCCTCGAACGCGGTGCGCTTGTTGCGGTCGACCAGGGGGTGGTTGCGGACCGGCGGGCCGGCGGCGGTGTAAGCACTCGTACGGTGGGATCGACTGACCGGCTGCGAAGGGGGTTCGGGCGATGGGTGCGACGAGGGCGACCGGGGGCGTGGTGGCCGCGGCGCTGGCGGCGACCGGGGTGCTGCACGCGGTGTGGGCGGTGACGCCGTGGCCGTTCGGCTCCGCGGAGGAGTTCGCGGACAGCGTGGTCGGACAGGGCGACGGCGTGCCCCCGGCGGCCGCGTGTCTGGCGGTGGCGGGGGCGCTCGGGGCCGGGGCGTACCTGGTGGGGTCGGAGGCCGGGGTGCTGCCGGCGGTCGGGCCGCGGCGGCTGCGGCGGGCCGGGGTGCGGACGGTGGCGGGGGTGCTGCTGGCGCGCGGGGTGGCCGGTCCGGTGCTGTTCGGGCGGGTGGACGAGCGCTCGGAGCGGTTCCGGCGGCTGAACGCCCGGTACTACTCGCCGCTGTGCGTCGCGCTGGGGGCGGGGGCCGCGGCGGTCGCGCGGGCGGGGGCCGTGCGGCGGGCGCAGTAGGGTGGCTGGGTTCGTCCGCCACAGATCGTCGAGGAGTCCGCTGTGCTGGTGCTGTTGCCGCCCTCGGAGGGCAAGGCCGGGTCCGGGGACGGCGGGCCGGTGGCACTGGACCGGCTGTCGCTGCCCGGGCTGACGGCGGCGCGCGGCGCGGTGCTGGACGCGCTGGTGGGCCTGTGCCGGGGCGACGAGGACACCGCCGCCGACGTGCTCGGGCTCTCCCCCGGCCTGCGCGGCGAGATCGCCAAGAACGCCGGGCTGCCGACGGCCGGTGCCCGTCCCGCGGGCGAGGTGTACACCGGGGTGCTGTTCGACAACCTCGGCCTGGCCACCCTGGACGCCGCCGCGTACGACCGGGCCGAGCGCTCGCTGCTGGTGTTCTCCGGCCTCTGGGGCGCCGTGCGGATCTCCGACCGGATCCCGTCCTACCGCTGCTCGATGGGCGTCAGGCTCCCGGAGCTGGGGGCGCTCGGGGCGTACTGGCGGAGCGCGATGGCCCCCGTGCTCCCCGAGGTCGCGGACGGGCTGGTGCTGGACCTGCGCAGCTCCGCGTACGCGGCGGCCTGGAAGCCGGCCGGAGAGGTGGTCTCCAGGACCGCGACCGTCCGGGTGCTCCAGGAGCGGGACGGCAGGCGCACCGTGGTCAGCCACTTCAACAAGGCGACCAAGGGACGGATCGTCCGGGACCTGCTGGTCGCCGGGGCCGAGCCGAAGACCCCCGGCGAGCTGCGGGACGCCCTGCTGGAGCTGGGCCACCGGGTGGAGACGGCGGCGGAGGGCACGGCGCGCAAGCCGTGGCAGCTGGACGTGGTGGTCACCGAGGTGCACTGAGGTGCACTGAGCCGGGCGGCCGGGCCTGGTGCGCCGGGCCCGGCGTACCGGGCTCAGCGCAGGTGCGAGGTGTCGTTGAGCAGCCGCAGCGAGGCGTTGCCGTCCGCGTAGTACTGGACGGCGCAGATCGAGGCGGCGGACAGCTCCATCCGGTACATCGAGTCCGGCGGGGCGCCGAGCGCCAGCCGGACCAGGGTCTTGATCGGGCTGACGTGCGAGACCACCAGCACGGTCCTCCCCGCGTACCTGGCCAGGATCTTGTCGCGGGCGACACCCGCCCGGTGGGTGAGCGTGGTGAAGCTCTCACCGCCGCCGGTCGGCTTGGCCTTGGCGGAGCCGAGCCAGGCGGTCAGGTCGTCCGGGTACCGCTCCCGCACCTCGGCGAAGGTCAGGCCCTCCCAGTCGCCGAAGTCGACCTCGCGCAGCCCGTCCTCGTACCGGACCTCCAGGCCGAGCCGGGCGGCGACGGTCTCGGCGGTCTGCCGGGTGCGGCGCATCGGGGAAGCGACGACCGCCTGGACGCTGCCGCGCGCGGCCAGCGCCTCGGCGGCCCGCTCGGCCTGCCAGCGGCCCTTGTCGGAGAGCTCCGGGTCGCTGCCGCCGCTGCCGGAGAAACGCTTCTCCGGGGTGAGCGGAGTCTCGCCGTGGCGCAGCAGGACGAAGGTGGTGGGCGTGCCGAGGTCGGCGGGGGCGGCCCAGCCGGCCTTGGGGGCGGCGGTCTCCGGTGGCGGCTCGTCGGCGGTGCCGGCCGGGGCCTTCGGCCTGGGCTCCCACTGGCGCCCCGCCTTGCCCGCGTCCATCGCCTCGTTGGCCAGCCGGTCGGCGTCCTTGTTCCGCTCGCGCGGGATCCAGGTGTACGCCACCTGGGCGCGCGGGAAGACGGTGCGCGCCTCGGCGGCGAGCGGCCGCATGTCGGGGTGCTTGATCTTCCAGCGCCCCGACATCTGCTCGACGACCAGCTTGGAGTCCATCCGGACGTCGACGGAGGCGTCCGGGTCCAGCTCGCGGGCCGCCCTGAGCCCGGCGATCAGACCCTTGTACTCGGCCACGTTGTTGGTGGCGTGGCCGATGAACTCGGCGGCCTCGGCGACGATCTGCCCGGTGTCCCCGTCACGGACCACCGCGCCGTAGCCGGCCGGCCCCGGGTTGCCCCGGGACCCGCCGTCAGCCTCGACGATGAAGCGGGCCGCCACCGGCTCAGACGCCCGATTCGGCGGTGCGGACCAGGATCCGCGAGCAGTTCTCGCAGCGGACGACCTTGTCGGCCGGCTCGGCCTTGATGGCGTTCAGCTCGGTGATCGAGAACTCGGTGCGGCAGCCCTCGCAGCGGCGCTGGTAGAGGCGGGCCGCGCCGACGCCGCCCTGGGTCTCGCGCAGCTTGGTGTAGACCTTGATCAGGTCGGCCGGGATCACGGCGGAGACGGCCTCGCGGTCGCGCTTGACCTTGTCGGCCTCCGCGTCGATCTCGGCGAAGGAGGCGTCGCGGCGGCCCTCGGCCTCGGTGAGGACGATGGTGGAGTGCTCCAGGCGGGCGGACAGCTCCTCGACCCGGGTGACGGCGCTCTCCTGGCGCTCCATGATCCCCAGCACGACGTCCTCCAGGTCGCCCTGGCGCTTGGCGAGCGAGCCGATCTCGTGCTGGAGGTTCTCCAGGTCCTTCGGCGAGGTGATCGCGCCGGAGTCGAGGCGCTGCTGGTTGCGGGCGGCACGGGCCCGGACCTGCTCGACGTCCTGCTCGGCCTTGGTCAGCTCGCGGGCGGTGTCGCCCTTCTGGGCCTCGGCGGCGACGACGAGGTCCTTGAGCGCGGTGTGGTCGGCGGTGGCCTTCTCGATCTCGGCGTGCTCGGGCAGGCTCCGGCGCCGGTGGGCCAGCTGGTCGAGCTTCGAGTCGATGGCCTGGAGGTCGAGCAGGCGGATCTGGTCGGCGGGCGCGGCGTTCAAGCGGAGAGCTCCTGTGAATCGGGTCAGGCGGTGAAGGACATGGGGGCGTGCGCGGTCCACGGGTCGGTGACCCGGTGGGAGACCTTGGTCTCCACGGCCCAGCCGCGCTTGTCCGCGGCGGCCAGCAGGGCCCGCTCGGCCAGGGTGAGCCAGGGCCACTCGGTGGCCCAGTGGGCGGCGTCGATCAGCGCGACGGGCGCCGCCTCGGTGGCCTCGGAGGCCGGGTGGTGACGCAGGTCGGCGGTCAGGTAGGCGTCCACGCCGGCCGCCCTGACCTCGGCGAAGAGGCTGTCGCCCGAGCCGCCGCACACCGCGACCCGGCTGACCAGCCGGTTCGGGTCGCCGGAGACTCGGACGCCGGCGGCGGTGGCGGGCAGGCCCCCGGCGACCCGGGCGGCGAAGGCGGAGAGGGTCAGCGGGGGCTCCAGCAGGCCGATCCGGCCGGTGCCGCGGCGGCCGAGCGGGTCGGTCGGGTCCGGCACCAGCGGACCGGTCACCCGCAGGCCGACCGCTTCGGCGAGCGCGTCCGAGACGCCCGGGTCGGCGTGGTCGGCGTTGGTGTGGGCGACGTGCAGGGCGATGCCGTTGCCGATCAGCGAGTGCACCACCCGGCCCTTGAAGGTGGTGGCGGCGACGCTGGTGGTGCCGCGCAGGTAGAGGGGGTGGTGGGTGACCACGAGGTCGGCGCCCCACTCCACGGCCTCGTCGACGACCGCCTGGACGGGGTCGACGGCGAACAGCACGCGGTCGACCTCGGCCTGAGGGTCTCCGCAGACCAGGCCGACGGCGTCCCAGGACTCCGCCCACTGCGGCGGGTAGACCTCTTCGAGCGCGGTGATGACGTCGGACAGTTTCGGCACCTGTCGAGACTACCGTGCGCGCGGGGGCGGTCGGGCCTCGGCCGTTCGGGGCCGGGCCGGGCCGCGGGGTGCGCCCCGGCCGGGCGGCGTCCGATCCGTCCGTGGCCTGCCCGCCTCCTGCTCCGCGCCCGCTGCCCCTCCCCCTTGCTCGTCTCCCTTCCTCGCGGCCGGATCGCCAGTGGGCCACCGGTGGGCCGGACCGGGGCGCCGGCGACGTTCGGACGGGGGTGCCGAGGGCGTACGGATGCGCGTCAACCCGTGGCCGGACCTGAGCCGGCCTGCGGCGGAGGGCACGCGGACGGCCCCGCGCGGGCCGTGCACGCCGGTGCGCCGGGGTCCCACTGCTCACATCAGTGGGCTCGTACGAATTCGAAACCGTCGCTGGATCACCCTTAAGAGTGAAGTGACCGGCTCTGCGTTGAGCTGCCGGTTTTCTCGAAACTAACTTCAGTCCTGCGAACGGGAGTTGCCCCGGGCGCCGCGAGCAGTGGGCACCCGGTGGCGGCGGCCGGGGCGAAGGGATGGGGTGGCGAATGGAGGCGGGCAGATCGCCGCGTACGGCCGGGGACGGGGGATCGCCGGGGTGCGGAGCCGGTGCGGCGGGTCCGTGGCCGGAGGCGACGCGGGCGGTACTGGCCGGCGCCGGAGGGCGGGGAGGCCGCGGCGACTGGGACGTCACCGTCGGTGGTTCCTGGTGCACGGCCAGGCCGCCCACGGCCGTACCGCTGCCGGAGCGGGGGTGGAAGCTCCAGGTGAGTGCGGCCGCGGTGGCGGGCGAGGCGGTGCTCTCGGCGGTGGTCCGGGTGCTCGCCGCGGACCCGTGCGGCTTCACCTTCGCCGCCGCGCGGGAACGGCCGGACGGACTCGACTCCCGCGACCGCGACCGTGACCGCGACCGCGGCCCGGCGGGCACGTTCATCACCGTCTACCCTGCCGACGACGCGCAGTTCCGGCGGCTGGCGGCCGAGCTGGACCGGGCCACCGCCGGGCTGCCGGGGCCGGTGCTGCGCTCCGCCCGGCCGTACCGGCCGGGGAGCCTGGTGCACTACCGGTACGGGGCGTTCGCGCCGGCGGCGGAGCCGGGCGACGACGGGGGGTGCCGCTCGGCGCCGCGCGGACCTGCCGGGGAGCGGACCGAGGAGGCGCACCGGGCGCCGGGGTGGCGGCCGGACCCGTTCGACGGCCCGGGGGCGGGTGCCCCGCGGGCGGCTTCCGGCCGGGGCGGGGGCGGAGACGGGGTCCGGGCGGCCGGCCGGTACACGGTGACCACCGCCGTCCGGCAGGGCGCGCGGGGCGGGGTGTTCCTCGGGCGGGAGGTGTCGAGCGGCGCCGAGGTCGTGGTCAAGCAGGCCCGCGCGCGCGGAGAGGGAGAGGAGCACCGGGCCGGCCCCGACGCCCGCGACGCACTGCGCCGCGAGGCCGCGCTGCTCGTCCGGCTGGAGGGACGGGGGCTGGTGCCGCGCGCCCTCGAACTGATCGAGGGGGACGGCTCCGTCCTCCTGGTGCAGGAACGAATCGCCGGACAGCCGCTGGGCGACTGGGTGGCCGCCAGGCTGCGGCGCGACAGCAGCCCCGACGTCGACTGGGCCGAGGCCAGGACGGTGGTGCACGGTCTGCTGGACCTGGTCGAGCGGGTGCACGCCCAGGGGCTGGTGCTGCGCGGCCTCTCCCCCGGCAACGTGGTGGTCCGCCCGGACGGCACGCTGCGGCTGGTCGACCTCGGACTCGCCGCCGAGACCGGACGGCTCGCGGGCCCGGCCGGCTCCCCCGGCTACCGCGCCCCCGAGCACGGACCCGGCCGGCTCGCCCCCGCGCACCGCCGCGTCGCCGACCCGGCCGTCGACCTGTACGCCCTCGGCGGGCTGCTCTTCCTGCTGGCCACCGGGTACGAGCCGCTGCTGCCGGAGGACCTCCCGCGGGCCCGCCCGGTCGCCGAACGGCTCGGCCGCTGGCTCGCCCTCGCGGCGCGCACCGGCGGGACCGCGCGACGGCTGGCGCCGGTGATCCTCGGGCTGCGGGCCGAGGAGCCGGGGCAGCGGTGGGGGGTGGCCCGGGTACGGGCGGCGCTGCGCGAGGACGGCCCGGGCGCGGGTGCCGTACGGTCCGCCGCCGTCCCGCCGCCCCGGCACGCCCCGCCCGGTCAGGGTGCGGCCCCGACGGACCGGGTCACCGCCCGGACGCCCCCGGGTGCCGCGCCGCCCGCACACCGACTCCCGGCCGGCACCACGGGCCCGGCCGGCATCACCAGCCCGTCCAGCACCACAGGGGTGAGCGGAGCATGAACGTGGCCATCCGGACCATGACCCAGGCCCTGCGCCGGCTGAGCTTCACGTTCGCCGCCGACGGCAGCCACGCGGCCTGCCTGGCCTCCTCCGCCGACAGCGGCTGGTACGCGGAGAGCTGGCGGCTGCCGCCCGACGGCGGACCGGCCACCCCCACCGCGCTGCCGCTGTCCGGCAACCGCTCGGAGAGCCTGCGCTCGCAGCTGGTCGCGCTGCCCGACGGCTCGGTGCTGGTCTGCCGGCACGACGGCGAACGGCACGACCTGGTCCGCCTCTCGGCCGGCGGGAACACCACCGTGGAAGAGCAGTCGGGCTCACTGCGGATGACCGGGCTGCGGGTGCTGCCGCTCCCGCGGCCGGCCGGGGCCGGCCCGCGCACGCCGGTGGCGCTCGCTCTCGGCAGCGACACCCGCCCGGCGACCACCGCCTGGCTGCTGCGGACGGACGGGAGCGAGCCCGAACGGGTCGCCGAGATCCCGGGGCTGCACGGCGGCGGCACCTGGCTGGACCGTACGGGCTCGCTGCTCGCGCTGGACCGGGTGAACGCGGGCATGGTCCGCAGCGTGGTGCTCGACCTGCGCAGCGGCGGCGCCACCCCGCTGCTGGAGATCGGCCCGCACAGCAACGACCGGCTGGTGCTGTTCGACCCGGACAGCCGGTTCGCGATGGTGCGCAGCGACGCGCCCGGCACCGACCGGCTCGGCTGGGGCGTCCTCGGTGCCGGGGAGCCGGTGCGGTTCCCCGAGTGCCTGCACGTCGCGGGCATGTTCCTGCGGCCGGTCGCGCTGCGGGTGGCGGCGGACGGCCCCCGGGTCGCGGTGCAGATCGACCACGGCGCGGGTTCGGCGCTCGCGCTGTGGCGACCCTCGGCCGGGCGGCTGGACCCGCTGCCGATCCCGCCCGGGCGGCTCGGCTCCGTCGGGCACTGGGGCGAGGCGGGGCTGCGGCTGCCGTACTCCTCACCGGACCATCCGACGGCGCTGGCCACCCTGGACGTGGACGCGCTGCTGGCGCACGGCCCGCTGCCGGCCGCCTCGGGGCCGATGCCGCTGCCCCTGCAACTCGCCCCGCTGGCCTCCGGGTTGCCCGGTCCGTGGCGGGACACCGTCCTGCCGTGGCAGCCCGGCGGGGTGCGCCCGGTGCGGACCGCGCCGGCCGGCTGGCGGCTGGACGGCAGCACCCCGCCCGGCGACGGCGGCCGCTGGCACCCGGCGCAGAGCCTCGAACTCGCGGGCCCGGCAGGCCCGTTGGAAGCCGTGGTGTACGGCGGGGACGCCTGGCTGAGCAGCCCGCACCTGGTGCTGGCGCTGCACGGTGGGCCGGCGGACGCCTGGCGGCTGGAGTTCGACCCGGCGCTGCAACGGATGGCCGCCGAGGGCCTGGCGGTGGTCGCGCCGAACCAGCGCGGCTCCACCGGCTACGGCGTGACGCACGCGCTGGCCATCCGGGGTTCCTGGGGCGGGCCCGACCTGGACGACGTCCTCTACCTGCTGGACGGCATCGCGGGCCAGCGCGCCGCGCTCGGCCTGGAGCCGCCCGCCCTGTTCGGGGTCAGCTACGGCGCGTTCCTGGCCCTGCTGGCGGCGGCGCACGCCCCGGCCGGGCAGGTCTCCCGCTGCGCGGTGGTCGCGCCGTTCCTGTCCGGCGGCCGGCTTCTGGCCGAAGCGGCGCCCCCCGTACGGGCGTTGACCACCCGGCTGGGCGGCGGCGAGCCGATCGCCGACGCCCGCGGACCGCGCGACGTGCTGCAACTGGCGCACCGGCTGAGCGCGCCGCTGCTGGTGGTGCACGGCAACCGCGACGAGGTCGTGCCGGTGAGCCAGTCCCGTTCGCTGCGGCACGAGTTGCTGCGGATCGGCCGGGTCGAGGGCGAGGACTTCCGGTACGTCGAGGCGGCCGGCTCCGGGCACGAGGTGCTCGCCGAGGAAGGCGCCGCCGTGCTGCACGAGCTGCTGGGCACGTTCCTGCGGACCGGCCGTCCTGGCTGATCCGCAGGACCGGCCCACCGAGGCCCCGGGGCAACTGCCCGGGGCGCGCCCCGACACCGGCCCCGCACCACGCTGGGCGATCCGGGTGAACTCTCCGCAGGTGGGCTCCGGTTGCCCGGATTGGTCCGGACCAATCCGCCCCCGCCCCGGGTCGTGGTGCCGGCCCGCTTCCGCACCCCCGGAGCAGCACCGGACGCGCGTCATGATGTCGATAGGATCTCGTCAGTCCCGGCCGTTATGGTGGCCGGGGCACGGGCCGCGATCACCGGCTACGGGCGCGTACGGAGCGCCCGATCGGGGACCCGACCGTGCGCCACCGGCGCCGGCCGGGCGCCGATGACCTGCACCCTCCGCACGGAAGACGATTCTCAATGTCCGACACCCTCACCGACACCACCGGACCCGCGGTTGCCGGGACCGACGCCGACGAGAAGACGGCCGCGGACTTCGCGTCGCACGGCCGCCACCGCGGCCGCTCCGCCGCCGAAGACAGCCCGGAGACCGACCCGCACGGCCGCCACCGCGCGGCCGGGGCCTGGGGCTGACCCCACCGGCAGGACACAGCGGCACCCGCACGAGGGCCCGCCGGGAGAGCACGGACTCCCCCGGCGGGCCCTCGGCACAAGCCCGTCGGCACAAGCCCGTCGGGACGAGCCCGCCGCAACGGACCCGGCGTCACGCGTCCATCGTCACGACCGTCCGCAGCGCCTCGCCGCTGCGCATCTGCGCGATCGCCTCGTTGACCTCAGCGAGCCCCACCCGGTGGGTGACCATGCCGTCGAGGTCGATCCGCCCGGCCCGCCAGAGGTCCACGACCAGCCCGATGGTGCGCGCCACCGTGGCCCCGCCGTAGAGCGAGGGCAGCAGGCGCTTCTCGTTGAAGAACAGCTCGCCCATGGTGAACTGCGCGAGGTCGTCCTGCGCGCCCGCGCCGATGACCACCACCGCGCCGCCGCGTCGGGCGGCCTCGTAGCCGGCCCGGACGGTGGCCGCGCGGCCGACCGCCTCGAAGACGTGGTCGAAGCCGCCGCCGGGCAGCTTCCTGGCCGCCGCCTTCAGCTCCTCGGGCGCGATCGCCTCGGTGGCGCCGAAGGTCAGGGCGCGCTCGCGACGCGAGGCCACCGGGTCGACGACGGTGATCCGGCCGGCGCCGCAGACCCGGGCGCCCTGCACGGTGGCCACGCCGACCCCGCCCGCCCCGATCACCGCGACGGAGGCGCCGGGCTCGACCCGGGCGGTGTGCACCGCGGCGCCGACGCCCGTGGTCACCCCGCAGCCGATCAGCGCGGCGGCCTCGTACGGGAGGTCGGCCGGCACCTTGATGACGGCGTTCGCGGCGACCACGACCTCCTCCGCGAAGGCCCCGGTGCCGTAGAAGCCGGAGGCGCTCAGCCCGCCCTCGGCGATCAGGAAGCCCGGGGCGCCGAGGCCGCGCAGGCTGGCGACGCACAGGTGGCCGCGGTCCCGCAGGCAGTGGTCGCAGTGGCCGCACGGGGCCATCCAGCAGAGCACCACGCGCTCGCCGACGGCGAGGCCGGTGACGCCCTCGCCGACCTCCACCACGTCCCCGGCGCCCTCGTGCCCGGGGACGAACGGCGCGGGCTGCGGCAGCACGCCGCTCATCGCGGAGAGGTCCGAGTGGCAGAGGCTGGCGGCGCGCATCCGCACCCGTACGGTGCCGGGACCGAATCCGACGGCCGTCACGTCGTCGCGGACGTCGAGGGTCTCCTGGCCGGTCTCGTGCAGGACGGCTGCGCGCATGGTGCTGCTCCCGGGGTGCCTCGGATCGACGGTCGCGCCGATTCTGGCACGGGCGGAGCGGCCGGACTAGAACGCGTTCCACAGAGAACCGGCCCGCGGAGCTGTGGGAACCCGCCGTCCGTCCGCCGCCGGGCCGCTCCGCGATCCGGTCGGGCCGACACCTCCACGGGTCGGCACCACCGCGGACGCCCCGGCCCCGACCGGCCCGGCCACGGCTCCCCCGCTACCGTCGAGTAGGGTCCGTGCACGTCCGCCCACGCCCGACCCCGAGGAGCACCTCATGTCCGACCTGCTGCTGAGCGCCGAACCGGCGCCCGAGGTGCTGGCGGCGTTCGAGGCGGCCACCGGGTTCATGCCGGCGGACGAGGGCCTCGCGCTGTACGCGGCGGCGGTGGCGGCGGCCCGGAGCACCGGGCAGCCGGTGCTGGAGATCGGCACCTACTGCGGCCGCTCGGCGATCCTGCTCGCGGCGGCGGCCCGGGAGGCCGGGACGGTCGCGCTGACCGTCGACCACCACCGCGGCTCGGAGGAGCAGCAGCCCGGCTGGGAGTACCACGACCCGACCCTGGTCGACCCCGAGGTCGGCCTGATGGACACCCTGCCCCGCTTCCGCCGCGCCCTGCACGCCGCCGGGCTGGAGGAGCACGTGGTGGCACTGGTCGGCCGCTCGCCGAGGATCGCCGCGCTGTGGGGCCGCCCGCTGGGCCTGGTGTTCATCGACGGCGGGCACACCGACGAGCACGCGACCGGCGACTACGAGGGCTGGGTGCCGCACCTGGCGCCGGAGGGCCTGCTGGTGGTGCACGACGTCTTCCCCGACCCGGCGGACGGCGGCCAGGCCCCGTACCGGGTGTACCTGCGGGCGCTCGCCGAGGGCTTCGAGGAGGTCTCGGTGACGGGCTCGCTGCGCGTCCTGCGCCGCGCCGCCCGCTGACGCTCCCTCACCCGTCCGTCCCCACCGGCCGCCGGACCTCCGGACCGGTCGATCCGCCGAGCAGCCCCACGGCCCCGCACCGATGCTCTAACGTCGTGCCGGGGCTGTCGGTCGGGGGTTCGAACGGTACGGTGGCCGCGCAGCACCAGGCAGGGCATCGGCGGACGGTGGGGGCCAGCAGCGACATGACGGACCAGCAGAACAGCGCTCCGGCGGTCTGGGACCCCACCGCGCGCGGCGGGGCCGGCGGCTGGGTGCGCGGCCCGCAGCGCCCGGCCGACCCGCAGCCCGCCCCCGGAGCGCCGCGGCCCGGCTCACCCGGCTACGACCCGCCGACCGCCCGGCTGTTCCCCGGCCCCACCCCGCCGCCCCCGGCCGCACCGCCCGCGGCCGCGCCGTTCCCCTCCCACGCGGACCCGCGGACCCCGGCCCCGCCGTACGAGACCGCCGGCCACGACTACCACCTGCAACCGCCCGTCGCCCCGCCACCGCCGCCCCCGTACGGCGCCCGGCCCGACTACCCGACCGGCCCCGGGGACGACGAGGACCGGCCGGCCGACCGCAGGACCCCGCTGCTGATCGGCTTCGCCCTGCTCCTGGTGCTGGCGATCGGCGGCGGTCTGCTGTTCGCCGCCCGGGGCGGCGGCGACAAGGGCGAGCAGGCCGCGCCCCCGCCCGTCACCGCCCCGCCGACCGGCTCGGACAACCTGCCGCCCACCCCCGCGCCCACCGGGACGGACGCCGCGGCGAGCGCCTCCGCGAGCGCGTCCGGCGCGCCCACCGGGACGCCGTCCCCGACCGCGACCGGCCCCGGCCCCGGCGCCCAGGCGCAGGCCCAGGCGCTGGACGGCCTGCTCAGCGAGGGCGAGAGCGCCAAGGCCCCGATCGGCAGCGCCGTCGCCAAGGTGACCAGCTGCCCGCCGAAGGCCGACATCGAGAGCGCCGCCCAGGTCTTCGACAGCGGCGCGAGCCAGCGGGCCGCCCTGCTGACCAAGCTCTCCCAGCTGAGCGTCACGGACGTGCCGGGCGGCGCGGACGCGGTGAACTCGCTGAAGTCCGCCTGGCAGCTGTCCTCCGACATCGACAAGGCGTACGCGAGCTGGGCGCGCGCCGTCGCCGCCCAGGGCTGCACCGGCAGGGCCCCGGCCAACCAGGACAAGAAGCGCGCGGACGAGCTCAACCCGCAGGCCACCCAGGCGAAGACGGACTTCATGAACAAGTGGAACCCGATCGCGAAGAACTACGGTCTGACTCCGCGCACCCAGGACAGGATCTGACCGACCCGTGACCGGTTCCGCCCCTCGACCGCCCCGTCGTTCCGCCCTGCTGCGCACCGCCACGGCGGCGGCGGTGGCCGTTCCGCTCTGTACGGCGGGCTGGTTCGGCTGGCGGGCCCTCGACCACGCCGGCCCGGCCGGCAGCACGGCGGCCCCGGCCACGGCGGCAGCGTCCGCCGCCTCGGCCACGACGCCTCCGGCCGCACCGCCCCCGGCCGATCCCGGCACCGCCGACACCGCCACCGACACACCGCTCACCCCTCCGGTCGCACCGCCGCCCACCGGCAGCGCCCCGGCCGAGGCACCCGCCACGACCCCGCCCCCGGCCACGCCCACCGCGGCGACGGACCTGACCGGCCGCACGGTCCTGCTCGACCCCGGCCACAACCCCGGCAACTCCGCCCACACCGCCGAGATCAACCGCCAGGTGGACATCGGCAACACCCGCAAGGAGTGCGACACCACCGGGACGGAGACCAACGCCGGCTACACCGAGGCCGAGTACACCCTGGACGTCTCCCGGCGGGCCCGCGCCATCCTGACCGCCAGGGGCGCGAAGGTGGTGCTGGTCCAGGACGGCGACCGCCCCTGGGGCCCGTGCATCGACGAACGCGCCCGCGCGGGCGCCGACGCGCACGCCGACGTCGCGCTCTCGGTGCACGGGGACGGCGGCCCGGCCGCCGGCCGCGGGTTCCACGTGATCATGCCCGCCAGGGTGGTGGCGGGGAAGGCGGACAACGCGGCGATCGTCGCCCCCTCGCGCCGGCTCGGCCTCCTGCTGCGTGACCGGTTCCACGCCGCGACCGGCGAACCGTACGCGGACTACACCGCCGAGGAGGGCCTGGACACCCGCTCCGACCTGGGCGGGCTCAACCTCTCCACCGTCCCCAAGGTGTTCATCGAGTGCGGTAACATGCGCAACTCGACGGACGCGAAGCGGATGACGGACCCTCAGTGGCGCCAGCAGGCGGCCCAGGGGATCGCCGACGCACTGACCGCGTTCCTGACGACCCAAGAGAAGACCGAAGAGCGACACGGGAGTTGAACCGCGTGCCCCCCGGGGGGCGACGGTCCGCCCGGACCGCACGGTTTGCAACGACTTCGCCCCATTCCCGGTCCCGCCGTGCACCGGCAGGAGGGTTGGGCCTAGGCTTCTGATCCGTTCGGGAGTTTCGGCCGGTCGACCCGACCGCGCGAACCACCGTCCACGACACGTCAACGAGGGGAACGTTAGTGAATCTGCGCGCTCTCACCAGGGGAGACGCCGCCGTCGCAGGCGCGGCCGTCCTGCTCTTCATCGCCTCCTTCCTGCCCTACTGGACCGTGGACTGCGGTGGCAGCCGGTACTGCCCCTCGTCGCAGAACGCGTGGAGCACGGACTTGTTCCCCATCCTGCCCTCGATCTACCTCCTCGGCATCGCCGCCGCGGTGCTGATCCTGGTGCAGCGCTTCCAGGGTGCGGCCGCGGCCAACCGCCAGGTGCTCGGCCTGCGCCTGGACCAGTGGGGCATCGGCTTCTCCGTCTCGGCGCTGTGGACGTCGGTCTGGGCGCTCGGCGGCGGCACCTCCAGCTCCGTCGTCAGCCACGGCTTCGGCGCCTGGCTCGGCTTCATCGCGCTGCTCGCGCTCGCCGGTGCGGCCGCGGCCGCACCCGTGGTGCCCGCGCTGAAGGCCCCGCTGGTCACCGACCGCCCGGCCGCCGTCCCCGGCCAGCCCGGCCAGTACGGCTACCCGGGCCAGCCCGGCCACCCGGGTGCGCCCGGCCAGTACGGCTACCCGGCCCAGGGCCACGACCCGGCGTTCGGCGCCCAGGCCGCCCAGGCCGGCTACGGCTACCCGGCCGGTCAGACGCAGCCCGGCCAGCCGGTCCCGCCCGCCCAGCCGCAGGACGCCGGCACCCCGGCCCCGCAGCCGGCGGCCCCGGTCGCGCAGCAGCAGGCGGCCCCGGCGGCGGACTTCCAGCCCTTCTGGTTCGCCGTCCCGGCCCCGCGCCAGCTGGCCCCGAAGGACAACCCGGCCGGCGCCCCGGTCGGCGAGGTCGTTCCCGGCACCTGGTACCTGGCCGTCGAGCAGCGCGGTGCCGCGCTGGTCGCGCAGCTGCCGGACGGCAGCCAGGGCGTGCTGGCCGACACCACGGGCATCCAGCGCGGCTGACGCCCCCGGGCGCACACGCGGAAGGGGCGGGACCGGTTCTCCGGTCCCGCCCCTTCGCCGTGTCCGCGGCCACTCGCCGTGGCCGTGCCGCTTCGCAGCGTCCGCGGCCCTTCGCGGCGTCCGCGCTCAGCAGCAGTCCTGGACCACCAGCCCGGCGGGCAGTTGCTCCCCGCCGAAGACCGCGACGGTCGCCGGGTCGCCGCCGAGCGCGGCCACCGCGAGCAGCAGCGCCCCGGCCGTCCAGGTGGTGCGCTCCTCGGGCCAGATCGCGTCGTCCTCGAAGACGTACCCGGTCCAGTACGAGCCGTCCTCGTGCCGCAGGTGCTTCTGGAACCAGCGCAGGATGTCCACCGCGCGGTCGGACTGGCCGATCGCCCAGAGCGCGAGCGCCAGCTCGGCGCTCTCCCCGCCGGTCACCCACGGGCGGTCGCTGACGCAGCGCACGCCGAGGCCGGGCACGACGAAGCGCTCCCAGTCCCGCTCGATCCTGGCCACCGCCGCGTCGCCGCGCAGGCCGGTGCCGAGCACCGGGTAGTACCAGTCCATCGAGTAGCGGCCCTTGTCCAGGAACCGCTCCGGGTGGCGGGAGACGGCGTGCCCCAGCCGTCCGGCCGCGAGCTCCCAGTCGGGCTGCGGCTCCTCCAGGTAGTCGGCGACGGCCAGGCCGCAGCGCAGCGCGTGCAGGATGCTGGACGAACCGGTGAGCAGCGCCTCGTCGGTGGCGGTGCCGTCCTCGTCGACCCGCCAGGCGATCGGGCCGCCGGGCAGCCGCAGCCCGACGATGAAGTCCAGGGCGCGCCGGACCGTCGGCCAGATCCAGTCCAGGAAGGTGTCGTCGCCGGTGCTGAGGTGGTGGTGCCAGACCCCGACCGCGACGTACGCGCAGAAGTTGCTCTCCTTGGCCCGGTCGGTGACCACGCCGTCGGTGTAGGCGGCGTACCAGGAGCCGTCCGGGTTCTGGGCGGCGGCGAGCCAGCGGTAGGCGGCCTCGGCGGCGGCGTGCTGGCCGGCCGTGTCCAGGGCCATCGCGGCCTCGGTGTGGTCCCACGGGTCGAGGTGGTGGCCGGCGAACCACGGTATGGCGCCGTCGGGGCGCTGCTCGGCCAGGATGCTGCGCACGGTGTCGGCGGCCTGCTCGGCGTCGAGCACCCCGTCGAGCAGCAGCGCCTCGGGGACGGCGGCGGTCATGCCGCCCCGCCCGGCGCGCGGTTGGGCTTGGAGGCGTACGCGACGAAGCTCTTGCCGATCACCGGGTTGAGCGCCCGCTCGGCGGCCTTGGTGAGGGTGCTGATCACCGGGGTGCCGACGATGTCCCAGACCAGCAGCTGGTGGTAGGCCTTGACCGGCAGCGCCTTGTCGTTGCCGACGCCGACCGCGCACTTGATCCACCAGTACGGCGAGTGCAGCGCGTGCGCGTGGTGGGTGCCGTACGGCTCCAGGCCCGCGTCCCTGAGCTTGTCGAGCAGCTCGTCGCCCCGGTAGATCCGGATGTGGCCGCCCTCGTTCGCGTGGTACTCGTCGGACAGCGCCCAGCAGATCTTCTCCGGGAGCCAGCGCGGCACGGTGACGGCGAGCAGGCCGCCCGGCTTGAGGACCCGGAACATCTCGTCGAGCACGCCCTTGTCGTCCGGGATGTGCTCCATCACCTCGGAGATGATGATCTTGTCGAAGTGGTCGTCCTCGAACGGGAGCGCCAGCGCGTTGCCCTCGATCGCGACCGCCGACGCGCCCCCGGGGGCCTCACCGGCCTGCTCCATCGCCGCGAACCACTTCCTGACCTCGGCGATCTCCTCGGTGTTCTGGTCGAGGGCGATCACGTTGGCACCGCGGCGGTAGCACTCGAACGCGTGCCGGCCCCCGCCGCAGCCCAGGTCGAGCACCCGGTCGCCGGGGGCGAGCGGGAAGCGCGAGAAATCGACGGTCAGCACTGCTGGACTCCCATTCCTATTGCTACCAAGCGTCCTTGACGCTTCGTCACGCTTTCTGTCCGCCACGACGGGCCTCGTCTCACCCCGCCTCGCCGGGGAGACTCGGCCCGCCGTCCCGGGCGGCTAGGCCACGTACCGCCAGCCGGGCCCCGAGCGGGCCCGGGCGCCGGCGCCGGTGGCGATCGCCGCGCGGTAGGCCTCGGCGGTCAGCTCGGCGGCCCGCTCCCAGGTGAACCGGGCCAGCACCCGCTCCCGTCCGGCGGCGCCCAGGCCGGCCCGCAGCTCAGGGTCGTCCAGCAGCCGGCCGAGCGCGGCGGCCAGCGCGTCCGCGTCCCCCGGCGGCACCGCCAGGCAGGACTCCCCGTCGGGACCGGCCACCTCGGGGATCGCCCCGCCGGTGGTGGCGACCAGCGGGGTGCCGGTGGCCATCGCCTCGGCGGCGGGCAGCGAGAAGCCCTCGTACAGCGAGGGGACGCAGGCCGCCTCGGCCGAGCGGTAGAGGTCGACCAGCTCCCGGTCGGTCAGCCCGCTGCGGAACTCGATGTGCTCCGCCAGCCCGAAGCGGCGCACCGCCTCGGCCACCGGCCCGTCCTCCTTCTGCGGCTTGCCGACCACCACCAGGTGCGCGTCCCGTTCGGTGCGGACCTTGGCGAGCGCCTCGACCAGGAAGACCAGGCCCTTCAGCGGGACATCCGCGCTGGAGGTGGTGACGATCCGGCCGGGCACCCGCGCGACCTCCGCCGAGGGCGACCAGAGCCGGGTGTCGGCGCCGATCGGCACCACCGAGATCGCGCCCGGCGCGACGCCCAGGTGCCCGGCGATCTCGCGCTGCGAGGTGCCGGAGACGGTGATCACCCGGTCCAGCCTTGCGGCGACCCGGCGCTGCATCCGGGTGAAGGCGTACCAGCGGCGCAGCGAGAGCCGCTTGACCCGGGTGGTGGCGGCGTCCAGCTCCAGCTGCCGGTCCACGGTGATCGGGTGGTGGATCGTGGTGACCAGCGGGAAGCCGTGCCTGGCCAGGCCCAGCAGGCCGTAGCCGAGGGTCTGGTTGTCGTGCACCACGTCGTAGCGGCCTTTGTGGGCGGCCAGGTAGCGACGGGCGCGCAGCGAGAAGGTGAGCGGCTCGGGGAAGCCGCCGGTGCGCATGGTGGCGAACTCCAGCACGTCCACCGGGCCGCGGAACTCGTCGCGGGCGGGGGTGCGGAAGGGGTCGTCGGCGCGGTAGAGGTCCAGGCTGGGCAGCTCGACCAGCCGCACCGAGCCGGGGCCCTCGACCTCGTCCAGCACCGGGTAGGGCTGGGCGCCGATCACGTCCACGTGGTGGCCGAGCCCGGCCAGCTCGCGCGAGAGGTGCCGTACGTACACGCCCTGACCGCCGCAGAAGGGGTCCCCGCGGTACGACAACAGGGCAATCCGCAGCGGCTGCGCGGTCATCCTGGGCCCTCTTCTCTAGCTGCTATCGGTGCTGCCGGTCGTGTCTTCCGGTCGCTAAAGTAGATCAGGTTTCAGTGGCTGCGGAACTCGTCATCGACCACGTGAACAATGAGAGACCTCGAAGATACCGGCCCGTAGCTTTCCCTCAGGAGCCAGGGCTGGTGATTCCCGCCACGCCGAATCCTGCCGACCATGTGGAGCACGCCGCCACTCTCGCCCGCCCGGGAGCACCCTTGTCGCCGCCCTCTCCTTCGCCCCTGCCGCCGGTCCCGCCCCCGGGCGAGCCGCCGCTGACCGCACGCCAGGCCGAGCGGCGCCGGCGCATCCTGCGGGCCGCCACCGCGCTGGCGGTGCGGGGCGGGTACGAGGCGGTGCAGATGCGGGAGGTCGCGGAGGGCGCGCAGGTCGCCCTCGGCACGCTCTACCGGTACTTCCCGTCCAAGGTGCACCTGCTGGTGGCGGTGATGCTGGAGCAGTTGCAGGGCCTCCACGAGCACATCCGGCGGCACCCGCCGACCGACGCCGAAGCGGCGCCCCGGGTCGCCGACACCCTCACCCGGGCCTTCCACGCGCTGCAACGCGAACCGCTGCTGGCCGAGGCGATGGTCCGGGCACTGTCCTTCGCGGACCGCTCGGTCGGGGCCGAGGTGGACCGGGTCAGCGCGGCCACCGGACAGCTCATCCTGGACGCCATCGGCCAGTCCGGGCCCCCCACCGAGAGCCAGCGCGCGGCCGTCCGGGTGATCGAGCACACCTGGCACTCGGCACTGGTCGCCTGGCTCTCCGGGCGCGCCTCGATCGCCGAGGTACGGGCCGACCTGCACACCGCGGCCCGGCTGCTCACCCTGCCCTGAGCCCTTCCCTGAGCCCTTCCCTGAGCCCTTCCCGGATCCCGCCGTGAGTCCTTCCCGACTGGAACGTGTTCCTGCCACGGCCCGGGCCGCCGGTGCGCTCCGGCGGCTACAGTCGACGGGCAGGACAACTCCATCCCGTTCCTCTCCCGGGGAAAGCCGGTGCGAATCCGGCGCTGACCCGCAGCCGTGAGTCCGGCGCCGTGCCCCGGCCGCCCGGACGAGTCGGAGCACCCGGGGAGGGGCGAGCGGCCGGACCAGGCGCACGCGCCCGGCACCGTCGAGGTCTACGGAACGGCCCGCCCGGGCCACCACCGCTCACCGAAAGGCACACCCGCACCATGCTGACCGCCGCCCGTCTGGGCGCCGCCGCCCTGTCCGCCGCGCTGCTCACCGGCCTCGCCGCAGGACCGGCCCTCGCCGACGTCCCCGCCCCCACCGTCCCGGACGGCCTGTACGGCAAGAGCGACCCGACGTACGACGGCGTCTGGCGGCAGTCGCTGGCGCTCACCGCCCTGACGGCGGCCAAGGTCACCCCGGCCGACTCGGCGGTCGGCTGGCTCACCGGACAGCAGTGCGAGGACGGCGGCTGGCCCTCCTACCGGGCCGCCGGCGCGGCCTGCGACACCAAGTTCGAGGACAGCAACGCCACCGCCGTCGCCGTCCAGGCCCTGATCGCCCTCGGCGGCCACCAGGACGCCGTCGACAAGGGCGTCGCCTGGCTCAAGGCCAACCAGAACGCCGACGGCAGCTGGGCCTACAACCCGGGCAACCCCGGCGACGCCAACTCCACCGGGCTCGCCGTCAACGCGCTGTTCGCCGCGAAGACCGACCCGGCCGGCGTCGCCAAGGCCGGCAGGTCCGCCTTCGACGGGCTCGCCCTGTTCCAGCTCGGCTGCGCGGCCCCCGCCGACCAGCGCGGCGCCTTCGCCTACCAGCCCGACGGGGTCGGCGGCGCCCCCGCCCCGAACGCCCTGGCCAGCGGCCAGGCCGCGCTCGCCGCCGGCGGCGGCCACCTGCCGGTCTCCGGCTCGGTGCGCTCCGACGCCGCCCCCAAGGCCCTCACCTGCGCCTCCGACGCCACGGCCGCCGGGGCCCCGGTTGCGCACGCGGACTCCGGCGAGGCCGTCGGCGCCTACCTCACCGCCCAGCTCGCGGCGAACGGCGACCACCTCAGCCTCACCACCCCGGGCGCCGCCCCCACCCCCGACTACACCGCCACCGCCTGGGCCGCCCTCTCCCTCGTCCAGAGCGGCCACCCCCAGCAGGCGGCCGGCGCCGTCGACTGGCTCGCCAAGGAGGGCGCCGGCTGGACCAAGGGCGGAACCGACGCCGGCGCCACCGCCACCCTCCTGCTGGTCTCCCAGGCCGCCCACCGCGACACCGCCGCCCTGACCGGCGAACTCACCGCCCTCGGCCCGGCCCCCAAGGCCGCCGGAGCCGCCGCCTCGGCGACGGCCACCCCGGCGAAGAAGAAGGACGGGGGCATCGGCCAGTACTGGCTGATCGGCGTCGGGCTCCTCGTCGGCGTCGGCGGCGGCCTCCTGCTGAGCCTCCAGCGCAAGCGCAACCCGCACCTCTGATGCGGCCCGCACCCCATCCGGCCCCGGGCGGCACCCGGCCCGGCAGGCCCGGGCGGACCGTCGCCCGGCTGCTCCCGCCCCTCCTCGGGGCGGTGCTGGTGCTCGCCTCCGCCGCCCCCGCGCAGGCCGCCGGGTACCGCTACTGGTCGTTCTGGCGCGGCGCCGAGGGCGGAGCCTGGACGTACCAGCAGCAGGGCCCCGCCGTCGCGGTGCCGCCGGACGGCTCGGTGGACGGCTGGCGGTTCGCGCTGAGCCCGGACGGCGGGCAGGACGCCGCCAAGCCGCGCACGGCCGGGAGCTTCGCGGAGATCTGCGCGGACACGCCCGCGCAGGACGGGCACAAGCGGGTGGCCGTCGTGCTGGACTTCGGGACCGCCGAGGACGCCGGTTCGTCCGCCGCCCCCGAGCCCGGGCAGCGGACCGCCTGCGCCGCCGTCACGCCCCGCGCCACCTCGGCCGAGGTGCTGGCCGCCGTCGCCCCGCCGCTGCGCTACGACACCAACGGGCTGCTGTGCGCCATCGCCGGGTACCCGAAGGCGGGCTGCGGGGACCAGATCGGCGCGGCCGGCGCGGCCGGGACCGACGCCGGGTCCACCGACCACGGCGGCAGCGGCCCGGACGTCGGCCTGATCGCCGGTGGCGCGCTGGTCGCCGTCCTCGCCGGCGGCGCGGTCTGGCAGGCGCGCCGCCGCCGTCACTCCTAGCCCCCGCCCCGTTGGCCCCCCGTGCCCCCCGTAGCCCCCACCCAGGAAACACCGTGAGCAGCACCGCCGTCCATAGCACCAGGCCGCCCACCGGCCCCCGTCAACTGCACCCCGGGGCCTGGTGGTTGTGGGCACTCGGACTGGGCGCGGCGGCGACCAGGACCACCAACCCGGCGATCCTGCTGCTACTCGCCGCCGTCGCCGGATACGTGGTCGCGGCCCGGCGCGGCGACGCGCCCTGGTCCCGCTCGTACGGGGCGTTCCTGCGGCTGGGCCTGCTGGTGCTCGGCATCCGGATGGTGTTCGCGGTCTTCCTCGGCTCACCGGTCCCCGGCACCCACGTGCTGTTCACGCTGCCCGAAATCCCGCTGCCCGCCTGGGCGCAGGGCGTCCGGATCGGCGGCCGGGTCACCGTCGAGGGGCTGCTCGCGGCGCTGTACGACGGGCTGCGGCTGGCCACCCTGCTGATCTGCGTCGGCGCCGCCAACTCCCTGGCCAGCCCGGCCCGCCTGCTGCGCGCCCTGCCCGGCGCGCTCTACGAGGCCGGCGTGGCGGTGGTGGTGGCGATGACCTTCGCGCCGAACCTGGTCGCCGACGTCCGCCGGCTGCGCGCCGCCCGGCGCCTGCGCGGCCGCACCGACAAGGGCGTCGCGGCCGTGCTGAGCGTCGGACTCCCGGTGCTGGAGGGCGCGTTGGAGCGGTCCATCGCACTGGCCGCGGCGATGGACACCCGGGGCTTCGGCCGCACCGCCGACGTCCCGCGCCGGCTCGCCAGGGCGACCGCCGCGCTCACCCTGGCGGGGCTGCTCGGGGTCTGCCTCGCCGCGTACGGGCTGCTGACGGCCGGCGGCGCCGGCTGGGCACTGCCGGTCCTGCTGACCGGCCTGGCCGCCGCCTTCGCCGGACTGCTGCTCGGCAGCCGACGATCCGTCAGGAGCCGCTACCGGCCCGACCCCTGGGCCCTGCCGGAGTTGCTGACCGCCGGCTCGGGGGCGGCCGTGGCGGCCCTCACCACCTACCTGGCCGCCCAGGACCCGGCCGCCTTCGCCCCCACCGTCGTCCCGCCGACCGTCCCCGCGCTGCCGCTGGCCGCCGTGCTGACCGTCCTGCTCGGCCTGGTACCGGCGTTCGCCGCCCCGACCCCGCCCCGGAGGGCATCGTGATCACCTTCGAGCAGGTCTCCGTCCGGTACGCGGACTCCGCCGCACCCGCGCTCAGCGACGTCGACCTCACCGTCCCCGAGGGCGAACTCTGCCTGCTGGTGGGCCCGTCCGGCTCCGGCAAGTCCACCCTGCTGGGCACGGTCAGCGGGCTGGTGCCGCACTTCACCGGCGGCGTGCTGCACGGCCGGGTCACCGTCGGCGGCCGGGACACCCGCGAACACCGGCCGCGCGAACTCGCCGACCTGGTCGGCACGGTGGGGCAGGACCCGCTGGCGCACTTCGTCACCGACACGGTGGAGGACGAACTCGCCTACGGCATGGAGTCGCTGGGCCTGCCCGGCGACGTGATGCGCCGCCGCGTCGAGGAGACCCTCGACCTGCTCGGCCTCGCCGACCTGCGCGACCGCTCGCTGAGCTCCCTCTCCGGCGGCCAGCAGCAGCGCGTCGCGATCGGCTCGGTGCTCACCGTGCACCCGCGCGTCCTGGTGCTGGACGAGCCCACCTCGGCACTCGACCCGGGTGCGGCGGAAGAGGTGCTGGCCGTCCTCCAACGCCTCGTGCACGACCTCGGCACCACCGTGCTGATGGCCGAGCACCGGCTGGAGCGGGTCGTCCAGTACGCCGACCAGGTGCTGCTGCTCACCCCCGGCGCCCCGCCCGTCCTCGGCGAGCCCGCCGAGGTGATGACCCACTCCCCGGTGCACCCGCCGGTGGTCGGCCTCGGCCGGCTCGCGGGCTGGCGGCCGCTGCCGCTCTCCGTCCGCGACGCACGCCGCAGGGCCGCACCGCTGCGTGCCGAACTGGACGGCCGGGCACCGGCCGCCGCCGCCGTCGCGTCCGGCGAGCCGATCGCCACCGCCGGCCGCCTCGCCGTCCGGCGCGGCCCCGTCCCGGCGCTGCGCGGCGTGGACCTCGCACTGCGCCCCGGCGAGATCACCGCCCTGATGGGCCGCAACGGCGCCGGCAAGTCCACCCTGCTGGGCAGCCTGGTCGGCCTGCACTCCCCCGCCTCCGGCAGCGTCCGGGTCGGCGGGCGCACCCCGCACCGCACCCGCCCCGCCGACCTGATCCGCGAGGTCGGCCTCGTCCCGCAGGACCCGCGCGACCTGCTGTACGGCGAGTCGGTCGCCGCCGAGTGCGCCGCCGCCGACACCGACGCGGGCGCCGCCGCCGGCACCTGTCGCGCCCTGGTCGAACGCCTGCTGCCCGGCATCGCCGACGACACCCACCCGCGCGACCTCTCCGAGGGCCAGCGGCTCACCCTCGCCCTCTCCGTCGTACTCACCGCCCGGCCCCCGCTGCTGCTCCTGGACGAGCCGACCCGCGGCCTCGACTACGCCGCCAAGGCCCGGCTGGTGGAGATCCTGCGCTCGTTGGCCGCCGAGGGCCACGCCGTGCTGCTGGCCACCCACGACGTCGAGCTGGCCGCCGAACTCGCCCACCGCACGGTGATCCTGGCCGAGGGCGAGATCGTCGCGGACGGCCCGACCGCGGAGGTGGTGGTCTCCTCGCCCGCCTTCGCCCCGCAGGTCGCCAAGGTGCTGGCGCCGGGGCCGTGGCTCACCGTCCGGCAGGTCGCGGAGGCACTGGGCACGGGGGCGCCGGGTACGGAGGCACCGGGCGCATGAGTACTCGTCCCGTCCCGCTGGGACGCCGGTCCGTCGCGGCACTGCTGTCGGTCTCCCTGGTCGGCGTCGCCGCCTTCGGCTGGCCGCTGCTCGCCTCCACCGGATCGGCGCTGGTCGGCCACTCGGCGGACGCGCCGTGGCTGTTCGCCCTGCTGCTGCCGCTCCTGCTCGCCGTCGTCATCGCCCAGATCTCGGAGGGCCGCTCGGCGGGCGGCGGGGCTCCCGGCCTGGACGCCAAGTCGGTGGCCCTGCTGGGCGTGCTGGCGGCGGCGGGCGCGGCGCTGCGTCCGCTCGGCGCGGGGACGGCGGGGCTGGAGCCGATGTTCTTCCTGATGGTGCTGTCCGGGCGGGTGCTCGGCCCGGGCTTCGGCTTCGTGCTCGGCTCGCTGTCGATGTTCGCCTCCGCGCTGCTGACCGGCGGGGTCGGGCCGTGGCTGCCGTTCCAGATGCTCGCCATGGGGTGGGTCTGCCTCGGCGCCGGGCTGCTGCCGGGGCCCTCCTCCCTGCGCGGCCGCCGCGAACTCCTGCTGCTCGCCGGGTACGGAGCGGTCGCGTCCCTGCTGTACGGCACGATCATGAACCTCCAGGGCTGGCCGTACATCGGCGGCCTGGCCGGCTCCGTCTCCTTCGTCCCCGGCGACCCGCTGCCCGCCAACCTGGTCCGCTTCGCGGTGTACTGCCTGACCACGTCGCTGGGCTGGGACCTGCCCCGGGCCGTCCTCACGGTCGTCCTGTGCCTCACCCTGGGCACCCCCGTCCTGCGCGCCCTGCGCCGCACCACCCGCCGCGCCGCCTTCGACGCCCCGGTCACCTTCCGCCCGCCGGAGCCCTAACGGCACGCCCCGCACACCTGCCCGGCCCCGGCGACGGGCCGCCCGCACATCCCGCCCCGCCCGGGGCACTCGTGCCGGCGCGGCCCGCCGCCTTCGTGCCTGGGTGCCGGAACGATCGGCACCTTGGCGATCCGCGCCGCCACGATGGCGCCGACGCTGTGCGTGACCCTGTCCGGCAGCGGCGCCGCGATGATCCCCGCCAGCGCGTCTCGCGTCCACCCGCCCGCGAGCAGCCCCTCCACCCGCGCGGCCTGGTCGCTGAGCGGCTTGCCCGCCAGGGCCATCCTCGGCTCCCGGCGGCCGAGTTCGAGCAGCAGCGCCATGCCCGCCGTCAACTTCCCGGAAGGACGGACGGAAGGTTCTTCCACATCCTTCGTTTCCGGTTCCTTGGACGGGCTTCCCGCCTTCCCGCCGCCTGGCCCGCCTGGAGCTGGGGCACCGGCGGCCGGAGGTACGGGAGGCGGCGGCACCGTACGCGCAGCCTTCCCCGACGTCACCGGCACCTCGTGAACGGAGACGACCGTCCGCACCTGCCCGGCAGCGGATCGCGCTGCGTCCGCCGCACATAGTGCCCGGCCGCCTCCAGCTCCCTGAGCGCCCTCGCGACGGTCGTCCGCCCTTCGACGCTCTTGGCGGCGAGCGTCCGGACGTCCTCACGCGCCCCGTCCGGCAGGCTGAGCAGGTAGCTCAGCAGCCCGCGCGCGGCCCAACTCAGCGCGTGCTTACGGACGACGTGGCCGCTGTCGAGGATCGTGTACCCGGGAGCATGCTTGGGGATACGATGAATCTGCATCGTGGAGGCTCTCTCTCCTGGTGTCGAACCCCGGGGTGTTGGCGCACCGCCGGGGTAACTCTTGCCCGATCGCCGAGCGCCCCTTCCGAGCACCCGGCATCGCAATCTTCACCGTAATGCTGTAACGCCCCATCAAATTCCCTCCCACATCACTCATTTAGGCGGCGCAAACGCGCACAGCCAGGCGCGCCCCCGGCGCGTGAGCCGTGGGCGCTCCTCGCGATCCAGCGGTCAACCGATCACGCGCTCCGGCTGGTCCAGCCACACCCGGTGCTCGCCCGCGGCGGTGACGGTCAGGCCGAAGCGGTCGAGGCCCGGCTCGCCCTGGCGCTGCCACCAGGCGTGGGCGGCGGTCACCTCGTCCCACAGGTTGCGGGGGCCGGACTGCGAGACGGCGTGCCGGCCGTCCCGGTCGGCGAGGCGGCAGTGGGCGTACGAGACCCCGTCCCACACCTCCAACCGGCCCGTACCGAACCGGTCGTAGCCCGCCCACACCTCCTGCCGGAACAGGCCCGGCAGCCGCAGCCCGATCGCGAAGGCCGCGTCGGTGTGCTCGGCCACGGCGGCGGGGTCGAGCGCGGACGGGCCGTACCGGACGTCCTCGATCTCGAACTCGCCGCTCCCTGGCCGCTGGTCCCGCACCCACATGAAGGCGACGTCCTCGACGAACGGCCCGCTCGCGGAACGGCCGTCGTCGGCGACGGTGAGCCTCAGCAGCCCGCCGTTGCAGAACGCCGTGCCGTACGGGACGACGATGACGCCGCCGGGCACCGTCTGCTCGATCAGCGTCCCGGGGACGCGTTGCACGGCGGCGGTGACGTGGACCCGGTCGTACGGCCCACCCGCCGGGTGGCCGAGCATGCCGTCGCCGACCACGGTCCCGACCGGCAGGCGGTTCGCCACCAGCCGGCACCGCGCGGCAGCGGACAGTTCGGGGTCCAGCTCCACCGTGGTGACGTTCTCCGCCCCGAGCCGGCGGGCCAGCAACGCGGCCGTCCAGCCCGAACCGGTGCCGATGTCCAGCGCCCGCATGCCGTCGGCGACTTGGAGGTGCCAGAGCATCCGGGCCACGACGGTCGGCATCGAGCTGGACGAGGACGGCGTGCTGCCGTCCTCGTCCAGCCGGGTCACGAGCGGGATGTCCGAGGCGACCGCCTCCCCCCATTCGGCGGGCTGCTCCGCCCGGTCGATCCACCCACCCCCGCGGCGGATCCGGTCCGGAACGAACAGCCCACGGGGCACGGCCCGGAACGCCGGCTCCCAGTCGGCCGACAGCGCCCCGGACTCCCGGAGGGCATCGGCGAGCGCGCTCCACCTCATGCGGTCGTCACTCCTCAAGGCCTGGACGGCTTGGGCAGGTTGGTCGGCGGCGCGTCCCGCTTGCCGTCCTGCGAAGCGGTGTCCGGCTTCCCGGAGTGGCTGCCGCCCTTGCCCCCACCCGCCTGGCCGGGCCCGTCGGCGCCGGGCCCTCCGCCGTGCTTGCCCATGTCCTGCTCCTCTCGAACGTGCTGAAGATCGTGGTCGTCGGTCCACCGCTCCGCCGGTCCGGTGGACGGGGCGTGCGCGGGCCCATCGGCTTGGGCGGGGGCGGTTTCGGCTCGGGCCAGGACATGGGCGTGCTCCTCTCAAGGCTGAAGACGGAAGACGGCCGGGCAGCCGACCCTGTCTGCGAAGGAGCCCGGCCGGCCCGAGTCGAGTACAGCCCAAGGAGCCGTCACCGAACAGGCATTGCCGGTAGTCCCGGGGTTGTCCCACCCTCGCCCACAGTAAGCTTCCGGTCACTGTCGATGATGGGATTGACCCCGTGCACGACCCGATCCGACACCCCCTCGCCTACGCCCGCGAACTGCGCCGCTGGTCGCAGGGAGACCTCGTCGCGGAGCTGGACAAGGCCGCCCGCCGTCACGGGCTCCTCTCCGGTGCCGACAAGACGGCCATCAGCCGCTGGGAGCACCGGCGCAAGACGCCGAACGCCGACTCCCAACTCCTCATCGCCGAAGCCTTCGACGTCCCGGCCTCGGACCTGGAGGCGTACGGCTGGCCCCACTGGCTGCCCGGGCGCGACGAACCGCTGCCGCTGGGGGCCGCCCACACCGTTCACGCACTCCACGACACCCGGAGGGCTGCCATGGACCGCCGCAGCTTCATGACCTTCAGCGCGATCTCCCTGACCGGCCTGGCCGCCCAGTGGGCCGCCGCCCGGCCCGAACACCTCACCTCGGCCCTGACCGGCAAGCGCGTGGACGGCGAACTCGTGGACTGGCTGGAGGACGCCAGCGGGAAGCTGGCCGCCCTGCCCACCGAACAGCGCCAGCACACCATCCGCCTGATGGACGCCCACCTGGCCACCGTCACGGACCTGATCGCGGAGGGCCGGTACAACGAGACGACGGGACGTCGCCTCCACCGGCTGGCCGCCTCGCTCGCCACCACCTGCGGCTGGCACCGCTTCGACCAGGGCCGGCACTGGGCGGCCGGAAAGTTCTGGGAGGCCGCCCTGCAATCCGCGCACGCCGCGGGCGACCGCGACCACGGCGCCGGAGTCCTGTCCGACTTCGCCTACCAGGCCACCTGGCTCGGGGAGCCGAAGGTCTCCGTCGAGCAGCTCGGACACGCGCTGCACGGCGTCTCGCACCCCACCGCCCGGTCCCTGCTCCTCCTCCGCCGCGCCCGGGCCCACGCGGTACTCGGCGACCGCTCCGCCTGCTACCGGGACCTGTCCGACGCCGAATCCACCCTCACCGTCGAAGCCGCCGACCCCGCGCCCGGGTGGTGCGCGTGGATGAGCCCGGCCGACCTCGCCGTGGACTCCGGCCGGTGCCTTCTGGACCTCGGCCGGGCGGGCGACGCCCGTGCCAGGATCGCGGAAGGGGTGGCCCTGCTGCCCCGCGCCAGGGACAAGACCCGCGGCATCTTCCTGACGTACCAGGCCAGGAGCTGCCTGAAGGCCGGGGACGTGGAGCAGGCCCTGGCCGTCACCGGCGAGTCGCTCGACCTGGCCACCCGCATCGGCGCACCCCGCTGCGCGGCCCTGGTCCGCGAACTAGCACCGGCGTTCAAGCGCTACCGCCGGGTCGACGGCGTCCCGGAGTTCCTGGAACGCCTGCGGGTAGGCTGAGCGCCCATCACCCGCACGGGAGCGCGCCCCTCGCACAGCGCCGGTTCCCTTCCCCAGGAGGCGTGTTGAGCGAGATCGTCCTCATGTCCGACCCGAAGGTCGCCGCGATACCCGTCGAGGACTGCGGCGATCGGCTCCTGGACGTCCGGAGCGGCGCCGTGCTGCCGGTCGACGAACGCAAGCAGGACGGCACCGGGGCCTTCGCGCACCTGCGGGCCGGCGTGCTCGACCGGCTGCTCGACGCGCAGGCGGCGCTGCCGGACGGCCTGCGGCTCCTGTTCGTCGAGGGCTACCGGCCGCCGGCGCTCCAGAGCCGCTACTTCGACGAGTACGCCGCCGAGTTGCGGGCCGCGAACCCCGGCTGGCCGGACGGGCGGATCAGGTCGGCGGCCAGCCGCTACGTCTCGCCGCCGGAGATCGCGCCGCACAGCGCCGGGGCCGCCGTCGACCTCACCCTGGTCGACGCCGACGGCCGCGAACTCGACCTCGGCACCAGGGTCAACGCCAGCCCGGAGGAGAGCGCCGGAGCCTGCTACACCCACGCCGAGAACATCGGCGCCCGGGCCCGCGCCAACCGGCGGCTGCTCAGTGACGTCCTGACCGGCGCCGGGCTCGTCAACTACCCCACCGAGTGGTGGCACTGGTCGTACGGGGACCGCTACTGGGCGCTGGCCACCGGCGCGCCGTCCGCGCTCTACGGCCCGGCGCACCGGTAGCCGGCACCCGCTGCGACACGCGGCCGGTGGAGCCCTGCCGACCGGGGCCCCGGCCCGGGGTCAAGATGGCGTCGACACCGCACCGCACCCCGTGTTCCCGTCGGTGCGGGCGTACCCGGACGCCACGCTCGCCGGCTGATCCCGGCCGAACAAACAGCCGAGCAAATCACCGGGCAAATCGCCGATCAAATCTATGATGGCGGACATGGGCGTTCAGCATTCCACCGGCGAATCCGTCATCCGTGTCGTGGGAGCGGCCGTCAACAACCTCAGAAACGTCAGCCTGGACCTGCCGAAGAAAGCCCTGACCGTCGTCACGGGAATTTCCGGATCCGGCAAGTCCTCACTCGTGCTCGACACCGTCGCCGCCGAGGCGCAGCGCCTCGTGAACGACACGTACGCCTCCTTCGTACGGAACCGGCTGCCGCACATGCCGGCGCCCGAGGTGCAGTCGATGAGCGGCCTCACCTTCACCGCGATCATCGACCAGCGCCGCTTCACCGGGAACTCCCGGTCGACCGTCTCCACCGCCTCCGACATCGCCCCGCTGCTCAGGCTCGTGTTCTCGCGGATCGGTGAGCCCTCCGCCGGGTACTCTCCCGCGTACTCCTTCAACGACCCGGCGGGCATGTGCCCCGACTGCGAGGGCCTCGGCACCGTCGTCGACATCGACGTCGAGGAGCTGATCGACCCGGACCTGAACATCGACGAAGGGCCCGTGCGGTTCAGCCAGTTCCGGCCCGGTGTCTACCGCTGGAAACGCTTCGCCCACTGCGGACTGTTCGACCGGAAGAAGCCGTTGCGGGATTACACGGACGAGGAGATGCGGCTCTTCCTCTACGCGGACCGGTACAAGCTGCCGAACCCCGATCCGCAATTCCCCAAGACCGCCCGCTTCGACGGCGTCATCACCCGGATGCGCGACGTCTACGTGAAGAACCGCCCGACCAAGATGTCCCCGCAGGTGCACGAGGAACTGGAACGCCTCACCACCCGTCGGGTCTGCCCCGGGTGCGACGGCGCCCGGCTGAACGCCGCCGCCCGCGCCAGCCTCGTCGACGGGCGTTCGATCGTGGACTGGTCGGCCATGTCGGTCGCCGACCTGCGCGAACTCCTGGACGCGGTGGACGATCCGCGCGTGGCACCGGCCCTGGCCGGCATCCGGCACACGCTGGACGCGCTGCTCTCGGTCGGGCTCGGCTACCTCTCGCTCGACCGCGAGTCGTCGACCCTCTCCGGCGGCGAGGCCCAGCGGGTGAAGATCGTCCGGCACCTCGGCAGCGCCCTCACCGACATCACCTACGTCTTCGACGAGCCCTCGACCGGCCTCCACCCCGCCGACGTGCGGCGACTCAACCAGCTCCTGTTGAGGCTGCGCGACGCGGGCAACACCGTCCTCGTCGTGGAGCACCACCCCCAGGTGATCCGCGTCGCCGACCACGTGGTCGACATGGGGCCGGGCGCGGGGGCGGACGGCGGCCTCGTACGATTCGAGGGGACGCCGGAGGAACTGCGCACCAGCGACACCGTCACCGGGCGGCTGCTCTCCACCCCGCTGGAGGTGCGTCGCACGGTCCGCGAGCCGCGCGACCGCGTCCGGGTCGTCCGCGCCTCGGCGCACAACCTCACCGGCTTCGACGTCGACATCCCGATCGGTGTCCTCACCGCCGTCACGGGCGTCGCGGGCTCCGGCAAGAGCTCCCTCGCCACCAATGAACTCCCGCGCCAGCACCGCGAGTTCACGGTGGTCGGACAGGATCCGCTGCGCGGCGGCGTACGGTCGATGTCGCTGAGCGTCCTCGGCGTCGCCGACGGAGTGCGCGAGGCGTTCGGCGCCGCGTCCGGGCTCGAACCGGCCTGGTTCAGCTTCAACTCCAAGGGGGCCTGCCCCGCCTGCCGGGGCAAGGGCCACATCACCACCGAACTCGCCTTCCTGGACGACGTCGCCACCCCCTGCGACGCCTGCGGGGGCGAACGCTTCAACTCCACGGCCCTGAAGGCGAAGCTCGACGGCCACACGATCGCGGACGTCCTGCGGATGACGGCGGGCTCCGTGGCCGGCCTCTTCTCCGGCCGCCCGGACATCGCGGAGCCGATGAGGTGGCTGGAGCGCGTCGGGCTCGGCTACACCGCCGTCGGGCAGTCGCTCGACACCCTCTCCGGCGGCGAGAAGCAGCGCCTCCTGCTCGCCCGGCACCTCAGCGCCTCCGCCGGTTTCGCCGAGGAGCGGATCGTCCTCGACGAACCGACGACCGGCCTGCACCCCGGCGACGTGGAACGGCTGGACGGGCTCTTCGCCGAACTGGTGGACGCGGGCGCGACCCTGGTCGTCGTCGAGCACAACCTCCGCGTCGTCGCCCAGGCCGACCACGTGATCGACATCGGCCCCGGCGCCGGGTCGGACGGCGGCCGCCTGCTCTTCACCGGCCCGCCGGCCGAACTGGCCCGCCGGACGGACTCGCTCACCGGCAGGGCCCTGGCGGAGGCGGCGGCCGGGTAGGACGGGGCGCGTCCCCGTACGCTGTCCCGCAGCACCGGGAACGAAGGCGTTCGGGGGAGCCAGTGGAACTACGTCAGTTGCGCGTCTTCGAGGCCGTCGTCACCCACCGCACGGTCACCGGCGCGGCCGTGGCGCTCGGGCTCGCCCCGTCCTCCGTCTCCGAACAGGTCCGCACCCTCGAACTCAGCCTCGGCACCGACCTGTTCGACCGGGCCAGGCGCGACATGACCCTCACCTCGGCCGGGGAACGGCTGCTGCCGTGGTCCCGGCGCCTGCTCGACCAGGCCGAACAGGCACGCCGCGAAGTCGTCGTCACCCGGGCCCGCCTCCGGCTCGGCGTCCTGGCGGCCATCGCCGCCACCCACCTCCCCGCGGCCCTGGCCCGCCTCACCGACCGACGGCCCGGCCTGGACATATCCCTCCACACCGAGCCCTCCAGGGACGCCCTCCTCGCCGGCGTCGCCGCCGGAGCCCTGGAGGCGGCCCTCATCCTCGACCTCCCCGGGCCGCTCGGCGCCCTCGGCTTCCCCCTGCCGCCCGCCCCGCTCGACCACCGCGACCTCCAGCACGTCCCCCTCGCCCTGGTCGCCGCCCCCACCCACCCCCTCGCCCGCGCCACCACCCTCACCCGCGAGAACCTCCGCGGCCACCGCCTCCTCGTCGACTCCCCCGCCTGCTCCTACCACCTCGCCGGCGAACACCTCCTCGGCCACCACGTCCGACGCCTCCACACCGGCGCCGTCCCCGTCACCCGCGCCTGCGCCGAACAGGGCCTCGGCATCGCCCTCCTCCCCGCCTCCGCCGTCCACGACCACCTCACCGCCGGCACCCTCACCCGCCTCCCCCTCGACCCCCCGCCCCTCCACCTCCGCCTCCTCTGGCGCACCGACCACGAACCCCTCCCGAGCCTGCGCGATGCCGCGGTCGCGGCCATGTCAGGATCGGCCCCGTTCCTCTAGGATCACGAGGTTCGACCCTCACCGAAAGACCATCGGCGCCGTGGGCGCCGCATAAATTCCAGAGAACACGATGACCGAAGAGCTCACACCCGTCGGGGGACTCCCCCTGGCGCCCGCACCACCGGGCGGCACGACCGTCCTCCCCCTTCGCCAGGACCACCCGGCCTCGGCCGCCGGCGCACCGGGCCTCGCACCGAAGGCCGCACGCCCGCCGCGCATCCTGGTGCTCGACGGGCTGCGCCTCGTCGCCGCCGTGTCGGTGCTCGGCTTCCACTACCTGGCCGGGGCGGAGACCGTCCCCTGGCAGCGGACCTCGACGGAGCTCTTCCCCCGGCTCCACCGCCTCGCCGGGTTCGGCTGGCTCGGCGTGGTGTTCTTCTTCATGATCAGCGGCTTCGTCATCTGCATGTCCAGCTGGGGCAAGTCGCTGCAGAAGTTCTGGCAGAGCCGGGTCCTGAGGCTGTTCCCGCTCTACTGGGCCGCGGTCGTGATCGGCACGCTCGCCAACCGCTACGGCCCCCACCCCCCGGGCGAACAACGGATCACGCTCAGCCAGATGCTGACCAACCTGACGATGCTCCACGAACCGCTGGGGGTACGGCACGTGGACACCGTCTCCTGGACGCTCTGGATCGAGCTGCGCTTCTACATCATCTTCTCCGTCGTCGTCCTGCTGGGCACCAACGTCCGCCGGGTCTCCACCTTCTGCTGGTGCTGGGCACTGGCCGGCGTGTTCGTGCCGAAGGCCGGCATTCCACTGCTCGACACGCTCCTCTTCCCCGACTGGGCGCCGTTCTTCATCGCGGGCGTGGCCTTCTTCCTGCTCCGCAAGGAGGGCCGGATCACGGGCGAGACGCTCGGCATCCTGGTCCTGTCCTGGTTGCTGGTCCAGCAACACCTGCCCGCGGTCATGGCCGCCGAGGGACACGGCATCGACTGGAAGGCCTGCCTGACCGCCATCACCGCCATGTACGGCCTGATGTTCCTCGTGGCGCTGGGCAAGCTGGACAGGATCCAGTGGCGCTGGCTCCCCGTCGCCGGGGCGATCTCCTACCCGCTCTACCTCATCCACCAGTCGGTCGGCGTGCGACTGATCTGGCGCTGGAACGAGCGCCTCGGCGCCTGGACGACGCTGGTCTCCGTCACCACGGCGATGCTCCTCGCCGCCTGGCTGCTCTACCGCTTCGTCGAGAAGCCGCTCACCCCGCACCTCCGCCGCCTGGTGGCCCGCTCCCTCCCGAACCCCCGGCTCCCGTCCCCCACCAGCCCACTGACCCGCTAGGCACGAATCCGCCGCCGGCCACCCCACGGGCGGCCGGCGGCGGACCGTCGAACCGCGCGGCGTCAGGCCTTGGGGCCCGCGGACTGGACGACCTCGAAGGACCAGAGGGTCGAGCCGGAGGCGGCGGGGCGCTTGGGGGCCTCGCCGGAGGCGCCGTTCTGGTGGGCGGACTTCATCGGGCCCTCCATCCAGGCCTTGAAGTCCTCCTCGCTGCGCCAGCGGGTGTAGACCAGGTACTGGTCGGTGCCCTCGACGGGGCGGAGGAGTTCGAACCACTCGAAGCCGTCCGAGTTCTCCACCGCGCCGGCCCGGGAGGCGAAGCGCTGCTCCAGCACCTCGCGCTGTTCGGCCGGCACCGTCAGGACGTTGATCTTGACGACGGACATGGGCGCACACTCCTTCTGCTCCGGTGACTGCTTACGGGGAGCAGTCTGCTACACCTCACAAGCCGTGGCTCAGGCGATCCACGGCGGGAGGACGCGCTGGTCGTCGCGCGGGGCGAGGCCGCAGGCGCCCTCGGGGGTGCGGGCGTCGCCGGCTCGCCCCCGGGGACCCGTTCCGCCTCGACACCCCGCGCTGGTTCGGCACGCCGTAAGCCCCGCGCCGGCGTCAGGAGTCGGGCAGTCCGCGGGTCGCGAGGGTCTGGTTCTTGTACGCCTTCACACCGGTGACCTCGGCGCCGAACCACTCCGGCGCCGAGAACACCGCCGCCTCCGCCTCCGATCCGAACTCGACCTCGACGGTGCGCAGCCCGGCCAACTCGCCCTGGTAGACGTCCGCGTAGACGGTGACGCCGGACACGTCGAAGGTGTAGCGGTCCTTGACCAGGCGGGCGCCCTCGGTGGCCGGCCAGAGTTCGGTGAACTCCCGCTCCTCCAGCTCGCGTTCCACCTCGATCCGGACCGGTGCGCCGGCCGAGGAGGCCTTCCGCTTGACGCCGAGGACGCGGCTGCCGCCGATCCGCCGCAGCCGCACCTCCGTCCCGTCGTCCTTGATCGCGATGTAGCCCTGCTCGATGTGCTGCCGCACCGCCGTCTCCGGCGGCTCGAAGGCACCCAGCAGGAACTTGCGCTCGATTTCGAGCGGCATGGCCGCACCATCCTTCCCCGACACGGCGAGGGGGCCGTCAGAACGACCGCCCCTCCCCACGGTACGGCGCCTCCGGCCCCGCCGGGTCCGGCCGGTCGCGCCGGTCCGCGCAGAGCGAGGAGCTGAGCCGGTTCAGCAGCCCGGCGAGCTCGGCGTACCGCTGCTCGTCCCAGTCCCCCAGCAGTTCGGCGAGCTGGGTGCGCCGGGCGGCGACCAGCCGCAGGGCCGCCTCCTCGCCCGCTTCGGTGAGCCGCAGCGGCAGCCGGCCGGCCCGCGCCGCCAGCCCCCGGCCCTCCACCTCCCGGACTGCCTCCTCGATGACGGAGACCGGTACGACCCGCCGCTCGGCCAGTTCGGCCGGTTCGACCGAGCCGTGCTGGTGCATCTGGAGGAGCAGCCAGCTGGAGGCGGGCAGCAGGTCCAGCCCGGCGGCCTCGGTGATCCGCCGGAAGAGGTCGCGCCGGGCCTCACGGCTGTTCAGCACGGCGAGCGCGCGGGCGATCTCGTCCAGCGAGCTGCGCTCCACCGGGTTGACCCCGATGGACTCGCTCAGGTCCGGCGCGGTGACGGTGGAGCGCAGCTTCTGTTCGCGCAGGAACAGCGACAGCACGAAGGCGACCACCGCGATCGGCACCGCGTACAGGAACACCCGGGTGATCGACTCGGCGTACGCGTGGTAGACACCTGGCTGGACGGCGGCCGGCAGCTGGGGAATGACCCGCGGGTCGGAGGTGATGACCTCCGGCCGGAACCCGGGCGGCAGCGGCACTCCCGCCAGGGCGTCGGCGAGCCGGCTGCGCAGTCCGCTCGCGAAGATCGTCCCGAAGACGGAGACGCCGAAGGACGCCCCGATGGAGCGGAAGAAGGTGGCGCCCGCGGTGGCCACGCCGAGGTCCTCGTAGCCGACCGAGTTCTGCACGATCAGCACCAGCACCTGCATCACCAGGCCGAGGCCGAGGCCGAAGACCAGGAAGTAGAGGCTCATCTCGGCGGTGCTGCTGTGCTCGTCCAGCCGGGAGAGCAGCAGCAGCCCGACGGTGGTCACGGCCGTCCCGGCGATCGGGAAGGCCCGGTAGCGGCCGGTGCGGGCGACGATCTGTCCCGAGCCGATCGAGGTGAGCAGCATCCCGAGCACCATCGGCAGCATGTGGATGCCGGACATGGTGGGCGAGACCTGCTGGACCACCTGGAGGAAGGTCGGCAGGTAGGTCAGCGCGCCGAACATCGCGAAGCCGATCACGAAGGAGATCACCGCGACCAGGCTGAACGTCCGCGAGCGGAACAGCCGCAGCGGCAGCACCGGCTCCACCGCGGTCCGTTCGACCAGGACGAAGGCGAGCAGCAGTACCAGCCCGAGCACGCCGAGGCCGACGATCTGCCAGGAACTCCAGGCCCAGGTGGTCCCGCCGAGCGAGGTCATCAGCACCAGGCAGGTGGCGACGGCGGCGATCAGGGCGGTGCCCGGGTAGTCGATCCGGTGCTCGCGCCGGACCTCCGTCCCGTGCAGCACCGCCGCGATCACCACCAGGGCGACGATGCCGATCGGCAGGTTGATGTAGAAGACCCAGCGCCAGCTGAGGTGGTCGACGAACACCCCGCCAAGCAGCGGTCCGAGCACGCTGGTGACGCCGAACACGGCGCCGAAGAGGCCCTGGTAACGGCCGCGGTCCCGGGGGGCGACGAGGTCGCCGACGATCGCCTGGGAGAGCACCATCAGCCCGCCGCCGCCCAGGCCCTGGAGGGCGCGGAAGGCGATCAGCTCGCCCATGTTCTGGGCGATCCCGCAGAGCACCGAGCCGAGCAGGAAGATCACGATGGAGGCCTGGAAGAAGCGCTTCCGGCCGTACATGTCGCCGAGCTTGCCCCACAGCGGGGTGGCGGCGGTGGAGGCCAGCAGGTAGGCGGTGACCACCCAGGAGAGGTGGTCGAGGCCGCCGAGGTCGCTGACGATGGTCGGCAGCGCGGTGGAGACGATGGTCTGGTCGAGGGCCGCGAGCAGCATCGCCAGCAGCAGGGCCCCGATCGGCACCCAGAGGTTGGGGACGGTGACCGCCGGCGGGCCGTTCCCGCCCGCGGCGCTGCCGCCCGCGGGACTCCCGGACGCGGCGCGCGGATCCGTCATGGCGTCTCCATGGGGTCGCGGGCCCGTCGGCCGGGCCGTGCGGATGATCACTCCCAGCTCACCGCGCTGGTCGGTTCGTCCCGATATGTTCCATCGGGTTGAGCCGAGCGTAAGCGCCGGGGACAACCGCCGCGCCCCGGGCGTTCTCGGAGGAGCCAACCGGCACCAACCGGCACAACATCCCCGCCGAAGGACGGACGCCCCTGTCCACCCTCCGGACAGTCCTGCATAATCAGGCGCGATCGTGCGCCCGGCCCGCTCGGAACGTACGCCGAACGACCGAAACACCCGCCCGCGGAATCGACGCGAAACCGAGGAGGACCGGCCGATGCCGGACCAGCACTGCCCGACGTGCGGCACCGCACGCTCCACCGGGTGCGGCTGCGTCCCGGACCCGAGCCTCACCGAGACCGCCGTCCTGCCCCACATCGAGGGCCCGCCGCTGGTCCGCCCGTACGTTCCGCAGACCGCCGGACAGGTGGCCGACGAGGCCCACCCTGGCGCCCCGGTGGTGGACCCCTTCGCGACCACGATGCTGCCGCCGGTCCCCCCGGGGCTGCCCGGTCCGCCGGCCCCTCCCCCGCTCGGCCCGGACGCGGACGCGTACGCCACCACCGTCTTCCCGCCCGTCGGCCCGGACCAGGCCCCGTTCGGGCCCGGCACCGGCGACCACCCGGACGCGTACGCCACCACCGTGCTGCCGCCGGTCCCGCCCGCCGGGCCGGGCGGGGCCCCCGGGTACCCGGCGGCCGCGCGGGCCCGGATGCGGCCACAGGCACAGCAGCAGACACGGACGCAGCCGCGGACGCCGTCTCCGACGCCGGACGGGAACGAGATCGGCCTCTTCCCGTTCGGACAGGGCCCGGACGCGCCCGCGCCGGAGGCCGGCGGCGGCCGGGCCGCCAGACGGGCGGCCGAGCAGGCCGAAGAGCACCCGCTCGCCCGGCGCAAGGGGCTGCTCGCCGGAGTCGGCGCCGCCCTGGTGGCGCTCACCATCGGCATCGCGTACGCGGTGACGCCCTCCGACGAGCCGTCGGCCAAGCAGGCGCAGCCACTGCCGACGACCACCCTGGCGCCCGCTCCGGTGGACCCGCCCGCCCTGGCGACGTCCACCCCGAGCACGCCGCCGCCGACCAGCGAGGCACCCAGCCCGACGCCGACACCCACCCGCAAGCCGAGCCCGACGAGGACGGCCGCCCCGACGCCGACACCCCCGCCGACCGCCGAGGCCCCCTCCGCGCCCCCGCCCCCGGTCCAGGTGCCCACGCCGACCCCCACCCCGACGCCCACCCCGGCCCCGGCCCAGACGCCCACCGCCGCCCCGACCTCTCCTGTGGACCCGGCCCCCCGGGTGTTGGAGTACGGGATGAGCGGCCCCGATGTCACCGCGCTCCAGCAGAAGCTCGCCAAGGTCGTCTGCTGGGCGACGGTGCCGGTGACCGGCCAGTACGACGACACCACCGTGAACACCGTCGGCTACGTCCAGTGGATCTGGGACATCAAGGGCGACAAGCGGGGCGTCTTCGGCCCCAACACCCGTGCCGCCCTGGACAAGCGCAACAGCTGCTGACCGCGGGCCGTCAGCCGGTGATGCCCCCGTCAGCCGGTGACCGCCCGCGTCAGCCGGTGATCGCCCCGAAGATACTGATGCCCGCCAGCACCACCATGATCGTCGCCGCCACCCGGATGATCAGCTTCATCGGCACGTGCTTGAGCAGCTTCTGCCCACCCACGATGGCGATCCCGCCGACCGCGCACAGCGCCAGCCAGGAGCCGATGCCGACGGCCAGCGGGTCGGCGTACTTGGCGGCCAGGTTGGCGGTCATGATCTGGGTCAGGTCGCCGAACTCGGCGATCGCGACCACCACGAAGCTCGCCCCTGACACCTTCCAGAAGCTGTTCGAGGACGGCTCCTTGGCCGCGTGCTCGTCCTCGTCGCCACCTCCGTGGAACAGCAGCATCGCCGCGCCGACCAGGAACAGCGCGCCGGTGACGCCCTCCACCCAGCGGTGCGGCAGCAACGTGAGCAGGTGCCCGGCGACGAGCGCGAGGCCCACCTGGAGGGCGAAGGCGGCGGCGATGCCCGCGAAGACGTAACTCGCGCGGTACTTGGTGCCGAGCACCAGGCTGGCCAGCGCGGTCTTGTCCGGCAGTTCGGCCAGGAAGATGATGCCGAAGGTCAACGCGGCAACGGTGAGACTCATCAGAAGTTTCCTCGGTCGGGCTGCCCGGCCACCGCGGCTCCGTCAGGGGACGCTCCGGCCCGACAGCACTGGTCATGGTCACAGCACTGCGGCCGAAGGTCTCGCCGGCGCCGCCCTTCGGACGGTGCCCCGGGCGCCGGGCCCCTGGGGGCCAGTATGTCGACGGTCCGGTGGAGGGCTACTCCCCTTCAACGGGCCCAAGCGTACCGGACGGCGTCAACCGCCTATCCGGAAACCCTGCCGGCCAGGGGAGACCGCCCCGCCCCGGGAACCCAGCCGGTCCCCGGAGGCTGCTCCGCCTACCGGCCGCCCCCGCCCGGCTCGACCGCGATCAGCCCGCGAGCGACCAATTCCAGCACCACCACGATGGCCACCGACTCCACCGCCAGCAACCCGATCAGGACGAACAGCTGCACCGCCCCCGCCTGGACCGGCGAGGCCCCGCCCAGCAGCATCCCGACGAACGCCCCGGGCAGGGTGACCAGGCCGACCGTCCGGGTCTGGTCCAGCGCAGGGACCAGTGAGGTCGCCGCCGCCGTCCGGCAGATCTCCAGCCGGGCATCGCGTTCCTCGAAGCCGAGCGCCAGCGCGGCCTCCACCTCGCCGTGCCGCAGCCGCAGCTCGTCCAGCGCCCGCCGGCCGGCCAGCGAGGTCGCGCTGAGCGCGCCGCCGATCAGGATGCCCGCGACCGGGATGACGGACAGGCCCCGGGGCGGCAGCAGCCCGACGCCCAGCAGCAGGGCGAGCACCGGCAGTACCCCGGCACCGATCGGGGCGGCCGCCCGGACCCAGTCCGGCCCCGGGGTCATCCGACGCCCCGCGGTGTGCACCGCGACGGTGAACATCAGCACCACGAACAACGCCGACCACCAGAGCGAACCGACCACCCAGGTGATCACCGCGGCGACCGCGGCCAGCTGCACCACCGCGCGCAGCCCGGCCCGCAGCACCGCGTGCCCGTGGCCGAGCAGGCACCATCCGGCCACCGCGACGGCGGCCAGCAACAGCACCGCGGTGACCACCCCGAGCACCGGGGTGACCGGCAGCAGCTGGCCCCCGGCCGCCGCCAGGCCCACCGGGCCCATCAGTTCCGGCCCGTCACGTCACGTATCCAGCCCATCGGCCAGGCCCGTCAGATCCAGCTGGTGAACCACATCCGGTCCTGCCAGGACGACATCGGGATCACCTCCGCCGTGTAGAGCGGGTAGAAGAAGGCGAAGCAGCCGACGATGGCGAGCACGATCGCCCCGGCCCCGATCGCCCCGATCCGGCGGCGCTCCGGGCTGCATCCGGCCGGGCCGAGCATCGCCCCGAGCATCTGGGCGACGGCCAGGCACAGGAACGGCACCAGCACGACCATGTAGAAGGAGAAGATCGTCCGCTCCTGGTACTGGAACCAGGGCAGGTAGATCCCGGCCACCGCGCACAGCACCGCGCCCGAGCGCCAGTCCCGCCGGAAGAACCAGCGCCACAGCAGGTAGACCAGCGCGAAGCAGGCCGTCCACCACAGGAACGGCGTGCCGAGGCCGAGGATCTGGGCCGCGCAGCCGCCCGAGGAGGTGCAGCCGCGCTGCCCGTCCGGGATCTGCTCCCAGTACATCGAGACCGGGCGGCCGTCGACCAGCCAGGAGAACGGGTTGGACTGGTAGGTGTGCGGGGTGCTCAGGCCGGTGTTGAAGTCGTACATCTGCGCGTGGTAGTGCCACAGGCTGCGCAGCGGCGCGGGCACCCAGCTCATGGGGACCTGCGGCAGCGGGACGCCGAGGACGCTGTCCGGGGAGAGGCCGGCGCGCCCGTCGGCCCAGTGCCGGTCGTAGCCGCCCCCGCCGTCGGCGCCGGTGCCGCCGGTGGCCAGCCAGCCGCTCCAGGAGCCGACGTACACCACGAAGGCGGACCCGACCATGGCGAGGAAGGCGGGGACGGCGTCCCGGCGCAGCATGGAGCGCCAGGGGCGGCGGGCCCCTGCCCCGCGGCGGCCGGACTGGTCCCACAGGACGGTCAGGATGCCGAAGGCGGCGAGGATCATCGCGCCGTTCCACTTGACCGCGCAGGCCGCGCCGACGAACACCCCGGCGGCGATCCGCCAGGGGCGCCACCCGAGCCGGACCGTGTCGCCGTCGACAGCCGCGGCCAGCCGGGCGCGGACGTGGTCGCGGTCGATCAGCAGGCTGCCGAAGGAGGCGAGCACGAAGAACATCTGGATGCCGTCGAGCAGGCCGACCCGGCTCATCACCAGCTGGAGGCCGTCCACCGACATCAGCAGTGCGGCGGTGCAGCCGAGCAGGGTGGAGCCGAGGAGCCGGCGGCCGATCCGGGCCAGCATCAGCACGGTGACGGTGCCGAGCAGGGCGGTCATGAACCGCCAGCCGAAGGGGGTCAGTCCGAACAGCTGCTCGCCGATCGCCATCACCCACTTGCCGAGCGGCGGGTGCGCGACGAACTCGGGCGCGGAGCTCAGCGGGATCGACTGCGGGTGGCTCAGGATGTCGGCGTTGGCATGGTCGGGCCAGGTGCCCTCGTAGCCCTGCCGGAGCAGCGACCAGGAGTCCTTGGGGTAGTACGTCTCGTCGAAGACGAAGGCACGGGGGTAGCCGAGGTTCCAGAACCGCAGCAGGCCGGCGAAGAGCGCGACGCCGATCGGTCCGAGCCAGCCGGAGCGGTCGGCCGCCCAGCGGACCAGGCCCCCGCGCGGGGCCGGTGCCGGGGCGGCGGGGGCCGGGGCCGCCGGTGGGTGCGTGAGCGCCGCTTGCGTCATAGCCTCGCCGATTCGCCTGTCTGCTCTGCCTGTGTCCTGGCTCTGCCCGGCGCTTGGCTCGCCCCGGGGGCCTGCCGCGCCGGCCGGGGCCGGGTCGGCGGTCAACAGCCACTGACACTATGTGGCGGTGCTCGCGAAGCCAAGCGCGACGGGCGCCGACCAGGTGACCTGGTCGGCGCCCGTCGTGGACGCCCCTCGGGGCCGTTCCGCTAGGCGGCGGTCTGGAGCTCCCGGACCGGGACCGTGTGGACCACGGCCGGGGCCGCGTTGTCCTGCTCCGGCGTGAGGTACGGACGCAGCCGCATCGCCATGACGACGATCAGCACCGTGGAGCCCGCCATGGCCGCCAGGTAGAGCGGCCAGGTGCCGGAGCCGACCAGCAGCACGCCGACGGCCGGACCGACCGCGATCGCGATCTGCTTCACCAGGGCGTACCCGGCGTTGTAGGTGCCGAGCATCCGGGCCGGGGCGAGGTCCGCGACGATCGGGCCCATGGTGGGCGCGAGCAGCGACTCGCCGACCCCGAAGAGGGCGTAGATCGAGACGATGGCGACCGTGGCGGCCATGGTCTCGGTCCTGATCAGACCGGCCACCAGGGCCATCGCCCAGGCGCCGAGCCAGACCACGCCGGCCGCGGCCATCGCGGTGGTGCGGCGGCGCCGCGCGGTGATCCGCACCATGAACATCTGGAGCACCACGATGGTCAGCGCGTTGGCGCCGATCGCGAAGCCCAGGGTGGAGGGCGCGGTGCCGACGGTGTCGGTGGCGAAGGCCGCGACACCGGACTCGAACTGGCCGTAGCAGGTGAAGAAGATCAGCCCGGCGAGCAGGCAGAGCCGCAGCATCGCCTTGTCGGCGACCAGGGCGCGCAGGCCGGTCGGGCCCTCGGTCTTCTCCTGGACGACGCTCAGCTGGAGCTTGGGCATCCGGGCGGTGCCGGTGACCAGGGCGAGGCCGAGGAAGGTGGCCGCCTCGATGGTGAACAGCCGGGTGAGGCTGGCCGGGTCCGACACGTTCACGATCTGCCCGCCGACCAGCGCACCGATGCCCATGCCCAGGTTGACCAGGGTGAACTGGAGCGCGAAGGCGTGCGAGCGGGTGGCCGCGGTGGAGCAGCGGACGATCATCGTGGCGAGCGCCGGCTGGCAGGTGGTGACACCCGCGCCGAACAGGAAGGAGGAGACCAGCAGGGCCGGGGTGCCGGTGGCGTGGCCGAAGGCGAACGCGCCGGTGGCGGCGAGCGCCGTCCCGGCCAGCAGCACCGGGCGGGGGCCGTACCTGTCGATGCCGCGGCCGATGAACGGGAGCACGGCGAGGGCCGCCAGCGCGAAGACGGTGAACACCATCCCGGCCGCCAGCGAGCCCAGCCCGCGCACCTGGTCCACGTACACGAACATGTACGGCATCGTGAAGCCGCTGCCGAACGCGCTGAGCGCGTTGCCGATCTGGACGCGGCGCAGCGGGCCGCCCGCTCCACGCCGCTGCTGCCTCTGCTGCTTCACCGTGCCGGTCACCGTGCACATCCCTTCCTGGCTTCGACTGGATACTCTTAGATCCAGAAGAGTTCAGAGCTAAAGTTTGACGAGATGAAGTCTTAGCACCGGAAGAGTGCGGAGTCAAAGGCTTAAGGAGTGCACGCTCGTGCGACACTGGTCCGCATGACTACGGACAAGCCGCGGCCGGCCACCGGCAAGCCCGCCCCGGCCACCCCCCTGGAGTTCGGCATCGCCGAGCAGGTGGCCCTCTACCAGCGGGAGTTCCCCACCGTCGACCCCCAGGTGGAGACGATCGTGCAGACCCTCAACCGGGTCTCCCGGCGGATGGGCGTGGCGTACGACCGGCAGCTGACTGTGCTCGGAATCACCTCCGCCGAGTGGGAGGTGCTCAAGGCGCTGGTGGTCTCCGGCAGCCCGTACCGGCTCGGCCCCGGCGAGCTGGCCAAGCGGCTCGGGCTCACCCCGGCGGCGATGACGCACCGGATCGACCGGATGCTGGCCGACGGCCTGGTCACCCGGGAGCGGGACGAGAGCAACCGGGTGCGGGTGATCATCGAGCTGACCGAGACCGGCCGCGACAAGTGGCTGGAGTCGATGCGGATGGCGGCGGTGTTCGAGGAGGAGCTGCTCCAGGACGTCCCGGCCGAGGACAGGACCGTGCTCTCCTCGATGCTGGAGCGGATGCTGCGGCGGATCGAGGAGAGCCGCCCGGACGCGCCCGGACGCGCCTCGGACCCGGCGTAGCCCGCGGGAGGCGGCCCCGGAAGCGACACGGGGAGCCGCCCTGGGAGCGACCCGGGAGCCCGGAGAACATCCGGGGCGCACAGCCGGGGAGAACGCATGAGTCCGGCCTGCCGGGAGGATGAACCTCCCGGCAGGCCGGACTCGTCACGTCAGGTGCTGCGAGGGTCCGTCAGGCCCTCGGCGGTCCGTCGACCGTCAGCAGGGACCGTTGTCGGTCCAGACGCCCCACTGGCCGCTCTGGCTCGGGTCGTCGCCCTTGGTCCACCACTTGTTGGTGTAGTAGTGGCCCTTCCAGGAGACCTTGGTCGAGGTCGCGTAGGTGGTGTTGGTGTCCCAGCTCGGCGCGGCCTGGCAGGCCGGCCCGGTCGGGGTGCCGGTCGGGGTGCCGGTCGGCGTGCCCGTGGGGGTGCCGGTCGGGGTGCCGGTCGGCGTCCCGGTGGGGGTGTCGGTCGGGGTCGGGGTCGGCGTGCCGGTCGGCGGGGCCGGGCAGCCGGTGGCGGAGCCGTTGGTGGCGCTCACGACCTTGTCCCACAGCGCGGTCTTGGTGCCCAGGTCGTACAGCGAGAAGACGAAGGCGCCGCCGAGGCCGTTGCAGTGCGCGTAGTCGAGCTTGGCCTGGATCGACTTGGCGTCCTCACCGCTCCAGAAGGTGTTGCCGTCGTAGAAGTACGTGGCCTTCGCCTCGTCGTCCCAGAAGGTCTTGGCCGGGTTGTCGACGAAGCCCGCGAGCTCCTTGTACATCTGGATGCCGGGGACGTTGCCCGAGTTCGCGGCGCCGCCCGCGGGGGCGGTGGCGGGCTGGAAGAGCCCGTGCTTGCCGTTGTCCTTCACCCCGGTCCAGCCGCGGTAGTAGAACGGCACACCCATGTTGATCTTGTTGGCGGGGAAGCCGCCGGGGATCCCGTACTCCTTGTCACCGACGGTCCACGCCTTGATGGCGTTGTCGATGGAGTACTTGCCGTTGCCCGGCTTGGCCGGACCCGACGGGTCGTTCGGGCCGGAGTAGAGCGCGGCCTGGTGGTTGGTCGGACCCTGCGGGTCCCAGCCACCGTGCATGTCGTAGGTCATGACGTCGAGGAAGGTCAGGTACTGACCGATCTTGTCGGTCTCGACGTTCATGATCTTGTCCTGGCCGGCGCCGACCGCCGCCGCCAGGGCGTAGGTCTTGCCGTCCGTCTTGCCCTGGGCGTCCAGCTGGGTGCGGAACTCCTTCAGCAGGGCCGTGAAGTTCTGCTTGTCGGCCGGGCTGGAGATGTTGCCGGTGTGGCCGCCGCCGCCCGGGTACTCCCAGTCGATGTCGATGCCGTCGAAGACGCCGGCACCCGTGCCCGGTCCGCCGAAGCCACCCTCCTGCGGGAGGTTGCCCTTGATGAACATGTCGAGGCAGGACGACACCAGGTGCTTGCGCGAGGCGTCCGTGGCGGAGGCCGGCGAGAAGTACTTGGAGTAGGTCCAACCACCGATGGAGAGCAGGACCTTGAGGTTCGGGTTCTTCGCCTTCAGCTTCTTCAGCTGGTTGAAGTTGCCCGCGATCGGCTGGTTCCAGACGTCGCCGACGCCGTCGACCGAGATGTCCGCGCCGAAGCTCTTCTGGTAGTCGGCGAACGCGTCGGCCGCGCCGTCACCCGCGTTGGGGTTGTTGTCGTTCGTGTCGGCGGCCTTGGTCGCCTGGAAACACCCGAGGTCGGTCGGGTGGATGTTGGCGAAGTCGTAGATCAGGTAGTCCAGGTTCTTGGCGACGCCGGTGTCCTGGATCGTCTTGGGGTAGTACGCGTTCGCGTAGATCGACCACTGGTCGAAGTAGGCGACCTTGATGCCACCGCTGCTCGCGGCCGCACCGGTGGAGTTGGTGGTCGCGGCGTTGGCCGCGGCGCCGCCGGACAGCGCCAGGCCGGCGCCGAGCAGCAGGGAGGCGGTGGTGCCGGCCGCGATGGCGGCCAGGCTCTTGGGACGGCGGCGCCGGCCCTCCTGCGGAGCCGGGGTCCCGGCCCTTTCAATGCGTGAGCGCAGCATGGGTGCGTGACTCCTGGTTGTGGGGGTTCCCGTCGCCCCGGGGGCACGCGTCCGGGGTGGGGCCGGACGACCGGGACATGACAGGCATGGGTGGGGAATCGAGCGGTTTCAGACCATGACGGACTACCGGGATGTGCCAAACCGGCGTCAGCAGCACAAGGCTGCTGACGCCGGTTCAGGGGCTCCCTGCACCTGGGCAATAAAAATGGACTAGACCAACTGCCCCGTCAAGGGGTCCTGTTGGGCCTTGAGCCCCGCTTAAGGTTCCAACCCCCTGCTGAGCTGGGCGGTTTCGGCTTGAGTCAGTAGCGGACGGCGTTGGCCACCTCGGCCTTCACCGTGCCGGTGAGCTCCCGGTTGCCGTGCGCGGTGGCCTGGGCGCTCTGCCCGGCGGCCACGTCCTGGACGGTCACCGCGGTCGCGTCCAGCACCTTGCCGGACTCGTCGGTGAAGTTCAGCTGGATCACGTACCGGTACGACTGCTGGCCGTGGTTGGTGACGGTCAGCGGCACCTCCGCCTTGCCGTCCGAACCGGTGGTCGCCGCCCCGGCCGTGACGTCCCCCTTGGCGTCCAGCCCGCCCTTGATCCCGGCGACGGCCGAGGAGGCCGCCGACACCGCCGCCGAGGCCTTCGCCTCCGCCGAGGCGATCGCCGCGCCCGCCCCGCCGGCCGCCGTGGCCAGCGCCGAGGCGGCGGAGGCGGCGGCGCTCGCGCCCTTCTCCACCGCGGCCGCCGCCTCGGAGGCCACGGTGCTCGCGCTCTTGCCGGACGAGCAGCCGGCCAGCACCGCGGCGCCGAGCACCGCCAGCGCCACCACCCCCGCCGCCACCCGTCGTCGGCTGCGCACCGGCGGTGCGTCCAGGTCCTGCGCGGTGGCCCTCGGCGGGGTCGGGGAGCTGGCGCGGGTGAGCGGCTGGCGGTCCATGCGGTCCCTCGTTTCCGGTCGGCGCCGGGCCTCCCGGCACGCCTCCCCGCCCACCCTCCGAGGGGCGGTGGACCGCCGCCAGCAGGGCTGCTGCCTCCGGGTGAAGCGGCCGCCGGGGCGCAGGACGGCAGGCCGTGCGAGAACGGGCCCTGGGGCAGCCCTACGAGAGCCCCGAGCCCTCCTGGGTGTCCGTCTCCACCGCGGCCCGCTCCTCGCGCAGCCGCACCACGTGCCGGCGCCGCGCGACCACGCCGTACGCCCCGGCGGCGCTCGCCACGAAGGCCGCCAGCCCGACCCACGGGCGGTCGAGGACGTGGCCGGTCAGGTGGTCCAGCGAGTACCGGCCCGCACCGGCCAGACCGATCGCCAGCCCGGTCGCGCCGAGGAAGGCCGGGTACTCGTAGCCGCCGGACACGGCGAAGAAGCCGGCCGGGGCGTGCACCGACACCGCACCCGCCATCGTCCCCGCCACCACCGCGCCGGCCGCCGGCGTGGCCAGCCCGGCCACCAGCAGCGCGCCGCCGCCCGCCTCGCCGAGGCCGGCCGCGAGCGCGCTCTGCCGGGCCGGGTGGAAGCCCATGTGCTCCATGGCCTGGGTGGCGCCCTCCAGGCCGCCGCCCCCGAACCAGCCGAACAGCTTCTGGGTGCCGTGCGCGATCAGCACCCCGCCGACCGCGCTGCGCAGGGCCAGCAGGCCCAGGTCCTTACGGTTCAGGCACATGTCGCAATCCTCGTTTCCGCGGCGGAGCGGTCCTGCCGGGAGGCAGTCCTGCCTCCATGGGAAGCGAGGGCGCCCGCCCCTTCGAGCCGGGGCCGCCATCCGGGCGAATTCGCCCGCGACCAGGAATGAACCGCCGGGCGAGGAGATTCACGCCACGCCCGGCCGCGGGGCGTGGCGGACCGGCCGCGTGGGGCCCCGCGGTCATGCTTGGCCCATGTTCGTCTTCAACCTGGCCAGCGCCTTCATCACCTTCTTCGCCGTGGTCGGCCCGCCGAAGACCCTGCTGTCCTTCGCCCGGCTGGCCGGGACCAGGAGCAACCTGGAGCTGCGCCGGCTGGCGGCGCTGAGCACGGTCATCTCCGCGGTGATCGGCCTGGTGCTCGGCTTCGGGGCGGACGAGCTGACCACCCTGTTCCACATCAGCGACCAGTCGCTCCAGCTCGCGGGCGGGGCGATCTTCTTCGTCTACGCCGTCGCCCTGGTCTTCGGCGTCCACCTCGGCTCGGACGGCGACGACGACGAGCACCTGGCGAACCCGCTGGTGGACGGCATCCGCGAACTGCTGCTGCCGTACATCGCCAGCCCGCTCGCCATCACGGCCGTCCTGGTCGCCTCGCTCAACCAGGACAACTGGGGCTGGAAGGCCGCCGTCGCCGGGGCGTACGTCGCCGTCGCGGTGATCAACTACCTCTGCGTGGCCGTGCTCGCCCCGCTGATGCGGCGCACCCACCGCACCTCGCTGGAGGTGCTGTCCCGGCTGCTCGGGCTGCTGCTGGCGGCGGTCGGCGTCGAGCTGTTCCTGGAGGGCCTGGCCGGGCTCGGGGTGCACCTGCCGGAGGGGCACTGAGCCGCTCCCCGGCGACCGGATTCCGACGGTTCAGCCCCTCGGCCGCTCAGCCGGCAGCCAGACGGGCCAGCACCTCGCCGATCCGCTCGCGCACCCGCGGGTCGGCGACCAGCCCGTCCCCGCCGACCGCCCCGCGCTCCAGCGGCAGCCGGACGCAGGCCTCGTCCAGCACGGCCGCGCCGGTGTAGCCGAGCACGGTGCGCAGCGTGGCCTCGGCGCCCAGGCCGCGGCCGGGGCCGGCGGAGTTGATCCAGCCGGCGGGCTTGTCCGAGATCTCGGTCCCGCCGACCGTCCAGTCCAGCAGGTTCTTGAACGCGCCCGGCAGCGTCCCGGCGTACTCCGGGGTGCAGACCAGCAGCGCGTCGGCCGCCTCGATCGCGGCCCGCAGCGCGGCCACCGGCTCCGGCAGCGGATCGGTGTCCTGGTCCGGGTCGAAGTGCGGCAGCCCGGCCAGTCCGGCGTAGTACGTGGTCCGCAGGCCCGGGGTGGCCGCGGCCACGGCGGCCGCGGTGCGCAGCACGGTCTCGTTGGTGGAGCCCACCCGCAGGCTTCCGGGCAGCAGCAGGATGTGGCGATCGTTCGGCATGCCCGGAACCTACTCCCTGACGTCCGCGTCAAGGACAGCCGGCGACGACGCGGCAGCGGTCGGCGCGGCACCGGCGGTCAGCGCGGCGGCACCACCGGGCGCCAGGGCACCGGGCTGGACAGGATCATCGAGCTGGACGGCTGGCCGTAGCCGCCGAGCCGGTCGCACACCGCCTCGAACTCGGCCATCGTCGACACCGCGACCAGCAGCACGCAGCACGCCCCGCCGGTGACCCGGTGCAGCTGGACCACCTCCGGCCAGGTCGGCACGTCGGGGTCGCGCAGCACGCAGCGCGGGCCGTAGCACTGGATCTGGACCAGCGCGGTGATCGGCAGCCCGGCCCTGGTGAGGTCCACGTGGGCGTGGTAGCCGCTGATCACCCCCTCGGACTCCAGCCGGCGGACCCGTTCGGCCACCGCGGGTGCGGACAGGCTCACCCGGCGGGAGAGTTCGTTGTACGAGAGCCGGGCGTCGGCCTGGAGCTCGGCCAGCAGGCGACGGTCGACGGCGTCCAGGACGGCCTCCCGGGTGGTCGGAACCAACGGATTTCCAATCACAAGGCGAATCGGCGGAACGCCTTGCGAACGACAGCTCGGAAGGCGGTTGCGATACCCGTCGACCATTCAAGCGGGAGGCACCGCCGCCGCACAATGGGCACCGGTGGAACCCGGCGGTCCGTCTGGTTCACCGGAGACCGGGCGACGCGGCCCGGAGGGATCAGGAGGGATCGGGATGGGGCACGACACGGCGCAGACGCCCAACCTGTCGTTCGGTCGGGACGGAGCACCGGGCCGGGGCACCCCGTACGCCCAGTACGCCCGCCTGGAGGAGCTGCACGGCCTGCAGCACCCGCTCAGCGAGGAGCCGTCCGAGCTGTCGTTCATCGTCACCACCCAGGTGATGGAGCTGCTGTTCGACCTGCTGCGGCACGAGTGGACGCTCGCCCTGCGGGCGCTGCGCGAGGACGACCTGACCGCCGCGCTGGCCGCGCTGCGCCGGAGCACCCACACCCAGGACGTGCTGGTGGAGTCCTGGGACCTGCTGGCCACCATGACGCCGCGCGAGTTCAACTCCTTCCGCTCGCTGTTCGGCGAGGCCTCCGGCTTCCAGTCCTCCGCCTTCCTGCACCTGGAGTTCCTGCTCGGCAACCGGAACGCCGCGCTGCTGAAGATGTACGACGGCATGCCGCGGACGCAGGCCGAGCTGACCGAGGCGCTGCGCTCCCCCGGCCTGTACGACGAGGCGCTGGCGCTGCTGGCGCGGCGCGGCGTGGCCCCGCGGCGGACCCCCTCGGAGGAGCGCTACCAGCCGTCCGCGGAGATCGAGGCGGCCTGGCGGCGGGTCTACACCGAGCCGGAGTTCGCCGGGCTCCAGCCGCTCGGCGAGGCGCTGCTGGACGTGGCCGAGCGGGTCACCAGGTGGCGCCAGCGCCACCTCTCGACGGTCAAGCGGACCATGGGCGCCAAGCCGGGCTCGGGCGGCTCCAGCGGGCTGGCCTGGCTGCGCAGGTCGGCCGAGCAGGACGTGTTCCCCGAGCTGTGGACGATCCGGGACGGCCTGTGACGGGCCGGGCCCCGGCGGGCACGACCGGGATGAGCGGCACGGCCAGGACGAGCGGGACGAGCGGGACGGGACGAGCGGTGCACACCGAGGACGAGGGAGGGACGGGCATGACCACGCGCGAGGAGTGCGCGGCGCTGGACGCCGTGGACCCGCTGGCGGAGTTCCGCGAGGAGTTCACCCTGCCGGACGGGGTGATCTACCTGGACGGCAACTCCCTGGGCGCGCTGCCGGCGCGCACGCCCGAGCGGGTGCGCCGGGTGGTCGAGGAGGAGTGGGGCCGGGAGCTGATCCGCAGCTGGAACGACGCCGGCTGGTTCGAGCAGCCGTACCGGCTGGGGCGGCGGATCGCGCCACTGGTCGGGGCCACGCCGGCGGAGGTGGTCGTCTGCGACACCACCTCGGTCAACCTGTTCAAGGTGCTGTCGGCCGCGCTGCGGCTGCGCCCCGGCCGCGGCACGGTGCTCGGCGACGCCGAGGCCTTCCCGACCGACCTGTACATCGCCGAGGGCGTGACCGGCCTGGCCGAGGGCGCGCGCAGCGTGCTGATCCGCCCCGAGGAGCTGGACCGGCACCTGGACGGGGACGTCGCCGCGGTCGTCCTCTCGCACGTGGACTACCGCACCGGCGAACTGCTGGACATGCCGGGGATCACCGCCCGGGTACAGGCCGCGGGCGCGCTGATGATCTGGGACGTGTGCCACTCGGTGGGCGCCCTGCCGGTCGGACTCGGCGCCGCCGGAGCGGACTTCGCGATCGGCTGCACCTACAAGTACCTGAACGGCGGCCCCGGCTCGCCGGCCTTCCTGTACGTCGCCGAGCGGCACCTGGCGGCCGGCCCGCTCCAGCCGCTGAGCGGCTGGTTCGGCCACGCCCGGCCGTTCGCCTTCGAGCCCGGGTACGACCCGAAGCCGGGCATCGGCCGGTTCCTGACCAGCTCGCCCTCGCTGCTCGGCCAGGCCGCCCTCGGCGCCTCGCTGGACGTCTGGGAGCGGGCCGACCTGGCGGCGGTACGGGCCAAGAGCCTGGCGCTGACCGACCTGTTCGTCTCGCTGACCGAGGGCCTGGACGGGGTCGAGGTGGTGACCCCGCGCGAGCACGCCCGGCGCGGCAGCCAGGTCGCGCTGCGGCACGCCGACGGCTACCCGGTGGTGCAGGCGCTGATCGAACGCGGGGTGATCGGCGACTTCCGCGCGCCGGACCTGATGCGCTTCGGCTTCACCCCGCTCTACCTGTCGTACACCGAGGTCTGGGACGCGGCCCGGCAGCTGGCCGAGGTGCTGGAGAGCGGCGAGTGGCGGGCGGAGCGCTTCTCCCGCCGGGGCGAGGTGACATAGCCGGCCACGGGCACGCACCCCGCACCCTGACCGCCGCGACCGCCCTGCTCCGCCGGGACGTCGGCGGGCCGGCCGTCGCCCTGGCCGGCCGGGTGATCGGCGAGCCGGTGCACGCCGTCGCCGCCCAGGGCCGCACGGTGGAACGGTTCTTCGAGTCGAACCAGCCCGTGCGGCAGGTCAGTTCGTCAGCTCCTCGACCAGCCGGCGGTAGACCTCGAAGGCCGGCTTGGGCGTGTAGTCGTCGCGTAGCAGGCCGACGTGGGGGAACAGCCCCGCGCCCGCGCTGTCCGCGTCCCGCAGGGCGAAGAAGGCGTAGCCGGTGACGTTGAGCTCGGCGGCGAGCCCGGCGACCGTCCGGACCACCTCCGCCACCACCTCGGCCTGCCGCGCCTCGCTCCGCCCGGGGCCGGTGGGCCAGCCGTTCTCGCAGATCCGCAGCGGAACGCCGGGCCCGATCCCGGCCAGGGGCAGCGGGTCGCGGCGGAATCCGGTGACCACCGCCCTTACCGCGTCGGCGAGTTGCCCGGGCGGGACGGGACGGAAGACGTCCGGGAAGAAGTCCAGGCCGACGTAGTCCAGGGCGCGGTGGAAGCGCTCGTCGGCCAGCCGGCCGAGTTCGGCCCAGAAGGTGTCCGCGGGGTCGAAGGAGGGCACCGCGTTGAAGCCGACGGCCAGGTCGTCGAACCCGTGGGCCAGGGCCTCCTCCTTGGCCGCGACCACACCCTCGACCAGCGCCCGGCGGACGTTCGGGATGCTGCCGTCCACGGGCGGGAGGTCGAGGTTGGGCTCCTCGCAGATCTGGAGCAGGGCGAGCCGGTGCCCCTCGGCCCTGACCGTCCGCCGGACGAAGTCCAGCCAGCCCGCCGTCTTCCCGCCGCGCTCCCGGTACTGGAGCACCAGGTCGAGCCTGCGCCCCTCGGCCGCGTACTGCCCGGGCCGCTCGGGGGCGTGCTCGCCGCCCGGGTACGAGCGGTAGGCACGGACCAGGAACTCGGTGGCGCCGCCCTGGAGTTCGCGCAGGGCGGCGGTGATCCTGGCGGGGTCGTCGGGGCGGACCGGAGCGATGACGCCGGTGTCGTCACCGACCGGTCCGCCGGGGTAGATGCCGAAGGTGAAGGTCATGCCGTCACGGTAGCCGATATTTTTGGTGTCACCGCAAATTTGGAGTCACACCATGCTCCATGGGTAGGATCCGGCCATGGGACTTCGCGAACTCAAGAAGCAGCAGACCCGGGAGCTGCTCTCCGACACCGCCATGGGCCTGTTCGCCGAGCGCGGGTTCGACCGGGTCACGGTGGTCGAGGTCGCCAGGGCCGCCGGGGTCTCGCCGAACACGGTCTTCAACTACTTCCCGACCAAGGAGGACCTGTTCTTCGACCGGCAGGAGGAGGTGGTCGCCCACCTGGCCGAGGTGGTCCGGCACCGCCCCGCGGGCGGTTCCGCCGTGGACGCCGTCCGGGCCGACCTGCTGGCGGCCTTCGCGAGCGGGGAGCCGACGGTCGGGCTGAACCCGGGGATGACGGCGTTCTGGCGGATCGTCGAGGGCAGCGCCGCACTGCGGGCGCGGCTGCTGGAGCTCGGCGAGCGGGCCGAGGCCTCGCTGGCGGCCGCCCTGGCCGAGGAGTCGGGGGCCGCCCCGGAGGACCCGCTCCCCCGGATCGTGGCCGGCGCCGTCGCGGGGGCCCACCGGGCCGTGCTCGGCGAGGTCCGCCGGGCCGTGGTGGCCGGGGAGCCCACCGAGGCCGTACGGGCCCGGGCCGAGGCGGCGGTGGACCGGGCCTTCGGCCTGCTCGCCTCCGGCCTCGCCCGCTACCCGGCCGAAGACCGGGCGCCTGGGCGCGGAGGCCGGTGACGGAAACGGCGCAGGCCGCCCGGTCGGATCGACTCGGGCGGCCTGCGCCGCTGTTCGGCTGGTCAGCTCATCGCGTCCGCGGCCCTCCGGCCCGTACGGACCGTCAGCTGTGGCGACCGCGGCGACGGGCGGCCAGCACGGCCAGACCGCCGAGGCCGAGCAGGCCCACGCCCGCCAGGCCGAAGATCACCGGTGTGTTGCCCGCGCCGGTGGAGGGCAGCTCACCGCCGGGGTGGTGGCTGGTCGGCTCCTTGGTCGGGTGGTGGCTGGTCGGGGCCGGACCGGCGCTCGATGTCGTCGCGCCGGCCGACGGCGAGGTCGGCGCGGGAGAGGTCGGCGCCGGGGACGTCGGGGCGGGAGACGTCGGAGCCGGCGAGGTCGGCGTGGGAGAGGTCGGAGCGGGAGATGTCGGCGCCGGCGAGGTCGAGGTCGGGCTCGGCGACGTCGGCGTCGGGGACGGCGTCGGCGAGGTCGGCGACGGGCTGGGCGTCACGGCGCAGTCCGGCAGGTCACCGTCGAACGGGTAGCTGTGGATCTCGTACCCGCCGGTGCCGGTGTGGATCAGGTTGCCCGCGAGGTACACCCGGCCGTTCATGCCCGGCTGGGCGATCGTCGTGGTGCCGCCCGGGTTGCCGGCCATGACCGAGCCCTGGAACTGGGCGCTGCCGAGGATCTGCGCCGAGGTCGCGGTCGGGAAGTTGTACATCAGCTTCGAGCGCATCTCGGTGGTCTGGTCCCCGGCCAGGCCGGTGCCGGTGTAGGTGTTGATGACCGGGCTGTCCCCGAGCATGTTCACCACGACGGTGGCGCCGGCCGGGATGTTGTTGAAGACCAGGCCGATCTGCCCGCCGGTCGGCGAGGCGAGGTTCTGGGTGACGTTGAAGACCTGCTTCGCGCTGGTCCCGTCGCCGGTGAAGGTGGCCTCGCTGGCGGTGACGGCGACGGTGCCGGTCGCGGTGGCCCGGCCGACGCAGTCGGAGATCTCCTCGATCTGGGTCAGCACCGTCTGGTAGGGCGCGGCGGCGTTCGGGTCCTGGATCGACTCCCCGGTCGGGTCGATGTTCACGGTGCCGGTGACGGTGCCCGCGTGGCGCAGGTTGCCGAAGGCCGGGCCGGTCGAGTCGCTGCCGCCGATCAGGATGCTGTTGCCGGCCACGACGTCGACGTTGCCGCCGGTGGTCACGAAGTCGCTGCCGTTCGGCGGCACCACGCGCGAGCCGACGCCGACGACGCCCATGTTGTAGATGCCGCCGCCGTTCTTGTCGACGGTCAGGTTCCCCAGGGCGACGATCTTGCCCTCGGCCTCGGCGGCGCGGCCGTTCACGGTGTAGTTGCCACCGGTGAAGACGTTGATGCTGGCATCGCGGCCGGGGAAGTCGCCGTTGTTCGGCGGCGGCCAGGTGGCGGGGCAGTCCGGCCCCGAGCAGGCGCCCAGCGGCGGGGCCAGCGGAGCGGCCGAACCGACCGTCAGCACCGCGGCCAGCGGCAGCGCCGTGAGGGCCGTCGCCACGGCGACCCTGACGGCCCGGCGTCCGCGGGTGGCGGGCGTTCTCACGGTGGTCGTTCTGTGATCCGGCGAACCGGTGGCCTGACCCATCGACAATCCTCCGCGCATGAGAATGAGTGCAGGTCTGGACGACCTGTCACGTTCCGTGATATCTGCTGGCGACCCCACAGATCTGGGATATCCAACCCCAAAACGGACTATTCGCACCCTACAGAGCCTCAGATCGAATCCGAAATTCATTCGAACGGAGCAGTCGATTGCCAGGCGGGCACGGCCGAACGGGTCGGACAGGGGTTCGCGGGCCACGACCCAGGCCCTAGGTTGGAGACATGACCACCGAGGCCCAGGACCAGAGCGCGCCGCTCGTCGCCGTCACGTCCGTCGACGCCGTACTGCGCCACCCCGAGGTGGGCGAGCACCTGCTGACCGCCCTGGAGCGGGAGCGCGCCGCGCGCTTCCGGCACGAGTCCGGGCGGACCGAGTTCACCGCCGGGCACCTGCTGGTCCGGCTCTGCGCCGCCCGGCTGCTCGGCGTTCCCGTGGCCGGCCTGGTGCTCGCCCAGCGGTGCCCCGACTGCGGGCTCGCCGACCACGGCAAGCCGTACCTGCCGGACCACCCCGGAGTGCACGTCAGCCTGTCGCACACCCAGGGCGTGGTCGCGGCCGGCGCCGGGTTCCAGCCGGTCGGGGTGGACGTCGAGCTGTCCGCCAGGAGCGGCTCGCTGCGCGCGGTCGCCCGCCGGGTGCTCGCCCCCGCCGAGCTCGCCCTGGTCGAGGCCGACCCGGAGCCGGAGCGGGCGTTCCTGCGGCTGTGGGTGCGCAAGGAGTCACTGATCAAGATCGGGCGGGCCTCCCTGGAGACCCTCCGCAGGGTCGACCTCTCCGCCCTGCCGCTGACCGTCCCGCCGGGCGCCCCGCTGCGCAGCCGCTACGAGGACCTGCACCTGCTCGACTGGACCGCCCCGGAGCACTCCGCCGCCGTCGCGGCCGTCAGCACCGCCCCGCCCCGGGTCGTGGAGCTCACGACGGCGGGCTGAGCACCTGGGAGGAGCGGGCTCCGGCGGCCCACCCGCGCGGTGGTCCGCCGGATAAGCGGTGTTAGCGTGCCTGGTCGTGGGCACGCCGACACGCGTGCCCGCCGACTCCCCAGCTGCCCACCGGATCCAGAGGGTGCCCCGCCATGGCCAAGTTCCTGCTGAGCCTGCACGTCCTCGTGTCGGTCCTGTTCATAGGCCCGGTCGCGGTGGCCGTCAGCATGTTCCCCCGCCGGGCGAAGGCCGCCCTGGCCGGCGGTCCCGACCAGGCCTCGGACGCCGGGGTGCTGCGCGTGCTGCACCGGATCACCCAGGTCTACGCACTGCTCGGGGTCGCGGTGCCGCTGCTGGGCATCGGCCTGGCCCAGGTGATGGACGTGCTCGGGCAGTCCTGGATCATCGTCTCGATGGTCCTGACCGCGCTCGCCGCGCTCTCCCTGCTGCTCTTCGTCCTGCCCGGCCAGCAGGCCGCCGTGGACGCGCTCGGACTCGACCCGTCGGACGAACGGCACACCAAGGCCGTCGGCGGCCTGAAGCTGCTGCCGATGACCGCCGGGGTGTTCAACCTGCTGTGGGCCGTGGTCGTGGTGCTCATGGTCATCCGCCCAGGGTCGAGCACCGGGGTCTGATCCCCCGGTCCTCCCCTCCCGCGCCCCTCCCACCGCCCGCGCCCCCTCCCGCCGACCCGTCCCGTTCGAGTACCGTCCTGGGCCATGACGATCATGGCGGGCATGGGCAGCCCGACGGGAACCGGCGTCGGCCCGCTGCTGCGCGGCTGGCGGGAACGACGGCAGCTCAGCCAGCTGCAACTGGCACTGCGGGCGGACTCCTCGGCCCGCCACCTCAGCTTCGTCGAGAACGGCCGCTCCCGCCCGAGCCGGGAGCTGGTGCTGCGCTTGGCCGAGCAGCTGGACGTCCCGGTACGCGAGCGCAACACCCTGCTGCTGGCGGCCGGTTACGCCCCGCACTACCCCGAGACGCCGCTGGACGACCCGTCGATGGCCGCGCTGCGCGGCGGGCTGGAGCGGCTGCTGGCCGCCCACGACCCGTACCCGGCGGTCGTGGTCGACGGGTCCTTCCGGGTGCTGGCGGCCAACCGCGCGCTCGGGCTCCTCGTGGACGGCGTCGCCCCGCACCTGCTGGAGCCGCCGTTCAACGCGATCCGGGTCACCCTGCACCCGGACGGGCTGGCGCCGCGCATCGTCAACCTGCGGCAGTGGCGGCGGCACCTGCTGGAGCGGATGGAGCAGCAGCTGGAGCTGGTCCGCGCCGAGCCGCTGCGGCGACTGTACGAGGAGGTCCGCGGCTACCCCGAGCCCGCCGGGGACCCGGCGGACGGGCCGGACGGGGACCCGCCGGCCGCGGACGGCTTCCCGTTCGCGCTGCCGATGCGGATCCGGCACGAGGGGCGGGTGCTCTCCTTCCTCTCCACCATCGCGACCTTCAACACGCCGCTGGACGTCACCGTCTCCGAGCTGGCCCTGGAGGCCTTCCTGCCGGCCGACGCGGAGACGGTGCGGTTCCTGCAGTCCGTGGTCGGTCCCGAACGCTAGGGTGCGTCGACCCTACGGCGTGCCCCGCTCCCGGCCCTCCCGCCGCAGGGCGGTGAACTGGAGGCCGGCGAACAGGGCCACCGCCGCGGCCTGCGCCGGGATCCAGACGAACCCGGCGGTGGTCGGCTCCAGCCACAGCCCCATCGCGACCAGGCTGAGCACCACCCAGGCCAGGTTGACGTCGATCACGGCCCGCACCCCGGCCACCGGGGGCCGCCGGCGGACGGCCAGCGCGCCGACCGCGAGCGCGTAGCCAAGGAGGAGGAGCCCGACGTCGACCAGGGTGGCGCGGCCGGCGCCGAGCAGCTCGCCGAGCGGGCCGGAGAAGGCCAGGTAGGCCAGGCCGTTGCCGCCGGTGACCAGGGCGTCCAGGGCGAGGGCGCCGCGCACCGTCCACGGTGAGAGGACGGACCCGGGCCGGGCAGGCGTGAGGGTGTTCGCGTGGGCGGACATGACGGATCGCCTCCTGTCGGGGGTGGGAGCCCGGGGCCTCGACGGCCTCACCGGGTGCCTCCACCCTGCCCGGTGGGGCGGCGGGCGTCGATTACCCCGCGGGTAAGGGCCCGCGCCCCGGATCCCGGCCGACCCGCTACGGCCGCCGGGGCGGCTGCCGGAGCAGGACGCCCGCGCGCTTCACCGCGCGGGCGGTGATGGTGGTCTCGGCCCTGGCGGCGCCGAGCGGGCCGAGGGTGTCGGTGAGGAAGCGGTACAGCTCGGTGTGGTCCGCGCAGAACACCGTGGCCAGCAGGTTGGTCGGGCCGCTGGTGGCGAACACCCCGTGCACCTGCGGGTGACGGGCCAGCGCCGTGCCGACCTCGGCGAGCCGGCCGGGCGGCAGGTCCAGCCAGAGGTTGGCGTCCACCGCCATGCCCAGCAGCCGCGGATCCACGGTGGCGTGGGTGCGCAGCAGCCCGGCTCCGTCGAGCCGGTGCAGCCGGCGGCGCACGGTGGACTCGGGCGCGCCGACGGCCGCGGCCAGGGCGGCGTGGGACTGCCGGGCGTCCTCGCCCAGCCGCTCCAGCAGCGCACGGTCCAGGCCGTCCAGCGGCGGCTGCCCGGCGGGGCGCGGGGCGGCGGCGGGCCGCGAGAGGGATTGCCGCGGGGCGGAGGGGCCCGGGGCGGAGGGACGCGGGGCTGCGAGCCCGGCGAGCGCGGCGGCCTCCTGCTCCGTCAGGTACCCGGCCCGCCACTGCCCGGCGTCGGCGAAGGCGTGCAGCACGGCGTGGGTGGTGGTCTCGGTGACGGCGCCGGTCGCGGGCAACTGCCCGTACAGCAACCGGTCCCTGGAGGCGGCGTCGGTGAGCATCACGGCACCGACCTCGTGGCCGCCGAGCATCACGTCGACGAACGGGACGTCGGGACGGTCCGCGAGGGCCTGCGCGACGGCGTCCACCCGGCCGCTCAGCACCCGGACCCGCAGCAGCAGCGCGCCCACGGCGGCGTCCTCGACATCGGGCAGCCGGACCACCCGCAGCACCCCGGCCTGCCGCATCCGGGCCAGCCGGCGGGTGACCGTCCGGGCGGAGACGCCCAGCACCTCGGCGATCCGGCCCGGCTCGGCCCGTCCGTCCAGCTGGAGGGCGCAGACCAGGCGGCGGTCGAGGGTGTCCAGTACGGCGTCCGGATCGGCGGTCGAGAGGTCCACGGTGTCCGATCTCCGTCACTTCCGGCGGCTGGAGCGTCCTGTTCGGCAGCCCTGACGGTACTCCTTGTCCCGGCCGGCCGGCGCGGACCCGGCCCCGAGCGAGGAGGGACCACCGTGACGAACGAGCTGTGGACGCTGGCGGAAGGCGTGACGGCCGCGGTGCGCGAGGTCGGGGCGGGGCTGGCGGCACGCCGGTCCGCCGACCCGGTCGCGGCCCGGACGGTCGAGGAGGCGGCGGCCCGCTTCGCCGAACTGGACGGCCCGGCGGCCGCGCTGCTGCGGGAGCGGCTGACCGCGCTGCGCCCGCGGGCCGGCTGGGCACCGGAGGACCTGGAAGGCCCGGTGCCCGCCGAGGGCGAGTGGTGGCTGTGCGACGCGACCGACGGCGCGGTGCAGTACCTGCTGGGGCAGCCGCACTGGGCGGTGACCGCGACGCTGGTGCGGGACGGCGCCGCGGTGCTGGCCGTGGTGCACGCCCCGGAGCAGGACGGCCGCACCTACCGGGCGGTGCTCGGCGGCGGGGCCGAGCTGGACGGGCGGCCGATCGCGCCGCTGGAGCGGGAGTTGGCGGCCACGGTCGCCGCCACCAGCCAGCCGCCGCGGGTGGCCGCCGACCCGGTGGCACTGCGCCGGGCCGGCGAGTCGCTGTCCGCGATGGCGGGCGCCGTCCTGGCCGTGCGCAACCTCGGCCCGACCGCGCTCCAGGTGGCCCAGGTCGGCTCCGGGCACCTGGCGCTGTTCTGGGAGTACGGCCCGGACGCGGGCAACCTGCTCCCCGGCGCGCTGATCGCGAGCGAGGCGGGCGCGGCGGTGACGGACGCCGCCGGATCGGCCTGGACGGCCGGTTCCGACGGCTTCCTCGCCGCCGCGCCCGGGCTGCACGGCCGGGCGCTGGAGGTGCTGCGGACGGTCGGCTGACCGTGGCCGGCGGCTGACGGCGGTCGGCGGTCGGCTCGCAGCCCGGGGGCCGACGGCCGACGACGGCCGCCCTGGTCAGCCGGCCGCCCCGGCGGGCAGTCCGAAGAGGGCGGCCGCGTTGTCGTGGCACACCGCCCGCAGCCACTCCTCCCCCAGCCCCAGCCCGGCCAGCGCCTCCAGCTGGTGGACGTACCGGTAGGGGATGTTGGGGAAGTCGCTGCCGAGCAGGACGCGGTCCCCGAGCCCGCGCAGGCGCGGCAGTTCCTCGCGCGGGAACGGGGTGTCGGCCTCCGCGAAGTCGGTGAACGCGATGGTGGTGTCCAGCCGGACGGCCGGGTGGCGCTCGGCCAGGTCGAGGAAGTCGCGGTACTCGGGCATCCCGAGGTGGGCGACCACCAGGACCAGGCCCGGGTGCCGCTCCAGCACCGCGCCGATCGGGCCGGAGCCGGTGAACTTGCCCGGCACCGGCCCCGACCCGCAGTGGGCGACCACCGGGGTGCCGGTGTCGGCGAGCAGCCCCCAGACCTCGTCCAGCAGCGGGTCCGCCGGGTCGTAACCGCCGACCTGGAGGTGCGCCTTGAACACCCGGGCGCCGTCCTCGATCGCGCGGGCCACATAGTCGGGCGCCTCGGGCTCGGGGAAGAAGGTCCCGGTGTGCAGGCACTCCGGGGTGCGGGCGGCGAAGTCGGCGGCCCAGCCGTTCAGCCAGCCGGCCATGCCGGGCTTGTGCGGGTAGAGCATGGACGTGAACGCCAGGACGCCGAAGTCCCGCAGCCGCCGGACGCGCTGCTCCTCGGCCTCGCGGTAGGTGATCGGCCAGGGGCGGTTCACCAGCGGGCCGGCCGCGTCGAAGTAGGCCCACACCTTGTCGAGGACGTTCTTCGGCATGAAGTGGGTGTGCACGTCGATCAGCCCCGGCAGGCCGAGGTCCTGCCAGAACTTCCTTACGCCGTCCTCCTCCTGACCGCTCATGCGGTCACCGGGCGGGCCCGGTCGATGATCGCCGCGGTGTCGGCGCCGGCCGGCAGGGTGCCGAAGGCAGCGCCGCGGTCGGCGCCCAGCCTGCTCGCGCAGAACGCGTCGGCCACCGCCGGGCTGCCGTACCGGACCAGCAGTGAGCCCTGGAAGGCCAGCGCCATCGACTCGACCAGCCGGCGGGTGCGGTACTCCAGGTCGCCCTGGTCGGCCAGTTCCTTGCGCAGCGCGGCGACGGCCGCGTCCAGCCGGCGGTCCGCGCCCGCCGCGGCGTCGAGTTCGCCGAAGAAGGCCTCGACACTCTCCGGGCTCCTGGCCATCGCGCGCAGCGCGTCCAACGCGGCGACGTTGCCCGAGCCCTCCCAGATCGACACCAGCGGCGCCTCTCGGTAGAGCCGGGGCATCCCCGACTCCTCCACGTAACCGTTGCCGCCCAGGCACTCCAACGCCTCGGCGGAGTGCGCGGGACCGCGCTTGCACACCCAGTACTTGGCCACCGCCAGGCCCAGCCGCCGTACCAGCGCCTCGTTCCCGTCCCCGGCCAGGGTCAGGTCGGTGGCCCGGGCGAGCCTCATGGCCACGATCGTGGCGGCCTCGGACTCCACCACCAGGTCGGCGAGCACGTTGCGCATCAGCGGCTGGTCGACCAGCGCCTTGCCGAACGCCCGCCGGTGCAGGGCGTGGTGGACCGCGCGGGTGGCGCCGTACCGCATGCCGGAGGCGGCGCCGACGGTGCAGTCCAGGCGGGTCATGTTGACCATCTCGATGATGGTCGGGACGCCCCGGCCCTCCTCGCCGACCAGCCGGCCGACCGCGCCGTCGTACTCCAGCTCGGCGGAGGCGTTGGACTTGTTGCCGAGCTTGTCCTTGAGCCGCATCAGGTGCAGGCGGTTGCGCTCGCCGTCCGGCAGGACGCGCGGCAGCACGAAGCAGCTGAGACCGCCGGGGGCCTGGGCGAGCGTCAGGAAGAGGTCGGACATCGGCGCCGAGGTGAACCACTTGTGGCCGGTGAGCCGGTAGGTGCCGTCCGGCTGCGGGGTCGCGGTGGTGGTGTTGGTGCGGACGTCCGAGCCGCCCTGCTTCTCGGTCATCGACATGCCGGCGATCAGCCCGCGCTTGGTGCCCGGCTCGCGCAGCCCGTAGTCGTACTCGCGCGCGGCCAGCAGCGGCTCCAGCTCGACGGCCAGGGCGGGGTCGGCGCGCAGCGCGGGGACGGCGGCGTAGGTCATCGAGACCGGGCAGGTGTGGCCGGCCTCGACCTGGCCCCAGACGAAGAACCCGGCGGCGCGGGCGGAGTGGGCGCCGGGCCGTTCGTCGCGCCAGGGCGCGGCGTGCAGGCCGTACGAGACGGCGGTGCGCATCAGCTCGTGCCAGGACGGGTGGAACTCGACCTCGTCGATCCGGTGGCCGAAGCGGTCGTGGGTGCGCAGCACCGGCGGGTTCTCGTTGGCCAGCCGCCCCCACTCGGCGGCCTGCTCGGAGCCGGCCAGCCGGCCCAGCTCGCGCAGCTCGGGCTCGGCCCAGCCGGCGTCGGCCCGCCGCAGGGCGTCGAGCAGGGTGGGGTCGGCGGCGGTGTCGTGTCCGTACGGCAGGGGCACCTGGTTGGTGACCTCATGCGTCGCTGTCATCGCGTCCTCCCAGGGCACGCAGGGTGAAGGAGACCAGGGCGGGGACCACCTCGACGGTGGCCTCCCGGGGGTCGGTGACCCCAAGGCTTTCGGGTAGGGCGGCGAGCGGCCCCGCCAGCGCCTCGCCGACCGCGCCGACCAGGGCGGCCGCGGTCAGCACCGGGTCCTGGCCCGGCAGTTCGCCGCTCGCCACGGCCGCGGCGATCTCGGTGGCGATCACGTCCCGGAACGCCCGCCGGAAGACCAGGCGCTCGCCGTCCACGACCGTGTCGGCCGGCTCGACCAGCAGCGCGTACGCCAGCCGGGGCGCGCGCAGGGCGCGGGCGGCGAAGGTCTCGACCACGGCGGCGATCCGCTGCCGCGGGGTGTCCCGGAGGGCGACGGCGGCGTTGACCGCCTCGATCTCACCGGTGACCACCCGGCGGAACAGCTGCACCGACAGCTCGGCCTTGTTGGCGAAGTGCTGGTAGAGGCTGCCGGTGGCGATCCCGGCGCGGTCCGCCACGGCGGCCATCGTGCAGCCGCCGTAGCCGCGCTCGGCGAGCAGGCCGACCGCCGCCTGGAGCACCGCTTCGCTCTGGGCGTCGAGGCGGGCTTGTACGGCGGGGGTGCGTCGGTAGGCCATGGAAGCATTGAAGCACTGATTCACTGCTTCGGGGAGGGGTGGCGGCGGCCGGTCCTGCCGTGCGGAACGCGTGAGGAGGCCGCCCCGGAACGCGGGGCGGCCTCCTCGGCCTGCTCGTGGTGCCTGTGGTGCCTGTGGTGCCTGTGGTGCCTGTGGTGCCTGTGGTGCCTGTGGTGCCTGTGGTGCCTGTGGTGCCTGTGGTGTCTGTGGCCCTCGCGGTGTCTGCGGTGCTCGCGGTGCGGAGCGGCTGCTACAGCGGACGGCGCTCCTGCTCCAGCCGGCGGCCCTCGACGTCCAGCGGGCCGAACTCCGGGATCGACCGCGGCGACGCGGCGAGCGAGCGGGCGGCGTCCGGCTGGCCCAGACCGGCCCACTCCTGCACCTTGGCGGTGGCCTCCGCCGACTGCGCGGCGGGCAGCTGCCCGATGTTGGAGCCGTGGTTGCCCCCGGGCACCGTGTAGACGTAGCTGTCCTCGCTGCCCCGGCCGAGGTGGAACGGCTTGGCGCCCCACGGGTCGTTGCCGCCGTAGACGTACATGATCCGCTCGCCCTCGCGCTTCACCCAGCGGTCGATGTCGGGCATCGCGTTGCGGTTGAAGGTGGTCGGGATCTCCTTCGGCACGAAGCTGCGGACCGAGTAGGTCTCCTTGTAGTCGTAGTGCAGCACACCGTTCAGGTGCGAGACGTCGAAGAACGGCGCGCCCAGCTCGGTGGCGGCCTGGTAGTAGTACGCGGTGTACTTCGCCAGCGACTGGTCACTGTTGCCGGTGATGCCGGCCTGCGCGTCGAACCAGGCGTACAGCTCGTCGTCGGTCGCGGTGGCGGCCACCGGGACCTTGGCGCAGTCGGACGCCAGGCTGTACTGCCAGAACCCCCAGATGACGTCCAGCACGCCGGCCTCGTACGCGCGGTCCGGGGTGCCGAGGGTGTTGAAGGTGGAGCCGGCCGCCTGGTTGTCGGCGACGTAGCGGGCCTCCAGCCGGTCGCGGCGCACCAGCAGCTCACGCTGGGCCGCGTTCAGCCGGGCCCGGCACTCGGGGGTGCCGACGGTGCGGAAGAACTCGCTGTAGGCCGCGTAGTCGTTGACGTCCGTGTTGTTCGGCGCGACGTAGGCGATCGTGCCGGCCACGTCGTCCGGGTAGAAGCGGCGGTAGTAGGTGGAGGACATGCCGCCCTTGCTGGCACCGGTGGACAGCCACTCCTGCTGGTAGATCCGCTTGAGCGCGGTCACCAGCCGGTGCGAGTCCGCGGCACCCTGGCGGATGCCGGCCTTGGACCAGTCCGCCGGGGCCGGGCGGGAGGGGGTGAAGAACCGGTACTCGATGGACACCTGGTTGCCGTCCACCAGCCGGGTCGGCTCGGTGCGGGACGGGTTGGTGCCCACGTTGTAGCCGCTGGTGTAGAAGACGGTCGGGTGGTCGTAGCCGCGGTGCAGCAGGGTGAAGCGCTGCTGGAAGGTGCCCAGCCAGGGGCGGTTGTGGTCGACCGGCTGGGTGTAGGTGGCGACGAAGTAGCGGTGACCGGTGGTGGTCGGCTTCTCCTCGGTGATCGTCACGCCGGGGATCGCCGCCAGGCGGTCCTTGATGTCGGCGTTCGGGTCGTCGGCGGGGCTCCGGCCGTGGCGGGACCCGCTGCCCTGGTCCCCCTGCGCGCCCTGGTCCCCTTGCGCGCCCTGAGCACCCTGAGCGCCCTGGGCTCCCTGGTCGGCTGCGGCCGGGCTCACCAGGCCGCCGAGCGTGAGCAGCGGTATCAGCAGTGTGGAAGCCAGCAGCCTTCTCACGGTGGTGGTCATCGACTCTCCATCTCTTCACGGGATATGGCTGCCGCCGGTCGGTGCGACCGGGCGGCGCGGGTGGTTCGGCGGCCGTCCGATGGACGGCCGAATGGGCCACCCGCGGTTCGCGGATGGCCCATCGGGAGAAAAGTGCTGGTCAGCGGGGTCGCCCTGCTCGCTCTGGGGTGGCTGCCGGCCGGGTGCTCCGGGCCTGCGGTCCGGTCGGGTGCTCCGGGTCGACGGTCCGGTCGGGTGCTCCGGGTCGACGGTCCGGCCTGCGGTCCCGGCCTGCGGCCGTCCGGCTACGGGCGGGGCAGGGTGCAGCCGGGGAGGGTGAGGTCGAAGCGGTTGCCGGCGGCGAAGCAGGCCGGGATCCCGTAGGTCTCCTGGGCGTAGCCGATGCCCCGGCGGACCGTCACGTTGCCGCTCTGGTCGACCTCGCAGGGGTTGTTCAGGGTGCAGCGCTCGCCGTTCTCGTTGATCGTGTTGTTGACCGCGACCACCTGGTTGGTCGAGGCGTCGACCACCGGCGAGCCGGAGGTCCCGCCGATCACGTTGCAGGTCGAGGTGTAGCGGAGCGAGTCCTTGAAGGTCCAGTCGCCTTCCTTCAGCCGGTAGGCGAAGCCGTCGGCCGAGCAGGAGTAGATCTTCTTCCAGTAGCCGGAGACGACCCGGATCGAGCTGCCCTGGACCGGGTGGGTGGCGGCGACGGTCAACGGGGCTATCCCGTACCGGGACTGGATCGAGGCGTAGCTGGTGTTCAGCTGGTAGATCGACACGTCGGTGTCGGTCATCGCGCCGTAGACCACCTTGGTCGCGCGCAGCGTGGCGACGCCGCCGCCGGTGGAGTTGAGCAGCGTGAAGGTCCGGCTGGAGGCCTGGTTGAGGACCACCTCGCCCGGGCCCGGCATGCCGGTCTCCAGGCAGTGGCCGTTGGAGAGGATGAGGGCCGGGTCGCTCGCGGCCGAACCGGGCATCCGCACCAGCGAGCCGGAACAGTTGCTGAGCGCTACCGTCCCGGCGAAGGTGACGGCGGCGACGGGCTTGGCAGCGGACTCGGCGGCGGGGGCTGCGGCCTGGGCCGGAATGGCTCCGACCAGGGCGGTAGCCCCGGTGACCAGGAGCGTTGCGGCCGTGCCTATGAGCGGCTTCTTCATGAGAGACCTCTCGGTGTGGGGGTCCACGGGTGGGGGTCCACCAAAGCTGTCGCGGACATGACCCACTGTCAAGAGTCAAAGCATCACCAAGAAACCGTCCAGGACGCATTGGCCAGTTACCGCCGCCGGCGGCACCGAGGACCGACCGCCCCTCGCACCGGGGGCGCCGGACCCCCTCCGATGCGGTCAGCCCTCCGATGCGGTCAGCCCTCCGATGCGGTCAGCCCGCCTGTGCAGCCAGGCGCCGATGCGGTCAGGCCCCCGACGCGTCAGCTCCCCTGCCAGTGCGCCCGGCCCAGGCTGATCAGCCGCAGCTGGAGGCGCGCGGTGGCGGCGATCCGCCGCTCGCGGCCCGGGTCGGTCTCCAGTGCCTCCAGGAAGGCGGCGGCCGTGGAGACCATGTGGTCGACGTACAGCTCGGCGAGCATCCGCAGGTCCTGCTCGCTCCACCCCCGCGATCCCGGCTGCGGCTCCAGCACCGTTCCCACCTCGGCGGCGAAGCGCCCGAGTTCGGCGGCGATCGCCTCACGCACCTGCCGGACCCCGCCGTGCCGTTCGCGGGCCAGGAAGCGGACGTGCGCACGGTGTTCACGGACGTGCCGCTCGATCACCTCCACCGCGCGGTCGATCAGCTCCTCGGCGTCGCCGGCCTCGGCGAGCACCGAGCTGATCATGACGTGCAGGCTGGCCAGCGACTCCTCGACCAGTGCCACACCGAGGGCGGCGAGGTCCGGGAAGTGCCGGTAGAAGGCGGCCGGGGAGAGCCCGGCCTCGCGGGTGACCTCGCGGACACCCAGGCTCGCCAGGTTCTGATCGGCCAACAGGTGCAGCCCGGCGTCCAGCAGCGCCCGCCGGCTCTGCTGCTTCTGGGCCTGTCTGACCCCAACGGTGTGACTCACGCCATTCAGTAAACAGTTGTTTGCCGAACTTGGCCAGCCGAGCGTAAGGTGAGTCGAAGTCAGTGAACACTTGTCAACCGAAATCGGCGCAGCCTCAGCCTCAGTCGCGGTTCCAGCCCGCGGTTCCAGCCCACAGCCGAAGGAGCAAGCCGTGATCCTGTTCTCCGCCCTGGTCGCCATGGGCGTCCTGATCGGCACCGCCGCCCACACCTCGTTCCCGGTCTTCCTCGCCGCCTCCGCCGGCATCACCGCCTGGCTGCTCGCCTTCGGCGCCCGCGAAGGCATCGCCCACCTCCGGCACCGCTGACTTGCCACTGCCCGGACCGCACCCGCGGCCACTCCACAGAGAGGACCCGCACCACCATGAGCACCGTCACCGCCCGTCAGGCCATCAGCCACCGGAGCACCGACCGCCGGGGCGCCGACCGTCAGAGCACCGACCGCCGGGGCGCCGACCGTCAGGACATCGCCGAGGCCGACGGCCTCGCCGTCGCCTCCTTCCTCCTCGGCCTCCCCGGCCTGCTGCTGTTCAACATCGTCCTCGGACCGATCGCCATCACCCTGGCCACCCTGGCCCTGCTCCGCGGCACCAGCCGACGCGGCCGCGCCGTCCTCGGCCTGGCCCTCGGCATCGCCTCACTGGCGATCCTCGCCGTCACCACCGCCACCTCGCACGGGGTGCTCATCGACCTCCGTTCCTGAGTCTGGTCCAACTCTCCTGCCGAGCCCGGTTCCTGACGTCGCACCCGCTTCCGCCCGGAGCCCCTGGCCGCCGCGCCGACGGCTCGAACGACTGATCCCGCCAACCCTCCCCACACCCTGGCCCCGCCACGTAGGGTGGGCCCCATCGGCCGGGCGACCTCAGGGGGCAGGAGTGACGACGGAGAACCGCAGCGACGCACAGCCGGAACGGACCGCCCCGACGGGCGGACGGCTGCTCGCCGTGAGCGATCTGCACATCTCCTACCAGGAGAACCGCGACCTGGTGGAGAAGCTCCAGCCCTCCCACCCCGGTGACTGGCTGCTCGTCGCCGGCGACGTCGCCGAACTCACCACCAGCATCGAGTGGGCCCTCGGCCTGCTCGCCGAGCGCTTCGCCCGCGTGGTGTGGGTGCCCGGCAACCACGAGCTGTGGACCCACCCCGAGGACCCGGTGCAGCTGCGCGGGGTGGCCCGCTACGAGCACCTGGTGGAGCGCTGCCGCCGGCTCGGCGTGGTGACCCCGGAGGACCCGTACCCGCTCTGGGAGGGCTCCGGCGGACCGGTCCGCATCGCCCCGCTCTTCCTCCTCTACGACTACTCCTTCCGCGCGCCGGGCACGACCACCAAGGAGGCCTCCCTGGCGGCCGCCTACGAGAGCGGCATCGTCTGCGCGGACGAGCGGATGCTGCACCCGGACCCGTTCCCCGACCGCGACTCCTGGTGCCGCGAGCGCGTCCGGCTGACCGAGAAGCGGCTGGCGTCCTGCGAGCCGGACGTCCCGCTCGTCCTGGTCAACCACTACCCCCTGGTCCGGCAGCCCACCGAGATCCTCTGGTACCCCGAGTTCGCCCAGTGGTGCGGGACCGAGCTGACCGCCGACTGGCACACCCGGTTCAACACCGCGGCGATGATCTACGGCCACCTCCACATCCCGCGCCGGACCGCCTACGACGGCGTCCCGTTCACCGAGGTCTCGCTCGGCTACCCGCGCGAGTGGCGCAAGCGCGGGCTGCCGGACCCGCTGCTGCGGGAGGTCTTCCCGCAGGCGACGGGCTGACCTCCGGGTGCACCGCCCGCCGGAACCGGCGCCGGACGGACGCCGAACCGAAGGGCGGCCGAGTGCCCGCACGCCCTCGCACCGTGGCCCAGGCAGGCTCGGTCCGGCTCGGCTCGGCTCGGCTGTGACACCCATGACGCGATCACCGGTCTTCCGCAGCACCGGTCTTCCACAGTTGGGAAGCAATGCCCGAGCAGACCCTGGAACGGCCCGCGGACTCCGAGGACGGGATGTTCTCCCGGAAGTACGCGGCCGCCACGACCACCTTCACCGCGGTGATGTTCCTGACCGGGTTCGCCGCCCTGGCGGTGGTCCCCACCCTGCCGACGGCGGCCCGGGCCCTGGACGGGGTCTCCCTGTTCCCGGTGGTGGCCGGTTGCTTCGTGGCGGCCAGCCTGCTGGGCGGAGTGCTGGGCGGCCACTGGGCCGACCGCTCCGGGGCCCGCCGGCCACTGGCGGCCGGCATGGTGCTGTCGGTGGTCACCCTGCTGGTCTCCGCCACCAGCACCTCCATAGGGCAGCTCGCCGCGGGCCGGTTCGTGGACGGGCTCGCGGCCGGCATGGTCGCGGTGTCCGTCAACACCGCCATCGGCCAGGCGTATCCGGAGCACCTGCGCCCCCGGATGCTGGCCCTGATGAGCACGAGCTGGATCATCCCGTCCCTGGTGGGCCCCCCGCTGGCCGGACTGGTGTCCGAGTGGTGGTCCTGGCGGGTGGTGTTCTACGGCCTGGCCGCGCTGTCCCTGCTGCCGGCGCTCGCGCTGGTGGTCGTGCTGCGCGGCCGCTCCCCGGCGGAGGCGCCCGCGCCGTCGGGCGACCACCCGTCGCGCCCGCCGCTGCTGGTCGCGGCGGCGCTCAGCCTCGGCGCGGCGCTCGGGCAGTACGGCGTCTCGGGCTGGGACATCCGCCATCTGCTGTTCGTGGCCGCCGGGTTGGTCCTGCTGGTGCTCCTCGCGCCGCGGCTGCTGCCCGTGGGCACCTGGCGGGCCGCCCGTGGCCTGCCGGCCACGGTGCTGCTGCGCGGTCTGGCCTCCGGCACGTACTTCACCGTCGAGGCCTTCCTGCCGCTGATGCTGATCACCGAGCGGCACACCGCCGCCGTGGTGGTCGGCGTGGCGTTCACGCTCTCCGCCGTGGTGTGGGCGGGCGCCTCCTGGGTCCAGGGGCGACTGCTCCAGGACGTGCCCCGGCACCGGCTGGTCTCCGTCGGCGCGGGGATCATGGCGGCGTCGGTCGTGCTCGCCGCGGCCGGGGCCCTGCGCGGGGTGCCGGCGCTCGCCGCCGCGGCGGCCATGCCCCTCGCGGCCGTCGGCATGGGCCTGTTGGACCCGTGCCTCACCGTGCTGTCGCTCTCGCACAGCCCGGCCGGACGCCAGGGCTACGCGAGCAGCGCGATGCAGACCAACCAGAACCTCGGCCAGATCACCGTCATGGCGCTGTTCTCCGCCGTGCTCAACACCGTCCTGGGGCTCGGCGCGTCCGAACTCGTCGGCTACGGCGCCGCCTTCGGACTGCTGCTCGCACCGACCCTGCTGATCGCCCTGCTCGCCGTGCGCGCCCGGGGCTCCGTCAGCCCGCGGCCCCCCGTCGAAGCCCGGTAGGACCCGCCGCCACCGGACGGCTGCACCCTTCGGCTGTCCCATGCGTGCTTCTCTCCTCTCTCCTTCTCCCAGGAGCAACTCCGCGAAGGCCCGACCGCTCGTTCCGGTCGCCCGCTCCGTCAATCCACCACTCCGCCGCTTTGCCAGTCCGCTACTCCACTTACTCCACTACTCCGCCGCGATCGCCCGCAGGACGTCCAGCCGCGCCGCCCGGCCCGCCGGGCGGAGTCCGGCCACCGCGCCCGCCAGCAGCCCGGCCGCCAGGACCACGGCCAACTGCCCCGGCGGCATCGCGAACGATCCCGTCCCCGCACTGTCCGAGGCCCGTACCAGCGCCCAGCCGAGGAAGGCGCCGAGCCCCAGCCCGCCGACCGTCCCGAAGGCCGCCACCAGCACCGACTCCCAGCGCACCATGCCGCGCAACTGAGCCCTCGTCTGGCCGACCGCCCGCAGCAGCCCCAGCTCCCTGGTCCGCTCGTGCACCGCCAGCGTCAGGGTGTTGGCTATCCCCAGCAGCGCGATCAGCACCGCCAGTGCCAGCAGCGCGTAGACCACCGACAGCATCGTGTCGACGCCGGAGGCCGCGCTCTTCGCGTACTCGGCGCGGTCCTGCACCTGCGGACTGCCGTACCGGACCAGCGCCCGTTCCACCGCCGCCCTGCCCGTCGCCACCGGGACGCCGTCGCGCAGCCCGACCGCGACCATGGTGTCGGCGTCCTGCCCCCGGTGCGGGGCCCAGGCCTGCCGGGTCATCAGGTAGTCACCGGCCAGTCCGCCGCCCTCGTACAGCGCGCGGACGGTGAACGGGCCGCTCGCGCCGTCGGTGAAGGCCACCGTGACGGACTGCCCGAGCCGCCAGCCGCGCTGCCCCGCCTCGCTGCGGGAGACCGCCAGCCCGTCCGTACCGAGGGCGGCCAGCGAGCCGTCGACCCGGCCGAGGTCGACGATCCCGGCCAGCCGGGCCGGGTCGGTGACGTCCAGCGTCCTGCCGTGCCCGTCGATCCGGGCCACGCCCCGGCCGAGCCCGACCGTCTGCCGCACCTCGGGCAGGACGGCCAGGGTGTCCGCCACCGCGGGGCTGATCCCGCTGCCACCGGCCCCGAACGAGGCCGTGGTGACGGCGAGATCGCCCGCGAAGGACTTGTCCACCGTGTCGTCCAGGGTGGCCTTGATCGAGGCGCCGAAGACGGTGAACAGCGTGACCACCGCGACCCCGATCATCAGCGCGCTCGCGGTGGCCGCCGTCCGGCGCGGGTTGCGGGCCGCGTTGCGCCGGGCCAGCACCCCGGAGACCCCGCGCAGCCTGGGCAGCGGCGCGCCCAGGGCGCGCACCGCGAGGGCCGCGGCGACCGGGCCGAGCACCACCGTGCCGGCCGACACCGCCAGCGCCCCGCCCGCCGTCAGCAGCACGGACGGGCCGTCGGTGGCGCCGAGCACCGCCACCGACACGCCCCCGGCCGACAGCAGCCCGCCGAGCACCACCCGGACGGTGCCCGAGCGCCCCTGCGCCGCCCGGTCGACACCGGTCTCCCGCAGGGCCGCCAGCGGGGCAGTCCGCCCGGCCCGGACGGCCGGAAGCAACGCGGAGCCGACCGCGACCAGCGTGCCGACCAGCAGCGGCAGCAGGACGGCGGCCGTGCTGATCACCATGCCGCCGGTCGGCAGGGCGAAACCGAGCGCCGAGAACAGCGACTTGAGCCCGGCGGCCACCCCGATGCCGCCCAGCAGCCCGCCCAGCGAAGCCAGCAGGCCGACCGCCAGCGCCTCCGCCAGCGTCGCCCCGAGCACCTGGCCGCGCCCCGCGCCGAGCGCCCGCAGCAGCGCGTTCTCCCTGGTCCGCTGGGCGACCACGATGGCGAAGGTGTTGTGGATGGTGAACGTCGCCACCAGCAGCGCGATCCCGGCGAAGACCAGCAGCAGCGTGGTGAACATGGTCAGGAACCGCCCGGACACCAGCTGGGTGGACTCCTGGGTGGCCGCCGCGCCGGTGATCGCCTGGACGCCGGCGGGCAGCTGCGGGGTGATCCGGTCGACCAGCTCGCGCTGGGAGACCCCGTCCACCGCGCGGACCTGGATCGAACCGGCCTGCCCCTCCCCCTTGGGCGTGAGGTACCGCTCGGCGTCCGCGAAGGTCATCGCGGTGAAGGTGCTCGGCCCCATGCCGTCCGCGCTCGCCCCGAAGGTGGCGATGCCGACGACGGTGACCGGCACCGGATCGGGCGTGCGCAGCACGGTGGTCGAACCGAGGTGCAGCCCGCCCGCCTCGGCCGCGCCCCGGTTCACCACGACCTCGCCCGGGGCGGCCGGCGCCCGGCCCTCGGCCAGCCGGTACGGGTTGAGCCGGCCGTCGGTCAGCCAGTTGCCCGCCAGGGTGGGCGGGCCCTGACCGCCGATCGGCTTGCCGTCGGCGCCGATGAGCTGGCCCGCGCCCTGGACGGAAGGCTCGGCGGCCGCCACCCCCGGCACCGTGCGCAGGCGGTCGGCGAGCGCCGCCGCCACCGGTGCCCGCACCCCGCCGACCGTGCCGGCCGAGTCCAGCACGTCGGCGCTGCGGACCACGGCGTCGGTGCCGGCGTTGGCGTCGGCGAAGAGGGTGTCGAAGTTGGCCCGCAGGGTGTCGCCGAGCACCATCGTGCCGGTCAGGAAACTCACCCCGAGCAGGACGGACAGCAGGGTGCCGGCCAGCCGTCGCCGGTGGGCGCTCAGCGAGCGCAGGCTGAGCCGGAGGGGAACCGTGTTCACGCGCATGGCCCTCGTGCCGCGCCCGGCCCTCCCCGCACTCATGACCGCCCCCGTTCGAAGGCCTTCATCCGGTCCAGCACCTGGGCGGAGGTGGGCTGTCGCATCCGGTCCACCAGCCGTCCGTCGGCGAGGAAGAGCACCTCGTCGGCCCAGCCGGCCGCCGTCGGGTCATGGGTGACCATGACCACGGCCTGGCCCGTCTCGTCCACCGCCCGGCGCAGCAGGCCGAGCACCTCGCCGCCGCTGCGGGAGTCGAGGTTGCCGGTCGGCTCGTCGGCGAAGACCACCTGGGGCCGCCCGGCCAGTGCCCGGGCCACCGCGACCCGCTGCTGCTGACCTCCGGAGAGCTCGCTCGGACGGTGCCGGAGCCGGTCACCGAGGCCGACGACCTCGATCAGCGCCGCCAGCCAGGCTTCGTCGGGGGCCGCCCCGGCCAGGTCGAGCGGAAGGGTGATGTTCTCCAGGACGGTGAGCGTGGGCACCAGATTGAAGGCCTGGAACACGAAGCCGATCCGCTCCCGGCGCAGCAGCGTGAGCCGCCGGTCGTCGAGCCGGCCCAGCTCGGTGTCACCGATCCAGGCACTGCCCGCGGTGAGCGTGTCCAGCCCGGCCGCGCAGTGCATCAGGGTGGACTTGCCCGATCCGGACGGGCCCATGATCGCGGTGAACCGCCCGGCCGGGAACTCCACCGTCACGTGGTCCAGCGCCCGGACCTCGGTGCCGCCGACGCCGTGGATCTTCACGGCGTCGGCGACCCGGGCGGCCGCGTCCCGTACGACGTCCAGGGTGGTCACCTGGCGCCACCGCCCTTGGCGTCGCCCCTCGGCGACTCACTGAGCACGGCCCGCTTGGCGCGGTACTCCTCGGCGTCGATGTCGCCCTCGGCGTAGCGGCGGCCCAGGACGGCCAACGGGTGCTCCGTCACGGCTCCGGCACCGGCTCCGTAACCGGCGCCGAACCCGCAGCCGTGCCGCCGCCAGACCGTGCGGCGCAGCACCGTGATCACCAGGACCACCACGGCGATCCAGACCAGTGGGACCAGCAGGATCCACGGGCCGGGGCCGTGCCAGTCGGCCAACTGCGTGTACATGGTGGTTCAACTCCTCGGTGGAGGGATTCCAGGACCTCGGGGGGTTCCCGAGATGTCCAGAGCCTCCCGCCGAGGGGCCTCATCGCGCGTCCTACCAGCAGCGGCAGTCGGGGTACTCCCGGGAGAGTACGGACCTCCGGCGACACGCCGGTCCTGGAGTAGCTCGGCGCCGATCCGGGCCGGCCACCACTCGTGCCCGGCCGCACGCCTCCGAACCGGCCGCACGCCGGACCCGCCGCACAGAACCGGCCCCACCGCGGAGGGGCGGCTCAGCCCAGCCAGCCCGGCCGCACCAGCCCCGACTCGTAGGCCAGCACCACCAGTTGCGCCCGGTCCCGGGCCCCGAGCTTCAGCATCGCCCGGCTGACGTGCGTCTTCGCCGTCAGCGGGCTGACCACCAGACGCCGGGCGATCTCCTCGTTGGACAGCCCCATCCCGACCAGCGCCAGCACCTCGCGCTCCCGCTCGGTCAGCATCGAGATGTCCGAGAGCCCCTCCGGCACGGCCTCCGGCCCCTTGGACCGGGCGGCGAACTCGCCGATCAGCCGTCTGGTGACCCCCGGCGAGAGCAGCGCGTCACCCGCGACGGCGACCCGGATCGCCCGCAGCAGGTCGGCCGGCTCGGTGTCCTTGACCAGGAAGCCCGCCGCTCCCGAGCGCAGCGCCTCGAAGACGTACTCGTCCAGTTCGAAGGTGGTCAGCACGACCACCCGCACGGAGGACAGCGCCGGGTCCTCGGCGATCCTCCTGGTCGCCTCCAGCCCGTCCATCCGCGGCATCCGGATGTCCATCAGCACGACGTCCGGCACGAGTTCACGGGCGAGCCGCAGCGCGGCCTCGCCGTCGTCCGCCTCGCCGACCACCGTGAGGTCGTCCTGGAGGTCCAGCAGGGCCCGGAAGCCCGCCCGGACCAGCAGTTGGTCATCCGCCAGCAGTACCCGAATCAATCGCTCTCCACCTTCGGTGTCGGCAGCTCCGCCCGGACCCGGAAGCTGCCGTCCGGCAGCGGCCCCGCGGTGATGGTGCCACCGGAGGCCGCCGCGCGTTCCCGCATCCCGACCAGCCCGCTGCCGGAACCGCCCGCGTCACCGGGCACCGCGGGCCCCGGGTCCTCCACCCGGACCACCAGCACGGCCGGGTCCGTCCAGTCCAGCACCACGACCGCCTCCCGGGCCGCCGAGTGCCGGACGACGTTGGTGAGCGCCTCCTGGACGATCCGGAAGGCGGTGAGGTCGACGGTGGCGGACAGGGCGCGCCGCTCGCCGCGCTCGTACACCTCGGTGTCCAGGCCCACCCGGTCCGCCTGCTCGGTGAGTTCGTCCAGCCGGTCCAGCCCGGGGGCCGGCCCGCGCGGCGCCTCTCCGGGCCCGCGCAGCGTCGCGAGCACCTGGCGGACCTCGCCGAGCGCCTCCTTGCTGGTCGACTTGATGGTGACCAGCGCGCTGCGGGCCTCCTCGGGCCGCCGGTCGAACAGCGCGAGCGCGGCCCCCGCCTGGACGTTGATCAGCGACAGGCTGTGCGCCAGGATGTCGTGCAACTCCCGGGCCATCTTGAGCCGTTCCTCGTTGGCCCGGCGTTCCTCCAGCTGCTGCCGGTAGGCCCGGTGGGCGGCGATCCGCTCGTGTCTGAACCGGACCAGCTCGCCCCCCGCCATCACCAGCAGCAGCCAGGCCGACAGCACGAGTTCCCCCGGCCAGATGCTGCCGGACGGCGGCGCCGCGCGCTGCCAGCCCGCAGGCAGCACGAAGGTGACCAGCAGGTGCACCAGGTAGACCCCGGCCACCCCGGCCCAGGCCGCCCGGCGGTGCCCGGTGCCGATCGCCACGCAGCAGGCGATCAGCCAGCTCAGGAAGGCCGGCCCGTACGGGTACCCGGCGGCCAGGTACCCGGCGGTGACCGCCGAGGTGCCGGCCACCACCGCGACCGGCCGGCGGACCCGCAGCACCAGCAGGGCCGGTCCGAGCAGCAGCAGGAGGTAGCCGACGGCGTCCAGCGGGGCCCGCCCGTGCTGGTTGTGCGCGGCGAAGGTCGAACCGACCACCTGGACCACCGCGGCCGCCGCGGCCAGCCCCAGCGGGTACCCCGCCTTGGCCGCGCGCACCCACGGCGGATGCCACGGCGCTGGCGGCTCGGTCGGCGGGGACATGGGCGGCATCATGCCCACAAGCTAGACCCGCGGCCCGCCCTCCCGCGTCCTCCGCCAGTGGCGTTCGGGCGTACTCCCGCTGGAGTACGCCCGAACGTGGTCGCCTTCAGCGGATCGCGGTTGCCGCCGGCAGGACCCGGTCGCCGTCAGCCCTCCGCGGCAGCGGCGGCTGCCTCCGCCTCCTCGAAGGTCGCCGACGCCTCCGGCCGCGCCAGCGTGACCACCAGTTCCCCGTCGCTCACGTCCGCGATCAGCGTGTCCCCCTCCCGCACCGTCCCGTCCAGCAGCAGGTTGGAGACCCGGTTGTCCAGCTCCGACTGGATCGTCCGGCGCAGCGGCCGGGCCCCGAACTCCGGCTGGTACCCCCGGTTGACCAGGTATTCCTTGGCCGCCTCGGTGACGTCCAGCCCGACGTCCTGGGCCCGCAGCCGGCGCCGGCTGCGCTCCAGCAGCAGGTCCACCACCGACAGCAGGTCCTTCCGGGTGAGCGCGTGGAAGACGATCACCTCGTCGATCCGGTTGAGGAACTCCGGCCGGAACTGCCCGCGCAGGTCCCGCAACAGGTCGTCGCGGATCTCGTCCACGTTCCCCGCGTGGTCGAGGATCCGCTGCGAGCCGATGTTGCTGGTCATGATCAGCACGGTGTTGCGGAAGTCGACCGTACGCCCCTGGGAGTCGGTCAGCCGGCCGTCGTCCAGCACCTGGAGCAGCAGGTTGAAGACGTCCGGATGGGCCTTCTCCACCTCGTCGAAGAGCAGCACGCTGTACGGCTTGCGGCGCACCGCCTCGGTCAGCTGGCCGGCCTCCTCGTAGCCGACGTACCCGGGCGGGGAGCCGACCAGCCGGGAGACGGTGTGCTTCTCCTGGAACTCGCTCATGTCGAAGCGGATCATCCGGTCCGGGTCGCCGAACAGCAGCGCCGCCAGCGCCTTCGCCAGCTCGGTCTTGCCGACGCCGGTCGGCCCGAGGAAGAGGAAGGAGCCGGTCGGCCGCTCCGGGTCGCCCATCCCGGCCCGGCCGCGGCGCACCGCCTGGGCGACCGCGGTGACCGCCTCGTCCTGGCCGATCACCCGCTCGTGCAGGTGCTCCTCCAGCTTGAGCAGCCGCTCCCGCTCGGTCGCGTTCAGCTCCGCGACCGGGATGCCGGTGCGGGAGGAGAGCACCTGCGCGATGTCGTCGGCCGTCACGTCGACGACCTCCTCGCGCGACTCGGCGATCGCCGCCAGCTCGTCCTCGGTCTGCCGCAGCTCGGTCTTCAGGTTGGCGGCCCGGACGAACTCCTCGTCCGCGACGGCCTCGTCCAGCTCCCGCTTCAGCTTGGTGATCCGGTCCTGCACCCCGGTCGCCTCGGTGGACCCGCTCAGGCTGCGCAGCCGGACCCGCGCTCCGGCCTGGTCCAGCAGGTCGATCGCCTTGTCGGGGAGGAAGCGGTCGCTGACGTACCGGTCGGAGAGCGTGGCCGCCGCGTCCAGCGCCTCGTCGGTGAACCGCACCTGGTGGTGCGCCTCGTAGGCGTCGCGCAGCCCCTGGAGGATCCCGATCGTCTCCTCGACGCTCGGCTCGGGCACCAGTACCGGCTGGAAGCGGCGCTCCAGCGCGGCGTCCTTCTCCACGTGCTTGCGGTACTCGTCCAGCGTGGTCGCGCCGACCACGCTCAACTCGCCGCGGGCGAGCGCCGGTTTGAGGATGTTGCCGGCGTCCATCGAGCCCTCGCCGCCACCCGCGCCGACCACGGTGTGCAGCTCGTCCAGGAAGAGGATCACGCTCTTCTCGGCCGCGGTGACCTCGTCGATCACGTTCTTGAGCCGCTCCTCGAACTCGCCCCGGTACTTGGAGCCGGCCACCAGCGCGGTCAGGTCGAGGGTGACCACCCGCTTCCCCCTGAGGCTCTGCGGCACGTCCCCGGAGACGATCCGCTGGGCCAGCCCCTCGACGATCGCGGTCTTGCCGACACCGGGCTCGCCGATCAGCACCGGGTTGTTCTTGGTCCGCCGGGAGAGGATCTCGACGGTCTGCTCGATCTCCTCGGCCCGCCCGACCACCGGGTCCAGCCGGCCCGAGCGCGCCGCCTCGGTGAGGTCGCGCCCGTACTCGTCCAGCGTCGGCGTCTCGCTCGGGTGCGTGCCCGTGCTGCTGCGCTCGCCGCCCGTACCGCGGCCCTCCATCACGGACTTCAGCGCCTCCTGCGAGGGCGCCGCGTTGCGCAGCGCCACGCCGGCGCCCGAGCGCTCCTGGTCCAGCAGCGCGCCGAGGATGTGCTCCGGGCCGATGTACGAGGCGCCGACCGCCTGCGAGCGGGCGTGCGCGGCGAGCAGCGCGCGCTTGGCCGAGGGGGTGAGCGCGGGCTGCCCGTCCACCGCGTCGGGGTTGCCGGACGGCAGGGCGTGCTCCAGGTCACCGGAGAGCCGGTCCGGGTCGATGCCCGCCCGCTCCAGCATCCGGCGCGAGGGGTCCACCCGGGTGGCCGCCCAGGCCAGGTGCGCGGTGTCGAGGTCGCTGGAGCCGTCCTCGGCCGCCCGCTGCGCGGCCAGCGCGAGCAGTTCCTGCGAGGACTCGCTGAGCAGCCGCCCGATCGGCACCCGCTGCACGGCGGGCGGGGAGGCCAGCGGGCTCATCCCGAAGAACCGGCTGAGCAGGTCGGAGAACGGATCGTTCGATCCGAACGGGGGCATGGTCACGGCAGTTCACCTCTCCCAAGCGGTTTGCAGCCACACAAACACAGGCCGCACCGCCGCGCCTGTCGAGCCGGCCGGGGCCGTCACCCGGCGTGGCCGGAGCCGTCCGCGGCCCGAGGCCCCGCGGTCACCCGGTCACCCGGTCACCCGGTGACCTGATCCAGCAGCACACCGCCGCTGTACGTCACCGCCATCGCCAGCAGCCCGCCCGCGACGTTGCGCATCACCGCCCGGCCGGGGCCGGCACCCCCCAGCCGGGCGCTCGTCCAGCCCGACAGGGTGAGCGCGAGCACCACCGACCCCACCGTCACCAGCAGCCGCCACGACTCCGGCGGCAGCAGCACCGCCAGCAGCGGCACCAGCGCGCCCAGCGTGAACGCCGCGGCGCTGGCCAGCGCCGCCTCCCACGGATTGGTCAACACGTCGGGGTCGATGCCGAGTTCGGTCTGCGCGTGGGCGGCCAGCGCGTCCTGCTCGGTGAGCGCCACCGCCACCTCCCTCGCCAGGCCGTCCTCCAGCCCGCTGCCCCGGTAGTAGTCGGTCAGCTCGTCGAGCTCACCCTCCGGGTCCTCCGCGAGCTCCCGCCGCTCCTGCGCCAACGCGGCCTGCTCGGTGTCCCGTTGGGTGCTGACCGAGACGTACTCCCCGGCCGCCATCGACATCGCCCCGGCCAGCAGCCCGGCCACCCCGGCCGCGAGCAGCGCCGTCCGGGAGCCCTCCGCGCCCGCCACCCCGGTCACCAGGCCGGCCGTCGACACCACGCCGTCGTTAGCCCCCAGCACGGCGGCGCGCAGCCAGTTCAGGCGCGAGGAGAGCTCCGCCCGCGTCTCCCCGACCTGCTCAGTCATCCGCCCACCGCCCTCAGGGGTCCGACCGGTCCCCCCGATCCTCGCCCGCCACCCGCGGCCCCGCCACCCACGTCCCCCCGCACCCGGCGCCTCGGCTCAACGGCGGCCCCCACGGCACCCGCTGACCGGCTATCCCAGCACGGCGGCCAGCGCCCGCCGCAGATCCTCCGGCCCCCGGTAGCGCACCCCGGTCATGCCCAGCGCCACCGCCGCTTCCACGTTCTCCTGCCGGTCGTCCACGAACAGGCACCGCTCGGGCGCCGCCCCGGCCCGCTCGGCGGCGATCTCGTAGATCCGCCGGTCCGGCTTGGCGCTGCCCACCAGGGAGCTGTTCACCACCTCGTCCGCCAGGTCCGTCAGCCCCAGCAGCCGGCGCATTGGTCACCAACACCACCCGGCAGCGCTCCCGCACCCGCGGCAGCAGCCCCACCACGTCCCCGTCCGCCCGGAACGGCGCGTTCGCGAACGCCTCCGCCAGCCCCCGCGCCTCGGCCTCCGGCACCAGCCCGGCCAGCCTCCGCGCGATCGAGTCCGCCCACTGCGCCCTCCCGATCCGCCCGAGCAGCAGCGGCAGATCGTTCTCCGGCGCGAACCCGACCGCCGCCGTACTCCCCTCCGCCACCCCCGCCGCCCGCTCCAACGCCGCCACCCGGCCCTCGTCGAAGAACCGGATCACCCCGTCCACATCGCACAGCACCGCATCGAACGCCCCGGTCACCACCCCCGCCGCCCGCTCCAGCTCCGCCACCCGGCCCTCGTCGAAGAACCGGATCACCCCGTCCACATCGCACAGCACCGCATCGAACGCCCCGGTCACCATCCCCCCTGCCTACCACCGGGCCCACGGCACCCGACGGACGGGGCACAGCCGGCACCGATGCCCGGCTCAATCACATGATCATTTGGGCGAAATTCAGGCGGCCCCGCCACGCACCAAGGCCGCGGCGAGGCCGTCCGAGGCTGCGGCAGGCCTGCCGGAACGACCGCGGCCTCGGTTCTTGCCATTCGAAGGGTGGGCGCGGACGGTTTCGAACCGCCGACATCTGCTTTGTAAGTTCGATCTTTTGACCACCCGAGCTCCAGCAACACACTAGCGCCGGCACAGCGTCGTCCACGAGCATGCGTCACCCCTCTCCGGGCGTCCGCCTGTGTTGATGTCACCCGCTGATGACAACACCCGCCCCAGCCCTGAAGCACTCAGCCGAGCAGACCATCCTGCGTAGGTCCAATGTGAAGCCAACGTCCAAGGATGGAACGACATACGAGGGCAGACCCTCGTCGCCAACAGCCTTGCGGCTCAACCGCCTGCGCTGCCTGGCCGAACCTGGCGACACCATTGGGTCGTGTGATACTCACTACGTGTGACAATCGCAGGGGGACGGCAGCTGTTCCACTTCACGCACATGAGGAACCTGCCCAGCATCTTCAACGAGGGGCGGCTCGTCTCCGACACCACGATGCAGGGCCGTGGGGGCGTACTCGTCGAGTGCGGTGACACTGCCATCAAGTCGGAGCGGCGCACGAGACCGATCACTACTGCGCCAAAAGGTGTCCCGGCGGACTACGTCCCCTTCTATTTCGCCCCGCGATCGCCCATGCTCTACAAGATCAACAAAGGCGGCGTGCCCACGTACCAGGATGGCCAACAGCCCCTCGTCTACCTGATCACCTCGATCGACAGCGTTCGCCACTCGGGCCGGCCGTTCGTCTTCAGTGACGGCAACTGCGCGAGCGCGATCACCAAGCACTTTAGTGATCTTGACGACCTGGACAGACGAGTCGACTGGTCGGTGATCGAGGCCCGCACCTGGGCCAACACCGCGGCAGATGGCGACCGCATGCGTCGGCGGATGGCCGAGTTCCTGGTACACGAGTTCCTACCCATCGGAACCATCCAGGAGATCGGCACCTACGATCAAGCTCGAAAGCGCGCGGTTGAGCAACTACTACAGGCGAGCGGCATCGACCTCAGCGTAACTGTCAGACGTGACTGGTACTTCTGACGGGTGCACACTGGCTAGAGAGCAACGGAAGGACTGACATGATCACGCGCGGCACCGGCAACCTGCTCGTTGCAGATGTCGATGCCCTTGTTAACACGGTGAACACCGTGGGCATCATGGGCAAAGGCATCGCCCTCCAGTTCAAGCGCGCCTATCCCGATAATTACGAGGATTACAGGGAAGCATGCGAGCGCGGAGAAGTCCGCGTCGGCCAGATGCATGTTCATGAGGTCTCTCAGGTCGGGGGCGCGCGCTTCATCATCAACTTTCCAACGAAGCGCCACTGGCGCTCACCTTCGCGCATCGAGGACATCGCATCCGGCCTCGTTGCGCTTCGGGATGAGATCGTTCATCGAGGAATTAAGTCCGTTGCAATTCCACCGCTCGGCTGTGGCAATGGCGGACTCTCCTGGAGAGACGTCGAACCCATGATCAACCAAGCTCTCGGGACAATTCCGGGCGTTGAAGTGAGAGTCTGGTCCCCCACGGGCGCACCCGCCCCATCGTCAATGCCGGTGAGTACGCCACCGCCGCCGATCACTCGGGAGCGCGGCATTTTTCTTGCCGCGCTGAATCGATACATCCAAGGAAGCATCGCACGAGGCCTTGCATTCGAACCGCGCGTTTCTCTCCTTGAAGCCCATAAGGTGATGTATTTCCTGCAAAAGCTTGACCTAGACCTTGGGCTTAGATTTGAGAAGGGTCTATATGGGCCATACTCGCAGCCACTGGATCGAGCGGTCTCCGCCATGGAGGGCCACTTCATCTTGGGCTACGGAGACGGCACCAGTGGCGCGCAGGCCATCCTTGAGATTAACAAGGATGCTGCCCACGAAGCCGAGGAAAGACTCCAGAACGCCCCTGACTACCAGAGGGCGATTCAAAGATTCGAAAGCCTGGCATCCGGCTTCGAAGACCCATTTGGCATGGAGCTACTTGCAACCGTGCTGTACGCCGCCGAGGACCTCGTCAATCCGCCTGCAAATCTAGAGAGCGTAACATCCTGCATTCAGGCATGGAATACGCGAAAAAAGAACCTATTCACAGGTGACCACATCGACGTTGCATGGCAACGACTCTGCGAAACAGGCCTCATTCAGGCCCACTGAGCCCAAAACTAGTCGACCCCGCCGAATGGCCCTCGGCTGCACAACTGCCGAGGGTCATTCGATACTCATGCTAAAAGTGACTTAGGCCACAGGGAACCAATCGGTCTACACCTGGTACTCCAAGGAGTATCAGGCACGCGCTAGGTCATGGCGTTTGCAATGAGCTCCATCGACTCCACGATCAGCACAGCGCCAACGGCGGCCAGTCTGGCGCCCTTTCCGGGCTTGTTTGCGTAGCCAATCGTCGGGGCGCCGGCAGCTTCCTCGGCCTCGACGGTCGCGGGCAGCGTCACCGATGGACGGCCGCTGCCAGGCCGCCGTCTACGTCCCGCAGCCGGACGGCACGTCAGCCTGCAAGTTCGTCTATGGGAAGACGTGGGACGAGTGCAACGGCCAGCGCAAGGAGTTGGTGGAGCGTGCCAAGCCGGGCATCGCAACCCCGACCCGGTCGGCGAAGCTCGCTGAGTGACTGCCGTACTGGCTGGAGCAATTCATCGCCGCCGACCGGAAGAAGACCACACAGCCAAGTACGAGACGCACGTGCGCCGCTACCCGGTCCCGCTGCTCGGTTCCAAGGGGCTGGAGTCGCTGAGCCCGCGCGACGTGCGGACGTTCCTGGCGAAGGTCACCAAGCAGTCCAGCGCCGCGACCGCGAAGGAGTCGCACCGGGTGCTCCACTCGGCGCTGAGCGCCGCGTGCCGGGACGAGCTGATCGTGCGGAACGTCGCGATGCTGGTCCCGCCGCCCCGGGTGACGAGCCGTGAGATCAAGCCGTGGACGCTCGGCATGCGGCGCGGTGAGATCGTCGGGCTCCGCTGCTCTGAGGTCGACCTCGACCACCGGGTCCTGGTCGTCCGCGAGCAGGTGCAGCGCGTCCGGGGCGAGCTGTACGCGGACACCACGAAGAGCGGGAAGCGCCGGCCGATGCCGCTCCCTCGGATCTGCGTGGCGGCGCTGCGCTGGCACCGTATGCGGCAGGACGAGGCCCGGCGCGCGGCCGGGGAGAAGTGGGAGGAGACCGGGTACATCTTCACCACCCGGCCCGGCCGGCCGATCGAGCCGACCAACCTCTACCGCTCGTTCGTCCGGGTGTCCAAGGCCGCCGAGGTCCCGGCCATCCGGGTGCGCGACACTGCTCGTCGCGTGCGGGGTGCCGCCGCGGGTGGTGATGGAGATCCTCGGCCACAGCCAGATCGGGCTGACGATGAACGTCTACACCCACGTCACCCAGGACACCCAGCGGGAGGCCATCGGCAACATGGACCGGCTGCTCAAGCGGCGCCACTGATGTCAGCCAGGCATGCCGAGGGCCCCCAGCCAAGATCGACTGGGGGCCCTCGGTGCTGGTGGGCGCGGACGGTTTCGAACCGCCGACATCTGCTTTGTAAGTTTTCCCCAGGCAAGCCTCTGACCTGCTGAAACGTCGGCCACTTGGCCGCTGACCTGCGAAGATGCCTCTCTGGGGCTCTCGCGACCTCTCCGCGTTTCTCGGCCTCATGTGTGCCGATTCCGTGCCTTGAAGTGGTCCGCCGGTCTTCCCACCGCCGCCGACTGCCTCGCTGCTCGGCCGCTCAACGGCCCTCCAAGTATCGCAGGCCCACCGCTCCCTCGCGGGCACCGAACGGGCTGGAGATCACTGCGAACCTGCGGGCGGAAGCGCCTCCTCGCCCACCCCAACTTCCACGGAACGTGACCAAGAAGCTGACCTTGCACATCGACACCATCACCCTCGAGCGGTTCGACAAACTGCTCTCGGACGCGACCATTCCTGTCACTCACCGCGCCTTGTGGCTGCTACTCACGGAGGTCCGCCAATTCGGCCTGCGAACCCTGGCCAGCCGATCAGGCGACCACCCTGGGACGCGTCGTCGCCGTGCTCTGCAGCCTCTGACCGCACGTCGGCACCAGTCCAGATGAACCCTTCATGGCATCCTTTCCCAGCGGCACGGTGGGTGGCTACCACAGCCAGCAGGCGCTGGACCGACAACCCGATGAGCAGCCATTCCCAGAGTTGGTCACCACCGGCCCTGAGCTTGGATGAACGAAGAGCCACCCAGAGAAGGCCAGCCGACTTTGTTAGCCCTCAGTGGCAGAGTGAGCCGATGAAGCGGTCCAGGCGAGAGACGACTTGCCGCAGGACCTCAACCGATCCTGCGGCATCGTCCGCAAGCTCCAGGCCATGGTCCGCCGAGGGCACCTCCAGGACATCGTGCCACAGGGACGCAGCAACTCGTGAATCCCAGACCCTGTCGGCACTTCCGCCAATGAGGAGGGTCGGCTCCATGGCTCGCCGGAGAGCCGCGGCAACGTGGTCGATGGTCAAGACCGGGGTGAGCCAGGCTGCCGGGATGTTCCTGTCAGCTGTGATGCCGCAGGCGAGGGAACCCAGGGACTTGCCGACGACGAGCCGACAAGCCCCCGCCTCGGCTTCGATGGCCTCGGTGACCTGACGCTCCACCCATGCGATCCGGTCGTCCAGCGTGAACTGCGCGAAGTCACTGGGGATCTGCCACCACAGTTCCTGGACCGTCCAGCCATGCTGGAGCAGGACACCCCGGGCGAAGTGCAGCAGGGGCCTGGCAGGCGAGTATCCGACACCTGGAACGACAACTGCGACACGATCTCGGGCTCCGTCGAAACGGATGGGCATGGCGAAGGGGACGGGATCAGGCATGACCGCAGACTACTAGTCAGCTAATCATGGACGCCCTGTCGGCAACGGGTGAAATGAGGGCCACGGACAGCGGATCAAAAGAGGGCCGGTGGGCGGTCTCGTGATCGTCCTGGGTTCAGCGGTGCTGGAGCCGGGAGGAAGCGAGGGTGATCCGCGTGGAGGACTGGGCCGAGATTCGACGGTTATATCGGAGCGAGGGGTTGTCGGCGCGGGCGGCGGCCCGTGAGCTTGGAGTTTCCCGGGGAAGGGCTCGGCGGTAGACGCGGTCGAGCCTGTGGTCCGGGAGCTGTTGAAGCAAACGCCGACGATGCCGGTCACGGTGATCGCCGAGCGGATCGGTTGGAAGCGCGGGCTGACCGTCCTGCGGGAACGGGTGCGGGAGTTACGGCCGGCCCGGTGTCGCGGACGGTCTATCAGCCGGGCGAGCTCGCGCAGTGCGATCTGTGGTTCCCGGCGGTGGACGTCCCACTCGGCTACGGGCAGACGGGACGGCCGCCGGTGCTGGCGATGGTGATGGTTTCGGGCCACTTCAGGGTGATCACCGCCCGGACACTGCCCACGCGGAGGATCGCGGTCCTCATCATCGCACCGAGCTGCGCCACAACAACACCTTGCATAAATTACCTGAACAAATTCTGAGACTTCAAAAACTACAGAACACCAAAAGCCGCATATTTCGCTAAATTAATGCGATTCGATTGAATGTAGACATTTCACCCCGAAATATCAGGGAATGTTCCAGAGAATTCCATCACACAGTTACGTCTACTAAAGGGACGCGGTGTAGCGGCCTGCCCGCACCGCTACCACGATCATGGCCAGCAACTCCCTCGTCCTCACCACCTGCATCGCCGGGGCCCTCGTGCTCCTCACGGTGGTGTGCGCGTTCACCATCATCAGCCGTACCGCGCTGCGCCGCTCCGAGCCCGCGGACAGCCCACTTGTCCTGGCCCGTCGCACGGCACTTGCCAAGGCGATGCTGCACCGACGCGGCTGAGAAAGTGTTGGGTAATCGGGTGATCACTCGTTCTTGAGGTCGTCGGCGAGGCGGCGGGCGGCTTCGGTCTCGATGGGGCCGCGCGGTTCGACCTCCTCGCCGGCGAGGCGGGCGGCCATGAGCCGGATCATGGCAACCTTGATCATCGCTTCGGCATGCGCGGTCTTGCGCTCGTAGTCCCGTGCCAACCGTCTGCACCGTCCCAGCCAGGAGAATGTCCGCTCGACCACCCACCTGCGGGGCAGCACCTGGAAGCCTTTCACATCAGCGTTGCGCGGCACCGCGACGATCTCCAGATTCTCGTGCTCCGCCGCCCAGCCGACCAGGCCCGCATCGACGATGTTGACGTAGCCGCCGTCGACCCAGACGAGCCCGACCTGCGGGAACAGCTCACGGATGCCGGACAGGACGAGCTTCGCGCCCGCCCGGTCCTGCACCGAGGCCGAGTGCACCACCGCCCGCAAGACCAGCCCGCAGGTGTCCACGAGCAGGTGGCGCTTGCGGCCCCGCACACGCTTGCCCGCGTCGTAGCCGATCGCCTCGCCGCCCTGATGGCTGCGGGCCGACTGCGAGTCCAGCACCGCCGCCGAGGGCTGCGGATCCCGGCCGTCCACCACCCGGACCCGCTCACGCAGCACGTCGTGGACCCGGTTCCACGTGCCGTCGGCCGTCCAGGCGCGAAGCCACCGGTAGGCCACGTCCCACGGCGCCAGATCGTGCGGCACCAGCCGCCACGAACACCCGCTGACCAGCACGTACAACACGGTGTCCACGACCAGCCTGCGCGGGAACTTCAGCGGACGGCCACCCCGACGCGGATCCCGCTCCGGCAGCAACGGCTCGATGACCAGCCACTGAGCATCCGTCAACAACGATTCAATCGACGACCTGGTCTTCGCCCGGCCACGATGGGATGACGTCGGCGGTGCCGAGGCTGGCCTCGGCGTCTTCACGATCGACGGCGTCGCCTCCATTGTCGGTCTGATGAACGCGGGCAAGACCACCTTCAACGACGTGCTGGTGCAGTTCGCGGTCGACAGGCAGCTGAAGGTCGGTTACCTGGTGTCCTCAGTGGGCGCCGCCCTGGAAAAGGTCCGTTTCTTCCGTGCGCTGGGCATCGACGCCGTCCCACTGATCGGCACCGGCACTCGGGGCGAGCACCTGACCGGTTACTGGGACGACCAGTTGTACGTGGCGCAGGACGGGCGCCCGGTACCGCTGCCCGACGGGGACGACGGTGCTGCGGAGTTCGCCACCGACCTGTGCCTGTTGGAATCACTGCTTGACACGACCTCGCCGGTTCGCGAGCCGCTGACCGGCGAAGAGCGTCCCTGCCGAGGCGGCCTGCGGATGGAAGGCAAGCGCGGCAAGCTGGACTGCCCTCTGCTGGCCGTCTGCCCGGCCCAGGTCGCCGAGCGGCGCATCCCGGCGGCGCAGGTGTGGGTGACCACCCCGGCCGCACTGCTGATGTCGCGCGCCCAGCCCGCCGCTTACAGAGCACGATGGGCCACCGTGTTCCAGCACGAACTGGACCTGCTGATCGTCGACGAGGCGGACCAGGTGATGACCCAGTTCGACACCAAGTTCATGCACCAGGAACCGCTGACCGCCCCGGACGGCTGGAGCAGCCGACTCGCCATCGCCTGGGCCGAGTCGCTCGGGCGGACCTGGTACGCGGCCATGGGCGACAAGAAGGGCCAGCGCTACCAGCGTTACGTCAACCACCACACCCAGGCCTTGGCCGGCCTGCTGCCCCTCCTCCTGCCCCCAGCCGATGCGAAGGACGGGTCTGCCGACGACACCGACATGCTCGGTGCGGTGGTCGCCGACGGCCCGTTCAATGGGTTCACCCTGCTGATGCACCTCGCCCGGGCCCTCCACGGCATCGTCGGGCGAAGCGAACGCGAACACGACGCGCACCTCTGGCAGCAGGCGGAAGAGTACTTCCAACGGCACTTCGCCCAACTGGTGGCCGCCCCGTTCGACGCCCCGCCTAAGGACCTGCGTCCCCTGGTCGACAGCATGACCGCCGCGTACAAGGTGGCCACCACTCCCGACCAGGAGGCCCAAGCATGGGTCGCCTCCCACGCTCCAAAGGGCCTGGACGTCCCAGCAGGCCGGCTCGAACAACTGGGCCGTCTGCTGATCGCCGGCTGCTGGAGCACTCGCCTGACCACGTCCGTATTCGAACTGTCCTCGATGCAGGAATCCGTGCGGGCCCTCACACGAATGGACGCGATTGACAGTCTGATCAAGCACCAGCCTCCCGCAGACCTGCTGGCCATCGTCCCCGAGCAGCCGATGGGCAACATGATGGCATTGCAGTGGTCGACCTCGCCGAAGAAGCCCGGTGGGGCGCTGGACGTGCTGTGGCTGCGCGGGGTCGGCCGCTGGCTGCTGCACCACCTGCACGACATGCTGGCCTGCGAAGGCATCGAAGGCCCGCACGTGGTGCTCTCCTCCGCGACCAGCTTCAATCCTCACTCCGCCCGCTACCACATCAACATCGACCCCACCCTGCTGCTGTGCCCTCCACCGGAGTGCGCCAACGCCCTGCGTCAAAGCCGCCTGTTCTTCCGGCCTCGGCGCAGGCCCGGGCACGAACGCGGCATCCTCGTCTCCGGTTCCGGCAGCAGGACCGCCCGCCAGGCAGCGGTTCGCGCGATGACCAACGCCGTGTGCACGCCCGACCCCGGCGCCCGCTCCAGCCTTCTCGACCAGGTCCTGGCGGCGTGCGACGCGGACCGCGCCAAGGCCCTGTTCATCACCCTCAGCACGGTCGATGCCGAAACCAGCGCTGTGTACATGAATACCCGAACCCCTGTGTCGGCACTGCACGTCGTCCCCGACAAGAGGCCGCCAGGAATGTATGGACTCACCCACCGCCGCATCGCAACCTTCCCCGCGACCGGCGCCCGAGTCCTGGTCGCCCCGGAGGGCTCAGCCGGCCGCGGCCACAACCTCCTCAACGAGAGGAAAGTCGCGGCGATCGGCGCGATCTTCTACCTCGCCCGCCTGCACCCGCCACCTACCGACCTCAACTTCCCCCTCGCTGTCCTCAATGCCCGCGCCATGGAGCACCTCCAACGACCGGTCCGCCACGGCGAACCAGGTGCGGACGCCGGAAAGAAGATGCGTGAGCTGGTCTTCGGCTCCCGCCGCCTGTGGACCACGATGATGGGCCGGCCGCTCAACTACCGCTCCTTGACTGATTCCTACCTGCGCAACGCGTTCGTCGCCGACCAACTCAACGCCCTCTACCAGACATCCGGGCGCGGACTGCGCGGCAATGTCCCCGTCCGCGTCTACCTCCTCGACGCGGCGTTCGCCCCGCGTGCCGCCGACCCTCGTGACCACGCAGCCGACACCGACCGCACCAGCGTCATCGTCGCCTGCCGTTCCCTGGTCCGCCTGATGCTCGCTCCCCCGGGCCCCAACGCCGGTCCCCGAACCCGCACCATCCACGCGATCAACAACGAGGTATGGGGCTTGGCCTCCCACCTGCTGGAAACCATCGACTGGGGATGACATGACCGACGCCGACACCGCCCCCGAAAAGGCAGCCACCAAGCGCAAGGCGCCGCCCAACTACTCCCACGTCCTCACCACCCTGTACACCGCCCAGCCCGGCGCGAAGCATCCCGCCCCGCTGAAGACCGCAGTGTTCCCGCCCGCCCTACTGCAGCGCTTGCAGCGCGCGTGGGCAAGCAACCCCAACGCCCGCTCCCGCTACCTGCCCACCAGCGCGCTGCGGCAGCTCGTCCAGCAGATCGAGCCCACCGTCGTCGCCGTCTCCGGATCCCTGGACGGTGCCGGGCCGTGGCTGTTCGCCCTCCGCAGCCCTGACGACGACCTGCCCCTGCAACTGGCCGTCGAAGCATGGGCCACCTCCACTGTCGCCCCCCACCAAGGGGACATCGACTGGCCGGGCCTGATCAAGGACGCCTTCCCGCTGGACTAGCGAAACGACGACATCGACCTCCTCGCCGCCGGCCAGGCCCCGAACGGCACCACGCTGCCCCGAAACCACGTCTACGACGTACTCGCCAGCTACATCGCCGTGACATGGGTGGATGAGCAACTCGCGATGCCCGGCATGCCCCACGACGGACACCTCGTCCTCGGGCCGATCGAAGACCGAGGAGTGCGTTCCGTGTACACCTGGCCCCCGGAAAGGCTCGTCGACAACGACGGAGCCACCGGCCTGTACACCCACCGCACCAGCCTGCGCGTGCTCACCGAGCCTCACGACGGCCGACTGATCATCCGAGCCACCCCACACATCGCCCGCTTCGGCGCCGCTCAGCCCGCCTACATCCCCCGCCGGGGCGGCGGCCCGGCCCAAGCCACCCTGCTGCTGTATCTGCCCAAGGGCGCCATGAGGTCCGTGGAAAGGCCCAGCCTGCTGACCGCACCGGTCACCGTCACCGGCAGCAAACTCGGCATGCGTTGGCAGGCGTTGCCCAGTGTCGCCCGTGTTCTGCCCTCTCTGCCCAGCAGCCGCTGCTACCCCGACCCCGAGCAGGTACGCACCCGACCGCAGACCGCACACGGCAGCACCCCGCAGGAACCCGACGGCACCTCGCCCCACGCCCTGCTGCTGCACGCCACCGGCTACACCTACTACGCCCCTACCGGCGAGACACCACAACCCGACACCACAACCCACGACCACCCCGTCGAGACGGGCCTTCAACCCGTCGACCACCTCCGGCTGTTCGAACACCTCACCAAACCGCTGGCCGCCTTCGGCTTCACCGCCGCCGAACCCGTCCCCAAGCCGCCCCAGCGACGCGTCCCCCGACTCGAAGCCGCCCGCCCAAGCGCCCACTACGCGCTGGAACTCTGGCACAGCCACCCCAACACCTACGAGGCGATCCACACTGCTCTCACCGGTGTCCTGGACTATCGGCACCTCGGAACGGACCCTGCCGACAGGGACCTTCACCACTACGGTGACGCCGACGGCACCCTGTCACTTCGCCTGCTCAATCCCAACACGCTCACTTCCGGCCTGCCCAAGCCCGAGAAGGACACCAAACCCGAAGACCGCTCGGCCCACCGCGCCCACGAACGCCGGAACCGCATCGACGAACTCACGGCCGCCTTCCCGGGTACCGGCAATCTCGTCGGCTGCCTCGTGGAAATCGACAAGCCCGTCGTCTTCGCCCTCGCCGGCCAGGACGACCCCAAGCCCCTCCTCAAGCAAACCCTCCCCCGGCTCGACCGCCACGTGCAGTGCCTGCATCCCGTCACCCGGAAGCCCAACCCCGAGTCCAAGAAGTCCGAAGCGAAGCCCTACCCCGGCAGCGGCATCCGCACCGACGACGTCCACCGTGCCGCCTCGTCCGTGCGCGACATCCTCCGCTCCGTCGGACACCTGCCCCGTCTGCCCCGCCCCTGCGGTATCAAGGCGGACTTCGAAATCGTCACCGTCCACATCGCCAACTCCAGGAACGGCATCGTCCCCTACGTTCTGCGCACCCACACGGACGGCACCACCACCGGCCAGCTCATCCCCACCGCCGAGCACCCCCGCGAAGCGCCCGTCCCCATCCAGGACCTCCCACTGGCCCTCACCACGGGCCGGGGTCGTATCCCCTCGCGCGAGCGCAGCCAGCTGGCCGATTTCATTATCCAGGCCTTGGCCATCGATTCCCCCGCCCCCCGCCTCTTTCTCGCCCGCGCCCAATCCCTCCGCCGAGCCGACACGTGGCAGTGGCTGCAGAACGCCCACATCACCCCCAACCGCCTCCGTCTTCCGGGCGAAGACTGCACCGTCGCCTTGCCCGGCGCCCCCCGAACCCCCACTGATCTCCCCGGCCTGCGGATCGTCCGTGTCAACGAGGCCACGTACGAGACTCCTCTGGCCTTTGGCGTCAACCCACCACCCGCAACCGCCAACCTCCAGGGTTCCGCCGACACCCCCGCAGAAGATGCTGAGCATTCCTCGGTTCCCGGGCCCGACATGCCCTTCGACGACTGGGGACGAGTCTCAGGAGTCGTCCGCTGGAACGATCACACCTACATGGCCATCAACCCTCGCCCCGACACTCAGCGGCTCTCCAAGAGCGCCTCCAAATACGACAGCGCCGACAACCTCCACAGACACGGCGCCAACCCGCATTCCCTGGAGATCCACATCTCCTTCCGCCAGCCCAAGGACAACTCCTCCGACCTCGCCGCGTACGTCAACAACCTCCGTCGGTGTCACCTGCACACCGACACTCACACCGCGCTGCCCTGGCTCCTCCACCACGCCAAGCTCCTGGAGGAGTACATCGACTGACAATCTTCATGCAGGCCGGTCGTCAACCCGTCACTTCTGCTCTGCATCCTCATCCATCCCGTCGTCGTCCTTACTCTGATCCAGGCTCTCCTCCAACAGGCCCAGCAGGATGCCTCCGAGCTGATCGAGGATCCACTGCCCAGTGGTTGATCCTTCACGAACGGTGAGGGGGTGGGTCAGCAGCGCGGTGGCAGCGAGGACAGCCAGAGCTGCCTGTCGGACGCCGATCGACGGGGCGAGCCGGTCGTACATGCGGTGTAGGTGGCCGGCCGCGCGGGCGACAAGGCGACCTTCGAACTGCAGAGGCGAGTCGTCGTGCGACCAGCCTTCGAGTACCGCGAGCACATCCGGGACGTCCTTGGGATCCCAGCTGTCGGGGTAGGCGTTGAGCCAGTTGACGAGTACCGTCAGCTCGTCATCGCCCTCGACCGGCACGAAGTGCCTTCCACCGATTCCCTCAGGGGCAGCGGAGGGTAGTGCAGCCCGGACCTGGGGCAGACTTGTATCGATGGGGTCGGTGTCAAGGACCGCGAAGAACAGAGTCCGGGTTACGGCGGCTGGCCCGTGGCCCTGGATCTCGCCGAAAGGCTTGATCTCCCAGTCCAAGGCACTGGCCGCCCGCTGGGCATGGGACTCGAACTGATTCACCGCGTGTGTGGTCATATGGGCGCGAGGGGCGTGCGGGTTGCGCTGCGCGGCTTCCGCTGCTGCCCGGGTCGCCCGCCACACAAGGCTGTAGACCTGCCCGAGGCTGCGATGCTCGGCAACCTTGTTGGCCGCCTCCTCCAAACGGGCCACATGGTTGTCGGGGACTCCGGGCAGGTTGATCTCAGCCAGCCTGTTCGAGAAGTAGCGCAGTGCCTCCTCCGCGATGACCTCCCGAACCAGGGCGAGCAGATCCTCTTGACGCACAGCCGTCATGTTGGCCGGATCGAGTGCGGAGAGAAGACGAGAATCGAGCAACTCAACTGCCCTGCCCGCGCTCGTCCCATACGGAGCGAAGTACCGCGTGAGCGTCGGGTAGAAGCTACCGGTCAACTTTGGCTCGGCGATCGCGCCAAGGTCTCCGCCAGCCTCCTCAGCAGCTCCCTCGAAGGTCTCCGGCGCCCAGACCAACGCGTCGGCCGGGGTGGAGGGGTGGATCTTCACCATATCGGCCCGCACCAACTCTCCCAGCAGGGCTGCCGACCTGCCCTCGTTCGGATACCACAAGTCCGGCCAGGCTTTGATCTCCGCGATCGGCGTGGTCGACGGTGCGTATCGCAGCAGCGCCAGAGTGGCGACCATCTGCCGGACGGATGCACCGGGCAATGCGTCGCCCTCGGAGGGGAAGCTCATGGCGTAGGTCTCGCCGATGATCTCCTGTTGTCTCAGGCGCCAGTGGTTCCGAGCGTCGTTGCCCGCTTGCTGGGCCTGTGCCCTGACCTGGGCCGCCTGCCGCTTGGAGGCGCGGGCGGGGTCGATGACGAGCCGAACCGCGGCCTGCAGGGACTCGGTGCAGTCCGCACAGGCCGGGCTATGTCCGTCCGCCAACTGCTGGAGTGCGCTCCGAGAGGTCAGACTCAACGGTTCCTTGCACTGTGGGCACGTGCGCCCTGGCACTACGGCCCGCACCCCGGCTGCAGCGACGGCGTGCTTCTGATGACCCCAGCCATTGGTGTCAATATCCTTGACCTTCTCGCACCACACTGGGTAACCGTCCGCGAAGCCCGCCAGAGCCCAGTAGCGCTCACCGATCGCCACGAGCTCCGGATCGGCTGCCTCGACCGGTACAACCGTGGGGATCAACGTGGAGAGGTCGCCAACCAGTGGCGGTTCAAGGGAATCAGTCACGGCACTACTGTAGGCGGCCATGCCGACAGACCTGCGCTCCGCAGATTTGCACGCGAACGTCCACCGAGTTCGCCGATTCATAGGAGAATCAGCTGGACCTCGCGTGGGGTCAGTGGAGAGGAACGAGAGGCAACAGAGTTGGCGGAGCAGGTGGCCGGCTGGATCGACGTCCCCGTCGGGCAGCATGCCGGAAAATGGGCCTCGCGCGGCAGGTGTCGGCGGATCCTCCTCGTGGTCCACAACGTGACGTCCGCGACCCGGCTGCTCGACATCATCCCCTTGTTCCGCGGAGACCTTCGCACCCAGTTGTTGGCGACCTGCACGGGGTCTTCGCCCTTCAAAGCCGGCGTCACCGATCTCCTCGCCTCGGTCGGCATTCCCGTGCTGCCGTGGGAACAGGCCCGGACGACTTCCGTCGATCTCGCCATCTCGGCAAGCTTTGGTGGCGAACTCTCGCTCTTTTCAAGCAAGTTGGCTGTCCTATCGCACGGGGCCGGATACAATAAGATACTTCGGACGGACGGACGGACGGACGGACGGACGGACGGACGGACGGACGGACGGACGGACGGACGGACGGACGGACGGACGGACGGACGGACGGACGGCGTGTTCGGCTTGTCCGCCGAGTGGCTGCTTACCGACGGCGCGCCCCTGGCTCGCGCCATGGTGCTCTCCCATCCCGAACAGTTCGAGCGGCTGCATGAGGCATGCCCTGAGGCTCTCCCCACCGCGGTGCTCGGCGGGGACCCGTGCTTCGACCGCATCCTCGCCGCCATCCCGCACCGGAATCGCTTCCGGCGTGCTCTGGGTGTCCGGTCCGGTCAGCGTCTCGTGGTGTTGAACTCCACATGGAACCCCGAGTCCCTCTTCGGCGACGGTGGAGCCGACGATCCCCTCCCGTGGCTGCTGCCCCGTCTCGCTGCCGAGTTGCCTGCCGACGAGTACCGGGTGGTGGTCGTCCTCCATCCGAACATCTGGCATGGCCACGGACCAGGGCAGGTCCGACTCTGGCTGGACCGCGCCGAGCGGGCCGGTGTGACGCTGATCAATCCCTTGGAGGGGTGGCGTCAGGCGGTGATCGCCGCCGACGCCGTCATCGGGGACTTCGGCTCGGTCAGCTACTACGCCGCTGCCCTGGGTGCGCCCGTGCTGCTGGGCGCGGCACCCACCGATCTCCTGGGCCCCACGTCCCCGGTGGCCGCGTTCGTCGCCCGGACTCCGCGACTGGTGCTCCACTCCGCCCTTCTGCCTCAGCTGGAACGGTTGATCGACGAACATCAACCCCTGGCCGGGCCCGACAGCCCGCGCCGGCTGACGACTGCGGTACCCGGCGAGGCGGCCGGCCTCCTACGCACTCTCTTCTACGGGATCATGGACCTCTCTGAGCCCGACGATCCGGCACTCCTGAACCCGTTGCCCCTGCCACCGTTCCAGCCCCCCGTCCGCACGGCACCGCTGCGGGTCCTGACCCGGCTTCGGCCGACATCCGAGGAAGTCACGCTCCTGCGGGTTGGCGACACCCGCCAGGAACCCTGCGCAACGGGTACCGGCCATCTTGCCGTGCACGAGGACACCTTGGACCAGGGCGTGTTGAGCCTGGCGGACGTCATCCTCCGCCACGGGAATACCGACGACCCCCGCATCGGCGCACCCCGAGAATGGGCCGCCTCGACGCTCGCCCGCTTCCCGGCCTGCTCACTCGCCGTCTTCATCCCGGGCGTCGACACCTGTGAGGCCTTGTTCCGAACCGGTGACTTCGTACGACTTCACAGCGAGACCCTTGACCCGGCCGCCGCCGCGTCCGCGCTCCTCGCACGCGTAGAGGCGGGCCGGGCCGCCGACCGGGTGTCGGTCCGTGAGCTGGCGGTGCGCACCGGCACCACCGTCCACCGCGTGACGATCACGCACGTTCCGTGAGGCAGCGCTCCCGCAGTTCGGTCAGGTAACGAAGGTGCAGGTCCGCCTGGTGTCGGCTCAGGATCGCCTCCGCCTCACCGATCCGGGCCAGGGCCTCCTCGGTCCTGCCGGTATCGGCCCAGGTCTCCGCCAGGTTGGTGAGGGTGCGAGCGGCGTTGTAGTCGTCTCCGCTGTCCCGGAAGTAGGCCAGGGCCTCGTCGAACCATGTCCTGGCACGGTCGAACTCTCCGAGGCCTCGGAGGGCCCGCCCCCGGTGGCGCTTCAACAGGGCCGCGGCCCGGGGAACGTCTCGTGCCCGTTTGTCGTCCGGTCCGACGGACCCGAGGAGGCGGTCGGCCTCCTCGAAGCAATCGTAGGCCGGCTGCCACCGCCACTGCCGCAGCCGCAGGAGCCCGAGCGCCTCCACCGCCGCGGCCTGGCCGAGCCGGTGCCCCGCTCGCTCGAAGGCGGACACGCCCGCGATCAGGAACGGCTCCGCTTCTTCCAGCAGGCCCGACTCCATGAGGCCGAAGGCGAGTTGGACGTTCATCCGCCCGGCCATCGCCGTCCCCGGGAAGCGTTGCTCCGCCACCCGGGCTCCGGCGCGCAATCCGGGCATCAGGACCTCGTGGCATCCTGCCTTCAACTGCACCGCCCAGCAGGCCTCGACCAGTTGGCAGACCTCGTCCCACGCCGCGATCGCCTCTGCGGCAAGCACCGCCTCGACGAGGTTCTCCACCTCCTCCAGGAGGGCGGAGACAGCCTGTCCCGGTTCCTCGTAGCGGCCGGGCCCGAGTTCGTCGTACAGCGGGCCCACGTGCCAGCGCTCCGGCAGCGCCGCGAAGTCGGCCGGCACCGCGAACCGGAGGAAGCAGTCCACCACCCGCGCCACCGCACCCACGCACGCGGCGATTCCGTCCACGCGGGCGGCCTCCTCCTCCGCGCACTGACGGACCGTGGAACGGTACCGGTAGCGGCCAGCAGGCGTCGGTTCGAGCAGCCCACGCTCCGCAAGGTTCGCCAGGGCCTCGGCCGCGCGCTCCTCAGTGAGTCCGCTGACCGCCGCGGCCACGGCGGGCCCGACGGCCGGCCACGGTCGCAGACCGCAGAGCCTGAACACCCGCCCCTCGTCGGGACCGAGGTCAGCGACCATGTCACGCACAGCAGTCCGGACCGGATCGCCACCCTCGTCGCCTCTCGTCCGGCCGCCGACAACCGCCTGTCGCGGTACGGACGCCAGCCGGGGGGCGGCAGCGCGCAGGGCGAACGGTGATCCGGCGCACCGTTCGAGGACCGCGGGCAAGGTGGCGCGAGCGGCCGAGAGGGCCGCTTTCCCGGCGAGGTCGGTGAGGAGGCGCTTGGCGTCCTTGTCCGTGAGCGGCTCCACAGCGATCGCCACCGCGTCGAGCCCGAGCAGTGGCCGCCGGCTCGTCACGAGGGTGACGACGCCTGGCGCCTGCGTGATCAGCGGCCGGACCTGAGCTGCCGACTGGGCGTGGTCCAGCACCACCAGGAGCCGACGGTCCGCAAGCAGGGAGCGGAACAGTTCGACCCGGTCCTGAACCAAAGGCGGAACACGTGCTTCCGGTACGCCCAGGCTCACCAGGAACCGGCGCAGCACCGTGCCGGGATCCGGCGCGGTCGCGAGTGAGCCTCCCGAGAGATCCGCGTAGAGCTGTCCGTCCGGGAAGCGGTGGAATTCCCTGCTGCCCCAGTGGATGGCCAGCGCACTGGTCCCAATGCCCTGCGGTCCGCAGAGGACGCACACCCGGGGCCGTCCGTCATGCCTACGTCCGGCCTCTCGGTCCAGGAGTGCCAGCGCCGTGCGGCGATCGGTGAAGAACCGTGCCGACGGCGGGAGGAGTTTGGGAGTCCCCAACGGCCCGGCCCAGCCGTGCCCGTGCGAGGCTACCCAGGCTCGAAGCGCCCGCGCCCGCTGTGGGTCCCGCCGAGCCTCCTCGGTCAACAGCCCTGCCAGCAAGTCCCGCCCGGCGGAGTCCGAGGGCGCTTGGACGTCCCGGCCGACGAGCCGGCGGACCAGCGCTCCGGCCGACTCCCATGCAGCCTTCCCCACCTCGTTCGCAACCCCCGCGCTCACCGCGCCGAGGGCCGCCGCCACCGCTGACAACGACAACGGCTCGATCACGCCACACCCCTTGGTCCCTCGCAGTACGGTCGGCTCGCGCCGCTCCGACCTCGTGTCCGGCCCCACGGTAGTCTGCCGCGCCCCACCGTGAACGTGAAACCTAATACCGCATGCACACGAATGGTCGCTCTGCGACGGACCTCGGCGAGACTCAGATTCCCCCGCGGCCTCCATCGTGTCGAGAGTCCGGCTGCCGACGTTGTCCGTGCCGTCACCGACCAAAGAGGGCCCCTAATGCCCAGCGAGCAGCGTGCGGCTTCCTGCCATCTGGAACGCATGGTGGCCTTCGACCTCCAGAGCGAACTCGTCCTACGCGTCGGCATCCAGCAACTCGAACCCGACAGCAGCAGACTGCGCGAGGCTCTGACCTCGCTGCACAGCCGCGCTGGGCCGGTACAACATCGGGTCTCGCCAAGAGCGGTGGTACCGAGCGAGAGCCTACCGTCCCCGCCACTACCGATCGGCTGCTGAACCAGACATTCCGCCCCTTCCTCAGCCGGTGGTGCCCGACGCTCACCGCGCCGGCTGGTCCGATGAACGCCGGCGCCGTCGATCTCAGCGCCAACTCGGGGGCCGATTTCGGGCTGACTACGACCCGGCCTGCGGTAGCCAGTCAATCGGGAGGTCGACACGTCACTGCCGCCTCGCCGAGGGGTGCGGGTCCCGATTCACCCGGTGAGCCAGTCAGCGTTGCATTGTTTCAGGAGATAGCGACGAAGGCCTCGTCCGGGAATCCGCGCAGTCCGACAGTTACAGCACCCAGGTTCCTCCGGGCACCTTCCTGTAGGGCGCTCCCTGTCTTTTCCACGCAGCGGCTCGACCTGATGGGCAGGGGCCGTGCAACGAGTCGATGGACAGCCACGAGCTGCGCTACCGTCCAGACCATGAAAGATCGTGACACCATCAGCAATGCGATCCACGGCGGCCAGGTCGACGGAACCCTCATCCAAGCAGGGGCTGTCCATGGCGGCATACAAGTGGTGAATAGAGCGATTAGAGGATCTCGTTCGAGCAGGGGTGGTCTGATCTACCGGGTCGTGGCATCGCTGGCCGGGTGCGCAGCCGTGTACGGCACAACACATGGCGGCACCCCGCTGTCGGGGTTGGCCGCGGCCTGCGAGCGTCTGGGCATTCCGGCCGAATGGACGATTCCCATCGCCGACTGGGCCAGCTCGCGCTCCGATGGTATCTGCTTTGTTGCCACGCTCCTGGCCATGATCGGCATCCTCGCCTTGCCAAAGCCCCGTAAGCTCGGGTGGGACGTAGGCGAATCCTTGGAATGGCGCAGCCCATCAACCACCGTACTGGCCGCCTCAGTAGTAGCACAGTGCGGCTGGAGCTGGTCGGCGACCATCAACATCGGGCTGGCTGCCGCTTTTAGCGTTTGGGCTGTGGGCAGGAGCCCTCATAACATCTACGGCAGATGGGGCAACGTTTCGATCGCCGCAATATCCCTTATGCTCGCCCTCCTGTTCATCCCCCTTTACGTGAGCCTCTGGCTCTTCACTCGGGATGAACCGAATTAAACATAGATTCGACGATCCGGATCTATGCTTACCTTTTCAGGCATCGATGGTCCGGGCAGCGGGAACTACGACATCACAATCAGAGAGACCACCAAGCACGTCTGCGGGGGACCGCCCCTGACCGCGGTCGAGAACGAAGGGACCCGCGAGGCCAAAGAGCTTCTGTCGTGCAATTCGGCGGGGACCGTCAGCCGTCCTGCTCCGCGCGCAGCGAAAGGTCCTGCAGCACATCCTTCGAGGATACAGCCGTCTGGCCCGAGTCGTGCACCTGTGCCAGTTGCAGAAACGCCACCATGAACCCACCGACCAGATCCATCAACGGCTCGGCGAACGCCTGGCCGACCACCGGCAGGACCTCGCTCGGCGGCTGGTCATCGTTGAACTGCAGCTTGCCTAGCGAGTCGTTCACGACCTCGCCGAGGAGTTTGGTGAACTCGGCACCGAACTCCGGTTGGTCCGACGTCAACATGCCGTCCCCAGCCGCGAGCATGGCGACAACGTGCTTCAAGACTTCATTCCGGGTCATGCGCTCTCCGACCTCACTGGACAACGGCAGCCGAGGTGAAGGCTGCCACGGGCATCATCTCTCGGGACACTGACACCCTTGCAGGGTCATGCTCTGGCATCACTCCGGGTACAACTCCAATGTCGGGCGGCTCTCCGGCGTCGCCCTCCAGCCCCGGCTGTGTGACCCCAGGTCGCGACGAACCATGCCCAGCTATCGACCCTTGCATCGCCTGCATCAACTCACCCTTCTATGCACCTGACCAGTGCATTTGCCGGAAGCAGATAGGCTGGAAGCCTGAACGGAGCCTGTTCACGGCTCGGCGTCGCTCGCTTCTGGTAACAGGAAGGTGAAACGGTTGCTCTACGTGCCGCTCTGCGGTATGGAGAATGCCGCGAGCCGCGAGCCGCGAGCCGCGAGCCGCGAGCCGCGAGCCGCGAGCCGCGAGCCGCGAGCCGCGAGCCGCGAGCCGCGAGCCGCGAGCCGCGAGCCGC
>NZ_JBIVUM010000001.1:290668-294873 GCF_044757205.1 Kitasatospora sp. NPDC091335 | reverse complement strand
GCCTGAGCGGCGCTGTGGGATCCTGCGGTCAAGCGGAGGTGCACGATGGATCCCGATGAGCGCATTCACGTCCCCGTGGGGGCGGATGCCCACCGCTGGCGAACCTTCGAAGGCGAACGGACCGTGGTCGTGGCCGCGCGGACGGTCACTTCGCTCGTGCGCGTGCTGGACGTGGTTCCCGAGATACTCCACGACGACGCCCGGGTCACCGTGGTCTTCGCGTACGACCCGACCTCGGCCTTCAACGACGGTGTCCTCGACCTGCTCCGCTCGCTGGGCTGCCGTACCATGCCGTGGTCGCAGCTGGCCGAGAGCGCTCCCGACCTGGTGATCTCCGCGTCGGAAAACCTCACCGTCCCCCCGGGGGACTACCCAGTCCTGGTCCTGCCCCACGGCATCGGTTTCCAGAAACAGGTCCCCGACTCAGCCAGTACCGGCACCCGACTGTCCGGGCTGGTGCCGGACTCGCTACTGGAGACCCGCCGGGCCTGGCTCGCGGTGTCGCACCCCGCCCAGGAGGCCCAGCTAGCGTCCTTCCACCCCGGCACGGCCGGCAGGACCGTGCTGACCGGCGACCCCTGCTACGACCGGCTCCTCGCCAGCGACCGGTGGCGCGACCGGTACCGGTCCGCCCTGGGCGTGCTCCCCGGCCAGCGCCTGGTGCTGGTGACCTCGACCTGGGGCACGGAGTCACTGGCCGGACGCCACCCGGAACTGCCGGCTGAGCTGTTGGCTCAGCTCCCGGTCGACGAGTACCGGGTCGCCCTCGTCCTGCACCCCAACGTGTGGTCCGGGCACGGCGCCTGGCAGGTGGGGGTCCTCCAGCGGACCGCGGTGGAGGCCGGGCTGACCACCGTCGACCCGACGGACGGCTGGCAGCAGGCCCTGGTCGCCGCAGACTTGGTGATCGGGGACCACGGCTCGGTGACCATGTACGGAGCGGCGATCGGACGCCCGGTGCTGCTCGCCGCCTTCGGCTCCGAGGCCGTCCCCGGCACGGCGGGCTGGGCCCTGCGCACCGCGGCACCACGGCTGGACACCGCACGGCCCTTGCCCGGACAGCTCCGGGCGGCCTTGGCCGATCACCGCCCGGACCGCTACGACCGGGTCACCTCCGAGGCGTTCACCACCCCCGGCCAGGCACTCCCCCGGCTTCGCAGGACGGTCTACGACCTGCTCGGCCTGGCCCCTCCCAAACAGCCCGCCCGGACAGCCCGTGCCTTCCCGCTGCCGGCCCCAGGCGCCGCACCGCCCCGCTCGCTGTTGGTCCGCACCACGGTCACCGGCGTCCGGTCCGGCGCGATCGAGGTGGAGCTGCACCGCTTTCCGGCTGCGCTGGCGGGCGAACCGGCGGAGACTGCGGACTCGTTCCGGCACCTGGCCTGCGACGTGGACGAGCCGGACACCCGACTCGCCGAGAGCGCCACCACCATCATGGTCCGCGCGGCCGTCCTCGCCGCCGAGGACGGCCGGCGACGGATCACCGAGCTGCTGACCGACTTCCCCGGTGCCCGACTGGCGGCCGTCGTCGGGGAGAACGGGTGCCTGGTCGGCGTGCGCGGTGGCGGAACGGTCGACGTCATCGGCACCACCGGACCGTGCCCGGACCCGGGCGCCGCCGCCGCCGCCGTGTACACCTGTCTGCGCCTCGGCACGCCGCCGGACGGCGTCGCGGTGACGCTGCGTCGCGGAACTCTCGGCCAGGAATTGCTGCTCCGAGTCCACCACCCCGCCGCGGCCGATCAGTCCCCGGCGAGCCGGGACAGGACCTCCGCCGCCCGGGGACTGCCGCCCTCCTCGTAGACCGCGAGCGCCCTGTGCAGGCAGTCCCGCACCTCTGCCGGGTCGTCCAGTAGGTCCGCGAGGTCCTCCAGCGCCCGCGCCTCGTAGTGGGACGCCCCCTCCCCGCGCAGATCCGTGACGGCCTGCCGCAGATCGGCCACCGCGCCGGCGGGGTCTCCGAGGCGCGCCCTAGTCCGACCCAGGTCCGCCAGCACCCGCGCCGCCATCCGCGCGTCGCCCCGGGCGAGCAGGTCCTCCCTGGCTTCGGCGAGGGCGGCCAGGGCGGCAGCGTGATCGCCGCCGACGCTCTGCGCGCAGCCCAGGAAGTAGCGGGCGAGCGCGGCACCGCGCCCCTCCCCTGCCTGGAGGTTGAGCGCGAGCGAGGCGCGGTACGCGTCGGCCGCGCGGGCCGGATCGTGCCGGTCCCAGTACCGGCCCAGGAACTCCTGCACCGACGCTTGGAGGACGATGTGGCCCGATTCCACCGCCAACTGGTCTGCGGCCTCCAAGTGCTCCCGCGCTTCGTCGTCCCGGCCCAGGTCGAGCAGTGGCCGGGAGAGCAGGCTGCGCAGCCTGGCCTCGGCCGCCGGCTGCCCGTCGCGCTTCGCGGCGGCAGCCCCCAGCTCCAGGGACTCCCGCCAGTCCGCCACGTGCCGATGGTGCAGGAAGAGCACGGTGAACGCCTCCGCCAGCTGCCACGCCTGACGGTCGAACCCGAACGCCGCGGCGGCCCTGAGCACGGCGAGGACATCACCGCGCTCGGCCTCCAGCCAGTCCAAGGCGTCCTGCCGGGGGCTGTCTGCGGTCTCGAACGGCCCGGCGCCGTTGCCCTCAGCCCCGGGAACGCCGGTTCCGAGGACCTCGGCGGGTTCGGTGATCCTCAGGCGGTCGGCCCGGACTGCGAGGTCCGCCAGCAGGGCCAGGGCGCGGTAGTGACCACTCACCCGGCAAACCACCTCCCGCTCCGTACCGGGCGGGTCGAGCCGCCGGGACATCTCCCGCGCGTGCAGCCGGACCAGACCGTGCACGGAGTACCGGCCGTCCTCGGTCCCGGTCAGCAGGCTCGCCGCTTCGAGGGTGTCCAGTGCCTCCTGCGCGCTCTCCCTGGGGTACCCGGAGGTCAGCGCCACCAGTGCAGTGTCGAACGCCCGGTTGGGCAAACAGCCCACGGCCCGGTAGACCGTCGCGGCAGTGTCGGAGAGGTCCCGGTAGACCAGTTCGAGTGCGGCCGCCATGGTGCGCTCCTCCCGGCCGGGCGACATGGCGATCCGACCGAGGCGGCCCTGCTCGTCGGCCAGTTCACCGACCAGTGCGCCGATCGTCAACCGCCGGTGGGTCATCAGACGGGCGGCGCACAACCGCACCGCCATCGGCAGGCCTCCGCACAGCCCGATCAGCTCCGCCGCGGCCTCCGGCTCGGCGTCGACCCGCCGCTCCCCGCAGAGTACGGCCAGCAGTTCCAGCGAGCTGTCCCGATCCAGCACGTCGAGATGGAGCAGCGCGGCCCCGTCGAGGGCGAGCTCCCCCAGCCGCCAGGTGCTGGTGGCGAGCACCGCGCTGCCGGCGCCCTGCGGCAGCAGCGCGGTGACCTGGGCCGGGTGGCTGACGTCGTCGAGCACCACCAGCATCCGCCGGTCCGCCGACAGGGTGCGGTAGAGCGCGGCACGGTCGGCAAGCCTGGCCGGCAGGTAGGGGTCGTACACGCCGAGGCCGCGCAGACACATCGCGAGCGCCTCCGAGACGTCCCCGCCGGCACCGCCGCCCAGGGCCCCGAAGTCCACGTAGAACTGGCCGCCCGGAAAGCGTTCCCGATGGCGGTGGGCCCACTGTCGGGCGGCGGCGGTCTTCCCGATGCCGGGGAGACCGCTAAACACCCCGATGGGGCAGCCCCGGGTGTCCTCGGTGCCGGCCAGCGCCCCGTCCAGTTCAGCGAGCGCCCACTCGCGGTTGACGAAGCGGTGCGGCGGCCTGGGCACCTGGTCGGGACGCCGGGGCACCCGGTCCGGGGACGGCGCCGAGTGGTAGTTGAACGTGATGCCGCCGTGGACATTGCCCACCTGAGCGATCTGGCCATGCACAGTCCCCGGCACGCTGTTGACCACGTGCTGCGGCACGGAGTGCTCCGCACTCTCCCGCCCGCTCACGCAGTCCACCGCCTTCCGGATCGCCGACGAGGTCACGTTACTGGAAGGAACCCTCGGAATGGCGGCGCTTCGATCGATACGATCGGGATATGCCACACGAGGCCCACCTAGTTGAGTCCGCCATCCCTCGCCACCCTTGTGTCGAATCCGACCAAGCCGATATAATGAAAAATTTGCGGGCAGCGGGCAGCGGGCAGCGGGCAGCGGGCAGCGGGCAGCGGGCAGCGGGCAGCGGGCAGCGGGCAGCGGGCAGCGGGCAGCGGGCAGCGGGCAGCGGGC
>NZ_JBIVUM010000001.1:0-290571 GCF_044757205.1 Kitasatospora sp. NPDC091335 | reverse complement strand
GGCAGTCCTGATCCCGGTGCGTTCCGCCGGGGCACTCCACCGACTCCTGGATGTGCTGCCAGTGTTCCTCGGGGATCCACGCATCGCCACCCGCTTCACGCTCGCCCCGGGTTCCGACTTCGGTGTCGAGGCCCTCGCCGCACTCGACCGGTCCGGCGCGCGGACCGTGCCGTGGCAGGAAGCCCTCCGCGCCAACCACGACCTAGTGCTGGCCGCGAGCCCCAAGGGTGAGCTACGCGAACTCTCCGGCCCCCGGGTCCTGCTTCCGCACGGGGCGGGCTTCAACAAGGCCGTCCGTGACGACGGTTCACCAGGCGTACCGTCGGGCCTGGATCCCGCCTACCTGCTCCCCGGCGGCACCCCTTGGGCCGACCTGCACGCCCTCGCCCATGACAACCAGGTCGCCCTGCTGACCCATCACTGCCCCTCCCTGGCGGGTCGGGCCAGCGTGGTCGGGGATCCCACCCTCGACCGGCTTCTGGTCTCCACTGGCCATCGTTCGCACTACCGCGACGCCCTGGGGACCGGACGGCGACGGCTGGTCGTACTCACCTCCACCTGGGGGCCGGAATCCCTCCTGTCCCGACGCCCCGGACTGCCCGGCGAACTCGTCGCCCTGCTGCCTCAGGACGCCTTCCAAGTCGCCTTGGTCCTGCACCCGAACGAGCACAGCCGGACCGGCGCATTCGACCTGTCCCGCCAGCTGGCCCCGGCCTTGGCCGCAGGGCTCGTGCTGTCCCGACCGTACGAGGAGTGGGCCGCGCTCCTGGTCGCGGCGGACACCGTGATCACTGATCACGGATCCACCGCCCTGTACGCGGCCGCGCTCGGCCGTCCGGTCGTGAACGCGTACGACGGCGGCAACGAGTTGCTCCCGGGGAGCCCCATGGCGCGGCTACTCGCCCGGTCGCCCCGACTCGCCGAGGCGGGGCAGTTGGAAGAGGTCCTGGTGGAGGCCGCCAGGCTGGACACGCGCCCCGTCGCTGAGGCCGCCTTCGCGCGGCAGGGCGAGGCCCTGCCGCGACTACAGCGGAGGCTCTACCGGATGCTCGGCCTGCGCCCGGTCGCCCCGGCTCCGGAAGCCCAGGCCTTCCCCGCCCCGACCAGCGTGGACCGCCGTCCGGCGGCCCACGCCGTCCGAACGGAGTTGGACGGCCGCCGGATCATCGTGGAGCGCTTCCCCCCGCAGACCCCACGCACGGTGCACCACCTCGCGGCCGAGCATCCGAAGGCCGGACCACGAGCGGTGCAGAGCGCGGCCGTGCTGTGGCGGTGCGCCCGGCCGACCGGTCCGGCCGGCCCGCGCCGGTTCTCCACCACCTGGACGGCTGCCGGCTGGACGGCCCACGTCTTGGAAGAGGCGCCGCTCTGCCGTACGGCCGCCGCAGTCCTGTCCGCCGAGCGATGCCTCCTCAGGCACCGCTCATACGGGCTCCTCAGCATCCGGCTAGAGCCCCACCGGGCCGGTGGCCGGATGTCACGCATCGATCCGGTGGCGGCGGTCTCCGCGGTACACGCCTGGCTCAGCGCTGCGGCGCCCGCCGCCGTCGCGTCCGCTGTCCCGGTCGTCCTCACTTGCGAAACGGCGCCGCTCATCGTACGCGTCCATGTGTACCCTCCCGCCCCCGAAGACCTCGACCACGAACTCTGACCGCCTGATCCTCCCTCAGCCTCCGTCCCGGAGCTGCCGGGAGGCAGCCCGGTGCTGCTCGGCCTCGGCGAGGTCGCCCCGGCCCTCCGCCAGGGCCGCCAGTTCCTCCAGCACCCGGACCTCGTCGGTGCCCGAGCGCCGCTCGCGGGCCCCGTTCAAGGCAGCCCGGACCAGGGCCTCCGCCTCCTGTGCGCGCCCCGACAGCCGCAACGCCCGCCCGAGTTCGAAGCCCGACCGCGAGGTCATCCGGCCGCGTCCTTGGTCCCGTGCCATGCGGTGGCTCTCCTCCAGCAGCCGAACCGCACCGTCGAGGTCTCCGCCCGCCAATGCGGTCCGACCGAGAAGGTAGGTCTGCAGGAGCACCCCGTACTCGTTCCCGATCTCCGCGTGCACCGCCCGGGATGCCTCGAAGTCGGTGGCGGCCCCGCTCAGGTCACCGTTCGAGGACTTCAGCAGACCGCTGAATTCCACGACCGACGCCTGCAGTTTGCGCTCCTGTACCTGGTCGGTAAGCGCCCCGTCCAACAGCCGCGAGGCCCGCCGCGCGTGATCGACGTGTCGGGCTGCCTCCTCGTGGAACCCCTGTTCCCACAGCGGTCGGGCCAACTGGCACCGCATGCGGACCATGGCCGGGAGGAATTCGCCCTGATCCGCGGCGGCGACCCCGAGTCGGAAGGCGTCGATCACGTCCGCGTAGTGCGGATGGTCGAGGAAGTGGGTCCACAGCGGTTCGCAGAGTGCCCAGGCGTCCTCGTGTCGTCCGTCCTCGGCGGCGGTCCGCACGCACCCGAAAAGGGCGAGCCGCACCGACTCCAGCCATCGGTAGGCCGCCGCCGCGTCCGGGAAGTCCACGTCGGCCACCTCAGGGCCGATCGGGTCCACCAGCGGCGCGAAGGTCATCCGGCGGCCGGCCGCCGCGAGGTCCGCGCGGGCGGCCTGCCTCCGGTACCACCTGACGACGGACGACCGGGCGGCCGCCCCGGCCGTACCGTCCGGATCAGTCTGCCGGGCCCGGCGTTCGGCGTGGCCGCGCAGGAGGTCGTGCATGCGGTACCCGTCCAGCCGGTACTCCAACAGGCCGGCGGCCTCCAGTTCCTCCAGCGCGTCCGCGGCCCGGCCGGGGGCCACACCGAGTAGGGCGGCGGCCGGCAACTCCCCGAGGGCGGGCCCGGGATGCTGGGGCAGCAGCCGGTATAGCCGCGCGGCGGCCGGCGCCAACCCTTCGTACGCGGCGTCCCAGACGGCCTCGACCATGGGAATCCCCTTCCCGTGCAGTTCGGCAGTCAGCTCCTCGACCAGCCGGGACAGGCTCCGCCGGCGGTACTTGCGCACCCACTGCCCGGCCACCTGCAACGCGGCGGGAAGGCCTCCGCAGCCCCGAACCAGTTTTGCGGCGGCATCCGGCTCGGCCTGCAGCCGCGGATCCTCCACGATGTTCCCGAGCAAGCGCACCGCGTCGTCCAGCGACAACGGACCCACAGCCACCTCCACCGCGGCCGTCCCATCGAGGTCGTACAGCGGCGACTGGCTCGCGAGGATCACCAGGCTCCGACCCGAGGCCGGCAAGAACGCCCGGACCTCGCTGCCGAACCGCGCGTTGTCAACGAGGACGACGAGCCGCTTGTCCCGGGTCTGCGACCAGTACTGCTTCGAACGTCCGGCGGCGCTGCGCTCCAGCCACTCGGGCGGAACGCCCAGCGCCGTCAGCATGCCGCCGACGGCGTCCGCGACATCCACCACGCCCTCCCGGCGCAGGTCGTCGAGATCGACGTGCAGCACCCCGTCCGGGAAGCGGCCGGCGAACCGGCGCGCCAGCTGGTACCCGAGGGCCGTCTTGCCGATCCCACCGATCCCGGTCAGCGCCACGAGCAGCGGACCGGCGTCCTCGGTGTGCTCCGCCACAGCACGGACGACACGATCCTGCTCGGCCAGGCGGTTCTCGAACGGCACGGTCACCGGCGGCAGTTGGAACGGCGCCGATCTCTCGGGGCCGCCACCGTGCTGGTGGAAGTGCAGTTCCCCTATGTTCCTGGCCTGGACGACCGTCTCCGCCCGCCCGTCCACGCTGTTCCGCGTCTCCTCAGACATGGGACCAACACTAGGTCCCGCAGGGGAGCATGACGCCGCGATCGAGGCCGCGTCCTCCCGATTCGCGAATCCGGTCAGGAGAAACCCGTGCCTCTTCGGCGGGCTGTCCCTATGGTGTGAACGAACGGCACCGATGGACGAAGGAGCACTGCGTTGGATCCGATCACCGCCGCCGCCCTCACGGCACTCGCGAGCAGCGTCGCCAGCGAAGCGGGACGCCAGGCGTGGCAGGGACTCGCCACCCTGGTGAGGCGCCCCTTCCGCCGTGGCGGAGGACAGGACCAGGAGGAACTGCCCGGAATCAGCTCGGGCGAGGTGGAACTCGCGGCCCTGGACGCCGTACCCGCCGACCCCGTACGGGCCCAGGCGCTGGCGACCGCCCTTGGGGTACGGGCTGCTCTGGACCCGGAATTCCGCGTGCTCCTCGATGAATGGTGGGCCCGGGCCGTGACCGATTCCGCCGGCTCCGTCCACAACACCATCAGCGGCGGGACGCAGAACGGCACGATCGTCCAGGGGCGGGACTTCTCCAACCTCACCTTCAACATGCCGAGCACCCCGAGGGCCGATGACCGCAACTACTGACTACGGCGCTTCAAGATGACGGCGGGAGACCCAGGGAGAGTCCGGGTCCGGCGAGAGGACCATCGAAGGTGCCGGACGGTACCGAAGCCCTCGAAACCAGCGGCGCGGCCGGTCCGCCGAACCCTGGAGCACCGTGATCAACCATCTCTCGCCACCTGCGCCACCTGGAAGAACAGGACGCCCACACACCCCAGCCGGTCCCGGTCTTCCATGTCACCGTCGGTGCTGGCTCCTGCCCCCACAGGCCACGTCCAACGGTGAGCAGGCCGAACCCGGGTGATCAGGAACGGCCGGTTCTGCGGATCCACGGCCGCACCGGCGGTTCACGGGTTGGAGGTGTCCGCGGTTTCAGCCTCCGCGAAGGTGCTGTGGTCGGTGTTTCGGTTGACCAGGACCAGTTCCATGTCACCGGCGGTGAAGCGGTCGGTGTAGTAGCGGCCGTTCATGGAGCCGGGCGATCTGCCAGCCAGGGTGATCCGGCAGGCGCCGGTATGGGCCGGGCTGCGGTTCTGGTGGGCGACCTGCGGGGTGTTCTCGTAGAGGAACCGCAGCTCGGCCACGCCCGAGCCGTCACGCTTCTCGATCGTCGAATTGCTGGAGCGGGAAGCGCTCTCCGCTGTCCGCAGGGTGGCGTGGAGCGTCCAGTAGGACTGTTCGATAGCCAGGTACGCACGGACCGGGCCGCGGTTTCCGCCGGTCGGGATGTGGCTGTCCGGGCTGGGGCGAAGGGTCGTGCGCCAGGTGCCGTCCATACGCGGGTGTCCGGTGATGCGGTGAATGCCTGGCCATCGCCAGGCCCACTTGTCGAAGACGATGACCAGGTAGCTGAGCAGTGCCGGGGTGTAGGCGAAGGCGTACTTGAGCTGCTCCTCGGGGTGCAGCCCCAGGACGTAGAGGAGTGCCCCGTACAGGGTGGAGGCGGTGGCCGCACCCCATCGTATGGACTGGGCAGGCGAGTTCATCACGATGTCATCCGTCGTAGCCGAGGTAGTTCCAGGCAGCACCGAGCAGGTGCTGGGCGTCGTTCTTGTTCCACTTCTGGGCGGGGCCGAAGAGCTTTTTGATGCCGTTCGGCTCGACCATGGTGTCCGGGTCATTCCACGACCAGAAGCCGAACTGGTGCTTGAGACACACGAGGGCCCCTCGGAAAGCCTGGTCTAGCGAGGGTGCCTTGAAGACCTCATCCGGGACGTTGTAGATCAGGCACTCCATGAAGTACGACGGGAGTTCCTTGACCGCCCCCATAGCGACCAGGTCGTTCTCTACCGACTTCAACGCGCGCACCGCGAACTTGTAGCGGCGACCTGTCCGATTGTTCTTCGCTCGGCCGTTCTCCAGCTGCTGCTGGGACCAGTTCACGATGTGCTTACCGTCCTTGGTGAAGACCACCGTGCCCTGCTTGAGAGCTCCAAAGAGGGGCGTGTGAAGGTAGGTGAAGCACGGCACTACGTCAGTGTCGGGCCGGCTGCCGGGAACGCTCGGGACGTAGAAGGCGACGTTGTGGCTGGCGTCGACGCGGGTGGAGGCCGACTTGAGCGCGACTCCAAGTTCGTGTCTGAACACCTCCGGTGTCCAGAGGCCCCTGTAACTGTTGTTCTGCAAAGCCAGATCCCAGAACTCCATCCCGTCCACGGGGCCTCGGAAGACTCGCTGGGTGAACTCCACCTTGATGTCCATGTCGCTGTCGCTGCTGACGTTGGTGTTGTTCGCCCAGGAGCCTTTCGGTTCCACGATCAGCCCCAGGTTCGCGAAGGGTGGGTGCTGGCGAACCGCGTTGGTAACCATGCGCCGTGCGCGGTCCAGCCGTTCCTCCTCCGCCTGGCTCGGGGGGTTCGTCCAGCGGTTCAGTTTCTCGATCCGCTGCTGCGGCGTCAGTGGCATGCTCCACTCCTCATCGACACAAGTCCGGCCACACCGCGCGTCGCGATGTCCGTGCCCGCGCGCAGACTACGCCGTGCCTCGGACAACCCACCGGCGGATTCACAGGTGTGCGAACCGGGATGGCACCGCTCAGCTTCGACACTCCTCCTAGCGAAGGTGCGGGCCCTGCTGGTCCTGGCGAGCCTGCTGCCGGAGCGGCTGAACTACCGGCTGCTGCACGGCCGGGCGCTCGGCTGGGGCCTGGGCGTGGCGCTGATCGGCGGTGTCAACCCGCTGAGCGGGCGCCCGCGGAACGGCGCGGACGGGCTGTCCGCCCCGCTGCTGGAGCCCTTCGCGGTGGGCCTGGCGCTCGGCTTGGCGGCCGGCGCGGCGGCGCTCGGCGAGGGTCGGTTGACGCCGTTGCTCCGCCTGCAGTTGCCCGGGACGGAGGGCCTCGGCGATGAGCTGGCGGCGCTCGGCGAGCACGGTGGTGACCTGCTCGGCGACGTTCTGCTGGGTGAGGGCAGCGTCGTCCAGGTGCGGGAGGCTGGCGAGCCACGTGGCGCCAGTGCGGGTCACGACGGTGCGCAGGATCTCGGCCTGGTCCGCCTCGGGCAGGGCGCGGTAGACGTCGGCCGCGAGCTGGAAGCGGGCCTGCTGGTCGGTGGTCCCGGTAGTGGACTCCGCACTCGCCGGTGCGGCGGCGCTGCGCCGAGCAGCGATCGCAGCGGCGGTGGCCTGCCAGTAGGCGTCGTGGCCGGTTCGGCCTTCCTCGATGTAGGGGCCGGCCGGCTGGGTGGCGTTGTCGTCGGTGACCTTGAACTGGTCGCGGTAGGCGGCGACGAGGGCGAGCTGCTGCTGCCACTGGGCGCGCTGGGTGGGGTCGGTCGGGGCTTCGCCGAGGGTCCGGCTCCACTCCGGTCGGTTTTCCACGGTGCGGTCGGCGAGCACCGAGAGCCGGTTGGCGATCAGGGCGGCGCTGTCGGTGAGGTAGGCATGGTGGAGCGGGTTGGCCATGGTGGAGCGCGGTACGGCGCTGATCCACGCCGGGAGGTCGGCCCGGCCGGAGGCGGCGCGGGTGTGGGCGAGGGCCTGCTGCTGGGCGTGCTGGAGCAGTTCGGGCAGCGCGGTGCGGCCGGTCACCTCGGAAAGGGCGGTCTCCGCGGTGGTGCCGGTGTTCTCGATGGCCTTGAGGGTCCAGGCGAGGGTGCGCCACAGCTCCGCTTCGGCGCGGTCGCCCTGCTGGTCGGCGGTCGCGGGGGCCTGCGCGGCAAGGGAGCGGCCGATGCGCCAGGCCAGGACCTGGCTGAGGCTGTCGGCGCCGGTGAGCGGGCGGCTCTCGGCGACCTGGCGCAGCAGGGTGGCGGGTTCGTGGCCGGCTGTCTCGGCGCGGCGCAGGGCGGCGGTGAGGGCGGGCCAGGTGTTCTCGCCCAGGGCGCGGGTGGCGTGCTCGTCGCCGAGGACGGTGGCGGTGAGGGCCTGGTGGCGGAGGGTTTCGGGGGCCTGCTGGTGGTGCTCGGGGATGCCGTCTTCGGCCAGGGTGGTGCGGGCGGCGCGGGTCAGGGCGGTGACCGGGTCGCTCGTGCCGGTGGTGTGGGTGGCGGCGGTGGTGAGCAGGGTGGTGGTGTCGCGGCCGGTGCGTTCGGCGGCAGCGAGGGCTCCGGCGAGGTGGGGCCACTGCGGGTGGGTGGTGACCTTGTCGGTGGCCGTGTTGAGCGCGGTTGCGGCGGTGGCGGCGTAGCGGTTGAGGGTGTCGGCGGAGACGTGCGGGTGCGCGTCGGCGGCCTGGGTGGCGGCGGGCGCGATGCTCAGGGCGGCCGGTTCGGTGGTCGCGGCCTCGGGGTCGAAGCGGTGGACGGGCAGGCCGGTGTGCGCCGCCAACAGGGCGGCGTAGCGGGTGGTGTCGGCGGTGGTGGGTGCGTTGAGGTGGGCGGGGGCGGGGCGGTCGTCGGTGATGGTGTTCAGGCGCCAGGCGAGGGCCTGGGCCGGGGAGTCGGCGGTGGTCAGGTCACCACGCCAGGTGGCGGCGGCGAGCAGGCGCTCGGGTTGCCAGCCGCCGGCTTCGGCGTTGCGCAGGGCGCGGGTGACGGCGGTCATCGCGTCGTCGGTGGTGATCTGTTCGGCGAGGGCGGGGCCGAGGAGTCGGTGGATCAGCTGGTGGTAGTAGGGGGTGGTCAGGGTCTCGACGGCGTGCTGGTGGCGGGGCGCGAGCGTGGCCAGGGAGACGGCGTCCTCCTGGGCGTTGCGGATCGTCTCGGTGGCGGAGAGCTGGGCGCCCTCACGGCTCAGGACGCGCTCCAGGACTTCGCGGGCGGCGAAGGAGTCGGGGTCGTTCTTCGGCTGGTCGAGCTGCTCGTCGGTGTCGAAGGGGAGGAGTTCGTGGGTGGCGGTGTAGAGGGTGGTCGTGTGGCGGGCGCGGGTGAGCTGGACGTACAGCTCCTCGCGGGTGGTGTCGTCGGTGACCAGGGGGTGGGCGGTGTCGACGGTGCCGCCCTGGGAGCGGGTGATGGTGGAGGCGTAGAGCAGCTGGACGTTGGCGGCGACGTACTCGGCGGGCAGGGTGAGGCGTCCGCGGTGCTCCATGTGGCGGACCTTGAGGGAGCCGTCCTGGTGGCGCTGGAGGATCTCCCAGGCGTCGCCGTTCTTGAGGAAGTCGCGGCCCCGGTTGGTGGTGAGCTTGCGGTCGTTCTTGCGGGTGACGATCCAGTCGCCGCGTCCCGCGCGGTTGCCGTCGCGCAGCAGGACGCCGTCGGCCTCGACCTGGCCGGCGGCCACGCGGTCGTCGCGGGCGCGGGCGGACAGGGCGGTGACGTCGGTGCCGGTACGGGCGCTGATCAGGGTGGTGCGGCCCGCGAGCATGTCGGTCTTCCAGCCTTCGTAGGCGGCTTCGACCATCGCGGTGCGCGAGCCGCTGACCACCCGCTGGTTGTTGAAGTAGAAGTCCAGCGCGGCGGTGTCGCCGGTGCGGATCTTGAGGGTGGCGGCGGCTTCGGCCTTGTCGCTGAACCGGTGGAGCGTGGTGAGCTCGACGGCGCCGGCCTCGGCGGCGATGAGCCGCAGCGCGCCGCCCGCTTCGACGCTGCTGAGCTGGCGGTAGTCACCGAGCAGGCGCACGGTCGCGCCGCGCTGGGCGGCGATCTTGACGAGGTTGTCCAGGTTGAGGGTGCCCGCCATCCCGGCTTCGTCCACCAGGACGACGTCGCCCGGGTTCAGGACGAAGCCGGCCCGGCTCTTGGGCACCTTCTGGCCGCTGAGCAGCTCGCCCATGTACTTGCCGCCGGTGTACTCCCAGAGGAACTTGTGGAGGTTCTCGGCGGGCTGCTTGAGGTCCTTGGCGAGGACGGCGGCGGAGGCGGCGGAGGTGGCGAGCGGGACGACGCGCTGGCCGGCCTGGTTGGCGACGTGGACGTACGCCTGCATCGCGGTGGTCTTGCCGGAGCCGGCCGGGCCGAGGCCGAGGGAGACCAACCGGGGGTCCGTGACGAACGCGGTGACGAGGGCGCGCTGGCCCTCGTCGAGTGCACGGTTTCGGGCCTCGAAGCCGTCCAGGGCGGCGCCGACGAAGGCCGGGTTCGGGCCCTCGGTGACAGGGGTGAGGGCGGCGGTGACCAGGCGGCGCTCGGCGTCCAGGATGGCGGTGCTGGTGTAGCGGGTGGAAGCGTGCTGGACGAACACGGAGTCGCCGTTGGCGCGGCGCAGTTCCTCGGGCTCGGTAAGCAGCGCGGGGGCGTCGATGCGGACGCTGTGCGCCGGGGAGATGGCCTCGGTGACGATCGCCTCGACCAGCTGCCGGTGCTCGGTGGTGCTGGTGGTGGGGTGCTCGGAGCGGGCCAGGCGCTCGGCGTGGGCGCGCAGGTTCCACACCGTCCACACCGCGCGCTCCTCACCGACAGCGGAGATCACGGCGGCGGCGAGAGTGGGGATCTCGACCGGCTTCGGCTCCTCCTGCTGGGTGGTGGCCGGGGTGCTTTCAGGCGCGGGGACGGCCGCCATCACGCGGTGGACGATGTCCTGGCCGTGGGCGGTGGTGACGGTGTGGGTCCAGTCGGCGCGCATCTCTTCGAGGGAGCGGGCGGCCTTCTTGCCCTCGCGGGTGTCCAGGTTCGCCTGGCGGGCGAGCTGGTGGGTCATGCCGCGGGAGGGGTCGTGCCCGTGCTCGCGCCGGTACTCTCGAAGGAGTTGCTCGTAGCGAGCTTCGATCTCGGTCCGGCGGGAGGAGAAGTGGGTGATCGCCTCGACGGGGACGCCGACGATCTCGCGCACCGGCTGGCGCTTGGTGGCGGAGTCCTCGCGGGCCTCGAAGGTGACGCCGAGACGGGCGGTCAGCTCGGTCTCGAACCGCGAGTTGTAGAACTCGGAGGTGGCCACGGTCATCGCCAGCAGGCCGCGGGCGTCGAGCGAACGCCACTTCCCGTCGACGCCCTGGATCTTGTTGGCGACGACAAGGTGCGTGTGCAGGTTGGGGTCGCCGGCCCGGCTGTCGTAGTGGTCGAAGGCGACGGCGACCAGGCCCTTGGTGTCGATCTGGGCCTGGCCGGTGCTGCCGGTGCGGGTGTACGCGGCGTGCTCCTCCAGCAGCTCCAGCGCGGCGTCGCGGGCGGCCTCGTGGGCCTCGCGGACGGCGGCGCGGACCTCGGGGCGCTCGTCCAGTGCCCACAGGACCGCGGCGGACTTGACCGGGGCGAAGACCAGGTCGAACCCGGCGACGGCGGCGCGCTGACGACGGGACTCCTCGTGCTGGACCTTCTTGATCTCGGCACTCGTGGGCGCCCGCCGGGCTTCCTTCTCGATGACGGCCAGGCGCCTGTCGACGCGCTCGGCGAACGGGTCCAGCGGCTCGTACTCGGGGTACTTGCGGCCGAGGGTCGCGGCCTTGATCGCTGCGGCGCGAACGGCCTGGAGCTGGTCGTCGTCCATGTCGGCGCGCACGTTGGCGGCCAGGTGCTCGTCGATGATGCCCTGGGCGTCGGGGTGCTGGCCGAGGCCGAACAGGTGCTTCATCTGCTGCTCGGTGACGGTGGTCCCGTCGAGTTCGAGCAGGGGGGCGCCGCGGCCGAGCCAGACGCCCGCCGGGTTGCCCTTCTGGGTGTAGTACTCCTCGGCGGACTGACCCCGCTGACGCTGTACGTCGCCGCCCGCGACCTGGCGCGTCAGGTAGGTGTAGCCGTTGCCGGCGGTGAGCTTGTGGATGGTCATCAACGCGACCACCCCCAGCTTTCCGGAACCTGGATGAGGGTAAGTGCGACGGCTATTCCAGCCGCCGATTCACCTGCCTCATCAAATGCCATGCGAGTACTTTAGCCCCGCGCAGCGGACCATGCTCAGAATATCTGCAAGAGGCGTCTGGATGGCTTGGTGATCCTGGCATATGAGCAGGTCAGGGCAGTCGAAGCGCTGGATATGTGACGTGCGACTCGGATTCTCTATCGACTTTTCTCAACGTTTATCGAAGGTTATCGAGAGAGATTCAAAGAGGTTTGCAGCCTAGGCTTTATCGGCTATGTTCGGTGCATGAGCGGAAGAATTTCGACGTCGCGGGCCAATGCGGTTCGGGCGGCGCAGCAGGCGAAGGCAGCACGGGACGCGGAGCGTCTTCGGCGCGAGCGGCAGGTGGAGGCAGCGCTGGCCGACTTCTACGAGCAGACGGGGAGGGCGGAGCAGCTGCGGGCGACCGCGCGTTCTCGGGCGGAGAAGCTCCTGGCGGACGCGGAGGCTGCGGCGTTGGAACCGGAGCGGCTGGCGCGGGAGGCGGTGGCGGCGCTCGCCGATATGGGTGAGCCGCGTGATCAGATCGCGGAGCTGACGGGGCTGTCGCTGCCGGAGGTCCGGGCGATCCTGGCGGACATCGCCGGGGCCGGGAAGCCGCGCGGCGACAGCCGTGGTGCCGCAGCGGTCGTGGCAGTGGCGCCCGGGTCTGGTGGCGCGGCGGCCGGCTCCGGCTCCACGGTGAACGGCGACGTCGCGCAGGGGTGACCGGCGGAGGCCGGGTGCCGTTCGTCACTGCTTCGGCTGCCGACGAATGAGACGATGTACCGCATTCGAACTACCCCGAGGACGTACCGGAAGTGAACCAGGACCTTGAGCAGTGGGCTCAGTGGGCTCAGTGGGCTGCGCTGTTCGGCGGCGCCCTGGTGGCCCTGGGCGCGCTGGTCCGCTCTGCCTGGTACGGCTTGGCGGGGCGGCACGGCGGCTCCCCGGTCGGCGGGATCATTGCCGGAGCGGTCATCCCCGCGTTTCCGTGGCTGACGTTCAAGGTGCTCCCCACGGTCTGGGGCTCGGTGGCGGACGCGGCACCCGCCGAGTCGGCGCCGGCTGACGGCGGCGGCTGACGGCGGCGGCTTCGCGGTGCCGTGGGGCGCTATCGGGCTGGCGGGGGGCGCGGTCGCGGCGGTGGCCGGTGTGGCGGTGGTGGCTGCGGCCGTGAAGAAGCGCCGGACGGACGACCGGGCCGCGCGGCTGCGGTTGCGCCGTGTCGAGGATCGGCACGATGCCGTGCTGGAGCAGTACGGGGAGTTCACCGGCGACATCCTGGCGGTGTTGGAGCGTCCGTTGCTGGCGGATGTCGCTGTGCGGGAGACGGCCGATCTGGTGCACGCGCTCGCGGGGGCGGCCGACGCCCGGTCCGTGGCCGGCTCCGACGGCGCGGCAGCGTACGGGCGGGCCGTGACCGCGTTGGAGATCGCTTGGCAGGTCGCTGACCGCCATGCTCGCAGGGTCGGCACGGCTCAGATGCCGGAGCGGGAGCGCGCGGCGGTGGCGCAGGCTCAGCGGCTGCTGCGCACCGTGTTGGGTGATGGGGCGTCCGACGCCGAGCGTCAGACCGCCTACCGCCGGGCGGTTCGGCTGCTGGACGGCATCGTGGTGGTCCCCCGGGAAGCGACGGCGGCGATCGAGGGCAGGGCCCGGCACCACATGCTCCTCAAGTCCCACCCGAAGGCCGCCCGTACTGGAGACACCGAGCCTGTGAGGCGGTAGGCGGGGGTACCGCCTGTGCCGTTCGGACACGGCGGGAGACGGAACGGCGGCGGCGCTGGCGACCTGGTTGGTCGGCAGCGCCGTCGTGGTGTTCAGCGGCTGCTACTCGGCGGCCGGGGGGTTCCAGAAGGCGTCGAAGGCCCGTGGGTCGTATCGCTTGCCGTCCTCGGTGTCGATCGGGTGCGGAACGGGCTGGCCGGCTTCCTGGGCACGGGCGATGCGCTTACTGATCGCGCTGAGGCTCACCCCGTAGTGCTTGGACAGCTCGGTCGCGGTTCGGAGCGGTCCGGCGAGCCACGCACGGTGCTCGGGGCTCCCCTTCTCGTCGTAGCCGAATGCGCGCAGCACGGCGATCTGCTCGGCGCTCGGTTTCCCCGTCGCGGGCAGGTAGCCGAGTTCGACCAGGACGGCGGTCGGTTCGGCTCCGAGCGGGCCGGACTCCGGCAGGTAGCCGAGGTTCCAGAGCAGCGGCAGCAGGGTGGCCGCCGGCCACACCCGGAGGCGGCCGACCTTGCCGGAGCTGAGTTCGGCGATCTCGGGACGGCGGACCAGAGTCTTCACTGCCTCCTTCCCCTTTCCGGTGAGCCGCTCGATCATCGCGGTGGTGAGCACGTCGAGCACTGGCGGTGTGGTCGGCGCCTGGGTGGGGGCGGGCGGCTGGGTGGCGCCGCGGGGGCCGGTGCGGCCGGCCCGTCGGCCGAGCCATGCCTTGACCTCGCCCCAGTTGTAGGTGCCGAGCGGGTCGGCGGCGGGGAACGGGTCGCTGCTGTTCTTGTACGTGGAGGGCAGTCGGCTGACGGTCTCGCGCTTGCTTCCGGTCCGGCTCGCGATCTCGGTGAGGGTGACGCGGTCGCTGTCGGCCCCCGGCAGTTCCTCCGCGTTGATGCGTGCGGCCTGGTTGTCGCGCATCCACGCGGCTACCGGTTCACGCGGGTACCGCTGCTCGCGGTGGTCGCCGGGCTCCTCGGGCTCGGGCCACTCCGGGTCCTTGGCGAGGCGGCGGACGGTGGACTCGGACAGCCCGGTCGCGTTGCTGATGTCGGCGACGCTGAGGCTGTCGGAGGCGGCGGCGTCCAGCCGCTCGGCGAGTGTCGGGGCGGGGGCCATCGGCTGGGCTCCTTGGGGTGGGGGTTCAGGGGGAGGTGCCCTCCCCGGCTCGACATGCACTAATCTACCCGCGCGAGGTAGCGGTCTTTCGGGATCGGGCTTCGTGGGAGGGGGCCAGCGGCTTGCCCAGCCGATCCTTGAGGTCGGCACGGCTTCGGCCGTGCTGCTGGCCCCCGTTTTCGGCTCCGCTCGCGCGGCGAGCGTGACCGGGAGCGCGAGTTCGCTCTGGTGGTGCAGACGTTCCCACCATGCCCCGAATGCCGGTCTCTCCTTGTCGATGACCCCGGCCGGTGCGAGGGCGAGCGTCATCTCGATCGCGGGATATCCGCTGGTTCGGGGGATGATCTCGGCCCGGGTGATCCCGTACTGGTCGGTGCGGGCTCGGCCGTCGGTAACGGCCGTCAACATGGCGGCGGCGTCGGCCCGGCTGCCGGTGAACCTGCTCCGTACGCTGCGCCAGGCGGCGCCCTTCGCCGTCGGGTCGTCGCGGCGTGGGTGGATGATCCGCCGGACCTCGTAGACGCTCCAGCGCTGGCGCCGGAGGTGTTCCTCGAACGCGCCGAGGGCGTCGGCCAGCCCGTGGGTGCGGGCGAGGTCCTGGGCGGCAACGGTGCCGTACAGCTTGGAGCGCGGGTTGAGGGCCATCGCGGTGTACTCCAGGGCGAGCGCCTGGGCGCCGACCGCCGGCTCCGCGCGCCACCGCTCGATCAGCTCGGCGCGCCCGCGCTGTCCCGCCGAGAAGGGGCAGTAGCCGCACGCGGACCTGGACCACGGCTCGCCGAAGAGGTCGAGTAGGTACTGCTCGCACTGCTGGCGGTCCCATCCCCAGTCATCGATCAGCGGGTACTCGGGGATGCGGCCGAGGGCGGTGTAGCTCTCGTCTCGCTCCGCCCGGCGGAGTTCCTCGCTGGCGAAGCCGAGGACGTGCCGGAAGGGTCCGTCGAACTCGTCGCCCAGCCACCCGTCGAGCACTTCGCCCTTCGCGTGCTGGCTGCACAGCCGACGTTTGGCCGCGATCTGCGGGACGGTGCCGCTGGCCCGGAGTTCGTCGGACAGCCGCCACGGCCCCCGTGTGATCAGCCGGCGCGGGGAGCGGGAGTCGTCCAGCACGGTGTAGCCGCCGCGCTGGTTGGTCCGGCTGATCTGGACGAACCTCGTGCCGGTGTCGCGCAGCAGCGGCAGCAGGTGCTGTTCGACCAGACGCCGGGTGATGTCTGGCTCATCGCCCGTCATCGCGGTCAGCACCGTCAGCCGGTCGAGCGGAAACCTTCGGCTGGCCGGCTCGGTGAGCCAGCGGGCGGCAATGGCGGCACTGTCCACGCCCATGCCGAAACTGAACACCACCGGCAGGTCGGTGTGGGTCGGTGCGGGGTTGGTACGGATCACGCGGCGCACACCCCCGTACGGCTCGGAAGTGTACGGGGGGCGGCCCCGTACGGGTGTAGGGGCCGTACGGAACCGGTGTCCTCACGCTCGGCGGCTTCGATGATCCGGGCCATCGACAGGTCACGGCGGAACGGCTGGCCGATCTCTTCTTCGACCAGGGCGTAGTCGAGTGCGGTGTCCGGTGCCATCCGTGCCGCGGTGATGAGGGCGCGGCGTCCGGCGAACGGGCACAGACGGCAGCTCAGGCGGTCGAGGTGTTGGTAGATGGGGTGGGGCGGTATGCCGCTGGCCCGTATGGTCTTCCACACGTCGTCGGTGCTGAGGTTGTGTACGGGCAGCCAGGTGGTGATCTGGCGCCGGCCGGAGCTCGCCGCTCGGTCCGGGGCGACCGCGGGGCGGCGGGCCCGAACCGTGCTCTCGGCGGCGCGCAGCCCGAGCGCGGTGACGATGTGCGCGGGCCGACCGCTGATGCCGAGGCGGGTGGTCAGCTCGGTGTAGTACCTCCGGGCAACGTCCCGTTTCAGGTAACTGCGGCAGAAGGGGGTGCCGGGGCCGGGCCAGCGGCCCCGGGCGCGGACCAGGTCGAGCAGGCCGCCGCGCTCGCGGCGGCGCACTTCGAAGGGCAGCCCGTACGCGGCTGCCTGGTCTGCGGCGAGGGCGGGGGCTCCGTCCCATTCGGCGTCGCCGAGGTCCAGGTGGAGGACGACGGTGCGTTCCAGCATCTCGGGGGTCGCGGTGGTGGCCCACCGGTGGAGCATCGCGGCGGAGTCCTTGCCCGCGCTGTTGTTGATCACGTAGGCGTCCGCGTCACGCAGCTGCGGCGGTATGTGGCGGGTGGTGCTCATGTGCGGGTTCCTCGTACGGGTTCGGTGCGGGTCGGGAGGTGGGCGGGAGGGGCTGGTCGTCGGCGTCCCGGGGCGTGTGGCTCGGGCTGAGGGGCTGCGGGCCAACCGTGTGGTCGGGGTACTCCTGGGTGTGGCCGGGTTCCGTACGGCGGAGGAGCGTGCGGGCGTCGGCCACCCGCTTCTCGCACCACGACCGGCTGTAGCCGGTGCCGGTGGTCAGCGCGGCGTAGTCGGGGCGCCAGTCGGGGTCGGCCCGCATCGCGGCGAGCAGCTCGGTGATGACGCGTAGGCTGCTCGGCCGCTCCGTCGGCGGTTCGGTGGCCGGCTGCTCGTCGGGCTCGTCGGCTTCGGTGTCGTCGGCCGGTTCGACCGGGTCTTCGGCCTGGTCCTGGTCCTGGTCGTCCGGCTGAGCTGGGATCGGGTCGGGTGGCGGAGGGTCGGCCGCGACGTCCTGGTACTCGTGGGTGTCTGCTTCGGCGGGCCGTGGCGGTGCGGGTTCGGCAGAGCGGCCGGAGGGGCGGGACTCGATGATTCCGGCGGCAGCGAGGAACGCCAGGCTCGGCCAGGCGGCCATCACGTATCCCCACGTGGCGGGTTGGGCGACGGCCAGGTTCGCGGCCAGGCTCATCGCGACGCCGAGGACCAGGACGCCGCGGGGCCAGCGGGCGGGTTGTCCGTGCCGTTTGCGTCGGCGGATCTCGGAGACGGAGCCGAGTGCCATCAGCTCGACGCTGACGGCGATGGCGTAGGCCACCCATCCGGTCTGGCCGGCTTCGGTGGCGGTCTGGACGACGTGGGTGAAGCTGACGGCGAACGCGCAGACGCCGAGGATGCCGACGGTGATGTCCGCGGTGAGCGCGTCCGTGTCGGGACGGGTCGGGGTCACGATCTTGTTCTCTCGGGTTTCGTGGGCGGGTGCGGTCCGGTTGCCCTCCGGGCCGCACCCGTTCGTCGGTCGGGGTGGAGCGTGGTGTCAGTGCGTGGTGCTCAGGTGCCGAAGGCGTTCGCCGTCCACGTAGCCCTTGCCGGGCGCTTGGGTCGACCACTGGCCGCAGGTGCACACGGCCTTGGAGTACACGCGGCCGGGGCAACCCTCAGCGAGGGGCCGGCCGCTGGTGGTGTGCCGGTGCTCGGGAGGGCACACGGTGCCGTCGGCGTGGTGGTCGGTGCGGGGCGCGCGGAACCGCGCGGGGGTGGGGTCCTGCGGTTGGCGGGCCCGGGGCAGCGCCGGGCGGGCGGTGTTGCTGGTGCGGGCGAGGCTCTCCTGGTGGGCGTCCCACTCGGCCGCGGTGTGGGCGTCGCCGACGCACAGCGGCTCGGTGTGGTCGTACCAGGTCTTCCGGTCGCTGGCGACGATGCGTTCGGCCTCGTCCTTGGCCGCGTCGGCGGTGGGTGCGAGGACGGGGACCACGTGCACGGTGATGACGTCGATCGGGACGATGTACTGGGGCATGTTGCTGACTCCTGCGGTGCTCGGGGTGGGGCCCTGCGGTCTGGCCTGGCCTCGGTGCGGTCCGGCGGGTCTCCGGGCCGCACCGGGGCCGGTCAGGCCACCAGCGCGGTGCGGTGGCTGTGCGGACCGGGCCGGTGGTCCGTGAGGCGAGCGGGGAGCATCTTCACGTCGTCGCCTTCGCGGGCCCAGTCGGAGCTGTTGCCGGAACCGGTGCGGTGGATGACGAACAGGTCTCCGCCGTCGGCGGGGACGACCACTCGGGCTCCGTGCGCGCTCCACGCGGCTCCGGTCTCCGAGGGCGGGGCCTCGCTGGCGATGCCGTAGCGGACGCGGCCGTCCGGCTCGGTCCAGCGCTGCCAGCCCTTGCCTCGGCACCGGGTCATGCTGGGTGTCGGGACGCGTCGGGGGTCAGGCCCGATGGTCACCGTCCGGCCGGGGCCGGTGGCCCGGAACCTGCCCAAGGCGAACTGCACGACCTTGGTGTGCTTGGTCTGCGCCCCGGCCTGGAGCGGGGTGCAGACGGTGACGGGGTGCTTCTCGCCGGGCAGGCGGAGCGTGGTGGTGAGGGTGACGGGGATGTGCACTGGAGGCTCCTGGGGCTGGCCGGGTGGTGGGAGGTCAGGCCGCGGAGGTGCCGGCCAGGTGCTCCCAGTGGGTGCCGGTCCAGAACTGGGTCGCGGCGCCCGGGGTGAGCGGCAGGCCGAGGGCTTCACGCGCGCGTCGGCGGTCGTCCGCGGTGGCGGGCAGCGGGATGGTGCCGCTGATGGTGACGGTGCGGTTCGGGGCGACCTCGCGGAGCAGGGTGCGGCCCTGGATCGCCTGCGCACGCAGGGAGCGGGCGACGTTGAACTCTTCGATCAGAAGGTCCAGCAGCAGGGAGAGGCAGATCGGCTGGTCGTCCAGTCGGCAGGCGTCGGCGAAGCGGGCGAAGTCGGCCACCTTGAAGTCGCCGTGGGGCACGAACTCCGTGGCGTCTCCGTCGCCGTAGTTCTGGGCGGTGCCGATCTTGCGGCCTGCATGGCTGAGGGTGGCCAGGAACGGGGTCGCCCGGAGCAGCGCCAGCTCGTGGCAGCTGGTGACCTCGTAGGTGGGCTGGTCGGGGGTCTGGAGCCCGGTGTGGGGCAGGGTGGGCACGCGCTTCTCCTGGTGGTGGTTGAGGGGTGAAGGTGGGCAGCGGGGGACACCGCGCGGGGTTGGGCCGGGGTGCGGGGTCGATCCCCGCAGCTCGGCGCTCCCGGCCGGGGGCCGCCCGGTTGCGGGCGGCAGGGGCCGGCGGGCGGTGCGGCGGGTTGGTGCTGCGGTGGGTGAGGTGCGGGAGGGGTTGGGCCGGGGTGCGGGGTCGATCCCCGCAGCTCGGCGCTCCCGGCCGGGGGCCGCCCAGCTTCGCGCTGGGCGGCTGGTGGTTAGGTCAGCCGGGCTGGTCCGCCTCGGCGACCGTGTCCGTCAGCTCGCGGGCGACGGCTTCGATGCTGATGGTCACCCGGTGGAGCTGGTCGCGGGCCTGGGCCTCGCGGTCGGCGCAGAGCGTGTAGTAGCTCTCTTCGTCGGCGGGGTCGACGGGGAAGTCCTCGCGGTTGGGGTCGTAGGACGGCAGATCCTTGCGGAACTTGTCCTCCCACTCCTCTTCGAAGGTGGTGACCTCGGCAACGAGGTTGCGAAGGCGTTCAGCGACGGTGTTCAAGGGGCGTTCCGGTTCTCGCGGTGGGCTGGTGGTAGCGGCCTGTGCCGGGCCGCCCGGCCACGGTGGGCCGGGCGGCGGGTCGGTCACAGGGAGGCGGCCAGCTCCATGGCGCGGATGCCGAGCGCTTCGACCTCGTGGGCGTCGTCGGCGTCGGGGAGGGTCTGGGCGACGGAGGTGACGGCGTGCATCACGCCACCGGCGGAGAGGTCTCCGCCCTGGATGAAGTGGGCGAAGATGTCGGCCCGGCGCTCCTCGGTGAACTTGAGCCGCTGGGCGACGGTGGTGATGGTGGCTTCCGGGTTCTTGACCCGGGTCGCGGCGGTCTCCTGGATGGACCGCAGCTGTCGGACGACGTAGTCGTGATCAAGGAAGGTGCTGACGGCGTCGGCGGTCTGGGAGGTGACCAGATCGAGCGTGCGGGACTGGGTGGTGTTGCTCCACCGGATCACCCCGTCCTGCTGCTTGCCGCCGATGTGCACGGACCGCATGACGTCCTTGGTGATCACCATCCCGTTGTCGCAGACCTGGACGACCAGCCGGGGCACGATGGTGAACGCCCCGCATCCGGTTTCGGAGTTGGAGATCTCGAACCCGGCGAAGACAGTCGGGTTGTCCGCCCCACGCGCGCCGCTGAACGGGCTCCGGTAGTCCTTCAACAGCTCGGGGGCGTAGGCGCTGACCTGCGGGGCGGTGATCTTGACGTACATCTTCCGGTCGGTGAGGTCGCACTTGTCCAGCCGGACCTCGACACCGGCTTCCCGCACACCCTGCAACGCGGCGGTCAGGATGTCCAGATTGTCGATGATCCGGTAGCTGGGGCTGAGGAAGGCGCGGGCGGTGCCGGTGTCCTCGCCCTGGGCCGGGGTCAGCGTGCGGACCATGAACGACTTGTCGGCACGGCTCTCGTGGCTGAGCCACCCGTTCACGTTGGCGTCCCACAGGTCGGGGGCCTCGATCCGGACCTTGCGCAGGTAGCCGACAGGGATGCCGAGCTTTTCCGCCACGCCGGATTCCGCCACGTCGGTGAGCCGGAACTCCCCGGCCTTGCGGGTGACTCCGTCCGGGGTGATGTCGTGGTCCGCCCCGGCGACGATCAGCCGGCCGCCCTGGGCGTGGATGTTCTGTACCGGGGCGATGACGTCGGTCTTGCGGGGGTGTTCGTCCTTGAGAATGCCCACGATCTCGTGGAGGGTCGCGTTGCGGGTGGAGGTCCTGGCCAGGGTGATGGTCATGTCAACTCTATGGGCATGATCGTCAGGTCGCGGCGTTCACCTCGTCCGACATCGCGCGGAAGTGGGACACCGTGGCGGCAGCGGCCCAGCGTCGGGCACGGGCGGAGGCGGCCCCGGCGGACGCCCTCCATGCGGCTGCGGCGGGCAGGCCGGGCCGGACCGGCAGATCGGGGCTGATGACGTAGTGCGCGCCGGGCAGGTAGGCATCCCGCCACGCATCGCCGATCGTGTGAAGTGCCAGCACGAACGACCAGCACAGTTGCCGGTGCGGGGTGTATCCACCCCCAAAGGGGGCGGAGGCCACTCGGGAGCTGGCGGCGACCAGGAAGAGGTCGAGGTCGACAAGCGCGCGGCATGCCCGCCCCCAGTCGGGGACGGCGAGCACGGGGGTGGGTGGCAGCTCCGCCAACTCGGCGGGGGCGACCTCCCGGACCACTGCGGCGGCAGCGTCGAACCGCTCGCCGATGACGGAGAGGACCGAGAGCACTTCCCGCGAGCGGGCCGGGCGCGCCACGTCGGCATCGTGCTGAACGTCGATGATCTTCAAAGGTGAGGTCTCCCTGGAGGATTGGGACGGGGCCCGGCCCGGCGGTCCGCCGGGCCGGGCGGCAGGCTCAGCGGAGGCCGGCTGCCCAGAGCAGGCCCGCGAAGCCACGGGCGACGGTGGAGAGGTCGTCCCGGCCCCGGGTCCATGTCGGCGCCTGATCATTGCGGACCTGGGCGTCGGGGTCCGCCCACATCTGGCCACGGAACAGGGCACACTCCTCACCCGGGGCAGGGATGCGCAGCTCCCACGTGCCGAGCTCCTCGCACATGACCTGGACGGCGTAGGTGCGGGCCTCGCGGACGATCACGACCGTCCGGGGCGCGCGGGGGATGCCCAGTTCGGTGAGCCGGTGGTCAAGGTCCACGGCGGCGGCGAGACGCTCGGCATAGGGGAGTTCGGCGATGGCGTCGGCCGTGAGCCAGCACCAGGCGCAGCCCGACCCGCCACTGTGGCCGCACTCGGCCCGATTCGCCGCATTGATCTCCTGGAGCGGCAATCAAGGTAGGTCGCGTCAACCTCGCCGCCCGACGTGTGCGGATCGCCGAGACGTGGAGTCGAGACAAAAGCGGTCTATATCTCGACACTCCGAAGAACCATGAGCGGCGCTCTGTGCCGGTACCCGCATTCCTCCTCAAGGAACTCGAATTTCTGATGGTCGACCGCAAGCCGGACGACCTCCTTTTCACAGCCCCTGAGGGCGGAAAATTGATCGTCGGCAACTTCACGCGCCGGCGATTCAAAAAGGCCCTCTAGGCCGCCGGCCTGGCAGACCTCGGCATCACGCTTCACAAGCTTCGACACACTGCGGCGTCCCTGGCAATCGCCAGTGGCGCCGACGTCAAGGTGGTCCAGACCATGCTGGGGCACAAGACGGCCACCCTGACGCTGGACACGTACGGTCACCTCTGGCCGGATCGCCTGGACGAGGTATCGGACCGGCTCGACAGCCAGCGGTCGAAGGTGCTCAAGCTGGCAAAGAAGAAGGCCGAGAAGGCGCAGAAGAAGGCGGCCAAGCTCGCCGCCGAAGTCGCTGCCTTGGAGGCAGCTGCCGACGCCGCTGCGGCGTGATGTGTTCTAAATGTGTTTTGGGCCGTGGTGCCGGCTCTTCCGAGCTGGCACCACGGCCCTCTGACCTGCATGTTCGCTGTGGGCGCGGACGGTTTCGAACCGCCGACATCTGCTTTGTAAGAGCAGCGCTCTACCACTGAGCTACGCGCCCCCCGTCGTGGGCCGGTGGGCGCACGACGAGAGCCCAGGGTACCTGGTCCAGGGGGGTGGTGGGGGCCAGGTGCCCGGTGGGGCGGAGGCGGGGCGGGGCCGGTGGGGTGGGAGGGGGTGACGGGCCGGCGGGGGGATCGGGGAGAATGGAGGCCGGATCAGCGGGTCGGAGCAGGGAGCGCGCAGTGACGGTGGCCGGCGGGAGCGGGCGGGGGCGGCGTCGGGCGGGGAGTGCGCCGGCCGACGCGTTGGTGTTGCCGGTGGTGCTGGCCGGTGCGCTGGCGGCGGTCGGGCTGGCGTCGGCCGGGACCGGCGGCTGGTGGGGCCGGCGCGGCGGCGGTGAGGGCGGACGGACGCAGGCCCGGGAGGCCAGGGCGGCGGCCCAGGAGGCGTTCTACGAGCTGGAGGAGACCCAGCGCGAGGTGCAGCTCGCGGTGGAGACCGTCCGCGCGGCCGCGGACGGCCGGACGGCGCAGGGCGCGCTCACCGACCTGGCGGCGATCTCCGGCCGGGTCGATCAGGTCACCGTGAACTACCTCGCCGCCCTCGACGCCCACAACCTGGACAGCGAGACCCTGGACGCGGGCACCGCCGCGCAGGCCAAGCGCCAGCTGGAGGACGTCAAGGGACAGCTCGGCTCGGCCAAGGCGGAGCTGAACGACTTCCTGCGCCGACTGCAGCCGACCCTCCAGCACGCCGAGCAGCAGCTGATGCGGGTCACCCCGGCGGTCGAGCAGGCCAAGCGCGCGCTGCTCGCGGCCAGCAACGCGCTGGACGAGGTGCGCGGCGCCGGCCTGCGGGCGGACGACCTGGCGGCCCGGCTGGCGGAACTTGCGCCCGAGCTCGGCCGGCTGAACGAGGGCCCGGCCCGGCACGGCGTCGCGGACACCCTGCGGCGCGCGGACGACGTGAAGCAGCGCGCCGAGGCGATCGCCGCCGACGCCGGGCAGCTGCCGGAGCGGGCCCGGGAGATCGACCGGCGGGTGGCGAGCCTGCGGACCCGGATCCAGGCGCTGGAGACCAAGGCGGAGACGGTCGCGCCCGCCCTGAGCGAGCTGCGCCGCCGGTTCAGCACCTCCTGCTGGCAGGACCTCCAGCGGGTGCCCGACCAGGTCGCGGAGACCGGCCGCGCCGCCGAGCGCAAGCTCGCCGAGGCCGCCACGGCCCGGGACGAGCAGCGCTGGGCGGACGCCACCGGCGCGATCGGTACGGTCCGCGCGCTGCTGGAGACCGCCGACGGCTCGGTGCTGGCGGTGAACGACCGACTGCGGCAGCTGAACGAGGTGCAGCACGACCCCCACCAGGAGATCGAGCGCGCCCGCTTCGCCATCCGGGACGCCCAGCGGCTGGCGATGGCCGGGCGCAGCGCGCCGGATCCGCGGCACGCAGCGCCGCTGGACGAGGCGGTGGCCCGGCTCGACCGCGCGGTGGCCGCGCTGGAGGAGGCCGGCCGGCACCCCGACTACTGGCACTTCCTGACCGAGCTCGCGGCGGTACGGGACACCGCGGCGCAGGTGATCGGGCTGATCCGCGGGGACCTCGGCGGCCACCGGTAGCGACGGAGCAGACGGTAGTAAGACCGGACGACCGGACGACCGGACAGAACAGGCGGCCCGCGGACACCCCCACTGGGTACCCTGCCGGTATGCCACGCTACGACTTCCGCTGCCGCTCCTGCGGAGCCACCTTCGAGCTCCGCCGCCCGATGGCCCAGGCCAACGACCCCGCCGTCTGCCCGCAGGGGCACGAGGACACCGTGAAGCTGCTGTCCACCGTCGCCGTCACCGGCGCGGCCGGCGCCCAGCAGGCCCCCGCCGCCGGGGGCGGGGGCGGTTGCTGCGGCGGCGGCTGCTGCGGGTAGCCGTCGGGCCCCCGGTCAGACCCCGACCGGCAGGGCCGTCGCCCCCGCCAGGAACCGCCGGACGATCTCCTCCCCCGCCGTCACCCCCACCTCCGCCAGGGCGGTGACGCCGGGGGCCGTCCAGCCGCTGTCCGCGAGTTCGCCGTGCCCGGGGCGCCAGCCCGCGTCCGCCGCGAGCAGCAGGTCCGCGTCGAGCAGGGAGTCCCCGGCGGCCAGCACGGTGTCCGCACCGCTGCGCCGGACGACTTCGGCCAGGGCGGCGCTCTTGGTGAGCGGCGCCGGCACCGTGTACACCTTGCGGCCCTGCTGGGAGACCGCCCAGCCGCGCTCGGCGCACCAGCCGGTCAGGTCCGCCAGCCAGCCCTCGGGCAGCGCGGCGCGCTCGACCACCAGGTAGGCGAACAGCTCGTCGGCGACCCGCCGCTTGTGGGTCCACTCCGGGTCGGCGCACAGCGCGAGCCGCCGGACCACCTCCTCCAGCGGGGCCGAGCCGGCGGCTATCCGCCCGGTGATCTCGGCCCGCCAGTCGCCGTCCGGCACGCCGTCCACCAGCAGCTGTCCGCCGTTGGCGCAGATCGCGTACGCGGGGACCCAGTCCGGCGTCGGGCCCGGCAGGTTGACCCGCCCGTACTGCTCCGGCGTCCTGGTGGTGGCCGGGACGAAGCAGGCCTCCCGGGCGAGTTCGGCGAGCAGCCCGGCGGCCCGCTCGGTCATGAAGGACAGCGGGCGCCCCTGGTACAGCTCGACGCAGAGCAGCCGCGGCGCGAGCCGGTCGGGCACGCCCAGGGCCATGGCCCGCTCGGAGTAGATCAGCGTCCGGTCGAGGTCGCTGGCCACCAGAACACCCATCAGGAATCCCTCCCCGTAGTCTCGGTAACGGCCCGCTCATCGGCGACGGCCCGCCCGTCGGTCACGGCCGACCCGTCGGTCACGGCCCGCCCGTCTCCCCCGGTCGCCCCGCGGCTGTAGCGGGGGTGGATCAGCCCGACGCAGGTGTACGGCAGCCCGTCCACCTCCTCGACCCCGACGCCGCGCTGGGCGGCGAGCAGCCGGACGTGGTCCAGGTCCGCACCCGCGCCGCGCCGCGCGAGGATCCGCCAGGGGACGCGGCGCAGCAGCACCCGGGTGGTCTCGCCGACGCCCGGCTTGACCAGGTTGACGTTGTCGATGCCGTACTCGGCGCTGATCCGCTCCACGGCGGCCCAGCCGGCCCAGTCGGGCACCCGGTCCGGGTCGGCGGAGAGCCGGCCTGCGCCCTGGACGGCGGCGGCGCGGACCTCGCCGAAGCGGGCGGCCACCGCGTCCAGGAAGGCCGCGGAGACGTCGCTCCCGGCCAGTTCGGCGTAGTGCTTGGCGCCGTGGAAGTCGTCCGGACCGATCAGCCCGGCCCGCAGTACGGTGCGCGAAACCAGCCCGGAGACCGTGGAGTTGAGGCAGGCGGACGGGATCAGGAAGTCGTCCCTGGTGCCGTACGTCCGCACGCAGCGGCCCGGGTCGGCGAGCACCGCGAGGTCCGGGTCGAAGCCGGTGCCGGCCAGCGCGTCGGCGAGTTCGCGGGTGATCGCGCCCTTGCCCGTCCAGCCGTCCACGAACACCACGTCCTGCGGGCGGTGGTGGGCCGCCAGATACCGCAGCGCGACCGGGTCGATGCCGCGGCCGCGCACGATCGAGACCGCGTAGTGCGGCACGGACAGGCCGTGCGCGAAGGCCAGCCAGCGGCGGATCAGGATGCCGACGGGCGTCCCGGCCCTGGCCAGCGAGGCGAGCACCAGCCCGGGGCCGCGCTCGCGCAGCAGCGTCTCGGCGACGGTGCCGACGGCGAGCGCGATCCGGCCGGCGGAGCCGCGCAGCGCCTGGTGGAACAGGTCCTGGTAGGCGGGGCTGGGCTGGTACTCCACCGGCAGCGACTCGGCGTAGTGCGCGCCGCCGTTCTGGACGGCCTCCTCGCGCTCCTCGGTGGGGGCTTCGAGCGCGACCCCGGAGAGGTCCTTGAGCAGCCAGGCCACCTCCTCGGCCCGGTACGAGGAGAACGCCGGCCCGTACAGCGGCACGGGCAGCGAGGACCGCGCGGGCAGCACAGGCAGCACGGGCGACACGGGCGGCACGGGCAGGGAAGAAGGCACCGGCGGCGAGGCCGCCACGGCCACCGGCCGGTGCGAGGGCAGCACCGCGAGCACCACCCCGTCGGTCACCCCCCGCAACTGCCCGAGCAGCGCGCGCTCCCCCTCGTGCAGCGCCGGGGTGTCGGCCACGTCGTCCACCACCAGCACCACGGCGTCGAAGCGCCGCGCCGGGTCGCTGCCCGGCGCGACGTTGTACGCGTAGCGCTCGGCCGAGCCGCCGTCCCGCGGGTCGTCGTGGGCCGGGAAGGCGAGCCGGGTGCGGATGGCGTAGCCGGGGTCGTCCACCGCCAGGACGGGCGAGCGGGTGGTGGTGGAGAACCGGACGCGGTCGCCGCCGAGCCGCTCGGCGAGGGCGCCGGCCAGCCGCAGCGGCGCGTACATCAGCTCCTCGAAGCCGAGCACCAGCACCCGTCGCGCCCCGGCGGGCAGGGCCTCGGCCAGCTGCCCGGCCAACCGGGGCAGCGCGGCGTCCAACCGGGCCCGGTCGTGGGCGGTGAAGCCGTGCCGGCCGCCGTCCGGGAGCCCGGCGGGCCAGTCCAGCCCGACCCTGGTCAGCGGCGCGGGGGCGGCCGCCGGGGGCGCTTCGGCCGGCGCAGCCTCGGCGACCAGCCGCTCGGCCCGCGCCACGACGTCCTCGGGCAGTTCGACGGCCCCGCTCGCGGTGGCCACCAGGTCCAGCCGGACGCCGAGTTCGGCGGCGGCCCGGTCGAGCCGGCGCCGGTCGGCGGCGGAGCGCAGGTCGACCAGGGCGACCACCACGTAGTGGCCGCGCGGGTGGCTGGCGTGCAGGTCGCGGATGGTGTTGAGCACCGTCCTGCCGGTCGAGAACTCGTCGTCCACCAGCACCAGGGGGCCGTCCCCGGCGAGGAGTCCGGGGTCGGCGGGGAGCAGCAGGTGCGAGGTGGCGTGCGAGTGCTCCTCCTCGAAGCCGCCGACCGGGGCCAGGCCGGGCACCGGGCGGCGGGTGGAGTGCAGGTAGGGGGCGTCCAGGCCGTCGGCGACGCTGTGGCCGAGGCCGGTGGCGGTCTCCGCGTAGCCGAGCACGACGGCCCGCGCGGCGGCCCGCGCGCCGAGCAGTCCGCGGACCCGGCGGCCGAGTTCGAGCCCGGTGCCGTGGACCACCGAGGGCCGCTGCGGCACGTGCTTGCCGAGCACGTTGGAGACCAGCAGGTGGGCGCGCTTCGGGTTCCCCGCGCGCAGCGCCAGGCCGACGAGTTCGGGGAGGCGCTCGGAGCCGGTCAGCGCGATCCCGGCCCGGTCGGCGACCCAGCGGCCGGTCCACGTCTGCGGTGTTGCTGTCACTGCTGGTCCTGCCTTCGATGGTGCTATGGTGCGTTCGTCATATCCGTCCTACGGGAACCGGAGGGAACGGCCGGGCCTCGACGGCGCGAAGAATCGGTCGTACGGCGGTCGTCCGGGGAGCACGGGGAGTCCGGGGAGTACAGGGAGTCCGGGGAGCCGGCCCCACCGCAGCCCGCCCCACGACACCCGGCCGCACGGCAGCCACCCGCCCACGGGATCAGCCGCACAGGCAGGCCGACAGCAGTTCCGCGAAGCTCACGTCCTCCCTGGCCACCCCGAACACCTCCGCACGCAGCAGCACCCGCTCCGCCCAGGCCCGGTGCGGCCGGGCCTCGTTCATCTTGTTGGTGTACGCCGAGCGCAGCACCCCTCCGCCGTCCTGCTCCTGCCGGAGGATGTCGCGGGCGTCGCAGTACTCCTCGTGCGTGACCACGGAGAGCGCGTGCACGGCGGGCACGTGGCTGGGGTGGATGCAGGTCTTGCCGAGCAGGCCGTTGGCCCGGTCCAGCTCGACCTCCCTGATCAGCCCGTCCAGGTCGTGTTCGATGATCCGCCGGCGGACCTCCTCCCCGGAGGCCCTGGCCGCCCCGGCGGCGGCGCCGACCGCGGCCCCGGCGAACGGGGTGCGGCGCAGCTGCGGCTTGAACATCCGCTCCTGCACCGGGAAGTACTCCCAGACCGGCCCGGTGATGGTGTGCCCGGTGCCGTCCGCCCGGCCGAGCACGTTGACCACGTCCCCGATCACCGCCGCGACCAGCGCGACGTCGTACGCGGTGAGGTCGGGCGAGCGCCGCAGGCCGTACGCGGAGCAGAGGTCGGTGACCCCGAGCCGGACGGCGAGCACCCGCTCCCGGTGCCCGGCGAGCAGCTCGGCGAGACCGAACAGCTGCTCCCGCCTGGTCTCCAGGTGGGCGAGTTCGGGCGATTCCAGGACGGGCATGGCGAACAGCCGCCGCCCGGTCGCGGCCTCGGCGGCGGCCAGCGCGGCCAGGTACGCGCCACCGTTGGCGGGGGTGAACTTCGGCAGCACGAAGCCGCTGAGCAGCTCGACGGCCGGGCCGAGGCGTTCGGCCAGGTCGAGGATCTGGGCGGCGGTGCGGACCCGGATGAAGAGGAGGGGGTGACTCTGTGCACAGTCGGTGAAATCATTGACCAGGTCAGTCAGCTGCTCGACCAGGTTCCGTTCGCCCGCGTCCACCTCGTGGTCGGCGATCGCGTCCTCCAGGCAGAGCACCATCGACACCACGCCCCGACCAGCCTGTTTGCGGATGTCGGCCGCCAGGGCGGGCCTGGTGGCCGGGCTGTAGAGGGTGCCGCCGAGCGCGGTGGCGAGCACCGCCGGTTCACTGCGCGCGGTGAACGGGCGCGGCTGTTCCAGGAAGAGCCGGCCGCGTACGTCCTCGGCGAGGTGGCCGAAATGGCGCATGTGCTCTCCTCCAGGAAGTGGACCGACCGCCGGCCCGTTGCCGACGACACCCTGGTCAACCTGCCGACCGGGCGCCATGGTTCCCCGGACGCGCCTCCGCCGGACGCCCTGCCGCCGAACCCTCCGGGGACCCTTCGACCGCCCATCGTACGGACGGGATCAGGCCGCTCCCGGTTCCCCGGCACTGAACTCCCGGAACATCCCGGTCCACTTGGACGATCATGGGCGCGACGTCGGCGAACTTCGGAAACGACGGCGGCAAACCTCGGAAAGCGCAAGTCTTGGCAAAGTCCGACCCGGCGCGGACCGGTCCGGTCACGTTGTCCGAAGGGGTGGCGAACAGGCAGGATGGTCGGCTATGACGCACGTGATGGCCAAGGGCGCCAACATCGCACTGCCGGCGGCGGCGGTCCGCGCCGTGCTGCGCTGGAGCGCCACGCCCGGTGCGCCGGACGTGGACGCGTCCGCGCTGCTGCTCGGCGCCGGCGGCAAGGTCCGCTCGGACGCCGACTTCGTCTTCTACAACCAGCCCCGTCACCCGTCCGGCCTGGTCCGCCACCTGCCCAAGCAGCAGACCTCCGGCGGCTCCGAGATCATCGACACGGTCGAGGTCGAGCTGGGCAAGCTGCCCGCCGAGGTGGACCGCGTGGTGCTGGCCGGCTCCTCCGAGGGCGGACCGTTCCGGGCGGTGCCGGGGCTGCGTCTGCTGCTCTTCGACGCCACGGCGGGCGAGGGCGCGCCCGCGCTCGCCGAGTTCCGGATCGAGGACGCCGAGACCGTCACCGCGCTGGTCGCGGGCGAGCTGTACCGCCGGGCCGGGGGCTGGAAGTTCCGGGCGATCGGCCAGGGATACACCTCCGGGCTGATCGGGCTCGCCACCGACTTCGGCATCACCGTGGACGACGAGGCGGAGGCCGACCTGGCGGCGGCCTCCGAGTCCGGGTCCGCCGCCTCCCCGTCCGGCGCGCTCGACCCGCGCAGCACCCCGCTGCCGGACCCGCGCTCGACCACCCCCGAGCCGGGCACCTTCACCCTGGCCCCGGCCGTCCCGCAGCCGACGCCCGAGCCGGTCCGGCCCCAGGCGGCCGCCGCCGTGGGTGCTCCGCCCGCCGCGGCGCCCGCACCGGTGACCCCGCCGCCCGCCGCCCCGCCGACCATGCCCCCGCCGCCCACCGTGCCCCCCGGCCACCGGCCCGGCGCCGGCTACGGCTACCCCCAGCAGCAGCCCGGCACGGGGTACGGCTACCCCCAGCAGCAGCCGACCGGCGGCTACGGCTACCCGCAGCCCGGCCCCGGCCAGCAGCCCTACCAGCAGCAGCCGGGCGGTTACGGCTACCCCCAGCCCGACCGGCCCGCCCCGCCGCAGCGCCCCGCCGGCTACGGCTACCCGCAGCAGTCCGGCACCGGCCAGCAGCCGCCCGTCCCGCCGCAGTCGCCGACGGCCCAGCCCCCGGCGCTCGTCGGCGAGGAGTTCGCGCTGCCGCCGCAGGGCCCGCAGTTCCAGCCCCGCTGACGCCCCGGCGGGACCACCCGCCACCCCGACCCGGCCCGACCCAGCCGGGTCCGACGGCACCCCGCCCCCGCCGCGAGGACCGCCGGTCACCAACCGGCGTCAGTCCCCCTTGTACCCGCGCTGCCACTGCATCCCGAACCCGTACAGCCGGTCGATGTCCGCCTGGAACCCGTTGACGTACCGCACCTCGCGGCGCACCCTCAGCTGGTTGTCCCCCGCGTTCTCGATCAGCACCACCGCGCAGGACCGCGCCGCCCTGGCCCGTTCCTCCAGCTTGATCTCGATCCGCGGCCCGGTCTGCGGCACGATCGTGACCACCGCGTGCGACTGCTCGAAGGCCGGCGTGCCGTCGTAGATGTAGACGAAGATCAGCAGCCGCTTGAACTTGTCCTTCTTCTCCAGGTTGACGTACATCGTCTCGCCGGACGGCGCCCCGTACTGGTCGTCGCCGCTGAGCTTGATGTACGGCGCGCTCTGGAGGTCGCCGAAGAGCCCGCCGAGCGGCTGCACCACACCCGTGGAGCCGTCGGAGAGTTCGTACATGCAGGCCAGGTCGAGGTCGACGTTCATCGGCTCGGTGCCCTGCGCCGAGTCCGGCTCCTGCGGCCGCAGGATCCGCGGGCTGAAGAACCGCTTGAAGGAGTCCCCGGGACTCGGCCGGGCGCCACCGGAGCTCATCGTCCAGTGCAGGTTGACGTAGAGGTAGCCGGTGGTGGCGGCCGGCCCGGTGATCGCGTGCTGCGGGGACGATTTGGTGAGCGTGACCTTGTGCTGACCGCCGGGGTTGTCGAAGGTGTAGCTCCGGTCCCCGCGCAGGTACTCCCAGATCGAGACCATGCCGTCCTCTCCCCCTGCTCCCGCCAGGCGGTCTGACGGTCCGCCGACCAATGATCGGGCATCGGCCCGGCCGGGCGATACCCCGTCCGGCCCTTCCGCTACCCAGGTCGGCCGGACCGGCGGGTCGATTGGCCGGAGCCAGCCCCCTCCCGTAACATGCCGCCCTCTCGGACGCGATATCGTCTAGCCGCACAGGTGTCCCGTCCGCCCCTGCGCGGGCGCGGCGGCACGCCGTGCGGCGACGAACGAACCGTCAGGCCATGCCCGCCCGGCCGGTCCTGACCGCCTGTGTCTCGCTGTGTACCTGTCCCCTGCGGAAACCCGAGGCCCGACCCGCAATGAACCTGACCTCCATACAGCTGGTCTGGACCGTCGTCGGCGGCGCAGCCCTGCTGTTCGTCGCCGTCCTGATGGCGACGCTGCGTTTCAAGAGCTCGAAGAAGGACGAGTCCGGCGACTCCTGGGAGCGCAGCGAGGAGCGCCGCCGCCGCAAGGAGATGATCTACGGCATCTCCTCGTACACGCTGCTGTTCTGCTGCGCCGGTGTCGCCGCCGCCCTCTCCTTCCACGGCCTGGTCGGCTTCGGCAAGGAGAACCTGGGCCTGTCCGGCGGCTGGGAGTACCTGGTCCCGTTCGGCCTGGACGGCGCCGCGATGTTCTGCTCGGTGCTCGCCGTCCGCGAGGCCAGCCACGGTGACGCCGCCCTCGGCTCGCGCCTGCTGGTCTGGGTGTTCGCGATCGCCTCGGCCTGGTTCAACTGGGTGCACGCCCCGCGCGGCCTCTCGCACGACGGTGCCCCCGAGTTCTTCTCCGGCATGTCGATCTCGGCGGCGATCCTGTTCGACCGGGCGCTGAAGCAGACCCGCAAGGCCGCGCTGCGCGAGCAGGGCCTGGTGCCGCGTCCGCTGCCGCAGATCCGCATCGTCCGCTGGCTGCGCGCCCCGCGCGAGACCTACGCGGCCTGGTCGCTGATGCTGCTGGAGAACGTCCGCAGCCTGGACGAGGCGGTCGAGGAGGTCCGCGAGGAGCGCCAGTCGAAGCTGGACGCCAAGGCCCGCGCCCGTACCGCCGACCGCCGCGAGCGGGCCGAGCTGAAGGCCATCTCCCGCCAGGGCGGCATGCTCGCCCGGGCCCGCGGTGGCCGCCAGGTGCCCGCCCTCACGGCTGCCGGAGACGGCCCGAGCACTACGGAGCCTGCCCTAGCCGCGGAATCCGACGCCACCACCCCGTCCTCGTCCTACTCGGCCTCGCTCCGGTCCACCGACCCGCTCGAGCCGGCCGCCCTGGACGCCGGCCGCCGCCCCCGCGCCGCGGTCAGCTCCTCCTACTCGTCCTCCACCTACTCGTCCTCCTCGTACTCCTCGGCCTCCGGCACCGGGTCGTCCCGCAGCGGCTCGACCGTCGACCTGACCGCGGACGACGACACCCTGTCGATGCCGAAGCTGGACTCGCTGGAGCGCAAGCTGCGCGCGATCGAGCAGCAGCTCGGCTGACGTCCGCAGGAGCATCCCGGGGCGGCCGGCCCCGCCTCCGCAGCGGGGCGGCCGGCCCCGCCTCCGCAGCGGGGCGGCCGGTCCGCGCTCCGGACGGGCCGCACCGGACCGCGACCCGGCGGACCACGAACGCGCGACGGCCGCCCCGGGATTCCCGGGGCGGCCGTCGCGCGTGTGTCCGTCGGACGGTTACTTGCCGCTGCCGACCGGCTCCGGCTGCTCCTCGTCCGAGCCCTCGCGCCGGTTGCGCAGGATCGAGGAGCCGAGCGCCAGCCCGATGAAGGCGACGCCGATCAGGCCGGTGACGATCTCCGGGATGTGGTACTTGATCCCGACCAGCAGGATCGCCGCCAGCGCGCCGATCGCGTAGTGCGCGCCGTGCTCCAGGTAGACGTAGTCGTCCAGGGTGCCCTTGCGGACCAGGAAGACGGTCAGCGAGCGGATGTACATCGCGCCGATGCCGAGGCCCAGGGTGATCATGAAGATGTCACTGGAGATGGCGAACGCGCCGACCACGCCGTCGAAGGAGAACGAGGCGTCCAGGACCTCCAGGTAGAGGAAGAGGAAGAACGCCGCCTTGCCACCGACCTGGACGATCGACTTGCCGGACTTCTCCGCCGCCTCCTCGCGCTCCTCCTCGGCCTCCAGGCCCGACTCGAAGATCGACGAGAGGCCGTTGACGGTGAGGTAGGTGACCAGGCCGAGGACGCCGGCGAGCAGCACGGTCTCCGCGTGCTCCTCGGCGAAGAAGTTGGCGGCCAGCAGCAGGGAGACCAGGGCGACGACGCTGGAGAAGGCCTCCAGCTTGCCGACCTTCTCCAGCGGGCGCTCGATCCAGGCCAGCCAGTTGTGGTCCTTCTCCTCGAAGAGGAAGTCGAGGAAGATCATCAGCAGGAAGACGCCGCCGAAGGCCGCGATGGCCGGGTTGGCCGCCTCCAGGTACTGGCCGTAGGTGAGGCCGTCGTGGGTCTTGTCGGAGTGCAGCGCGAGGTCGATGACCGTCGCGGGGTTGAGCTTCGCGGTGAGGCCGACGACCAGCAGCGGGAAGACCAGGCGCATGCCGAAGACCGCGATGAGCACACCGACGGTCAGGAAGATCTTCTGCCAGTACGGGTTCATCCGCTTCAACACCGTGGCGTTGACCACAGCGTTGTCGAACGACAGGGAGATCTCCAGGATGGAGAGGATCAGCACGATGCCGAAGCCTTGGGCTCCCCAGAGCAGTCCGGCTGCGACCAGACCGATGGCGGTGATCGCGAACGACCAGCCGAATGTGCGGAGGAACACGGGAGTTGGCTACCTTTCGGGTTTTGGCCGTGTCGGGGGCGGCCTCGTCCCCGAGACGCCCTGACCGGGCCCGGCCCGGTCAGGTCTCCCCCGCACTGCCCTCGGTTCTCATGATCGGGTCGGGTGCGACGAGTCCGATTTCCGCCCTTACTGTACGTTCACGCCGAAGTCGAGCGCGATGCCGCGCAGGCCGGAGGCGTACCCCTGGCCCACCGCGCGGAACTTCCACTCGCCCGCGTAGCGGTACAGCTCGCCGAAGATCATCGCGGTTTCGCTGGACGCGTCCTCGGACAGGTCGTAGCGGGCGATCTCCTGGCCGTCGAGCGAGTTGACGACCCGGATGTAGGCGTTGCGGACCTGACCGAAGTTCTGGAGCCGCGCCTCGGCCTCGTAGATCGAGACCGCGAAGACCACCTTGTCCGCCTGTGCCGGGACGAGGTCGAGGTTGACCACGACCACCTCGTCGTCACCCGTGTCGTCGCCGCCGGTGAGGTTGTCGCCCTGGTGCTCCACCGAGCCCTCGGGGCTCTTGAGGCTGTTGTAGAAGACGAAGTACTCGTCGCCGAGCACTCGCCCGCCACCGCAGATCAGGGCGCTCGCGTCGAGGTCGAACGGGGCGCCCGTGGTCGAACGGGCGGACCAGCCGAGGCCGATCTGGACCTGCGTCAGGTTCGGCGCGGCCTTGGTGAGCGAGACGTTGCCGCCCTTGGCGAGCGTGACCACCATGACGTTCTTCCTCCCATGCTTCTCCCGGGGCGCCATCCAGGTGTATCCCCCGCGGCCCCGGCCGACCGGCTCCGGTCGGCTGAACTTCCTGAACTCACATCCTCGCAGCGCGGCGCACCGGCGCGGCACCCGGTCGGGCGAACCGGTCCGCGGCCCGCCCCCGCCGGGGAACGCGGCCGGGAACGAGCCCGGCAACGCGGCCGGGGCGGCCTCGGGACCACGGAGGTCCGGGACCGCCCCGGGAGAACGGCGCGCGGGCCGCCGGCGAAGGCCGCCGACGAGGACTCAGACGTTGACGCCGAAGTCCTGCGCGATGCCGCGCAGGCCGGAGGCGTAGCCCTGGCCGATGGCGCGGAACTTCCACTCCGCGCCGTTGCGGTACAGCTCGCCGAAGACCATCGCGGTCTCGGTGGAGGCGTCCTCGGAGAGGTCGTACCGGGCCAGCTCCGTGTTGTCGGCCTGGTTCACCACCCGGATGAACGCGTTGCGCACCTGGCCGAAGTTCTGGCCGCGGGTCTCGGCGTCGTAGATCGACACCGGGAAGACGATCTTGTCCACGTCCGCCGGCACGCCGACCAGGCTGACCTTGATCGCCTCGTCGTCGCCCTCGCCCTCACCGGTGAGGTTGTCGCCGGTGTGCTCCACCGAGCCGTCCGGGCTCTTCAGGTTGTTGAAGAAGACGAAGTTGCCGTCCGACGCGACCTTGCCCTGGGCGTTGCACAGCAGGGCGCTGGCGTCCAGGTCGAAGTCCGCACCGGTGGTGGTCCTGACGTCCCAGCCCAGACCGACGAGCACGGCCGTGAGGCCGGGGGCCTCCTTGGTGAGCGAGACGTTTCCGCCCTTGCTGAGGCTGACTCCCACTAGTCCTCCAAGAATCGGGAGGCACGTCCAGTGGTGCCCCCGGTGGTGCGGTCCTGGGCGACGGGAGACGCATCGGCTCCCGCACCCCACCCCGCCAACGGCCCGAGCGTAGTACGCGGTTCCCGAGCGCACCCCTGATCAGCCCGGACACGGCCCCGCGGCACTCGGCCGGCGGGTGCCGCGCGGGCGCCCGGACCCCCGCCAGAGGCCCGGGCGGGGGCCTCAGAGCCCCGCGAGGACCTTCAGGTACTCCTGCTCGTCCCGGGCGTCCGGGAGGCCGTTGACGACGCTCCAGCGCACCCGGCCGGCGGTGTCGATCACGAAGGTGCCGCGCAGCGGGCAGCCCCGCTCCCCGTCGAGGACGCCGTAGGCGCGGGTGACCTCGCCGTGCGGCCAGAAGTCGGCGAGCAGCGGGAACTCCAGGCCCTCCCGGTCGGCGAAGACCCGCTGGGAGAACTGCGAGTCGCAGGAGACGCCGAGCACCTGGACGGTGTCGTTCTGGAAGCCCGCCAGCCCGCGCTGGACCGCGCCCAGCTCGCCGGTGCAGACGCCGGTGAAGGCGAACGGGTAGAAGAGCAGGACGACGTTCTTCGCGCCGCGGAAGTCGGAGAGCCGGACGGTCTCGCCGTGCTGGTTGCCGAGCTCGAAGTCCGGAGCCTGGGTGCCGACCTCGATGGCCATGTGCGGGACCTTTCTGACGCAGACCGCGCCGCGCGGCGGGCGCGGCGGGCCACATCCTCCCATTCGCTTACGGGCGTTCCGCCGAACGGATGAGCCGGGTCGCGGCGGCGGTCCCCGTTCGCCTTCCGCGAACGGCTCCGGCGGGGCGCCCGGGGTGCCCCTCCGGCGTTCCCCGACGCCCCCGGTGCCCGGGCCGGCCGCGCCGGGCACCGGGGCCCCCAGGGGCGCCGGGGGACGCGACGGGCCCCGCCGGAGGGGGTTCCTCCGGCGGGGCCCGGTGCGGGGGTTTCAGAGCCCGCTCAGCGCTTGCCGCCCGACTTCGCCGCGGTGGACTTGGTCGCGAGCCTGGTGGCCGCCCAGTCCTTGACGATGTTGATCGAGCTGGTCTGGGAGAGACCGGCGGTCTTGGCCGCGTCGTTGATGTCGGAGGCCTCGATGTGGCCGTCCCGCCCGGTCTTGGGCGTCATCAGCCAGATGAGACCGCCCTCGGCCAGGTACTCCAGCGCGTCGACGAGGGCGTCGGTGAGGTCCCCGTCGTCGTCGCGGTGCCACAGCAGAACGGCGTCGGCGACGTCGTCGTAGTCCTCGTCGACGAGATCCGTCCCGGTGAGCTCCTCGATGCGTTCGCGGAGCTCCTGGTCAGTGTCGTCGTCGTACCCCAGCTCCTGGATGATCTGGCCCTCTTCGAAGCCGAGACGGGTCACCGGGTTGGACTTGTCCGCGGGGTCCGCGGTCGCGCTCACGGGAATAACCTCCAGTATTCGGCCCGGCGTCCATGCCGAGGCTGTGGCCGTAGTCCACACGGGAGCGGCGGTTCGCGCAAGTACCCGACCCCCGATCCCCCCCAAAGGTTGACGTGGCACAGGGGGACACGCCGTTCCGCGTGTCGGGAATCACACCGATTTGCCCTTCTCTGCGTGGGACAAGGATGCTTCGGGTGGTCCCGGCCCACAGGGCGTACGCGTGCCCGAGATACGAACGGCATTCGGGTCCGCGCGTGCGCGGGCGTAGAGTCTCCTGTTGGCCCTCACCCCGGCCGCCCGCCATCGGGCGGACGGGACACCAGGTCGGACCACCTCTTTTCGTAACACCCGGGGGTGTGCGGAGCGGACGAAGACGCCCGCACCGCGCGCCGCCAGACCGGCCCGCCCACCAGGCGGACCGGTTACCGATCGGTAGAGATGACGGATCTCCGAGCGCGGTAGCACGATGGAGGCGGCGCGACACACCTCAGTTTCGACCGACAGTGAAGGAACAGCGTGGCTTCCGGATCCGATCGCAACCCGATCATCATTGGCGGCCTTCCGAGTCAGGTCCCGGACTTCGATCCCGAGGAGACCGCGGAATGGCTGGAGTCGCTCGATGCGGCCATCGACGAGCGGGGGCGTGAGCGTGCCCGTTACCTGATGCTGCGGCTGATCGAGCGCGCCCGCGAGAAGCGTGTCGCCGTGCCCGAGATGCGCAGCACGGACTACGTCAACACGATCGCCACCAAGGACGAACCGTTCTTCCCCGGCAACGAGGAGATCGAGCGGAAGATCCTCAACGCGACGCGTTGGAACGCGGCCGTCATGGTCTCCCGGGCGCAGCGCCCCGGTATCGGGGTGGGTGGCCACATCGCCACCTTCGCCTCCTCCGCGTCGCTCTACGACGTCGGCTTCAACTACTTCTTCCGGGGCAAGGACGCCGACGGCGAGTCCGGCGACCAGATCTTCTTCCAGGGTCACGCCTCCCCCGGCATCTACGCCCGGGCCTTCCTGCTGGACCGGCTCACCGAGCAGCAGCTCGACGCGTTCCGCCAGGAGAAGTCGAAGGCCCCCTACGGCCTGTCCAGCTACCCGCACCCGCGGCTGATGCCGGACTTCTGGGAGTTCCCGACCGTCTCGATGGGCCTCGGCCCGCTCGGCGCGATCTACCAGGCCCGGATGAACCGGTACCTGGAGCATCGGGGCATCAAGGACACCTCCGACTCGCAGGTCTACGCCTTCCTCGGCGACGGTGAGATGGACGAGCCCGAGTCGCTCGGCCAGCTCTCCCTGGCCGCCCGTGAGGGCCTGGACAACCTCACCTTCGTGGTCAACTGCAACCTGCAGCGCCTCGACGGCCCGGTCCGCGGCAACGGCAAGATCATCCAGGAGCTGGAGTCGCAGTTCCGCGGCGCCGGCTGGAACGTGATCAAGCTGGTCTGGGACCGCAGCTGGGACCCGCTGCTCGCGCAGGACCGCGACGGCGTCCTGGTGAACAAGCTGAACACCACGGTCGACGGCCAGTTCCAGACCTATGCGACCGAGACCGGCGCGTACATCCGCGAGAACTTCTTCGGCGGGGACCTGCGGCTGCGTAAGATGGTCGAGAACATGACCGACCAGCAGATCCAGCACCTGGGTCGCGGCGGCCACGACCACGCCAAGGTCTACGCGGCCTTCAAGGCGGCCCGCGAGCACAAGGGCCAGCCGACGGTCATCCTGGCCCAGACGGTCAAGGGCTGGACGCTGGGCCCCAACTTCGAGGGCCGCAACGCCACCCACCAGATGAAGAAGCTGACGGTCGAGGACCTGAAGCGCTTCCGCGACCGGCTGCACCTGCCGATCACCGACAAGCAGCTCGAGGACGGCCTCCCGCCGTACTACCACCCGGGCCGCGACTCGGAGGAGATCCAGTACATGCACGACCGCCGGGAGGAGCTCGGCGGCTACGTACCGACCCGCAAGGTCCGCCCGCGCAAGCTGGAACTGCCCGGCGACGACGCGTACAAGGCGGTCAAGAAGGGCTCCGGCAACCAGACCATCGCCACCACCATGGCGTTCGTCCGGGTGCTCAAGGACCTCATGCGGGACAAGGGCATCGGCAACCGCTTCGTGCCGATCGCGCCGGACGAGTACCGCACCTTCGGCATGGACTCGCTGTTCCCGTCGGCGAAGATCTACAACCCGCTGGGCCAGACCTACGAGTCGGTCGACCGTGACCTGCTGCTGGCCTACAAGGAGTCGCCGACCGGCCAGATGCTGCACGACGGCATCTCCGAGGCCGGCTGCACCGCCTCGCTGATCGCCGCCGGTTCGTCCTACGCGACCCACGGCGAGCCGCTGATCCCGGTGTACGTCTTCTACTCGATGTTCGGGTTCCAGCGCACCGGCGACCAGTTCTGGCAGATGGCCGACCAGCTGGCCCGCGGCTTCGTGATCGGCGCCACCGCCGGCCGCACCACGCTGACCGGTGAGGGCCTCCAGCACGCCGACGGCCACTCGCACCTGCTGGCCTCGACCAACCCCGGCGTCGTCGCGTACGACCCGGCGTACGGCTTCGAGATCGCGCACATCGTCCAGGACGGTCTGCGGCGGATGTACGGCTCCAGCGCCGAGCACCCGCACGGTGAAGACGTGTTCTACTACATGACCGTCTACAACGAGCCGATCAAGATGCCGGCCGAGCCCGAGAACGTGGACGTCGAGGGCATCCTCAAGGGTCTGCACAAGTACGCGCCGGGCACCGCGGGCCAGATCCCGGCCCAGATCCTCGCCTCCGGCGTGGCCGTGCCGTGGGCCCTGGAGGCCCAGCGCATCCTCGCCGAGGAGTGGAACGTCAAGGCCGACGTCTGGTCCGCGACCTCCTGGAACGAGCTGCGCCGCGACGCGGTGGAGGCCGAGGAGTTCAACCTGCTGCACCCCGAGGAGCAGCAGCGCGTGCCGTACGTCACCCAGAAGCTCCAGGGCTCCGAGGGCCCGGTCGTCGCGGTGTCCGACTGGATGCGCGCGGTGCCGGACCAGATCGCCCGCTGGGTGCCCGGCCAGTACCAGTCGCTGGGCGCCGACGGCTTCGGCTTCGCCGACACCCGTGGCGCGGCCCGTCGCTTCTTCCACATCGACGCGCAGTCGGTCGTCCTGGGTGTGCTCACCGAGCTCGCCAAGCAGGGCAAGATCGACCGCTCGGCGCTGAAGGACGCGATCGACCGCTACCAGCTGCTGAACGTGGCCGCGGCCGACCCGGGCGCCGCCGGCGGCGACGCCTGATCAGCCGCTGAGGCACTGAGGCGCTGAGGGCCGGACTCCCGACGGGGGTCCGGCCCTTCGCCTTCGCCGGGCCCGCGCAGCCCCGCCCGGGCGTGACCGGGTGTGCCCGACGGGGACGGCACGGCCCGGGCGACCCTCGGCCCGGGCGATCGCCCCGGCGACCACGACGGCCCCGGACTCCAGCGAGTCCGGGGCCGTGGCGCTGCCGGGCCGATCGCCCGGGATTCCGTCAGATGTGCACGGCCGGGCCCGCGTCGGTGGTGCCGCGGCGGGTGAGCAGACCGAGCAGGGCGGCGCCGAAGGCCACCACGGCGGCGACCGCGAAGGCGAGCGACATGCCGCTGACGAAGGACTCGTGGACGGCGCCGGCCATCGCGTCCAGCGCCTGCTGCGGGGTGCCCGCCGGGGCCGGCGGCGCGATGCCGAGCTGGGCGGCCTGCTTCAGGCCCTCGCCCGCCTCGCCCTCGACCGGCGGCAGGCCGGCCTTCGCCCAGTTGCCGGGCAGCACGTCGCCGACCTTGGCGGCCATCAGCGCGCCCAGCACCGCGGTGCCGAGGCTGCCGCCGACCTGCATCGCGGCCTGCTGGAGGCCGCCGGCCACGCCGGACAGCTCCAGCGGGGCGTTGCCGACGATCACCTCGGTGGCGCCGACCATGACGGGGCTGATGCCGAGGCCCATCAGGACGAACCAGAGCGACATCACGCCGTTGCCGGAGGCGGTGTCCAGGGTGGACATGCCGAACATCGCGGTGGTGGTGATCAGCATGCCCGCCACGATCGGGATACGGGGGCCCAGCTTGCCGATCGCCAGGCCGGCCAGCGGCGAGCCGACGATCATCATGCCGGTCATCGGCAGCAGGTGGACGCCGGCCTCGACCGGCTTCATCCCGTGCACGTTCTGGAGGTAGAAGGTCACGAAGAAGATCGCGCCGAAGAACGCGAAGGCCATCAGCGCCATCAGCAGCACGCCCGCCGACAGCGGCACCGAGCGGAACAGGCTGAGCGGGATCAGCGGTTCGCGGGCCTTGCCCTGCCAGAGCGCGAACAGCACCATCAGGACCACCGCGCCGATCAGGAACAGCAGCGTCTTCCCGTCGCCCCAGCCCCACTCGGGGGCCTTGATGATGCCGAAGACCAGCGCGAACATCCCGACCGAGAGCAGCGCGATGCCGGGCAGGTCGAAGGACTTGGCGGCGTTCTCGGCCCGGACGTCCCTGAGGATCCACAGGCCGAGCGCCACCGCGATCAGGCCGACCGGGATGTTGATGAAGAACACCGACTCCCAGTTGACGTGCTCGACCAGCAGGCCGCCGACGATCGGCCCGGCCGCGGTGGAGGCGCCGATCACGCCGCCCCAGATGCCGATCGCCATGTTGAGCTTCTCGGCCGGGAAGGCCCCGCGCAGCAGGCCGAGCGCGGCCGGCTGGAGCAGCGCGCCGAACAGGCCCTGGAGCACCCGGAAGGCGATCACGGTCTGGATGTTGCCGGCGAAGCCGATCGCGGCCGAGGTGACGGCGAAGCCCACGGCGCCGACCAGGAAGGTGTTCTTGTGGCCGAAGCGGTCACCGATCTTGCCCGCGGTGATCAGGAAGACCGCCAGGGCCAGCAGGTAGCCGCTGGTGACCCACTGGATCTCGGAGGGCGCCGCGTGCAGCTTCTCCTGGATCACCGGGTTGGCGATGGCGACGATCGTGCCGTCCAGCGCGACCATCATGACGCCGACCGCGACGGTCAGCAGGGTCAGCCAGGGGTGCCCCTTGAGGCCGCCCCCCGACCGCGGATTCGGCGGCGGCGGTGCGTCCGCCTCGGAGTTCTTGACGACGGACTGGCTCATCTGGGGCCCTCCGGGGGCATGGCTCGGTGCGGGACACGGCGGTGGCGCCCCGGCCCACCCGTCCCCACAGGTGCCCCGGCCCGACGGGCGCCACCTCGGCAGATTATGTCAGCTGCTGACATTCGGCAAACAGTGACTTCTGGCCATTACTGCCATTTGTCAGAGCGCTAAGGTTGTGCTCCCACCCGCCGCTCCCAGCGCTCCGGAAGGCCCCCGCCATGGCCGCTCACACCCCCCGCACCACCGACGCCCCGGACGCCCCCGGACGCACGCCGGGGCTGCGCGAGCGCAAGAAGCAGCAGACCAGGTACGCCCTGATCCAGGCCGCCCACCTGCTCTTCCTCCGGCAGGGCTTCGCCCACACGACCGTCGACGAGATCGCCTCCGCCGTCGACGTCTCCCAGCGCACCTTCTTCCGCTACTTCGCCAACAAGGACGAGGTCGCGCTCGCCGTGATGGCCGTGGCCGAGGACTACTTCATCGAGTGCCTGCGCCACCGCCCGGCCGAGGAGACCCCGCTCCAGGCCCTGCGCGCCTCGATCGTCAAGGCCTGGCGCGACCTCGGCAGCGCGGAGACCTCCGGCCCCCACTCGATCCACAGCGCCCTCGAACTCATGCGGATGATCGAGGAGACGCCCCCGCTGCTCGCCGCCCACCTGCGCCGGGTCACCGAGCAGGAGCGGCTGGTGGTCCAGGTGCTCGCCGAACGCGAGGGCCTGGACCCGGCCGGGGACCTGCGCCCCGCCGTGCTCGCCGCCGTCTTCGGCAGCCTGCTGCGGGCGGCCCACCTGTCCTGGAGCGCCGAACTCGAACCGGCCGGCCCCGAGGGCATGGTCACGGTGATCGAGCGTCACTTCGACCAGCTCGGACCGGCCCTGGCCGGCCACTGGCGCGACCCCGCGTAGTACCCGGCGGAACCGCCGTGTCATACCGGGGTATCACCCGATACCCCGGTGGCACCCGGAAGTTCGGGCCCCAGTGCGACGCCCGGGCGGCCCCGCCCTCCTAGGCTGGCCCGCGATGAAGAACCTCACCTCAGCCGACCTCCGCCGGTACGTCCGCCGCCTGCTGCGCACCTTCTGGCAGCACCTCACCGTTCCGGGCGACAACCACACCCCGCTGCTCGGGGAGTCGCCCCGGCCCTGGCTGCGCCGGCTGCCGTACGCCGTCGCCCTGGCCATGATGTCCTCGCTGATCCCCAGCGGGATCGGCGTCCTGGTCGGCTCCTTCGGCCTGGTGCTCCCGGTGGCCGGCGCGCTCACCGTCGCCCAGACCGTTCCGCTGCTGCTCGCCATCACCCGGCCGCTGGCCGCCTGGTGGATCAGCGCGGCCACCCTGGTCACCACCGCGACCGTCACCGCCCGGTACGAGCAGGACGGCGGCACCTGGCCGTGGACCGCGCCGATGATCCTCTCCTACGTCTTCCTGCTGGCAGCCCTCGCGCTGCGGGAGAGCCGGGCCACCCTGGTCTCGGTCTGGCTGGCCACCGTCGCGCTCACCGCGCTCACCACCACCCTGGGCCTGCCCCGCTCCGGCGACGGCACCACCATGCTGCTGATCGCGCTCAGCGGCGCCGCCCTGCTGCTCGGCTGGGCCGTCCGGGACCGCGCCGAGGCGCGCCGGCTGCTCACCGAGCAGGAGCACATCAGCGAGGTCGAGCGCGAACGCCGCACCCTGCTGGAGGAACGCGCCAGGATCGCAAGGGAGTTGCACGACGTGGTGGCCCACCACATGTCGGTCATCGCGGTGCAGGCGGCCAGCGCCCCGTACCGGATCACCGGCGTACCGGACGAGGCCTCCGAGGAGTTCACCGCGATAGCCGGCACCGCCCGCGAGTCACTGGCCGAGATGCGCCGGCTGCTCGGCGTGCTGCGCAGCGAGGAGTCCGGCGGGGAGAAGGCCCCGCAGCCCGGGGTCGGCCAACTCGCCCAGCTGGTCGAGACGGTGGGCCGGGCCGGGGTGCCGGCCGAACTGACCGTGGAGCCCGGCCTGGTGGACCTGGTGCCGCAGGCCGTCGGCCTGTCCGCGTACCGGATCGTGCAGGAGGCGCTGGCCAACGTGGTGCGGCACGCCCCCGGCGCGCGGACCTGGGTGTCGGTGGCCGAGGACGGCCCGGCGCTGCGGGTGACGGTGGTCAACGCGGCCCCGCCGGTGCGCACCGAGTCGCTGGAGGCCTCGGTCGAGGGCACCGGGCAGGGGCTGGTCGGAATGCGCGAACGCGTCCGGCTGGTCGATGGCAGGCTGGACACCGGCCCGCTGCCGGACGGCGGCTTCAAGGTGGCCGCCGTCCTGCCCCTCGACCGCCCCGACACCCCCCTGGAGACCACCGCATGACCATCCGCGTGATCATCGTCGACGACCAGGCCATGGTGCGCGCGGGCTTCGCGGCCCTCCTCAACGCCCAGAGCGACATCGACGTGGTGGGGGACGCGGCGGACGGCGCCCAGGCCCTGGAGGTCAACGGCCGCACCCACCCCGACCTGGTGCTGATGGACGTCCGCATGCCCGTCATGGACGGCCTGGAGGCGGCCAGGCGGCTGCTCGACCCGGCCGTACCCGGCGCCCACCGGCCCAAGGTGCTGATGCTCACCACCTTCGACGTGGACGACTACGTGTACGAGGCACTGCGCGCCGGAGCCAGCGGCTTCCTGCTCAAGGACGCCCCGCCGGCCGACCTGATCGCCGCGGTCCGGGTGGTCGCGGCCGGCGAGGCGCTGCTCGCCCCCTCGGTGACCCGCCGGCTGATCGAGGACTTCGCCCGCACCCGCCCGGCCAGGCGCCGCGACCCCAAGGTGCGGCTCAACGGCCTGACCCCGCGCGAGACCGAGGTGCTGGAGCTGATCGCCCGCGGCCTCTCCAACCAGGAGATAGCCGCCGGACTGGTGCTCGCCGAACAGACCGTCAAGACCCACATCGGGCGCATCCTCGCCAAGCTCGGCCTGCGCGACCGCGCCCAGGCGGTGGTGCTGGCCTACGAGTCCGGCCTGGTGACCCCCGGCCAGTAGGTGGGGACATCCCCCTGATACCCCGGTAGCACCCGGGAGTTGGCCCCGCGGTGTGACGTCCGCGGGGCCGTCGCATTCCTACCTTCCTCTCCGTCGGAAGCCGAACCGAGTCGGCTGCCGAACGGACAAGGGAGGGCAGGGACATGCGCAGGTTTCGGGCCAGGAGGGCGCTCGCCGCCACCGCGGTGGCGCTGGCGGCCGTACTCGGCGCGGGCGGCTGGGCCGCCGACACCCAGACCCCCGTCACCGGCCCGCCGCCCGGCAGCGCCGCCTGGACGGCCGACACCTCGCTCGGCCTGCGGCCGCCCGACCCCGCCGCCACCACCCCCGCCCACGTCGCGGCGTTCTTCGCCGGGCTGGGCCCGGCACAGCAGGACGCGCTGGCCGCCCGGCACCCGCTGGTGGTCGGCAACCTGGACGGCGCCCCGGTCGTCCTCAGGTACCGGGCCAACGCCCTGGCGCTCGCCGCCGAACGCGCCCGCGAACTCGCCCGGGCCGCCGACCCCGCCCTCACCCCGCAGGACCACGAGACCGCCCGCGAGCGCGCCGAGCGCTACCGCGCCCTGCTGGACGGCGGCCGGCGGATCCTCGCCTTCGACCCGCGCGGCCGCGGCCAGGTCGCCGAGGTCTACGGAGACCTCGCCACCGCCCGCCGCACCGCCGTGATCGTCCCCGGCTCGGACATCGACCTGCTCCGCTTCGACCGCGCCTCCGACCCGTACGGCACCCCCGCCGGCATGGCCCGCGCGCTCCTGGACGCCACCGGCCGGCAGACCGCCGTGATCGCCTGGGCCGGCTACACCACCCCGCTCGGCCTCGGCCCGGACGCCGCCACCGAGGACCTGGCCGAGGCCGGCGCCCCCCGGCTCACCCGGCTGCTCGACGGACTCGCCGTCAGCACCCGCCCGCAGGCCCCGCCCACACTGTTCTGCCACAGCTACGGCTCGGTGGTCTGCGGCCTGGCCCGCCCCACCCCCGCCCAGGCCTCCGGCGTCGTGGTGCTCGGCTCGCCCGGCATGGGCATCGGCTCGGCCGCCGACCTCGACCCGGACGTCCCGCTCTGGGCCACCGCCCGCAACGGCTCCGACTGGATCGGCGACGTGCCCAACGTCCGGCTGTTCGGCCTCGGCCACGGCGCCGACCCGACCGCCCCCGGCTTCGGCGCCCGCCCGCTGCCCGCCACCGGATCCCACGGCCACAACGGCTACTTCGCCCCCGGCACCGCCTCGCTCGCCGCCTACGCCGCCGTCGCCCTCGGCCGCGCCGCCTGACCTCCCGCACCGGAAGGAGCACCACCATGGCCAGCCCCCTCACCTCCCTGCGCCGCGCCGCCCACCAGGTCGACGCCAGGACCCCCGCCACCCGCGACCGCGCCCTGGACGGGCTGCGCGCCCTCGCCCTGCTCTCCGTGCCGGTCGGCCACTGGATGCTCGGCGGCCTGACCCTCTCCCCCGACGGCGCCCTGCACAACGCCAGCCCGCTCGCCACCCTCGGCTTCTTCGCCCCGCTCAGCTGGGTGCTCCAGATGCTCGGGGTGTTCTTCCTGGTCGGCGGCCACTCCTCGGTCAGCTCGCTGGAGCGGGCCAGGGCCAAGGGGGTCACCTTCGGCGGCTGGCTGCGGGCCCGTACCGTCCGGCTGCTGCGCCCGGTACTCGGGGTGGCGGCCGTCTGGGCGGCGCTGGTCCCGCTGCTGCCCGCGCTCGGCGTCCCCGCGGACACCCTGCGCACCGGCTCCACGCTGGTGGTGCAGCCGCTCTGGTACATCGGGATCTACCTGGGGCTGACCGCGCTCACCCCGCTCTGCGTGGCCGCCGGGCGCCGGCTGGGCGGCTGGTCGGCGGGCCTGCCGGCGCTCGCGGTCGCCGCCGTCGACCTGCTGCGGTACGGGCCGTGGGCCGGGGCGGTGCCGTCCTGGGTCGCCCTGCTGAACATCCTGCCGGGCTGGCTGTTCGGCTACCAGCTGGGCGTGCTCTGGGCGCAGGGCCGGCTCGGCCGCCCGGCGGCCCGGGTGCTGCTGCTCGGCGGCGGCGCGGTGTTCGCCGCCCTGCTGCTGGTCTTCCACTACCCGGCCAGCATGGTCGGCGTGCCCGGGGCGGCGCGGACCAACTCGCACCCGCCGTCCCTGCTGGTGCTCGCCCTGGCGGCGTTCCAGTGCGGTGCCGCGGTGCTGCTGCGGGAGCGGCTGGGCCGGCTGCTGACCCGCCGCCCGCTGCTCTGGCTGCCGGTCGTGCTGGTCAACCTGTCGGCGATGACGATCTTCTGCTGGCACCAGAGCGCGATGCTCGCGGTCGCGGTGCCGGGAGCGGCCGGCCTGGGCGCCGTCCCCGGGCTGACCACCGCGCCGGACTCGCTCGGCTGGGTGGCCGCCCGGCTGGCGCTGCTGCCGCTGTTCGGTGCCGCGCTGGTGGCGATCGGCTGGTTCACCCGCCGCTTCGACGGGCCGTGGACGTCCTTGTCCCGGGGTGGCAAGGCGGTGGCCGGGGCCGCGGCGGCACTGTTCGCGGCGTACGCGCTGGGCGTGGTGTGACGCGCGCCGTCGTCCACGGCACGTAGGGGGCGCGGACCGGTCGGTCCGCGCCCCTCGGCCGTTGCGCCCCGGGGCGCGCGATGTCGGTGCCCTGCCCTACCCTGCCGCCATGGTGACGTTCGACGAGTTCCGCGCGATGGCGCTGGCCCTGCCGGAGGCCGCCCAGGAGCCGACCTGGGACATCGAGACGCTGCGGGTCCGCGGCCGGATCTTCGCGATGGGCGCTCCCGACGGGGACCGCGTCACCGTCAAGGCCTCCCCCGAGGACCAGGCCGAACTGCTCGCCGCCGAGCCCGAGGTGTTCTCCTCCGCCCCGTACGTCGGCCGGCACGGCTGGGTGAGCGTCCGACTCGGACCGGTGGACCGGGACGAACTGAGCGACCTGGTCACCGAGGCCTGGCGGCGGACGGCGCCGAAGCGCCTGGTCCGCGAATTCGACGCCCGGAACTCCGGATAGGGCCGCCGAACCGGCCGCTCAGGGACGCCGGAAGGACACCCGCGGTTCATGTGATCCATCCCACAGTTTAGGCGTTCCCGTCACCCCGTCGGTCCCCCTAGGCTTGCGCAGGGAAGTCAGCAGAGCTATCGCACCCTCCGGGCACCGCCCGTGAAACGGTGACGGGCCCCAAGGGAGTTGGTGCGGTGCGCAACCGTCGGCGCTGGAAGCGGGTACTGATCGGGGCGTTCGCCGGCTGCGCGGTGCTCGCCGACGCCGGAGCCTCCGCCGCCGCGGCCGCGGTCTCCTCCGAACAGCTGGCGATCTCCACGCCTCCGGCCGGCAGCGCCGCCTGGGTCGAGGACCACTCCTTCGACCGCTCGCTGCCCGACCCGGCCACCACCACCCCGGCCGCCGCCGCGCAGTTCTTCGCCTCGCTCGCGCCCACCGAGCTGGACCGGCTGATCCAGGAGTACCCGCTGGTCGTCGGCAACTACGACGGCGCCCCGCCGGACCTGCGCTACCGCGCCAACCGGATCGCCCTGGCCGCCGAGCGCGACCGGGCCAGGGCACGCGCCGCCGACCGCGACCTGGACTCCGACACCCGCGCGCTGGCCGTCTCCCGCGCCAACGACGCCGAGAACCTGCTCGCCCCCGGCCGGCAGATCCTGGCCTTCGACCCGCGCGGCCGCGGCCTGGTCACCGAGGTCTGGGGCGACCTCGCCGACGCCGAGCGGATCTCCGTACTCGTCCCCGGCTCGGACGCCGACCTCGGCCACCACGACCAGACGGCCGAACCGCTGCGCTCCCCGGCCGGCATGGCCCGCGCCCTCTTCGCCGAGGAACGGCGCCAGGCGCCCGGCACCCGGACGGCCGTGATCTCCTGGACCGGCTACGTCACCCCCTCCGGCCTCGGCCCCGACGCGGCCACCTCCCGGCTCGCCGACGTCGCCGCGCCCCGGCTGGAGCGGCTGCTCGCCGGGCTCAGGGAGACCACCAGGCCGGACGCGCCGCCGTCGCTGCTCTGCCACTCCTACGGCTCGGTGGTCTGCGGCACCGCCGCCCCCGAGATCCCCCGCGCGGCCGCCTCGCCGTCCGACACCTCGGGCATCACCGACCTGGTGGTCTTCGGCAGCCCCGGCATGGGAGTGCAGGACACCACCGAACTGGGCACCGGCGTGCACGTCTGGGCGACCCGCAACCCCAGCGACTGGATCGGCAACGTGCCGTTCCTGGAGGTCGGCGGGCTCGGCCACGGCGCCGACCCGGCCGCGAGCGGCTTCGGCTCCGAGCAGATCTCCTCGGCGCGCGCGGCCGGCCACAACGGCTACTTCACCGAGGGCACCGACAGCCTGCGCAACTTCGCGGCGATCTCGCTCGGCCGCTACCAGGCCGTGATCCGGACCAGCCCCGGCTCCTGAAGTCCCGCACGCCGCAGGGCGGTTCCCCTGCGAGCGCCCTAGGAGAGCTCGTCCTGGTACAGCCGCAGGGCGTCCGCCGCCGCCCTGGCCAGCTCGCGCCGGGCGGCCGGCGGGGCCAGTACCTCGACGTCCGCGCCGAAGGTCAGCAACGCGCGGACGGCCGCCGGCGCCGGGAACGCCATCGCCACCTCGACCCACTCCTCGGCCGGCCCGGCACCCACCTCCGGCAGCGGGGCGGTGACCCGGCCGCCGTGGATGCGCAGGAACATGTCCAGCCTGGCGCGCCGCACCCGCGCCCGCACCGGCAGGTCCACAGGCAGCCGCTCCACCTGCTCGCGCAGCACCGCCCAGACGTCGCCGAGCCCGATCCCGGTCCGGCGCCGCACCGGCTCCTCCGCGGTCTCGGCGACCAGCACCCGGTCGGCCCTGAACAGCCGCGGCTCGCCGTGCAGGTCGGCCACCAGGTACCAGACCGCGGCCTTGCTCACCAGCCCGTACGGGTCGACGGTGTAGTCCACCGGCGCGGGCGCGCCGCCGTGCCGGTAGCGCAGCCGCAGCCGCCGGTCGGCGAAGACGGCGTACTGGAGCTCTCCGAGGTCGGGGCCGGCCACCGGGCCGGCCGGGGCCTGCATCCAGCGGGCCGGGTCGACCAGGATCCGCTCGCTGATCCGCTCGGCCGCCGGGCGGTGCGGGGCCGGCAGCGCCGCCATCACCTTGCGCAGCGCCGAACCGAGCGCGCCGTCCAGCCCGAGGTCGCTGTGCGCGCCCTGGGCGGAGAGCACGAACAGCGCCCTGGCCTCGTCCGCCGTCAGCCCGGTCACGTCGGTGCGGTAGCCCGGCAGCAGGCTGATGCCGCCGTGCCGGCCGCGCTCGGTGAACACCGGCACCCCCGCGGTGGAGAGCGCCTCCACGTCGCGGTAGACGGTGCGGACGGACACCTCCAGCCGCGCGGCGAGTTCGGTGGCGGGCACCCGGCCGCGGGTCTGGAGCAGCAGCAGGATCGAGAGCAGGCGGTCGGCCTTCATGGTCCAAGAATCCCAGTAATCCTGACGGCGGTTGTCAGGTTTTACCGGAAGATTGCGCTCCGAGCCGGAAAAGCCGTCCGCCACCGAGGAGTTGAGCACAGATGTCCGCCGTCCAGGATGCCCGCCCGCAGTACCTGACCGCGCTCGACCAGTTGGAGAAGCTGTTCGCCACGATCACCCCGGCCGACCTCGACCGGCCCACCCCGTGCACCGAGTTCACGCTGCGTCAGCTGCTGGACCACGTGGTCGGCGGCATCCACCGGTTCGCGTACATGGGTGAGGGCGGCCGCGCCCAGGACGTCCTGGCCGGCATCGAGGACCCGTCCGACGAGGGCTGGCCGGCCGCGCTGGGCCGGGCCCGCGCCCGGGTGACCGCCGCCTGGGCGGACGACGCCAGGCTCGGCCGCCCGGCCGTCGCCCCCTGGGGCGAGGTGCCCGGCGCGGCGGCGGTCGGCGGCTACCTGATGGAGGTGGCGACCCACTCCTGGGACATCGCCACCGCCCTCGGCAACGGCTTCGCCCTGGACGACGACCTGGCGCGGGCCGCGCTGGCCGTCGCCCGGTCCGTGATGCCGGCCGGACAGCGCCCGCCCGGCGCCCCGTTCGGTGACGCCCGCCCGGCCCCCGAGGACGCCGACGCCCAGACCGAGCTGGCCGCCTGGTTGGGCCGTACGGTCTGAGCCCGCGACGGCCCGGGGAGGGCTCACCCGCTCTCCCCCAGCCGTCGGTGCCCGCTACTCGCGCGCCGCCGAGGTGGAGCTCATGTCCGCGTAGCGGTTCCCCGCGACCCGGCCGGCCACCGGCTCCAGCAGCGCCAGCTCCTCGGCGGTCAGCCGCAGCGTCGCCGCCGCGGTGTTCTCGGCGAGCCTGCCGCGCTTGCGGGTGCCCGGGATCGGCACGACGGCCAGCCCGTGCACCTCGGCCTGCCCGTGCACCCAGGCCAGGGCGACCTGGGCGAGCGTCACGCCGCGGGCCGACGCGATCTCCCGCAGCGGGGCGAGCAGTTCGCCGTTGAAAGCCGCGTTGTCACCGCTGTAGCGCGGGTGGTTGCGGCGGTAGTCGTCCGCCGAGAGCTCCTTGGCGTCCTGGAAGGCGCCGGTCAGGAAGCCCCGGCCGAGCGGCGAGTACGGCACGAAGGCGACGCCCAGCTCCGCCGCGGCCGGCACCGCCGTGCGCTCGACGTCGCGGGCGAACACCGACCACTCGGACTGGAGCGCGGCGATCGGGTGGACGGCGTGCGCCTCGCGCAGCTCCGCCCCGGTCACCTCGGACAGGCCGAGGTGGCGCACCTTGCCCGCCTCGACCAGCTCGGCCATGGCGCCGACCGAGTCGGCCAGCGGCACCGCCGGGTCGCGGCGGTGCATGTAGTACAGGTCGATCACGTCCACGCCGAGGCGGCGCAGCGAGGCGTCCACCGCGGTCCGGATGTACGCCGGGTCGTTGCTGATGCCGCGGACGGACTCGTCCTCCGCCGAGCGCATGATGGCGAACTTGGTGGCCAGCACCACCTCGTCCCGGTGGGCCCGGACGAACGGGCCGATCAGCTCCTCGTTGTGGCCGGAACCGTACATGTCGGCGGTGTCGAAGAGGGTGACGCCGGCCTCCAGGGCGGCGTCCAGGGTGGCGAGTGCCTCGCCGGAGTCGGTGGGGCCGTAGAACTCGCTCATGCCCATGCAGCCGAGGCCCTGGGTGCCCACGAGCGGGCCGCCGGTGCCGAGTTCGACGGTGGGAAGGACGGTCTGAGTCATGCGCTCTGCTCTTCCTCTACACGGTTGTCCACGGGGTGGTCCTGCTGTCCGGCCGGGGTGCCGGCGATGCCGGCGGCCTTCCCGGCGTACAGGTCGATCTTGTGGTCGAGGACGGCGAGGGTGGCCTGGAGGTCGACGATCCGCTGCCGGACCTCCTCGCGCTGGGCCTCCAGGAGCCGCTGGCGCGCCGGGTACGTCTGCTCGCCCTGCCGGGCCATGTCCACGTACCTGAGCATGTCCGCCACCGACATGCCGGTCAGCCGCAGCCGGCCCAGGAAGGCCAGCCGGTGCAGATCGGCGTCGCGGTAGCGGCGCTGTCCGCCCGACGCCCGGCCGACCGGGTCCAGCAGGCCGATCCGCTCGTACCAGCGCAGGGTGTGGGCGGTCAGCCCGCTCGCCGCGGCGACCTCGCTGATGGTGTGCCTCGGCGTCCGGTCCGGGTCGCCGGTCGGGCGGCTGAACACCTCGGAGCAGCTGCGCAGGTCCGTCTCGATGCGTGCGGGTGCGGTCATCGCTCGTCTCCCCTGTCCTCGGCCGCCCTGTGCTCGGCGGCCTCGTCCTCGGCGCCCTGTCCTCGGTGCCCTGTCCTCGGCGACACGGACGACGCTACCTAGTTTGAGTGCACTCCAAGCAAGCCCGTCATCCGGGTGGCTCCACCACCACCTTCCCGTGGGGCGTTTCCCGGCGACTACAGTCGGACCCCATGGAGAGCCTGCGGATGATCGAGAACTGGCCGGTGCCCCACGCCGCGGCGGCGGTGGTCCGGGCGGACGGCGCGGTGCTGGGCACGCACGGGCCGCAGCAGCACCTGTTCCCGCTGGCCTCGGTGACCAAGCCGCTCACCTCCTACGCGGCGCTGGTCGCCGTCGAGGAAGGCGTGTTCGAGCTGGACGACCCGGCCGGGCCGCCCGGGGCGACCGTGCGCCACCTGCTCGCACACACCTCGGGCCTGGGCTTCGACGAGGACCGGGTGTTCGCCGAGCCCGGCAAGCGCCGGCTGTACTCCAACGCGGGCTTCGACGCGCTGGCGCGGGCGCTGTCCGAGGCCGCCGGGATCGAGTTCTCCCGCTACGCCGCCGAGGCGGTCTTCGAGCCGCTGGGCATGACCGACACCCTGATCAACACCGCGCACAAGTCCCCGGCCGGCGCGGGCGGCCTGTCCACCCTCGCCGACCTCACCCGGTTCGCCGCCGAGTTGCAGGCGCCCAAGCTGCTGGACCCGTCCACCGTCCGGCAGGCCACCCGCGAGGTCGCCTTCCCCGGCACCGGCGGCGTGCTGCCCGGCTACGGCCACCACCGCCCGAACGACTGGGGCCTCGGCTTCGAGATCCGCGACGGCAAGAGCCCGCACTGGACCGGCACCGCCAACTCCCCGGGTACCTTCGGGCACTTCGGCCAGTCCGGCACCTTCCTGTGGGTCGACCCTCAGGCCGGCGCGGCCTGCGTCGTGCTCACCGACCGGGACTTCGGGCCCTGGGCGATCGAGGCCTGGCCGGCCTTCTCGGACGCGGTGCTCGCCGAGCTGCGCGGCTGACCGGACCGTACGGCTAGCCGTACGAGACCGGCGAGTGCATCTCCCAGAGCAGGAGTTCGGCGCCGGCCTCGCCCGCGGTGGGGTCGGCGAAGGCCTCCCCGGTGATCCGCACGCTGTCGCCCGGGGCCATCGAGCGGCCGCCGCCCTTGGGCCCCGGGATCGTCCGGTAGCCCAGCGAGCCGGCCGTCAGGTGCGCGTACCGCCAGGGCGCCGCGGGCAGCTGCGGCAGCGGCTGCCACGGCCCCGCGGTGGCCAGCCAGAGCGCGGCGTCGCCGCGGCGCAGCCGCAGGGCGTCCGTCCCGGCGTCGCGCTCCAGCCCGGAGGCGAGCAGCGTCAACCCGCCGTCCGCCGGTTCCACCTTGCGCAGGCCGTACGCGGGGGGCGCGTCGAACTCGTCCGGCTGGAGCCACATCTGGACGAAGCGCACCGGCCCGGTGGCGCCGCCGACGTTGCGTTCGGTGTGGGTGACGCCGGAACCGGCGCTCAGGTACTGGACCATCCCGGGGCGGACCACCCCGCCGTGGCCGTGGGAGTCCCGGTGGGCCAGCGCGCCCTCCAGCACCCAGGTGAGGATCTCGGTGTCCCGGTGCTTGTGCTCGTCGAACCCCGCGCCGGGGGCGAGGAGTTCCTCGTTGCACGCGAGCAGCGCGCCGAAGTGGGTGTTCTTCGGGTCGTAGTGGCCCGCGAAGGAGAACGCGTGCCGGGTCTCGATGCCCTCGGCCGGGGCGGAGCGGTAGCGCTCGGCGGTGCGGCGCAGGTCGGCACGGGGGCGGTCGGCGGCTTCGGTCACGCCCCCACCGTAGTGGGTGGGCCCCGGGTGTGATCCTTGCCACCGCGCCGCTCCGCCGGGGGGTGTGCGCGAGCAGTCACTCGCGTGAGGCAGTCTTGTCCTTGTGTCAGCCGCTTCCGCGAACTCCAAGAGCGACCCCAGTCCCAGCCCCGCAGCCGCCGGGAAGAGCCCGGCCTCCCGGTCGGGCCGCGACCGCCCCGGCCGCGCGGCGCCCCGCCTGACCGCGCAGGAGCGCAGAAACGTCGCCGAGCGCGCCGAGCGCCGGGCCGCGACGCTCAAGCGGCTGGAGAAGTCCTCGGGCAAGCTGGCCACCGCCGCGATCTCGCGGATGGACGACCAGCTCGGCTGGTACCGGCGGATGCCGCCGGAGCACCGGTCCTGGATCGGCCTGGTCGCCCAGGCCGGCATCGCCGCCTTCACCGAGTGGTACCGCCACCCCGAGGCCGCGAAGGCGATCTCCACCGACGTCTTCGGCACCGCCCCGCGCGAGCTGACCAGGGCGATCACCCTGCGCCAGACCGTCGAGCTGATCCGCACCACGATCGAGGTGATGGAGGAGGCCATCGAGGAGGTGGCCGCCCCCGGCGACGAGGCGGACATGCGCGAGTCGGTGCTGGTCTACGCCCGGGAGATCGCCTTCGCGACCGCCCAGGTGTACGCCCAGGCGGCCGAGGCACGCGGCGCCTGGGACGCCCGGCTGGAGGCGCTGGTGGTCAACTCGCTGCTGTCCGGCGACGCCGACGAGGGCGTGCTCTCGCGCGCCGCGGCGCTCGGCTGGGGCCAGCCCAGCCAGATCCGGGTGGTGATGGGCAGCGCGCCGGACGGCGACAGCGAGCTGGTGGTGGAGGCGATCCGCCGGGCCGCCAGGTACGCCAAGCTGCACGTGCTGACCGGGGTGCTGGGCAAGCGCCTGGTGGTCGTGGTCGGCGGCGAGAAGGAGCCGGTGCAGGCGGCCCGGGCGCTGATCGGCCAGTTCGCGCCGGGCCCCGTGGTGGTCGGCCCGACGGTGCCCGACCTGCTCTCCGCGACCCGCTCGGCGCACGCCGCCGCGGCGGGCCTGCGGGCCTGCGCCGCCTGGCCGGACGCCCCCCGCCCGGTGCTGGCCGACGATCTGCTGCCGGAGCGGGCGCTGGCCGGTGACCAGGCCGCGCGCCGTCAGCTGGTGGAGGAGATCTACACACCGCTGGACGAGGCCGGCTCCGCCCTGCTGGAGACGCTGAGCGTCTACCTGGAGCAGGCATCCTCGCTGGAGGGAGCGGCCAGGATGCTCTTCGTCCATCCCAACACGGTGCGCTACCGGCTACGACGTGTGACTGATGTGACGGGGTACGCCCCCTCCGATGTACGTTCCGCGTTCACTCTGCGGATCGCCCTGGCCCTCGGCCGGCTGGACGCCGACAGCGAGCCCGGCTGAGCCGGAGTGTAGGGACCATACAATCCCGGATGGTTTTCTTCGTTACCGTCGCCTACCCGCCCCTGGGTGCCTGGCGAGAGAGGGTTGAACCGTGCTCGTAATCGTCGCCCCTGGACAGGGTGCCCAGTCCCCCGGTTTCCTCAGCCCCTGGTTGGAACTCGACGGTGTCGCCGACCGCCTGAGCGGCTGGTCGGACGTCGCCGGTCTCGACCTGGTGCACGCCGGCACCGAGGCGTCCGCCGAGGACATCAAGGACACCGCCGTCGCCCAGCCGCTGCTGGTCGCGGCCGGCCTGATGACCGCCCGGGAGCTGTTCCCGGACGAGGACCTCGCCCGCAAGGTGGTCGGCGCCGTGGCCGGCCACAGCGTCGGTGAGATCACCGCCGCCGCCGGCGCCGGGGTGCTCACCGCCCACGACGCGCTGACCTTCGTCCGTGAGCGCGGCCGGGCCATGGCCGAGGCCGCCGCCGTCACCGAGACCGGCATGCTCGCCGTGCTCGGCGGCGAGCCGGAGGAGGTCGCGGCGAAGCTGGCCGAACACGGCCTGACCCCGGCCAACAACAACGGCGGCGGCCAGATCGTCGCCGCCGGTACGCTGGCCCAGCTGGAGGCGCTGAAGGCGGACCCGCCGACCCGCGCCAAGCTGATCGCCCTCAAGGTGGCCGGTGCCTTCCACACCGAGCACATGGCCCCCGGTGTCGAGCGGCTGGCCAGGCTGGCCCCGACCCTGACGGCGGCCGACCCGCAGGTCCGCTACGTCTCCAACAAGGACGGCGCGGTGGTGGACTCCGGTGCCGAGGTGCTCGCGCGCCTGGTGTCGCAGGTCTCCAACCCGGTCCGCTGGGACCTCTGCATGGAGACCCTCGGGCGGCTGGGCGCGACGGCCGTGATCGAGCTGTCCCCGGCGGGCACCCTCACCGGACTGCTCAAGCGCAACCTCAAGGGTGTGGCCACGCTCGCCCTCAAGACCCCCGCCGACCTGGACCGGGCCCGCGAGCTCGTCGCGGAGCACGGCGGTCAGGAGCAGGAGACCCAGGCATGACCAAGCCCCAGATCCGTCCGGTGAGCGGCGCGCAGTACTCGCGCATCCTCGGCGTCGGCGGCTACCGCCCGGTCCGGGTGATCCCCAACTCCGAGGTCCTGGAGTGGATCGACTCGTCGGACGAGTGGATCCGCACCCGCAGCGGGATCGCCGAGCGCCGCTGGGCCGGCCCGGACGAGTCCGTCGCCGAGATGTCCCTCCAGGCCGCCGGCAAGGCCATCGCCCAGGCCGGGATCTCCGCCGCGCAGATCGGCGGTGTGATCGTCTCGACCGTCTCGCACCTCAAGCAGACCCCCGCGATCGCCACCGAGATCTCCGAGCGGCTCGGCTGCGGCACCGCCCCGGCCTTCGACATCTCGGCCGCCTGCGCCGGCTTCGGCTACGGCCTCGGCCTGGCCGACGGCATGATCCGCGGCGGCAACGCCGAGTACGTGCTGGTCATCGGCGTCGAGCGGCTCAGCGACCTGACCGACCAGTCGGACCGCTCCACCGCCTTCATCTTCGGCGACGGCGCCGGCGCCGCGGTCGTCGGTCCGTCCGACACGCCCGGCATCGGCAAGCTGATCTGGGGTTCGGACGGCTCGCAGGCCGACCTGATCACCCAGACCGAGGCCTGGGACACCGCCTTCGCCAAGTCCGACGCGATCAACGGCGCGGGCGAGGAGACCAGGTGGCCGGCCCTGCGGATGGACGGCCAGCCGGTCTTCCGCTGGGCGGTCTGGGAGATGGCCAAGGTGGCCCAGCAGGCGCTGGACGCCGCCGGGATCACCGCCGACCAGCTCGGTGCCTTCATCCCCCACCAGGCGAACATGCGCATCACGGATGCCATGATCAAGGCGCTCAAGCTGCCGGAGTCGGTGCCCGTCGCCCGCGACATCGCCGAGACCGGCAACACCTCCGCGGCCTCCATCCCGCTGGCGATGGAGCGCATGCTGGAGAGCGGTGAGGCCCACAGCGGAGACCTGGCCCTGATCATCGGGTTCGGGGCGGGTCTCGTCTACGCCGCAGCAGTCGTTACTCTCCCCTAGGCGCTTTCGCCCACATCCACAAGCCTGTGCCCGGCCGATCGGCCGGGTGCGTTCAACACCGAAGAGGAGCAGCCAGTATGGCTACCAAGGACGAGGTCCTGGAAGGTCTCGCCGAGATCGTCAACGAGATCGCCGGTATCCCGACCGAGGACGTCGCGCTCGACAAGTCCTTCACCGATGACCTGGACGTCGACTCGCTGTCCATGGTCGAGGTCGTCGTGGCCGCCGAGGAGCGCTTCGACGTCAAGATCCCGGACGACGAGGTCAAGAACCTGAAGACCGTCGGCGACGCGGTGGACTACATCCTCGCCAACGCCTGAGCGATCGAATCGTTCGACCCGGCCAGCCCGTCCGGCGTCCCGTACGCCGGCGAAGGCTGACCGGTCGGCCGGGCTCGGTCGAGTCAGGCCGACCCGCCGGCCGGGCGTCCCCACCCCGGGGGCGCCCGGCCGGGCCCATCCTCGGCACGCCGCCGACCCCCGCACACGTGAGAGAAGAAGAAACCAGTGACCGCTGAAATCCGCACCGTGGTCGTCACGGGTATCGGCGCCTTCACGCCGCTGGGCGCCGACGCCGCCAGCACCTGGGAGAACCTGGTCGCAGGCAAGTCCGGCGTGGCGGCCCTGACCGAGGAGTGGGCCGAGGAACTGCCGGTGAGGATCGCCGCGAAGACCGCCGTCGAGCCCGGCGAGATCCTGCCCCGCCCGCTGGCCCGCAAGCTGGACCGCTCGGCGCAGTTCGCGCTGATCGCCGCCCGCGAGGCCTGGGCCGACGCCGGCTACGAGACCCCCGCCACCGACGAGTCCTCCAAGCTCGTCCCCGAGCGCCTGGGCGCCGTCATCGCCTCCGGCATCGGGGGCGTGACCACCCTGCTCGACCAGTACGACGTGCTGAAGGCGAAGGGCGCCCGCAAGGTCTCCCCGCACACCGTCCCGATGCTGATGCCCAACTCCCCTGCGGCCAACGTCGGTCTGGAGGTCGGCGCCCGCGCCGGCGTGCACACCCCCGTCTCCGCCTGTGCCTCCGGCGCCGAGGCGATCGGCTACGCGATCGAGATGATCCGCACCGGCCGCGCCGACGTCGTGGTGGCCGGCGGCACCGAGGCCGCGATCCACCCGCTGCCGATCGCCGCGTTCGCCAACATGATGGCGATGTCCAAGAACAACGACGACCCCCAGCGCGCCTCCCGGCCGTACGACAAGGGCCGCGACGGCTTCGTGCTGGGCGAGGGCGCCGGCGTGGTCGTGCTGGAGTCGATCGAGCACGCCGAGGCGCGCGGTGCCCGGATCTACTGCGAGGCCGTGGGCCAGGGCCTGTCCTCGGACGCCCACCACATCGCCCAGCCCGAGCCGACCGGCGCCGGCGTGGCCCGCGCGCTGGCCGACCTGTTCGAGCGCAACGACCTGGACAAGGCCGAGATCGTGCACGTCAACGCGCACGCCACCTCGACCCCGCAGGGCGACACCGCCGAGCTGAAGGCGCTGCGCAAGGAGCTGGGCGACGACCTCGACCACATCGCCATCTCGGCCACCAAGTCGATGACCGGCCACCTGCTGGGCGGCGCCGGCGGCATCGAGACCGTCGCCACCGTGCTGGCCCTGCACCACCGGATCGCCCCGCCGACCATCAACGTGGACGAGCTGGACGACGACGTGGAGGCGGACATCGTCCGCGACGTGGCCCGCCCGCTGCCCGAGGGCCGGATCGCGGCGCTGAACAACTCGTTCGGCTTCGGCGGCCACAACGTGGTGCTGGCCTTCCGCAGCCGCTGACGCCCAGCACGAAGGGGCCGGCGCTCTCCGCGAGCGCCGGCCCCTTCGTGGTGCCCGTCGGACTTCTCCGGGCCGGCCTCAGACCACCTGGTGCAGCCAGCGCACCGGAGCGCCCTCGCCCGCGTACCGGAAGGGCTCCAGCTCGTCGTCCCAGGGCTTGCCGAGCAGCCTGGCGATCTCGGCCTCCAGGTCGGCCCCCTCGCTGCGGGCGCGCAGCAGGACGGCGCGCAGCCGGTCCTCGGGGATCAGGATGTCTCCGTGGATGCCGGTGACGGCGTGGAAGATGCCGAGCGAGGGCGTGCTGCTGTACCGCTCCCCCTCCGCCGTGGCGCAGGGCTCGCTGGTCACCTCGTACCGCATCAGCTGCCAGCCGCGCAGCGCGGAGGCGAGCTTCGAAGCCGTACCGGGCTCCCCCTGCCAGGAGAGCTCGGCACGCCAGTGCCCGGGTGCGGCCGGCTGGCGGATCCAGTCCAGGCTCACCCGTACACCGAGCACCCCCGCGACGGCCCACTCGACGTGCGGGCACAGCGCGCGGGGCGCGGAGTGGATGTACAGAACTCCACGTGTCGTCACCGGGACCTCCAGGCTGTGGACGAGGGTCGCCTTCCCCAGCTGCCTCGTGCCTACAGTTGATCCGCAGTTACCCACGTTAGCCGACATTAAGCTACTAAATTGAGCAAAACGGACAGGCTTTCGCTCAATGCTAGTCGAATCCTCAACGAGGTCCACCCCTCGGTCGGATCTCTCCCCCGAACGGCCCCATCGCCTGGCGGAACCACCGTACCGCGCGTCGCCACAGCGCGGATGACGCACTTTCGGATCGGGCCGGAATGCGGTAGTGCGCCCCGGACCCCCGCACCCGACCCCGGACCGCCGACGACGGACCGCCCCGCCGCCCGGTCGGGGCGGCGGGGCGGTCGGCGTTCCTGTGGGCGTTCCTGACGTGGCGTCAGTCGCCCAGGCGGACGACCATCTTGCCGGTGTTGACGCCGCGCAGCAGGTCGAGGAAGGCCTCGGCGGCGTTCTCGAAACCGTCCACCACGGTCTCCTCGGTGCGCAGTTCACCGGACGTCAGCCAGCCGGCCACCTCGGCGACGAACTGCGGCTGCAGCGCGGCGTGGTCGCGGACCAGCATGCCCTCCAGGCGCAGCCGCTTGCCGATGGCGAGCGCGAGGTTGCGCGGGGCGGCGGGCGCGGTGGTGTCGTTGTACTGGGCGATCGCGCCGCAGAGCACCGCGCGGCCGTGCACGTCCAGCGCTCCGATCGCGGCCTCCAGGTGGTCGCCGCCGACGTTGTCGAAGTAGAGGTCGATGCCCTCCGGGGCGGCCTCGGCGAGCTGCTGGGCGACCGGGGCGTCCTTGTAGTTGAAGGCCGCGTCGAAGCCGTACTCGTCCACCAGCTTGGCCACCTTCTCCGCCGAGCCGGCCGAACCGACCACCAGCGAGGCGCCCTTGAGCCTGGCGATCTGGCCGACCAGGGAGCCGACCGCGCCGGCCGCGCCGGAGACGAAGACCCGGTCGCCCTCCTTGAGGCCGCCGACGGCCAGCAGTCCGGCGTAGGCGGTCAGGCCCGGCATGCCGAGCACGCCGAGGTAGGCGGAGAGCGGGGCCGCGGCCGGGTCGACCCTGACCGCGTGCCCGGCGTCCAGGGTCGCGTACTCGCGCCAGCCGAGCCCGTGCAGCACCGCGTCGCCCGGGGCGAAGCCCTCGGCCCCGGAGGCGACGACGTAGCCGACGGCGCCGCCGTCCATGGCCCGGCCCAGCTGGAACGGCGGGGCGTACGACTTCACGTCGTTCATCCGGCCGCGCATGTACGGGTCCACCGAGAGGTAGGCGTTGCGGACCAGGATCTCGCCCGGGCCCGGGGCCAGGACCGGGGCCTCGACCAGGGCGAAGTCGGCCGGCACCGGCCAGCCCTGGGGGCGGGCGGCGAGGTGCCATTCGCGGGCGGTCACGGGGACGGTCTGCTCTGCCATCGGGCGCTCCTTGCGGTTCGGGTGCGGTGCGGTGCGGATGCGATGCGGTTCGGGTGCGGCTCGGCACATGAAAGGTTGAGCAACTTAAGTAACGATGGACATGAAAGGTTCACCTTGTCAACTTTTCAGGTAGACTTCGATCCATGGACACCGAGCCGATCCAGGACGCCACGTCGCAGCCCGACGAGATCACCCGCGAGGTCGTCGACCTGATGGCCAACCTGGTCGCGCTGTTCCACCGCGAGTACGAGGACGCCGCCGCCGCGCGCTCGCTCACCGGCGCCCAGGCCAAGGTGCTCGCCCTGCTGCGGCGCGGGCCGATGCCGATGCGCCAGATCGCCCAGACGCTCAGCTGCGAGCCGTCCAACATCACCGGCATCGTCGACCGGCTCGAATCCCGCGGCTTCGTCACCCGCGAGGCCGACCGGCAGGACCGCAGGGTCAAGCTGGTCGCGGCCACCGACACCGGCTCGGCCGCCTCCACGGAACTGCGCGAGTCGCTGAACTTCGCCCGCGAACCACTGGCCGCGCTCGACCCGGCCGAGCGGACCGCCCTGCGCGACCTGCTCCGGCGGATGCTCGCGGGCGCCTCGGGGCCCGGCGCGTGACCAGCATCACAGGCCCGGGGGGATATTCGTCCGTCCCGGGGAGGTAACCGAACCGCCTTCCGGAACGTCTAACGTTCGAACATCGAACGCGAGAGATCTGAAACGGGGGGCACGGAGGATGAGCAGCAGCACGCGCCGGCGCCGCTACCTGCGGACCGCCATCGGCCTGGCCGCCGTACTGGTGCTGTCGGTCGTGGGCGCGGGAGCCTGGTTCTACCACCGGCTGGACAACAACATCACCACCTTCGACGCGGGCGGCGTCGCCACCGAGCGCCCGCCGGCCCCCGTTCCGGCCACCCCGGGCGCCTCCGTCCCGGTCAACGTGCTGCTGCTCGGCTCGGACACCCGCGACGGCGGCAACGACGTCCTGGGCGGCGGCGACGAGGGCGTCGGCCACTCGGACACCGCGATCCTGGTGCACATCTACGCCGACCACAAGCACGCCGTCGGCGTCTCCATCCCCCGCGACACCCTGGTCACCATCCCGTCCTGCCGGCTGCCGAACGGCAACTGGACGACGGCGAAGACCGACCAGATGTTCAACTCCGCGTTCACCGTGGGCCTGGCGGCCCAGGGCAACCCGGCCTGCACCCAGAACACCGTCGAGAAGCTCACCGGGCTGAGGATCGACCACACCATGGTGGTCGACTTCAAGGGCGCGGCCGCGATGTCCGACGCGGTGGGCGGCGTCGAGGCCTGTGTGCCCAACGACGTCGACGAGTACGGCATACACCTCAAGAAGGGCCTCCAGAAGCTCTCCGGGCAGTCCGCGGTGGACTACCTGCGGGCCCGCCACGGCTTCGGCGACAACTCCGACATAGGCCGGATGATGCGCCAGCAGGCCTTCCTCTCCTCGATGATCAGGAAGGTGCAGAGCCAGGGCTTCTCGCTGCCCACCCTGCTGCCGCTGGCCGACGCCGCCACCAAGTCGCTCACCGTGGACGAGGGGCTGGGCACCGCGATGAAGCTGGTGGACTTCGCCCGGTCGGTGCAGGACATCAAGCTCTCCGACGTCTCCTTCGTCACCGCGCCCTGGCGCTACGCCGGCGACCGGGTGCGGCTGGTCCAGCCGGACGCCGACACCCTCTGGAAGCTGCTGCGCGAGGACCGCACCCTGGACGGCCAGAGCACCGCGGGGACCGGCCAGGTGACCTCCTCCCCCGGCGCCGACCCGAGCGGCGCGCCCGCGCCGGGCACCCCGCTCACCCCGGAGCAGACCGCGGCGCCGATCACCGTGGTCAACGGGGTCGGCACGCCCGGCCTGGCCGGCTCCGGCGCCGAGACGCTCAAGGCGCGCGGCTTCCGGAACATCACGCTCGGCCCCAACTCCCCCGGGCAGCAGGCCACCCGGGTCTCCTACGACCCCGCGCTGAAGGCCACCGCCGACCAGGTGGTGGCGCTCTTCCCCGGCGCCAAGGCCGTCGAGGAGCCCGGCTCGGAGGCGATCACCGTCACCCTCGGCCCCGACTACCCCACGGCGGGCACCCGGATCGACTCGGTCACCGCCCCGAGCCCGGCACCCGGCGCGCCGGCCGGCACCACCCCGGGCGCCGGCCCCGGTGCCACCCCGGGCGGCATTCCCACCGGGATAGCGGAGAACACCCGCAACGCCGACACCGACCCGTGCGCCAAGCTGTCCTTCGGCTGACCGCCCGCTACCGCGGGTCCGGCAGCCCGGTGACGACGGCGGTGAGGCGGGTGCCCCGGGGGAAGGCGCCCGCCGCCGCCAGGTCGGCCAGCGCGGCGAGCAGCTTGGCGACGTAGCGGCGCTCCAGCGGGACGCCGTGCCGGCGCTCGAACCGCTCGGCGAAGCCGTCCAGTTCGGCCGGGACCTTGCCGTACCCGCCACCGTGGTGCCCGTGGTCGATCCGCCAGTTGCCGAACTCGCGTCCGTAGGCGGCCCGGTGCAGCCGGGCGACCTCCGCCTCCAGGTAGCCCTCGCCGCCGCGCAGCACGGCCACCCCGAGCGCCCGGGCACCCGGCGGCAGGCCCGCCGCGATGCCCGCCAGGGTGCCGCCGGTGCCGACCGGGCAGCAGACCACGTCCCGCTCGCCGAGCCCGGGCAGTTCGGCCGGGATCGCGGCCGCGCCGACGGCGGCCAGCGCGTTGGAGCCGCCCTCGGGGAGCACCAGGCAGCGGCCCCAGCGGCGGAGCAGGGCGTCCGTGCCGTGCTCCCCCTCGGCCCGGCCGGTGGCCTCCCGGTACTCGGCGCGGGTCAGGAACTCCAGCCGCATCCCGGAGGCCTCGGCGGCCCGCAGCGACCAGTTGCGCGGCCGGCCGGCCAGCTCCTCGCCGCGGACCAGACCGACGCTCTCCAGCCCGAGCGCCCCGGCGGCCGCCGCCACGGCCCGCAGATGGGTCGAGTACGCGCCGCCGAAGGTCAGCAGCCGGGTGTGGCCCCGCTCCACGGCGGCGGCCAGGTTGGGCGCCAGCTTGCGCCACTTGTTGCCGGGGACGGTGGGGTGCAGCAGGTCGTCGCGCTTCAGCCGCAGCGCCACCCCGGCCCGGGCGAAGGCCTCGTCGGCGCAGTCCACCAGCGGGGTCGGCAGCAGGGCGGGTTCGAGCACCCGGCCAGCTTACGGGTGTGCGTGGAGCCCGGCCGCCGGATCGGCGACCGGGCTCCAGCCCCCTGTCCGGGCCGTCTCCCCCGTGGACGGCCCGTCAGCCCACCGAGGCGCTCTCCGCCGCCTGGCCCGCCATCCGCCAGGCCAGCGCCGTGCCGAGCGCGCGCGGGACCGGGCCGGCCGCCAGGGCCAGCTTCCCGATCCGGCCCCGGTACTCCCTGCGCTGCCCGGAGCTCAGGACCGAACGGAGCTTCCCCGCCGCGACCAGGGCGGTCAGCGCCGCGTCGACCGGGTCGACCCGGCTGAGCGGTCCCTTGAGCGCCCCGGTGACGGAGGCCACCAGCGCCTCGCGGGCCCCCGGGCCGTCCGGGGCGACCAGGGTCACCGGGAACAGCCCGGCCACCCGGTGCGGCCGGAGGGTGATCCGGCCGGAGTCCGCCAGGCCGTCCCTGACCCGGCGGATCGGCTGGTCGTGCCCGTAGCTCCTGGCACGGCCGACCCACCAGCTCCAGCTGTGCGGCCGGGTCTCCCTGATCTGGCCCAACAGGCGGGCGCTGTAAGGGTCGAGGCCCGTCTCGGCGGCGCCGGCCCGGACCCGGGCGACGGCCTTGCGGCCCTCCTCGTACAACAGGCCCCGGCGCAGCAGTTCGGTCAGCGCCGCCGCCTGGAGCAGCAGGTTGAGCGAGGAGTGCTGGGTGGTCCGCCCGCGCCGCGGGTCGTAGGCGAGCAGGTACAGCTTCTCGGGGAGGGTGGCGGGCAGTTCCATGTCGGTCTCCGAAGGTCTTCTGAGCGCCCGGCCCCGCAGTCAGTCCTCGCCGGGACCGACGCTCTCCGGGCTCTCCTTGGGCGGGCGGCCGCGCCTGGGAAGCCGGGCCGCGCCGGTGGGCATCCGGCCCGCGTCGCCGAGGGCGCGGCGGAGCAGGAACTCGATCTGCGCGTTGGTGCTGCGCAGGTCGTCCGCGGCCCATCGGGCGAGTGCGTCGTGAACTGAAGGGTCCAGCCGCAACAGGAGCTTCTTCCGTTCCGTCGCCAAGGCCTCGCCTTACTGGTAGAGGGAACCCGTGTTCACGACGGGCTGGGTGCCGCGCTCGCCGCAGAGCACCACCAGGAGGTTGCTCACCATGGCGGCCTTGCGCTCCTCGTCCAGATCCACGACATCGCGTTCGGCGAGCCGGTCCAGCGCCTCCTCGACCATGCCGACGGCGCCCTCGACGATCAGTCTGCGCGCCGCGACCACGGCCCCGGCCTGCTGGCGCTGGAGCATCACCTGGGCGACCTCCGGAGCGTACGCGAGCCTGGTGATCCGCGACTCGACGACCCGCACACCGGCCGCGGCGACCCGGGCGGAGATCTCGGCGGAGAGCTTGCGGGCGATCTCCTCCGCGCCGTCGCGCAGCGACAACTGGCCCTCGTGGTGGGCGTCGTAGGGGTAGCTGGTGGCGATGTGCCGCACGGCCGTCTCGGTCTGGATGGCGACGAAGTCGGCGTAGTCGTCCACCTCGAACACCGCCATCGCGGTGTCCTCGACCTGCCAGACCACCACGGCGGCGATCTCGATCGGGTTGCCGTCCGCGTCGTTGACCTTGCTGGTCTCGGTCTCGTGGTTGCGGATCCGCAGCGAGATGTGCCGACGGCTGGTGAACGGGTTCAGCCAGGTCATCCCCTCGGCCCGGATGGTGCCCCGGTAGCGCCCGAGCAGCTGGACCACCCTGGCCTGGCCCGGCGAGACCACCGTCAGCCCGAACATCAGCAGCAGCGAGCCGAGCAGCAGCAGCGGCCCGACGACCATCAGCGCGACGCCCGCCCCCTTGCTACCGCCGGACAGCTGGACCGCACCGCCGACGAAGGAGCCGATCCCGGCGAGCAGCCCGAGCAGCGTGCCGCCGAGCACCGGCAGGCCGGCCGCTCCGGTGATGACCTTCTCGGTGATCTTGGGGACCGGGAGGTCCAGGGCGGGGCCGTCCTCGACGGTCGTACGCGGCGTGGTCATGGGGCGGCTCCTTCGGCAGGCACTCTCATCCGATGGCAAAGTGATATCACTTTTTCCCACCCGCCGCCATCCGGCCGTACGGGGCGACCCCCGGCACCGGCCACCCGCCACCGATGCGGCAGACTTGTCGACCCGTACGAATGTTCATAAGTGCCACCCGACATCTGCACACTCAGCATCGTTTGTGGGGGAATCGCATCCATGACAGCGCTTGCCGGATCTGTCGACATACCGGACAGAACGAACCCGGGCGCGGGGACCGAGCGGCACCGCCCGGGGACCGGGTTCGAACGGCCGAACGCGGCACAGCTCCGGCTCGCCGCGGCCCTCCTGGTCCTCCCGCCGCTGTTCCACCTGGTCTCGGCCGACCTGCTGACCTTCGCACTGATCTGGTACGCCGCCGCGACCCTCATCCGCTCCCGGGCCACCGCCTTCGACCGGCTGATGGTCTCCGGCGGCGTCCTGATCGGCTGGACCTGCGCCCTCAGCCTGCTCGCCGGCTACTGGCCGTGGGGCCTGCACCCGGTGGCGCTCGCCGAGGCCACCGCGGTGCCGCTGACCGCGGTCCTGCTCCTCCAGGGCCCCCGGCCCGCCGGGCGGGCCCAGCGGCCGTGGGTGCGGCTGCGCCGGCTGGTCCCCACCCGGGACCTCGCGCTGCTGCTGCCGGCGGCCGCGGCCGTCGCGTTCACGATGTACCCGGTCGTCATCCGGAACGCCACCGAGCGGCTGGGCCTGATCATCTCCTTCGAGGACCTCGCCCGGCACGCGGCGCTGTACGACACCATCCTGCGCGTGGGCGGCCTGACCTCCCTGCACAAGAGCGAGGCCGCCGTCTCCGTCACGACGGGCCTCGACACCTACCCGCAGGGCAGTCACCTGACGCTGGCCGTGATCACCGACTTCCTGCGGGGCGGTACCACCCAGGGCCCGGCGCTCGCCCAGATGTCGCTCTTCATCCTGCTGTCCGCCCTGACCGCGGCCGGCCTGGCGGTCGCCGTCCTGTGGGCGGTGCAGCGGGTCGCCGGCCGCGCGCTGCGCGGCTGGCGCGGCCTGGCCCTCGCCCTGCCCACCGCCGTCTACCTGGTCGTCGCCGAGGTGCCGCAGCTACAGGCCCGCGGCTTCCTGAGCGAGATCTTCGCGCTCGGGCTGTTCGCCCTGCTGCTCGCCCTGGCGATCAGGCCGCTCAGCCGCTTCCACGAGCAGGTCGTGGCACTCGGCGCACTGACGGTCGGCATCTCCTTCGGCCACTACCTGCTGCTGCCGGCCGTCGGAGCCGTGGTGCTCGCCTGGGCCGTCATGCACCGGCGGAACTGCTTCCGGCACTGGCCGACCGTGCTGGCCACCGCCGCGGTGACCGGCCTCCTCGCGCTGTTCCCGCCGTACAGCAACGCCAAGTCGGCCGGTTCGGCGGACGTGCTGACCCTTCCCGGCAGCATCAGCCCGGTCGGCCGGCACCTGCTGCTCCCCCTCGTGGTGGCCGCGTTCCTGGCCCTGCTGACCCGCAGCGCGCGCGCCAACCGCTCGCGCCGGGTCGCGCTGGCCTCGCTCGCCGCGGTCTCGCTGCTCTGCTACGGCGTGATGGAGTACCAGCTCCGCACGGCGGGCACCACCTCGTACTTCTACGAGAAGATGATCCATCAGCTGATGGTCGTCGGGGTGATCTGCTTCTCCGCCGCCCTGCTGCCCGCGTTCGGCCGCCGCGTGTTCGCCGGGCCGGGCACCGCACCGGCCCCCGGCGCGCGCCGGAGCGTGCGGTCCCGCTTCCGCTCGGGGGTGCCCGTGGTCGCCGTCGCGGGCTGCCTGGCCTTCGCCGTCCTCAGCAACGCCCAGCCCGACTCCGGCAAGGCCGGCTGGGAGGGCAGCCCCGGGCGGTTCCAGCTGAACGGCGCCGGCGCCCACTTCAAGCTGGCCCAGCGGATCGCCGTCCTCAACACCGACCACCCTCAGGACGGCCGGCTGCCGGTCTCGCTCGCCGGCGCCCGCGCCTGGGGCGAGGCCAGCCCGGACTGGAGCGGCGTCGAGGACAACCTCTGGCTGAGCGTGCTCAACCGCAACCAGGGCAGCACCTGGGAGCTGTGGGCCTGGGCGATCGGCCACCGCAGCGCCCAGGAGATGGCGGACTTCGCCGCCTCCCGGCCGTCGACCCCGCTCCGCTTCTACGTCGACGAGGGCTCGCCGCTGATCGCCGACCTGAAGGCGCTGGCAGCCGCGGGCAGGCTCCCGGACCTGGCCGTCTCCGCGCTGCACTACGAGAACGGCGACGTGAGCATCCGGCCGGTCGCCCTCCGCTGAGCCACACCGACGACTGTGGGGCCGTCACCGTTCGCCGGTGACGGCCCCACAGTCCTGGCCCGGCTCCGTCGCCCGGCCTCGCCGGATGTCCCCGGGCCGGGTGAAACGCGGCGTGGCAAACTCCGGCGGACGAGATCCTGGCCTACAGTTCCACTCGGCGGAAACGGGCGTTCGGGCTGGTCAGGGGCCTTCTCGAAGGCGGCCGACAACAGCCGGGGGCAGGAAGGTGGGGCGGGTGGGACTCGAACCCACGACCAAGGGATTATGAGTCCCCTGCTCTAACCGGCTGAGCTACCGCCCCGGTTCGCCGCACGCGCCGGTCGTCGGCACGGCAGCAGCAGACGGCCCCAGCGAGGCCGTCCCGGGCAGCATAGCCGGTCGATCACCCGCGGTGCGCGCCGGGGGCGCAGCCGGGGCGACGGTCCGCTCCGCTCCGGGCGGCGCAGCCCGGGTGGCGGGCGGAGCTCCCCGCCCGGGCAGCCTGGGCGGATGACGGCGTGTGGGACACCGGCGGCGACACCACCGGCCTGCCGGGCACCCGGCGGTGGCGCCGCCGGGCACGGCCTGGTAGATCTTCCTCACGAACGGCGGAACGCACGGCCCCGGTGCCCGCCCCGAGGAACGAGACGGAGACCCGATGGCCTCCCGCCCGGCACGGCCCGCGCGCACGGTACGAACGGTCGCGCTGACCGCCCTGCTGCTGGCCGTCGGCACCGCGTGCGGCGGCCAGGACGGGGCGCCCACGGCCGAGGTCGCGCAGCAGAGCCCCGCCCGGGACCGGATCGGCACCCTCTCCATCCACACCGCGCAGGGCCCCCGGGCCTGCACCGCGAGCGTGGTGCACAGCCCCCGGCGCAATCTGCTGGTCACCGCGGCGCACTGCGTGCAGACCCGCCGGATCGGTCTGCTGGACGGCCTGGTGTTCACCCCCGGCTACCGCAACGGATCAACCCCGTACGGGACTTGGCCGGTACAGGCGATCACCGTCGACCCGCGCTGGGCGGCCGGCGACGACCCCGAGTACGACGTGGCGTTCGTCACCGTGGGGCCGGTCGACGGCCGGCAGGTCGAGGACGCGGTCGGCGGCAACCCGCTCGGCACCGGCCAGGGCTTCGGGCTGTCCGTCTCGGTGACCGGCTACCCGAACGAGAGCGACGAGCCGATCACCTGCGCGGTCCGGACCCGCGAGCAGAGCGCCACCCAGGAGCGCTTCGACTGCGGCGGCTACACCGACGGCACCAGCGGCAGCCCGTGGGTCGCGACGGACGGCACGGTGGTGGGCGTGATCGGCGGCTACCAGGAGGGCGGGGAGACCCCGGGCACCTCGTACAGCATCACCTTCGACCAGCGGGTCGCCGCCCTCTACCGGACCGCGACCACCTGACCCGGAACCGGGCGGGGCGGCGGCGCCCACCCCGGCCCGTACCCGGGCCCGGTGTCGCGTACGTCACGTCGCGCGAGCGTGCGGGGACAACACGAAGGCCCCCCGGTCGACCGAGGGGCCTTCGCTCTGAGCAGTCACCGGGCGGACCCGGTGCAGCTCCCGCAATTGGACTCGAACCAATAACCTGCCGATTAACAGTCGGCTGCTCTGCCAATTGAGCTATGCGGGATCGCGGTACTCGACTTCCGTACCACGGAAGGGAACTGGGCCCCGGAGGGCTTCGCTCCCGGCTCCCCCAATTGGACTCGAACCAATAACCTGCCGATTAACAGTCGGCTGCTCTGCCAATTGAGCTATGGGGGATCGGCTTCCGCTTCGGCCCCCGGTGTCCCGGGTTCCTCGGCGCTCGCTGCGGGACATACATTAGCGCACTCGGGGGGGTGGTCCGCCAATCGCTTTCCAGGGTTGCCGCCGGGCGGCCGCCCGGCGTGCCCCGCGCGCGCCCGGCGACGGGGGCGGGGATGCTGGGGCGCGGACGGTTCGCCGTCCCGACGGACGGGTAGGGCAATGCGGCAGAAGCCGCCAGGAGAGGGTGGATCCGATCATGTGGAAGCTGTCGTTGGCCGCGGGCTTCGCGGCCGGCTACGTCCTGGGCTCGCGAGCCGGGCGCCGGCGCTACGAACAGATCTCCAAGGTCACCCGGCAGATCGCCCGGAACCCCACGGTGCAGGGGGCGACCGACCGGGCACGGCAGCAGGCCGGCGCGGTGGCCGGGAAGGCCGCCGGGGTGGTCGCGGACCGGGTCGGCGACCGGCTGCCGAACGTCGTCACCGACCGGGTGCCGTACTTCAACCGCTCCCGGGCGGAGGACGACGGCTGGGGCACCTTCCGGCCGTGACGGGCAGCCGGCCCACCGCCTCACGTGAGGCGGTGGGCCGGTGACCCACCGCCCGTCCGTGACGGGACGGTGACGCCCGGGCCACGCGCACCCGGGCCCGGTGTCGCGAACCGGCAACGGCCCGCCCGGCCCGGACGCGTCCGGAGCCGGGCTGAGGCATGATCTCGACATGGCCATCGTCGCGGGGATAGACAGCTCGACCAACCGCACCAGGATCGTCGCGTGCGACGCCGACACCGGCGCCGTCCTGCGCTCGGGCAAGGCGCCGCACCCCGTCCCCGAGGACCAGGACCTGCGCCCGGGCGAGGCCGACCCGCAGGTCTGGCTGCACTCGCTCGGCGACGCCGCCACCGGCGGCCTGCTGGAGGGCGTCCGGGCGATCGGGGTCAGCGCGCAGCAGCACGGGATGATCGGCCTGGACGCGGGCGGGGTGCTGGTCCGCCCGGCGATCCTGTGGAACGACCCCCGCTCCAGCGGCGCCGCCGCCAAGCTGCTGGACGCCCTCGGCGGCCCGGCCGCCTGGACCGCCGCGATCGGCGCCGTGCCCGCCCCCACGTACACCGTCGCCAAGCTGCGCTGGCTGGCCGAGTTCGAGCCGGCCAACGCCCGCCGGGTCGCCGAGGTGCTGCTGCCCCACGACTGGCTGGTCTGGCAGCTGCTCGGCCACCCCAGGCGCCGCACCACCGACCGCGGCGACGCCTCCGGCACCGGCTACTGGTCGCCGGTCACCGGCGAGTACCGCCAGGACCTGGTCGAGCTGGCACTCGGCCACGAACTCAGGCTGCCCGACGTCCTGCCCCCGTCCGAGCCCGCCGGGCACACCCCCGAAGGCCTGCTGATCTCGGCCGGCACCGGCGACAACATGGCCGCCGCGCTGGGCCTGGGCCTCGGCCCCGGCGACGCGGTGGTCTCGCTCGGCAGCGCCGGGACGATCTTCGCGGTGCACGAGGAGGCCGTGGTGGACGCCTCCGGACTGGTCTCCTCCTTCGCCGACGCCAGCGGCCGGCACCTGCCGATGGTCGCCACCCTCAACGCCGCCCAGGTGCTGCGCTCCACCGCCGCCCTGCTCGGCCGGGACCTGGAGGGCCTGAGCGACCTCGCCCTGCACTCCTCCCCCGGCGCGTACGGCCTGGTGCTGCTGCCCTACCTGGACGGCGAGCGCACCCCCGCGCTGCCTCACGCGGCGGGCACCCTGACCGGCCTGCGGGCCGAGGCGATGACCCCTCAGCACCTGGCCAGGGCCGCCGTCGAGGGCATGCTGTGCAACATCGCCGACGCCCTCGACGTGCTGCGCGCCCAGGGAGTCGAGGTGAAGCGGGTGTTCCTGCTCGGCACGGCCGGGCGGCTGCCCGCCGTCCGGCACATCGCCCCGATGCTGTTCGGCGTCCCGGTCGTGGTGCCGCCGCCGGGTGCGCACGCCGCCCGCGGGGCCGCCCGGCAGGCCGCCTGGGCCCTGGCGGGCACCCCGGAGCCGCCGCGGTGGGAGCTGCCGGACGCCGAGACCGTGGAACCGGACGGGGAGCAGGACCTGGCGATCGGCTCGGCGGTGCGTCAGCAGTACCGGGCCGCCCGCGACCAGGTCCACCCGGAGACGGCGGCCTGATCCGGGGTCGGGGTACCGGCCGCCGGCCGGTGCGGATGCGTCACCCGGCGCCCGGTGGCAGCGTGGGACGGGACACGGCCACCGACGCGAAGGGCGGCAGGACGCCATGGCGCTGCACAAGGGGGCCGGCGGCGACCGCCGGTTGAGCATCGGCCCGTACCCGAGCGCCGCCGACCCGCTGGGCGCGATGAAGCTGGCCCCGCCGCTGCACCGGCTCGGCGAGGGGCCGGTCGCGGCCGACACCGCGTACCAGCTGATCCACGACGAGCTGATGCTGGACGGCAACGCGAAGCTCAACCTGGCGACCTTCGTCACCACCTCGATGGAGGCCCAGGCCACCCGGCTGATGACCGAGTGCCTGGACAAGAACATGATCGACAAGGACGAGTACCCGCAGACCGCCGAGCTGGAGCGGCGCTGCGTGGCGATCCTCGCCGACCTCTGGCACGCCCCCGTCCCGGACGCCGCGGTCGGCTGCTCCACCACCGGCTCCAGCGAGGCGTGCATGCTGGCCGGCATGGCGCTCAAGCGCCGCTGGACGCGCCGCAACGCCGACCGCTACGCCGCCGGGGCCAGGCCCAACCTGGTGATGGGCGTCAACGTGCAGGTGTGCTGGGAGAAGTTCTGCAACTTCTGGGAGGTCGAGGCCCGCACCTCCCCGATGGAGGGCACCCGCTTCCACCTGGACGCCGAGCGGGCGGTCGCGCTGTGCGACGAGAACACCATCGGCGTGGTCGGCGTGCTCGGCTCCACCTTCGACGGCTCGTACGAACCGGTCACGGAGATCTGCGCGGCCCTGGACGCCCTCCAGGAGCGCACCGGCATCGACGTCCCGGTGCACGTGGACGGCGCCTCCGGCGGCATGGTGGCGCCCTTCCTCGACCCCGGGCTGGTCTGGGACTTCCGGCTGCCCCGGGTGGCCTCGATCAACACCTCGGGCCACAAGTACGGGCTGGTGTACCCGGGCGTGGGCTGGGCACTCTGGCGCGACAAGGAGGCGCTGCCCGAGGAACTGGTCTTCCGGGTCAACTACCTCGGCGGCGAGATGCCGACCTTCGCGCTCAACTTCTCCCGGCCCGGCGCCGAGGTGGTGGCCCAGTACTTCGTCTTCCTGCGGCTCGGCCGGGAGGGCTTCCGGGCCGTCCAGGGCGCCTGCCGCGAGGTCGCCACCTACCTGGCCGGGCAGATCGGGAAACTGGACTGCTTCCGGCTGCTGACCCGGGGCGACCAGCTCCCGGTGTTCGCGTTCACCACCGAAGGGGACCTCCCCTTCGACGTGTTCGACGTCTCACGGCGGCTGCGCGAGCGCGGCTGGCAGGTGCCCGCGTACCGGTTCCCGGCGGACCGGGAGGACCTGTCGGTGCTCCGGGTGGTCTGCCGCAACGGCTTCTCCCGGGACCTCGCCGACCTCCTGCTGGCCGACCTCGACCGGCTGCTGCCCGAGCTGCGGTGCCAGCCCGTCCCGCTCAAGGAGCTCGGGGTGCCGGCCAGGTCCGGCTTCCACCACTGATCGTCCACACGGCGGAGAGGTCGGGGCCGCCGAGCGCCACCGCAGGGGACGTCACGGCGGGGAACGTCACGGTGGGGAGGGCGCGGCGAAGCGTCCTCCCCACCGGAGCATCCCGGACGGTCCCGGGCAGCCTCCCCCCGCGAGGCTGTCCGGGACCGGTGGGGGAACCGGGACCGGGTGCGGACCGATGACGGGTCGTCGATCGGTGTCCGAACGGTTCGCCGACGGCCGGACCGCACCGGCCAGAGAACTGTGCACGACGGCGACGTGCACGGTCGAGCGTCTCCGGGGGTTGTGAGACACTTCCGTCCGTCTCAGCGCCGTGACCTGGGATTTGGGACGCCGGGCCGGTGAGGTTGGAGAAGCGGAAACGCCGAACGGCCCGGGCCGGGACCCTTCCGGTCACCCGCCCCACGTCCCGTTTCGCGAATTTGGAGCGCCGTATTGGGTTCCGCCTGGAAGCAGCTGCCCGAGGAGCTGTCCGAGCCCGCCAGACGCCTGGCGCAGGAGCTCCGGGCCATCAAGGACGCCGCCGGACTGTCGCTGTCCGAGCTGGCCGCCAGGACGCACTACAGCCGGGCGTCCTGGGAGCGCTGGCTCAACGGCAAACGGATCGTCACCGAGCAGGCGCTGGACGCGCTGGTCGGTGCGGTGGACTGCGACGGGGCCGCGCTGCGGGCGCTGTGGCGGCAGGCGGTGGCGGGGCCCGCCGTCACGGCCGGGGTCCCGGAGCGGCCCGCCCTCGCCGAAGCCCCTGCCGAGACCGCCCCTGCCGAGGCCGTCGCTGCCGAGGCCGTCGCTGACGGACCCTCGGGTCCGGAGGAGCCGCCCGCCGAGGAACCGGCCGCCGACGAGGCGCTGGTGACCGGGCAGGAGCCCGGACCCGCCCCCGCCGCCTGGTGGCGGCGCCCGGCGGCGCTGGTCTCCGTCGCCGCCGTCCTGGCACTGCTGCTGGTCCTGACCGGCCTGCGGATCAGCCGGCACGACGGGCAGGCCGCGGCGGTCGGCGGACCGGCGGCCGGGTCGCCCTCCGCCACGGCCGGCGGTACCGCCGGGGCCAGGACGGGACCGGACTGCCAGGCCGTCGGCTGCGCGCACAAGGACCCCAAGACCACCGGCTGCGGCAAGGACGCCAGGACCCTGCAGACCCAGGTGATCGGCAAGGTGGTCGTCTACCTCCGGTACAGCCGGACCTGCCAGGCCGCCTGGGCGGCCATCACCGAGGGCCAGCCGAAGGACTACGCGACGATCACCGACGGCAGCGGTGACAGCGAGACGGCGCTCATCCACTGGGGCTACGACAACTACTCGCCGATGCTGAACGCGGCGGACCCGGCCGTCACCTTCCAGGTCTGCGGGTACCAGCCGGCCGGCCACGACTGCACGGCGGTGGTCTCCGGCCTTGCCTCGGTGGTGGCCTCCACCCCGATCCCGATCGGGCCGGCCTCTCCCCCGCCGGGCGCCGGCGCCGGCGCACCCACGACCCCGGCCCCGGCCACCCCGGCGGCGGCCGACCCCGCCGCCACACCGGCCGACCCCGTCGCGACGCCGGCTGGGACCGGCCCGCCGGCCGAGCCCGGCCCGGCGGATCCGTCCTAGCCGCGGCCGGCACTAGTCGAGGTAGCCGCGAAGCTGCTCGGCGTACGCGTGGTCGCGGAGCTTGACCAGGGTCTTCGACTCGATCTGGCGGATCCGCTCCCGCGTCACGCCGAACACCGCGCCGATCTCCTCCAGCGTGCGCGGGCGGCCGTCGTCCAGCCCGTAGCGGAGCTGGACGACCTGGCGCTCCCGCTCGCCCAGGGTGGCCAGGACCGCGTCCAGGTGCAGGCGCAGCAGCAGGAAGGCCGCGGACTCGGCGGGTGAGGCGGCGTCGGCGTCCTCGATCAGGTCCCCCAGGGCGACGTCCTCCTCCTCACCGACCGGGGTGTGCAGCGAGATCGGCTCCTGGGCCAGCCTGAGCAGTTCGCGCACCCGTTCCTCGGTGAGCTCCAGGGCGGCGGCGACCTCGGCCGCCGTGGGTTCCAGGCCGCGCTCCTGGAGCAGGCCGCGCTGCACCCTGACCACCCGGTTGATCAGCTCGACCACGTGCACCGGCACCCGGATCGTGCGGGCCTGGTCGGCCAGGGCCCGGCTCATCGACTGCCGGATCCACCAGGTCGCGTACGTGGAGAACTTGAAGCCCCGGGTGTAGTCGAACTTCTCCACCGCCCGGATCAGGCCCAGGTTGCCCTCCTGGACCAGGTCCAGGAGGGTCAGCCCGCGGCCGACGTAGCGCTTGGCGACGGAGACGACCAGGCGCAGGTTCGCCTCGATCAGCCGGCGCTTGGCGATCCGGCCCCGCACCACCAGGGTGTCCAGCTCGCCGGCCGACGGGTCCGGCGGCGGCGGGTCGCCGTTCAGCCGCTCCTCGGCGAAGATTCCGGCCTCCACCCGGCGGGCCAGCTCGACCTCCTCCTCGGCGGTGAGCAGGCGGATCCGGCCGATCTCGCGCAGGTACTGGCGCAGCAGGTCGGCGGCCGGGCCGGTGTCGTCGGCGGGCGCGCGGCGCTCCTCCGGCTCCTCCTCCCCGGCCCGCGCTTCGGCCTGCGCTTCGGGATCGGGATCGGGCTCGGGGCTCTCCGGGTGGCCCTCCGGCAGGCCCCGGGCGGGAGCCCTCGCGCCGTCCGGCGGCGCCGTCCCGGCCCTGGCGTGGTGGGTCTCCTGCTCCCCGGCCTGCTGCCGGCCCGCCGGACCGGCGGGGTTCGCTCCCGTACTGGTGGTGGTCGCTGCGACGAGGCCTTGCTCCACGGGCATCCCCTCGGGGCGGGCGCGACTCTGGCGGACCCGCGCTGTACGGAGGTGGGACGCCTTCCAGTGTGCGGTACGCCACACTCCGTGGCCGAGACTCGTGCGCCGACTTTCTGCACGGCCGGTGGTGCGGCCGGTACTACAGCGCCGCCGCACCACCACTGCGCAACTGCTGCCCGTACTGCTGGAGCTGCCACAGCTCGGTCTGCACCGCGTGCTGCTGCTCGGCCTCGGCGCGGGGCCCGAGCCGCTGGAGGTACCCGCGGACCTCGGTGATCCGCCGCTCCACCGCCAGCAGCCGCAGCTTGACCAGGAACTCGCCCGCGTAGATCGCGTCCACCTTGCGGCGCGAGCGCACCGGTTCGACGGTCAGCTCGGTGACCAGCGAGCGCACCCGGTCGTCCGGGGCCGCCTCGCGCACCGCGCTGGTGAAGTCGGGCAGGGTCGCCCCGTACGCGGCGCCGCCGGCCTTCGCGACGGCCTGCCGGACGGCGGTGTACGGCGGGGTCGGGAACTCGTCCTCGCCGTAGTGGTCGAAGGCCGGGCTGACCAGGTCGGGGTGCTGGAGCGCCAGCTTGAGCAGCTCGCGCTCGACGAACTGGGCCGGGTCGCGCGGGTTGAGCCGGAAGGCGGGCTGCGCTGGGCGCTGCGGCTGGGCGGGCTCGGGGCGGCGCTGGGCGGCTCCGCGCGGGTTCTGCTGGCGCTCGCGGTCCCAGCGGGCCAGCTGGGAGATCCGGCGGACGACGAACTGCTCGTCCAGGATGCCGAGCATGCCGGCCAGCCGGACCGCGTACTCGTGCTGGATCGAGCGGTCCTTGATCTTGGCCACGATCGGGGCCGCCTCCTCCAGCGCCGCCGAGCGCCCCTCCGGGGTGTCCACCCGGTGCCGGGCCACCGCCGAGGTCAGCGCGAACTCGAACAGCGGGACCGGGTTGTCGATCAGCTGCTTGACCGCCTCGTCGCCCTGGGCCAGGCGCAGCTCGCACGGGTCCATGCCGCCGGGGCTGACCGCGATGGAGGTCTTGGCGGCGAACTTCTGGTCGTCCTCGAAGGCGCGCAGGGCCGCCTTCTGGCCGGCCGCGTCGCCGTCGAAGGTGAAGACGGTCTCACCCCGGTACTGCGAGGTGTCCATCAGCAGCCGGCGGATGATCTTGATGTGGTCCTCGGCGAAGGCGGTGCCGCAGGTGGCCACCGCCGAGGTGACCCCGGCCAGGTGGCAGGCCATCACGTCGGTGTAGCCCTCGACCACCACCGCGCGGCCCGACTTGGCGATCTCCTTCTTCGCCAGGTCGATGCCGTACAGCACGTGGGACTTCTTGTAGATCGGCGTCTCGGGGGTGTTGAGGTACTTCGGGCCGTTGTCGTCCTCGCGCAGGCGGCGGGCGCCGAAGCCGATCACCTCGCCGGCGATGTCCCGGATCGGCCAGACCAGCCGGCCCCGGAAGCGGTCGATCAGGCCGCCGCGCTGGCCCTGCGAGGCGAGGCCGCCGAGCAGGATCTCCTTGTCGGTGAAGCCCTTGCCGCGCAGGTACCGGACCAGGTGCTCCCACCCCGCGGGGGCGTAGCCGACGCCGAAGGTCTTCGCGGCCTCCTCGTCGAAGCCGCGCTCGCCGAGGAAGCGGCGGCCGATCTCCCCCTCCGCCGAGGCCAGCTGCTCCTGGTACCAGGCGGCGGCCACCTTGTGCGCCTCGACCAGGCGGGTGCGCTCGCCCTGCTGGTGGCGGGGGTTGTAGCCGCCCTCCTCGTAGCGCAGGGTGATGCCGGCCTGGGCGGCCATCCGCTCGACGGCCTCGGCGAAGGTGAAGTGCTCGATCTTCATCAGGAAGGCGATGGTGTCGCCGTTCTCCTGGCAGCCGAAGCAGTGGAAGACGCCCTTGGCGGGGTTCACGTAGAAGGAGGCGGACTTCTCGTCGTGGAAGGGGCAGACGCCCTTGTACTCGCCACCGCCACCGTTGGTCAGCTGTACGTAGTCGCCGACCACCGCGTCGATCGGCAGTGCGCTGCGCACCGCCTGTACGTCTTCGTCCCTGATCCGCCCGGCCACCCCGGAAGTCTACTGGTGCGGCCGGGCCTTCCGGCGGGGAGCCGGGCCCGTCCGCCAGCGCGCTCCCGCACCGGTCACGCCCAGGCGGCGCCGACGAGCCTGGCGTGCAGGGCCAGGGCGGAGGCGTCGGTCAGGGTGGCGATCTGGTCGACGACCGTGCGCAGCGCGGCGCGGTCGTCCTCGGCCTCGCGGTACATGGCGGCGAACACCGGGTCCAGCCCCTCGGGGGCGCGCTGGGTGAGGACGTACGCCAGCTCGGCGATCACGATCCGCTGGCGGGCCCGCAGCTGGGCCTGCTCGTCGCGCTGCATCACGTAGCGGACGGCGACCGCCTTGAGCACCGCGCACTCCAGCCGGACGTCCCTCGGCACCACCAGCTCGGCGGCGTAGCGGGTGAGCCGGCCGGGGCCGTAGCGGGCCCGGGTGGCCTGCTCGGCGGCCAGGCAGAAGCGGCCGATCAGCTGGCTGGTGAGGTCCTTGAGCCCGGCCCGGGCGCGCGCGGTGCCTTCGTACGAACGGGGCCACCACTCCTGGGCGAGCAGCCGGTCCAGGGCGGCGGCCAGCTCCTCCGGCTCCGCGTCGGGGGCGTAGCGCTCGGCGACCTTGAAGAGCCCGGCGCGCTCGCCGGGGGCGCGCAGGGCGGCCGGGTCGATGTGACCGGCCTGGAGGCCGTCCTCGACGTCGTGGGTGGAGTAGGCCACGTCGTCGGCCCAGTCCATCACGGTGGCCTCGAAGCACTTGCGCCCGGCCGGGGAGCCGGCCCGGAGCCAGCGGAAGACCGGCAGGTCGTCGGCGTAGACGCCGTACTTGGGCGAGGCCGGGTCGGTGGGGTGGGCGCCCTTGGGCCACGGGTACTTGGTGGCGGCGTCGAGGGCGGCCCTGGTCAGGTTGAGGCCGACGCTGCGGCCCGGCCAGGGGGCGAGCCGGGCGGCGGGCTGCTCCTCCTGGGGCGCGAAGCGCTTGGGTTCGAGCCTGGTCAGGATGCGCAGCGACTGGGCGTTGCCCTCGAAGCCGCCGCAGGCCTCGGCGGCCTGGTCGAGGGCCTCCTCGCCGGTGTGGCCGAAGGGCGGGTGGCCGATGTCGTGGGCCAGGCAGCCGGCCTCCACGAGATCCGGGTCACAGCCCAGGGCGGCGCCCAACTCCCGCCCGACCTGGGCGCATTCGAGGGAGTGGGTGAGCCGGGTGCGGGGGAAGTCACTGCGCATCGGGGCGACCACCTGGGTGGTGCCGGCCAGCCGGCGCAGCGCCGCCGAGTGCAGCACCCGGGCGCGGTCGCGCTGGAAGGCCGTACGGCCGGGGCGCTTGTCGGGTTCGGGGACCCAGCGGGCCTCGGCGGCGTGGTCGTACGGGTTCGGGGCGGCGAGGCGGTGCGCGGTGTCATCCATATGCCACTCACGGTACGCCGCGCCCCCGACACGCGGGGTGTGCCGCGCACGAAGGCGCGCGGGCCGGGGCGTGAACGGTGCGGGGCGGGCGGGTGCCCGCCACCGTGAACCGGCCCCACCCGGACGGCGCAGCCCGTACGTCGCGCCCCGGCGCCCGGAGCCCCGGGCGTCCTCGGCCCTGGACCGGCCCTCGGCCCTTGACCGGCCCTCAGCCCTTGATCGCCTTCTGGACCACGCCGGCCATCGCCTCCTGCCCCCTGGCGTTGGGGTGGATCGGCACCAGCCCCCTGGCCGGGAGCGGCGGCTCGACCCAGCGCTTGTCCTCCCCCGCGCACATGTCGTGCCCGGCCGAGGGCCCGGCGAGGTCGACGAACACCGCGCCGGCCGCCTCCGCGCGCTTCCTGAGCATGCCGTTGAGCTGCTGCTCCTTCTCCACCAGGAAGCCCAGGTCGGAGACGGCCACCGTCTTGCCGAGCACCGGCAGGCAGCTCGCCGGGTCGGCCGGGAGCAGACCCGGGTACCCGATCACGTACACCCTGGCCTTCGGGGAGCGCTTCCCGACGTCCTGGAGCACCTGGCCGAGCCGGTCGCCGGCCGCGTCCACCTTGCGCTGGACCTCGTCGGTGCCGTTGCCGGAGGCGTAGTGGTCACGGCAGGGCGACTTGCCGGCCCGGTCGCCGCCGTCGGTGATCACGCCCTTGAGGATGTCCACCAGGTTGTCCTTGGCGCACTCGGTCACGACCTCCATGAAGCCCGCGTCGTTGCCGCCGATGCCCAGGGTGACCAGCCGGGTGTCCGCGGTCAGGGCGTCCAGCTGGGCCGGGTTGGTGCCGCCCGGCACCTTCTGCGGGCCGGTCAGGTCCTCGGTGCGGGCGCCGGAGCAGCTGACGTCCTTGAACTGCCCGGCGGCGATCGAGAGCCCCTTGGCCACCAGGGACGGGTAGTTGACCCCCGAGCGGTAGCAGCCGTCCGGCCCGCCGGCCCGCGGGGGGAGCTTCATCCCCGCGGTGTACGAGTCGCCGAGTGCGACGTACGGGCCGGTGGGCGGTGGGGTGGGGGTCGGCGACGCGGTCGCGCCGGCCTGCGCGCGGTCGGGCACCGCGCCCCCGAAACCGGTCCCCTTGCTGTCCGAACCCCCTCCGCCGGTGCACCCGGCCAGCAGCAGCGCCGCCGTCGCGGCGGTCAGGGCGAAGGTCGGACGTACGGTCCTCGGCATGGTCTCCCCCCGGGGAAACGAGTCATGGTCGGCTCCTCACGGCGGCCCGTCCCCCGGGCAGCCCCAGGGCCAACGAACGGCCGTGGCCGATGACTCCCGCATCGGCGAAGTCGTCCCCCCGCGGGCCCGAACCGGCCGGAATCCGCCCCCGGGCGGGCCCGGCGCCCGGAGCCCGCCGGCGCCGTGCGCGCGCCGCACCCGTCCCGCCGCGCGCCGTACCCGCGCTACTCCGCGCCGCGCTCGTGCTCGGCCAGGAACTGCTCGAAGCGCCGCCCCAGTTCGTCCGCCGAGGGCAGGTCCACCGGCTCGGCCAGCAGGCTCTCCCGGCTCTCCGCGCCCGCCACGGCGTCGTACTGGCCCTCCATGCCGCGGATCGCCGAGCGCAACTCGCCGTCCCCCTGGGCCAGCTGCTCCTCGATGTCGGCGTAGACCTCGGAGACCCGCTCGCGCAGCGGGGTGCCGGGCAGCACCAGCCCGGTGGCGGACTGCACCGCCTCCAGGATCTGCACCGCCGCCGCCGGGTAGGCGGAGCGGGCGACGTAGTGCGGGACGTGCACGGCGAAGCCCAGGACGTCGTGCCCGGCCTCGGCCAGCCGGTACTCCACCAGCGCCTGGGCGCTGCCGGGGACCTGCGCCTGCTCGAACCACTGCGGGTAGCCGGGGGCGAGGTCCAGCCGGTTGCCGTGCGGCGTCAGACCGACCGGACGGGTGTGCGGCACGCCCATCGGGATGCCGTGGAAGTCGACCGCGAGCCTGACCTCGAACCGCTCCGCCAACTCGCGGACGGCACCCGCGAAACGCTCCCACTCGACGTCCGGCTCGGGGCCGCTGAGCAGCAGGAACGGCGCGCCGGCGGCGTCGTGGACGAGCTGGAGCAGGATCTCCGGCGGGTCGTAGGAGGCCCAGCGGTCGTGGTCGAAGACCATCGCCGGGCGGCGGGCCCGGTAGTCCACCAGGCGGTCGTGGTCGAAGCGGGCCACCACCTGCGGCGATCCCGTCTCCAGCAGGTGGTCCACCACCTGGCCGCCGGCCTCCCCGGCGTCCATGAAGCCCTCGAAGTGCTGGAGCAGCACCAGGCCGGCACCGGTGTCGCGCAACTGCTCGTTGGCCGCGGCCACGGCGGCCACGCCCTGCTGATCCAGCTCGTACAGCGCCTGGAAGTCACGCACCGCGCACCCAACCCCGTTCTCTGCTCGTCCCGGTCGACCGGCTCGTCGTCCAGTCCAGCGTGCCGGGCCCCGCCGGAATTCCCGCCCCGGCCCCCGTCCTGCGGAGGACCCGCCGGGGAACCGTCCCGGAGCGTCCGGCGGCTCCCCCGACAACCCCCGGGGGACTCGCCCGACGGCCTCGGCCGACCGCTCCGGACCATGATCGCACCCGGGGGAAGAGCCCCTGGTCACGGCCCCGGAAGGGGCCCGTCCGGAGGGCCCGCGAAGGACCCGCGCGGCCATGGGCGCGCCGCGAGGTGACGCACCGCCTTCTGGCGGGTATCGTCCTCTCGCTGCCTCGCATCGTCGCGTCGTCGTCACGTCGTCCGTAACGCCGTCGGCCACGTCCCGGTCCGGTGCTCGGCCAGTCACCCACGACGCATCTTGCCTTCACCTGGCCGCCCGCTTCCCTTCGCGCTCTCGTTTCCTCTTCGGCCATTTCGCGGACGCACACTGTCCCCTCGCTGCTCCTGCCGGACCGGTCCGAGGACCCGTGTCCGTTCCGGCACCCCGCGCCGCCCGTTCCGGGCCGTCGCCCCCACCCCGTCCGACCGGACCTCCGGCGTGCGCGGGTACCCGGCGCACGGACCCGGGCCCAGGCGTACCCAGACCAGCGCACCCCGTGCCGTACCCCGGCGCGGGAGGCACCCTCCGACCGATGAAGGACCGAAGGTTCCGTGCCCGTACCTGTCATCCTCACCGGCCGCACCGTGCGGCTGGAGCCCCTCGCCGCGCGCCATGCCGAGGCCATCGCCCAGGCCGGCGCCGAGGACCGTACGACTTACGCCTTCACCCCCGTTCCGCACGGCCTGGAAGCCGCCCGCGACTACGTCGCGCGGGCGCTCGCGGAACAGGCGGCGGGCCGGTCACTGTCGTTCGCGACGGTGAACGTCGCCGACGGCCGGGTGGTCGGCTCCACCCGGTTCCTGGAACTCGACTACTGGCAGGGGCCGCTGGTGTGGCCGCCGGTGCCCGGGGTCCCGTTCGGCGATCCGGCCACGGCCGTCCCCGACGCGGCCGAGATCGGCAACACCTGGCTCTCGCCGCGCGCCCAGGGCACCGGCATCAACACCGAGGCCAAGCTGCTGATGCTGCGCCACGCCTTCGAGACCTGGGGCGTGCAGCGCGTCTCGCTGCGCGCGGACGCCCGCAACCTGCGCTCGCGCACCGCGATCGAGCGGCTCGGCGCGACCTCCGAGGGCGTCCGCCGGGCGCACTCGCGCGGGCTGGACGGGGTGGTGCGCTCCACCGCGTTCTACTCGATCCTCGGCGACGAGTGGCCGGCCGTCCGGGACATCATCGAGCTGCGGATCGCCGCCGCCACCTCGCCGAGCGCCCCGGATCCGGCGATCAACCAGGAGTGCCTTAGACAGGGCGGCAGCGGCGCCGGGCAGCTGATGATCACGGCCTGAGGCCGTACCCCCGCGCGTCGCGGCCGGGTTCCGCCGTCTCCAGGGCGTCCCGCAGGAGGCCGTGGCCGTCCCGGCCCCGGAGGTATCCGGGGTCGGCCTCGACCAGGGCCGACACCGGCCGCCAGCCGCCCTTCACCCGGCCCACCCGGACGCGCCAGATCTCCCGGCCGTCGGTGCCGCGGTGCAGGTGCAGGACGCCCCCGGAGGTGTACGAGACCCAGCGCCCGTCCGCCTCCCGGGGCCCCAGACCGCGCCTGATCCGCTCCCACCGGCCGTCCGACCAGACCAGGTCGGGCACCGGGTACGGGCGGGGCAGGCTGATCGGTGCCAGGTGCGGTTCGCCGCCCGCGCGGACACCGCCCGGCTCGGGGAACGTCCACCCGGGCAGCGGCTCCCGGGCGGCCAGCCAGGCGCGCGGGATGCCTCCGGTGCCGGTGTGGGCGGCGACCGCTCCGCCGGTGACGGCCGCGACGGTGTCCATGTCGCCGCCGGCCGCGATCGCCTCCCAGAGGGCGGTGCGGTAGTCGGCCAGGTTCCTGGCGGCGCACCACAGCGCGTACGGGACGGTGTCGGCCGCGGACGTGCGGCTGCCGTTGCCGAGCACCTGCGCGGCGACCCGGAAGTCCGGCTGGGCGAGCAGCTCGCGGGCCTCCGTGAGGCCGTCCCTGACCGGGCCGTCCGGGGTGAGGTCGGCCACCGACTCCAGGAAGCGTTCCGGAGCCACCGGCCGGGTGCGCGCCCGCACGGCGTACGCGGCCGCCACCGCGAAACTGGTGTGGTCATATGCCCCCAGCTCAGCGGCTCGCCGGCCGGTCCGTCAACCTCCGCCGACGCCGGCCCCACCGACGGGGGATGTTTCGCATACCTCCGAACGCGACGGGCAGGCACCGGGGCATGATCCGCGCGAATCCCCTCGACCCGGTCGCCCTGCTCGGCGCCGACCAGCAGCACATCGCCACCCGGGCGCAGCTGCGCCGCCTCGGGGTGCCCTCCGGCACCATCGCCCACCGGCTGCGGCCGGGCGGGCCCTGGCAGCAGGTGCTGCCCCGGGTGATCTGCCTCCAGAGCGGAAGACTGACGATCCACCAGAAGCTGCGGGCCGCCCTGGCGTACGCGACCCCCAAGGGGCGGGACCCGAGGATCGGGGAGGTGCTGCTGACCGGATTCGCGGTCCTGGCCCAGGCCGGGCTGCCGAGCGCCGGGCACCCGGCCGACCTGCGCTCCGTCGACATCCTGATCCCCGGCCAACGGCGCGTCGGCGACCGGGAGTTCGTCCGGATCCACCGGGCCTCAGGGGCGATGCCGAGCGGCTTCGAGCGGGCCGACGGGCTGTGGAGCACCACCGTCGCCCGGGCGCTGGCCGATCTCGCCCCGAGGGAGACCGGGGAGCGCCGGTTCCGGGCGCTGTGCGCGGAGGCCGTCCAGCGGCGGCACTGCGAACTAGGCGAGCTGCTCGACCAGTTGCTGTCCAGGCCGGGTGCGCTCGGGCTGCCCCGGGTGGCCCGGGTGGTGGAGGACCTGACGGCCGGGGTGCGGTCGGTGGTGGAGGGCGAGGCCCGCGAGCTGCTGGCCCACGCGGGCCTGCCGGAGCCACTGTGGAACCCGGTGCTCTTCCTGGACGGCCGCTTCCTCGCCGTCCCGGACGCCTACTGGCCGCACTCCTGCGTGGCCCTGGAGATCGACTCCCGCTCCTGGCACCTGCGCCCGGCCGACCACGAACGGGGGCTGGCCCGTGCCAACCGGCTCACCGCCGCCGGCCTCCCGGTGGTCCGCACCACCCCGTCCCAGCTCCGCCGCGACCCGGCGCCGGTCCTCCACGAACTGACCGCCCTGGTCACCACCGGCCCGCACGCCCCGCACCCCCGCATCACCTGGCGCCGGGCCCGGTGAGGGGGGGTGCTCCCCCCCTGCGGCGCCGGTCAGCAGCGGGAGTCGATCTCCTGGAAGGTGGCGTAGTGGTCGGCGGACCAGTACTGCTCGCCCGAGGTGCCGGTCACGACGCGGCGGGTGCCCCGGTCGTTGGAGCCCGGGGTGACGACGGTGTACTCGTGGTAGTAGTCGCCGCCCTTCCTGGGCAGGCGGCTCTCCCGGTTCTCGAAGACGATGCCGTCGCGGTTGTAGGGGTACGGCCCGCCCTTGGCGATCAGGGTGAGGGTGTCCACGGCCTGGCTGGGGAGCTTGGTGCGGCAGACGTCGGCCATGGCCGGGTCGGTCGGGACCCAGGTGCCGGCCGGGGCGGGGGCGGTGGCCCCGGCGGGCGGGCTCGGCTTGGGGGCCGAGGGCTTGGGCGCCGCGGACCCGGACGTCGAAGCACCGGCGGTGGCGGCCGCCGTGGGGCTCGCGGCGGCCTTGGGGTGGCTGCTCCCCGTGTTGGTGAGGAGGTACCCGGCCCCGGCCAGCAGCGCCAGGATCAGCACGGCCACGACGACGAGCGGGTTTCTGCGGTTGGTCATGCGGTCCAGCTTGGCAGGCGGCCGGGCCGTACCGGGCCGGCTACACACGTGGCCGCCGCCACACCGGCCGGTGCCCGGGGCCGTGCACAGCTGTACGTCCGGGCGGGGACGGACGCCGTTGTCCGTCCCCGCCCGGCCGTGTCACGTACGCCGGTTCTCCTGCGCCGAGCTCCGGTGTACGCCCTCCCGACGGGAGGGAGAGCGGTCAGTCGTACCCGCGCGTGCGGAGGGGATGCCTACCCTCCTCAGCGCGAGTCGCTGCCCGCCGTCTCGATGGCGGCGCGGCCGGCCTCCAGGCGCGCCACCGGGATCCGGAAGGGGGAGCAGGAGACGTAGTCCAGCCCCACCTCGTGGAAGAAGTGGACCGAGTCCGGGTCGCCGCCGTGCTCGCCGCAGACGCCGAGCTTGAGGTCGGGGCGGGTGGCCCGGCCGGCCTCGACGGCGTGCTTGACCAGCGAGCCGACGCCGTCGCGGTCGATGGTCTCGAACGGGGAGACCCCGAAGATGCCCTTCTCCAGGTAGGCGGTGAAGAACGAGGCCTCCACGTCGTCCCGGGAGAAGCCCCAGACCGTCTGGGTGAGGTCGTTGGTGCCGAAGGAGAAGAACTCGGCGGCCTCGGCGATCTGCCCGGCGGTCACCGCGGCGCGCGGCAGCTCGATCATGGTGCCGAGCTTGATGTCCAGCTGGACGCCGGTGGACCGGGCGACCTCGGCGAGCACCCGCTCGCACTCGTCGCGGACCAGCTCCAGCTCCTGGACGGTGCCGACCAGCGGGATCATCACCTCGGGGCGAGGGTCCCCGCCGGCCAGCTTCCGCTCGGCGGCGGCCTCGGCGATGGCCCGGACCTGCATGCCGAACAGGCCGGGGATGACCAGGCCGAGACGGACGCCGCGCAGGCCGAGCATCGGGTTCTGCTCGTGCAGCTTGTGCACCGCCTGGAGCAGGCGCAGGTCGTTCTCGTTCGGGTCCTTGCGGGCCTCGGCGAGGGCGACGCGCACCGACAGCTCGGTGATGTCCGGCAGGAACTCGTGCAGCGGCGGGTCGAGCAGCCGGACGGTGACCGGCAGGCCGTCCATCGCCTGGAACAGCTCCAGGAAGTCGCTCTTCTGGAGCGGCAGCAGGGTGGAGAGGGCGAGCTCGCGGTCCTTGTCGTTGTCCGCGAGGATCAGGTGCTCGACCTCCTTGCGGCGCTCCTCGCCGAGGAACATGTGCTCGGTGCGGCACAGGCCGATGCCCTGGGCGCCGTAGCGGCGGGCGCGCCCGCCGTCCTCGGCGTTGTCGGCGTTGGCGCGCACGGCCAGCCGGCGGCGGCCGTCGGCGTGCGACATCAGCCGGTGCACGGCCTGGACCAGTCCGCCCTGGACGTCGGCGCCGGCGTGCAGGGTGCCCTCGAAGTACTCGACCACGGGGGACGGCAGGACGGGGACCTCACCGAGGTAGACCTTGCCGGTGGCGCCGTCGATCGAGACGACGTCGCCCTCGTGGATCACCTGGCCGTCGGCGGTGGTGAAGCGGCGGGCCTTGGTGTCGACCTCCAGCTCCTCGGCGCCGCAGACGCAGGTCTTGCCCATGCCGCGGGCGACCACGGCCGCGTGCGAGGTCTTGCCGCCGCGCGAGGTCAGGATGCCCTCGGCGGCGATCATGCCGTCCAGGTCGTCGGGGTTGGTCTCGCGGCGGACCAGGATGACCTTCTCGCCCGAGCGGGACCACTTGACGGCGGTGTACGAGTCGAAGACGACCTTGCCGATCGCGGCGCCCGGCGAGGCGGCGAGGCCCCAGGCGATCTGCCGCGACCCGGCGTCGGGGGCGAACCGGGGGAACATCAGCTGCGAGAGCTGGCCGCCGGTGACCCGCATCAGGGCCTCGTCCAGGTCGATCAGGCCCTGGTCGACCAGCTGGACGGCGATCCGGAAGGCGGCCGCGGCGGTGCGCTTGCCGACCCGGGTCTGGAGCATCCAGAGCTTGCCGCGCTCGATGGTGAACTCGATGTCGCAGAGGTCGAGGTAGTGGTTCTCGAGCTTCTGCATGATCGCCATCAGCTCGTCGTACGACTTCTTGTCGAGCTTCTCCAGCTCGGCCAGCGGCAGGGTGTTGCGGATGCCGGCGACGACGTCCTCGCCCTGGGCGTTGGACAGGTAGTCGCCGTAGACGCCCTGGGTGCCGGTGGAGGGGTCGCGGGTGAAGGCGACGCCGGTGCCGGAGTCCTCGCCGAGGTTGCCGAAGACCATGGTGCAGACGTTGACCGCGGTGCCCAGGTCGTTCGGGATGCGCTCCTGGCGGCGGTACAGCCGGGCGCGGTCGCCGTTCCAGGAGTGGAAGACGGCGTGGATCGCGAGGTCCATCTGGACGCGCGGGTCCTGCGGGAAGGCCCGGCCGGTCTCGCGCTCGACGATGCCCTTGAACACCTCGACCAGTTCCCTGAGGTCGGCGGCGTCCAGGGCCAGGTCGTCGGTGGTGCCCTTGGCGTGCTTGGCCTCGTCCAGGGCCTCCTCGAACAGCTCGCCGTCGACGCCCAGCACGGTCTTGCCGAACATCTGGACCAGGCGGCGGTAGGAGTCCCAGGCGAAGCGCTCGTTGCCGGACTGGGCGACGAGGCCGGCCACCGAGGCGTCCGAGAGGCCGATGTTGAGGACGGTGTCCATCATGCCGGGCATGGAGAACTTCGCGCCGGAGCGGACCGAGACCAGGAGGGGGTTGTCGGCCTGGCCGAGCTTCTTGCCCATCTCCTGTTCGAGGGCGTCCAGGTGGGCGCTGATCTCCTCGTGGAGGGAGGTGGGCTCGCTGCCGGTCTCCAGGAAGACCTTGCAGGCCTCGGTGGTGATGGTGAACCCGGGAGGAACGGGGAGGCCCAGGTTGGTCATCTCGGCCAGGTTCGCGCCCTTGCCGCCGAGAAGATCCTTGAGCTCCTTGTTTCCTTCAGTGAAGGAGTAAACAAACTTCTGCTGGGACGGCACGGGTCGGTCTCCTCGTACGCGGTTGCCCTGACGCCGGAGAACATACCCATTTCGAAGGCACTTCTCTGCCCTGAATAGGCCAGCCGAGGCTCGTACCGAGTGGTCACCCGTTAGATCGAATGTACATAAAGGCGTTCACCTCTGTGGCGAAATCGTCCGCCTGACGCTAGTGAGTGTTCAATTCTTGAACACGGCCAACCCGAACGTCGCACGATCGGGACGCACGGTAGCGGCCGCGGTTCCGTCGCGTTGCCCCGGCTTGATTTCCTGCACCCGGATCGCCCGATCGGCGGGCGGTCGGCTTCGGGAAGCGATTCACGGTCGACCTGTCCATTTCGTCCACCGGCCGGCCGCCGGCCTCCACCGTATGTGGCAAGCGTCACCAGGGCATCCCACGGGTCGGACGTAGAACACCTCAGCCGATCGTCGCACTGCGTCCGGAAACGTGCCCGCTCCGTGATGTTCGGACGACGAAAAGGAGCCCTCCTGTCCAGGATGGACAAGAGGGCTGGGCCTTAGTGGCAGACGGCCCCGGAAGGCCGTTTTCTACACTTCGGCCAGGTCAGCCACCAGAGGTGTCCGATTCGGCGTCCGCACCCGGCCGGGCGCAGTCATACGGATCGTCCAACCAGTGCTCGGGCAGAACCACCCGGTTGTTGCCGCTGGTCCGCCCGCGCGGGCCGTCCGCACCGGCCGGCCAGGCCTGGGACTGCTCCACCTGGGCGAGGGTTTCGGCCAGTTCGGCCAACGAGGAGGAGCCGGCGAGCCGCACCCGCAGCTCGGAGCCGACCGAGAAGCCCTTGGTGTACCAGGCGACGTGCTTGCGGAAGTCGATCACGCCGCGCGTCTCGTCCCCGATCCACTCGCCGAGCAGCTGCGCGTGGCGCACCATCGCCGCGGCCACGTAGCCGAAGTCGGGGCGGGCGTAGTCCACGTCGCCCTCGAAGATCGCGACCAGGTCCTTGAACAGCCACGGCCGGCCCAGGCAGCCGCGGCCCACCACCACGCCGTCGCAGCCGGTCTCGCGCATCATCCGCAGCGCGTCGTCGGCCGACCAGATGTCCCCGTTGCCCAGCACCGGGATGTGCGCCGGGACGGACTCCCGCAGCCGGGCGATCGCCGACCAGTCGGCCGTCCCGCCGTAGTGCTGGGCGGCGGTGCGGCCGTGCAGGGCGATCGCGGCCACGCCCTCCTCCGCGCCGATCCGGCCGGCGTCCAGGTAGGTGAGGTGGTCGTCGTCGATGCCCTTGCGCATCTTCATGGTCACCGGCAGGTCGCCCGCGTTGGCGACGGCCTCGCGCAGGATCTCGCGCAGCAGGTTGCGCTTGTACGGCAGCGCCGAGCCGCCGCCCTTGCGGGTGACCTTGGGGACCGGGCAGCCGAAGTTGAGGTCGATGTGGTCGGCCAGGCCCTCCTCGGAGATCATCCGGGCGGCCTTGCCGACGGTCTCCGGGTCCACCCCGTACAGCTGGATCGAGCGCGGCTTCTCGCTCGGGTCGAACCTGATCAGCTGCATGGTCTTGGCGTTGCGCTCGACCAGCGCCCGGGTGGTGATCATCTCCGAGACGTACAGGCCCTTGCCGCCGCTCTGCTCACGGCACAGGGTGCGGAACGGCGCGTTGGTGATGCCGGCCATCGGCGCCAGCACGACGGGCGGCCACACCCGGATCGGGCCGATGTCGAGCGGCGCGAACTCGGTGTCCGACGCGGTGGGTGCGGGCGTGGCTGTCATGCGCGGCTGACCTCGGGTGGTGGGGACGGGACTCTCCATTGTCCCCCACCCGGGTGAGCGGCCTCCGCGTCGCGCCGGGAGGCCCCGGCTACGGGGCCGACCGCGGCGCGAACGTCGGATCCGGGTGGGACGACGGCTCCGGCGGTTCCACCGGCTCCGACGGCTCCGACGACATCGACGGGTTGACCGAGATCGACCCGGAGGTGACCGCGACGTGCATCCGGTTCGGGCTCCCGGGGTCCGCGAGCAGCGGGTCGATCCCGCCGTGCCCGCTGCCGGTCTCGCTGGAGAAGGCGTACCGGCTGTCCTTCGGCACGGTCATCTCCACCGAACCGGACGTGGCCGCGGCGTCCACCACGGCCGGGGCCTTGGCGAAGTTCAGCGACACCGAGCCCGAGTTCGCCCGGGCCGTCACCCGCCGGGCGCTCAGGTTGCCACCCCGCACCTGCCCGGAGGTGACGCCCACGGTCACGTCCCCCGAGGTGTCCGACAGCACCAGCTCCCCGGAGGTCAGCTCCATCCGCACGTTCCCGCTCAGCCCCTCCACCCGGACGGATCCTGAGCCCACCGATCCGGACACCTCGGTCGCGGCCGGTACCTCCAGCTCGATCTCGGCGCCGCAGCCGAAGTCCGCGAACGGCAGCACCCTGCGGCAGCGCATGGCGACGGTGAGCACCCCGTCGACGATGGTGACGGACACCACCGGCTTGCGCACCAGCCAGTCCAGGCTCTGGTGGACCACCACGTGGCCCTCCCGGCCGGCCCGCACCCTGACCGAGGCGTTGCCGGTCTCCAGCCGGACCCCGCGGATCGCCTTGTCGTACGGCCGGCTGCTGCTGGTGCGCTGCTGCACCGCCATCGACCAGGTCTGCAGCGCGCCGCCGGTCATGACCAGGACGATCACGCCCGCCCCGACGACCCGCCAGGCCTTCACCCCACTCACCGCTACCCGACCTCCAGGAAGCGCAGCACGGCCATCACCCGGCGGTGGCTGTCCTCGGCCGGCGGCAGGTCGAGCTTGGTGAAGATCGAGTTGATGTGCTTGGCCACCGCGCTGTCGCTCACCACCAGCGAGCCGGCGATGGCCGCGTTGGAGCGGCCCTCCGCCATCAGGGCGAGCACGTCGCGCTCGCGCGGGGTCAGCTTCTCCAGCGGGTCCCGGTGCCGGCGCAGCAGCAGCTGGGCGACCACCTCGGGGTCCAGCGCGGTGCCGCCCGCCGCGACCCGCTGGAGCGCCTCCAGGAAGTCGTCCACGTTGGCCACCCGCTGCTTGAGCAGGTAGCCGACCCCCCTGGTGTTGGTCGCCAGCAGGTCCGCGGCGTAGCGCTCCTCCACGAACTGGGAGAGCAGCAGGACGGCCGTGTCCGGCCACTGCCGGCGAATCACCATCGCCGCCTTCACCCCCTCGTCGCTGAATCCGGGAGGCATCCGGACGTCGGCGACCACCACCTGCGGGCGGTGGTCCTCGACGGCGGCCAGCAGTTCCTCGGCGTCCCCGACGGCCGCCACGACCTCGAAGTCCACCGCCTCCAGGACCTTGACCAGGCCGACCCTCAGCAGGACCGAGTCCTCGGCGATCACAGCACGCACGGCAACTCCACGGTGATGGTGGTGGGCCCCCCGAGGGGGCTGAGAACGGACAGCGTGCCGTCGACCGAGGCGGCGCGCTTGCGCAGGCCGGTGAGCCCGGTGCCGCGCGCCGGGTCCGCGCCGCCCACGCCGTCGTCGCTGATGACCAGCCGCAGCCGCCCGCCGGCCGCCCGTACCGAGAGGTCGACCCGGTTGGCCCTGGCGTGCTTGGCCACGTTGGTGAGCGCCTCGGAGACGGTGAAGTAGGCGACCGCCTCGACGGTCGGGGCGACCGGCTCGGAGAGGTCGACGTCCAGCCGCACCGGCAGCGGCGCGCGGGCGGCGACACCGGACAGCGCCGCGTCCAGGCCGCGGTCCTCCAGGACGGCGGGGTGCAGGCCTCGGACCAGGTCGCGCAGCTCGTCGATGGCCGCCTGGGCCGCCTCGTGGGCGTCGACGATCACCTGCATCGCCTCGGGCGGCACGTCCTTGAGGGTGCGCCGGGCCAGGCCCAGGTTCATCGCGAGGGAGGTGAGCCGCTGCTGGGCGCCGTCGTGCAGGTCGCGCTCGATCCGGCGGCGCTCGGCGTCCACCTCGTCGACCAGCCCGGCCCGGCTCTCGGCGATCTCCTCGACCCGCCGCTCCAGCGCCTCCACCCGGTCGGGGCCGAGCAGCCGGCGCGCCGCCCACGCCTCCAGCCGGGCCAGCTGCGTCCCCGGCCAGGGCAGCACCGCCAGCAGCAGCACCCCGGCGAGGGTGAACAGGACGTCCTCCCCCGCCAGGCCGGTGCGCACGTCCGTCCCCGCGGGCATCAGCCAGACCCAGCCGTACACGGTGGCCAGCACCACGGCGGCGGCCCAGGCGTACAGCACCACCAGCGCGCCCGCCGCCAGCAGCGGTCCGGCCACCAGGTGGTAGAGGGCCTGACGCCAGGTCACTCCCAGCAGCAGCAACTGGCGTCCCACCGGCGGCCGCAGCGGCGGCACCTCCACCCCGTACAGGGCGCGCAGCCGGCCGCGTTGGACCGCGGTCAGCGGGCGGGAGCAGAGCAGGACGGCGGCGAGCGCGGGGAACAGCAGCCGCGGATCGGTGACGGCCAGCCAGACCGGCAGCGCCATCGGCGTTCCGGCGGCCGTGAAGCGGATGTCCCGCCAGACCTCGGGCGACCACGGTGGGCGCCGGAGGCTCCTGACGAGCGCTCGGCGCAACGTGGTGGAGGGCATGCCGGACAGCGTAGGGCCCGGTGATCACGGGCCGCCATGAAGGGGGGTTCCCAGTGGGGGTGTATCTAGCTACACCCCCGATTCGGTGTGGGGCACCACCGACAGGAAGGGGGTCGGGCCGGAAGTCTTGAGGGCATGACGAGCACTGCATCGCACTCCGCCACTCCGCCGCACGGGCGGCCCGGCCCCGGGAGCCACGGGGGTGTTTCCGGGGCCGCGCTCCGGTCGGCGTCGGGGGCGGAGGGGTCGCTGCCCACCGGGGCCGGCCCCTGGTCGGTCCGGATCGTCGGGTCCGGGCGCGGCCGGGCCGCGCTGGAGCTGTACCAGCACGGCGAGTTGACCGACGTCCTGGTCGCCTCCCGGCTCACCCCGCAACTGCTGCGCGGGGCGCGGCACTGCCCGTCGGCCGGGCGGGCCAGGCACGTGCTCGCCTGGGGCCGGCTGGCGGCCGACGGCGCGGTGCCCTCGGTGGTGTTCACCGGGCGGCGGCCGTTCCGCCGGGTACGGGCGTCGGCCGAGGTGGTCACGGTCGCCGGGCGGTTCTGGGTCTCCTGGGCCGAGGGGCCGTTCGACGCGGTGCGGGTCGGACACCCGGCCGGCGGGACGGCCGAGCGGCTGCCGCTGGAGCGGGTGCGGGAGCAGGGCCCGGGCCGGTGGCCCGCTCCCGGCCGGGCGCGTCGGGTCCGGGGTGCGGCATGAGCACCGCCGTCCTCGCCCCTCGCGCCGCTTCCCCGTACGTCCTGCCCGCGCGCTTCGCCCGGGTGCCGGTCCTGGCGGCGGTCGCGCTGCTGCCCTGGCTGGCGGTCCTCGCCGTCTGCCACGAGACCCCGTGGGTCGTGCTCGACCTCACGGAGTTCGCGGCCCTGCTCTCGCTGGACGCGCTGCTGCGCCGGCGCAGTGCCGCCGCGCTGTGGGCCGGCGCGGCGGTGGCCCTGCTGCTCACCGGGGACGCGCTGGCCGACATAGCCTGCGCGGGACCGGGCCCCGCGATGCTCGCGGCCCTGGTGATGGCCTTCTGCATCGAGCTGCCGCTCGCGGTGGTGTGCCTGCGGCTCGGGCGGGACGCCGCGGTGCGGGGCTGAGTCAGCCCCTCGTGGGCAGTTCGTCCATCAGCGCGCGGGTCTCGTCGTCCAGCGGGGTGTACGTGATCATCCGGCTCCCCTGCCGCGGGCTGAGCCAGAAGTTGGTGTACTCGCAGCGCAGCAGTCCGACGCCGGGCACCCGGAACCGCTTGATGCCGTTCCCGGGCCGCATCACGTCGTGCCGCTGCCAGGTCTCCGCGAAGTCCGGCGAGGCCTTGAGCAGCCGGGCCAGCAGTGCCTTCCAGGCCGGTTCCGAGCTGTGGTCGGCCATCGCCGAGCGGAACCGGGCCACCATCCCGAGGCGCTCGGTGCGGTAGTCGACCAGCACCTCGCGGAACTGCGAGGGCGTGAACGCCATCCAGATCAGGTTGCGGTCCTCGGGGGCCAGTTCACCGAGGTCGCCGACGATCGAGGTGTACTGGGCGTTGGACGCCAGCACGTCGTAGCGGGAGTTGAGCACCACCGCCGGGTACGGCGCCAACTGCTCCAGCAGCAGCCGCACGCCCGGGGTCACCGAGGGGCACTCCTTCACCGGCGCCGGGTCGTCCGCGCCGGCCAGGGTGAACAGGTGGGCGCGCTCGCTCGGATCCAGCAGCAGCGCCCTGGCCACCGCGTCCAGCACCTGGGTGGACACCTGGATCTCCCTCCCCTGCTCCAGCCACGTGTACCAGGTCACCCCGACCGCGGCGAGCTGCGCGACCTCCTCCCGGCGCAGCCCCGGCGTCCGGCGGCGGCCGGTCATCGGCAGGCCCACCTGCTCGGGCGCGATGCGCTCGCGGCGGCTGCGCAGGAAGGCGCCCAGCTCGTGCCGGCGGGCGTCGCCGGGGGTGGTCCGGTGCGCGGCGTCGGCGGCCGGACGGGCTTGCGCGGGGCGTGTGGCGAGGCTCATGCTCCCCAGCATGCGACAGCTGCCGGCCCGTTGCCAGGTACTTCTTATACCCGGATAACCACACTCTGGTACCAGGGTACGGAGCGGCGGATCGTAGGACCAGTGACCCAACCACTCGCCGTCGCCCCCTCATCGGACCGCACCGCCGCCACCCCTGGCACCGCGGCCGACCGCACCGCCGCCCCCGGCCCCGCCGGATCCGCGGCCGCCACCCTCGGCACCGCCGGGCTGGTCACCGTCCTGCTCGGCGCCTTCCTCCCGATGCTCGACTTCTTCATCGTCAACGTCGCCCTGCCCACCATCGACCACGACCTGGCCGCCGGGCCCGCCGTCCTCGAACTGGTCGCCGCCGGCTACGGCATCGCCTTCGCCGTGCTGCTCGTCCTCGGCGGGCGCCTCGGCGACACCTACGGCCGGCGCCGGCTCTTCGTCGTCGGCGCCGCCGCCTTCGCCCTCACCTCGCTGGCCTGCGGCCTCGCCCCCGGCGCGTGGTCCCTGGTCGCCGCCAGGGCCGCCCAGGGCGCCTCGGCCGCGCTGCTGATCCCGCAGGTGCTCGGCACCATCACCGCCGCCACCGAGGGCGCCAGGCGCGGCCGCGCGCTCAGCGTCTACGGCGCGGTCGGCGGCATCTCGGTGGTGATCGGGCAGGTGCTCGGCGGAATGCTGGTCGCCGCCGACCTGTTCGGCACCGGCTGGCGCTCCGTGTTCCTGCTGAACGTGCCGTTCGCGCTGCTCGCCGTGGTGCTCGCGGTCCGCTACGTCCCGGAGAGCAAGGCCCCCCGGGCCGCCCGGATCGACATCCCCGGCACCGTCCTGCTCACCGCCGCGCTGATCTCCCTGCTCATCCCGCTGATGGAGGGCCGCGCCGCCGGCTGGCCGCTCTGGTCCTGGGTGCTGCTGGCCCTGTTCCCGGTCCTCGCCGTCGCCTTCGGCGTCGTCGAGCGCCGCGCCGAACGGCGCGGGGACACCCCGCTGGTGCCGCCCTCCCTGCTGCGCATCCCGGAGATGCGGCGCGGTCTCGGCATCGCGCTCCCCTACTTCGCGGGCTTCGGCGGCTTCATGTTCGTCATCGCGGTCGCCCTCCAGCAGGGCCTCCACCTCGGCCCGGTCGCGGCCGGCTGGGCCCTCGTCCCGATGGCCGTCGGCTACTTCTCCGCCTCGCTCGCGGGACCGCGGCTGATCAGCCGCTGGGGCAGCCGGGTGCTCAGCGCCGGCGCCGTCGTGCAGGCCGCCGGCCTCGCCACCCTGGCCCTGACCATCACGGCCGACTGGGCCCACTTCTCCCCGCTGCGGATGGCCCCTGGCGTCGCCCTCGCGGGCATCGGGCAGGGCCTGATCGGCACCCCGCTGTTCCGGGTCGTCCTCGCCAAGGTGCCCGCCGCCCGGGCCGGCGTCGGCAGCGGCGTCCTGGCCACCGGCCAGCAGTCCAGCCTCGCCCTCGGCGTCGCCACCCTCGGCACCCTCTACCTCTCGCTCTCCCCCAGCCTCGGCCTGGACCGGGCCCTCGTCCTCTGCCTGGGCATCCAGCTCCTCGGCTCCTTCACCATCCTGTACCTGACCACCCGCCTTCCCCGTTCCATCGGCTGATCCGGGCCTGCGGGCTTCGGGCTCTCGGGCTCTCGGGCTCTCGGGCTCTCGGGCTTCGGGCTCTCGGGCTTCGGGCTCTCGGGCTCCGACGGCGGCGAACGCCCTCGCGGCCACCGGTACTTCCGGTGGCCGCGAGGGCGTCGGCGTTCGCGGTACCGGTCCTCAGCGTTCGAGCAGGGCGAGCCGGTCGAGCCAGGCGCCGAACGGGGCGCGGACGGCTTCGGCGGCCTCCACCTGGGGGTTGTGGCCGGCGCCGTCGAGGACGGTGGCGGCCATCCGGGGGTAGTGGTCGAGCAGGGCGAGCTGGTCGCGCCAGCCGACCAGGGCGTCCTGCCGGGTGGTGACCAGGAGGTGGTGGCCGCGGTGCTGCGGGGCGCCGTGCTCGGGCCAGCGCGGCAGCAGGAAGTCGGCTTCGAGCTCGGCGGCGGCCGCCCGGTCGTGCGCCTGCCAGCCCGGCCGGACGTACCGCTCGAAGAGCTCCCGGCTCTCCTCGGTCTGCCGGGCCATGACGTACCGGAACAGCTCGCGGTCGGCGACCGGGAGCCGGGCGACGAGTTCCTCGTCCCGTTCGACCACGGTCTCCTCGGGCAGGGCGCGGTCGGCGCCCCAGCGCACCACCGGGACCAGCAGCGCCGAACCCAGCACCTGCTCGCCGAACCGCGCGGTCACCGCCCTCGCCAGCTGTCCGCCGAAGGACTGCCCGACCACGGCGAAGGGCTCCCGGCCGACCGTGGCCCCGATCCAGCCGAGGACGGCCTCGGTCAGGGTGCTCGCCGAGGCGGGGCCCGGCAGCCGGGGGCTGGTGCCGTGACCGGGGAGGTCGAGGTAGAGGCGCCGCCAGCCGGGGCGGCCGGCGAAGGCGGGTTCGAGCGGGAGCAGCACGCGGTGGTCGAGGGTGTAGCCGTGGATCAGGACGATCGGGGTGCCCTCGCCGAAGGCGGTGTGGTGGATCGCGGAGTCGGTCATGACCGTAGCGTCCAACCGTGACACCGGTGACAAGGTCAAGCGGCGGGTCGGACGGCCGGGTCGGAGAGGCCCTTGACCACGTCCAGGTACTCCCGGATGGCGTCCCGGTTGCGCGTCAGACACTGGATCCGGCTGGTCATCCGGTCCGTCTCGGACTCCAGGGTGGCGAGCATCTCCGGTGTGGCGTCGACGAAGTGGATCGTCCGCGGGGTGTCCAGGCAGGGCAGGATCTGCTTGATGATCCGGGTCGGCAACCCCGCGTCCAGCAGCCCACGGATCTGCAGGACCCGGTCCACGAGGTACTCGTCGTACGCGCGGTAGCCGTTGGCCTCGCGGCGCGGCGTGATCAGCCCCTGCTGCTCGTAGTAGCGCAGCAGGCGCGGGGTCGTCTCGGTCAGTCCGGCGAGTTCGCCGATGCGCATGTGTGACCACCCTCACCCCGGGCCGGAGCTTCCCGGCTGGACCTTGACATGGATGTCAACGATAGACGATCGGGCCCATGCCCACTCCCGAGCTCCCCGCTTCCGAACTCCGCAGCCCTGAACTCCGCACCCCCGGCCCGCCGGTGGCCCCCGCGCCCCGGCTGCCCTGGCCCGCGCTGCTGGCCATGAGCACCGGCGGATTCGTCACGATCATGACCGAGGCCCTGCCCGCCGGGGTGCTGCCCGCCATGAGCGCGGACCTCGGCGTCGGCCAGTCCGCCGCCGGACAGTCCGTCACCCTCTACGCGGTCGGCTCCATCGCGGCCGCCATCCCGCTGACCGCCGTGACCGGACGCCTGCCGCGCAAGCGCCTGCTGCTGGTCGCCGTCGGCGGCTTCGCCGCGGCCAACGCCGTCACCGCGCTCTCACCGAGCTACCCGCTCACCATGGCCGCCCGGTTCGCGGCCGGCCTGGTCGCCGGGCTGCTCTGGGCCCTGCTCGCCGGGTACGCCCGGGGCATCGTCACACCGGAGCAGCGCGGACGGGCGATGGCCGTCGCCATGACCGGCTCGACGGTCGCCCTGTCGGTGGGCGTGCCCGCCGGCACCCTGCTGGCCGGCCTGACGGGCTGGCGGGCCACCTTCGGGCTGATGAGCGTGATCGCCGTGGCGCTGACCGGCTGGATGCTGCTCGCGCTGCCGGAACTGCCCGGGCGCGAGGGCCGGGCCCGCACCCCCGTGCGGCAGGTGCTGCGGATTCCGGGCGTGGCCACCGTCCTGGCCGTCACGGCGACCTTCGTGCTCGCCCACAACATCCTCTACACGTACGTCGCCGCGCTGCTCGAACCGCTGGGGCTCGACGGCCGGACGGACGTCGTCCTGCTCGTCATCGGGCTGTCCTCGCTGGTGAGCGTCCTCGGCACCGGCGCCCTCATCGACCGGCACCTGCGCACCCTGACCATCGCCTCCTGCGTCCTCCTCGCCGTCGCGGCACTGGTCATCGCCGCCGCCCTGCTCGGCAGGACGGGCCTGCCCGTCTACGCCGCCGCCGCGGTCTGGGGCCTCGGCTTCGGCGGCGCCGCCACCCTCCTCCAGACCGCCGTCGCCGACGCGTCCGGCCCGGCCGGGGACATCGCCCAGTCACTCCTCGTCACCTGCTGGAACCTCGGCATCGCCGTGGCCGGGATGGCGGGCGGCCTGCTCCTCGACCACGCCGGGCCGACCGCGCTGCCCTGGTCCGCCCTCGTCCTGCTGGCCGTCGCACTGGCCGTGACCGTCGGCGGACGGCGGCACGGGTTCCCGGGGCGGGAGTGAGAGTCTGGCTGCACTCCTTCGTGTGAAATCGACGCACGTCCTCGTCATCGCCGCACGGCCGGCCCTACCGTGAAGTCGTATGACAGTCGGCGCCCACATCCGCCAACTCCAGTAGCACACCAGTGAGTTGACCGACCCCGAACATCAGGTGCCGGAGGGCCTCGTTCGTGACGGCACCATCGACCCGGAGAACGCCGCCACCGCGCGCGGCCTGGCCGACTGGCCACTCCCCGGGGCCGGGGCCGGGCTCGGTTCGGCCGCCGGTGCCCTGCTCGCCATGCGGGGCGAGGAGGACCACTGATCCACCTGGACTCCTGCGCGCCCCTCGAGCCCCTGGTGCCCCTGGTGCCCCTGGTGCCGGAGAACGAATCCACGACGCTGGGCGCGCTCCTCTCGTCGCACGGTCCCGAAGGCCGTACGACCAGTGCCTGGCCCGGGTCGAGGTACCGCGCGCGCTGATCCGGACCGGCGCACCACAGGAGTTGCCGGACACGTCCACCGACCCGCTCGACCGGCTGCTCCGCGCCCGGCGCCTCCGCACGCTCGACGCCGTTCACCTCGCCTGCGCCGAACACTCTGAGCACGTGCTCACGGCCTTCGTCACGCATGACGAGCGCCTGGCCGGCGTGCAGCAGCGGCCTGGCGGGCGAGTAGCCGGTGCCGGGGACGATCAGGGCGGCGACCCGGCCGGGGTCGCCGGAGTGGCGGGTGGGAAAGGTCGGCGCGTTGCGGGCGGACATGGGCGCAGGGTACCCGCGCGGCCTGTGTCGCCGTGTCAACCCTGACCATCGTCATGGTCGTTACCTGACTTTCGGGTCGGGTGGAAAGGGCTCCTCGGCTTCTACCGTCCGGACCATGACGTACACGGACAGGAATTCCAGGACGACCGGCCCGAGCGGTGCCGCCGGTCCCGGGAGAGCGGCCGGAGCGACCCGGGCGACCCGGGCGACCCGGGCGACCCGGACCCGGGCGAGCGGGGCGTCGGGCAGGGGCAGGCCCGCCCTCGCCGTGCCCCTGCTCTGCGCGGGGGCCGGGGTGGTGGCCTGGCTGGCGCCGGAGCGGGGTGGCGGGGGCGGGGCGGGGCCGGTGCGCGTGCTGTCCGGGTGGTCGGCCGGCGGCTACCGGCGGGTGGCGGAGGCCGTCGGCGACGCTCCGGACGCGGTGGCCTCGCTGCTGGAGCCGGCCACCGAGGTCGGGCTGCTGGTGCTGGGGCTCCTGCTGGTCTTCTGCTGGTGGACGGCCCGGGCCCGGCGGGCCGCCGATGTGGTCGCGGGGGTGGCGTTGGTCGGGCTCGGCACCGTGCTGGCCTACGGGGCGAGCGAGGCGCTGAAGGTGGTCCTCGACGAGGAGCGGCCCTGCCGGGCCCTGACCGGGCTGCCGGGCACGGCCACCGCCGAGTGCCCGCCGCCGGGCGACTGGTCGTTCCCCAGCAACCACGCCACCCTGGCCGTCGCGCTGGCGACGGGGCTGGTGCTGCTGCGCCCGCGCTGGGCGCTGCCGGCCGTACTCGTCGGCGGTGCCACGGCGGCGCTGCGGGTGGCGGCCGGGGTGCACTACCCGCACGACGTGCTGGCCGGCGCCGCGCTCGGCGGCACCGTCACGGCGGCCGTGGTCCTCGTCCTGCGGCCGGTGGCCACCGGCGCCGTGACGGCCCTGGCCGGGGCGCCCGTGCTCGGGAAGCTGCTGTCGGCACCACCGATACCGTCGGCCCCGGGCTCGGGCGGGGCCTCGGCTCCGGGCCCGGACGGGGGCTCCGGCGTGACCACCGCCCCGCCGACAATCGCGCCCCCGGCCGTCTCAGTCCCGTGGGCCGCCCGCGCAGGTCGCGCCGAGGGTCAGCCCGGCCTCGTGGGCGAGAACGGCGGCGGCCGCCCGGTTGGCCACGCCGAGCCGCGCCAGGACGGAGCTCACATGGGCCTTCACGGTGCCTTCCACCACCCCCAGTCGGCGGGCGATCTGGCCGTTGGACAGCCCGGCGGCGATCAGGGTCAGTACGTCCCGCTCCCTGGCGGTCAGGGCGGCCACCTGTTCCCTGGCTCCGGCACGCCGGTCGGCGGGGCCACCGGCACCGGTGGCGGCCAGGTGGGCGACCACCCGGGCGGCCACCTTGGGTGAGAGGTAGGCCGCCCCTCCCGCCACCGCGTGCACCCCGGCGAGCAGTTCCTCGGGCTCACCGGACTTGATCAGGAACCCGTTCGCGCCGCCGCTGAGCGCGCGCAGGATGTAGTCGTCCTCACCGAAGGTGGTCAGCATGAGTACTCCGGTGGCCAGGCCGGTCCGGCGGATCTCGGCGGCGGCCGTGATGCCGTCCGTCCCGGGCATCCGGATGTCCAGCACGGCGACGTCCGGCCGGTGGCGCCGGACCAGCTCGACGGCCTCCCGGCCGTCCCCGGTCTCGGCGACGATCTCGATGCCGGGGTCGGTCGCGAGCACCGCGCACAGGCCCGCGCGGATCATGGGCTCGTCGTCGGCGAGCAGCACCCGGATCGGTGCGGTGGTCATCGGCGGCTCCTGTCGGTCGCCCGGTACGGAGGTACGGGCTGAGGTGGGAAAGAAGGTGAGGGCGAAGGCGGGGTGTGCCGGTCCGTCAGGACCGGAGCACATCACGCGAGAGCAGCCGGGAGTCCCGGAAGCACAGCCGGTAGGCGTCGCCGGCCCGGTCCACGAAGAGCTCGGCGGTGATGGCGTAGTGGGTGCACGAGATCCCCTCCCCCGACGGCAGCGCGGGCGTCGACGGCCCGCTCGGCGGACGGTACGGCAACCGGTGGCCCGGCAGCAGGCGCTCGACCGAGGCCTGGTCCTGCCCGAGCTGGAGGGAGGCGTAGACCTCCGGGTCCAGCACCGACAGGCCGACCACGTAGAACGTCCATACTCGCAGGGCCACGATCAGCAGCACGGCCGTCGTCAGCGGGACGAGCACCACGGCGGCCAGCGTCCGGCCCACCTTCCGCCGTGCCCGGCGCAGCTCGCGCACCGGCGACGGCGGGGCGGCGGGCGGCGGCGGGACGGGCCCGGCGGCGCGGCGTGGCAGGTCCGCCGTGACCTCGAACCCGCCGTCCGGGCGGGCGCCGTGGGCGAAGGTGCCGCCCGCGAGCCGGACGCGCTCGGTCAGCCCGACCAGACCGCGGCCGCCGACGGGCGGTACGGCGGGCGTCGCGGTGGGCGTCGCGGTGGGCGCTCCGGCGGCCGGCGTGGAGCTGCCGGTGAACGTTCCGGTGGGCGTTGCGCCGCGCGGGGTTGACGCCGGCGCCGACGGCGCCGCGCCGGGGCCGGCGGGCGTGGGCCGAAGCACGGACACGGACGCGGATGCGGCCGCGGACACAGGAGCGGATGCGGACACAGGCGCAGGGCCGTTGGCCACCCGGACCCGAGCGCCCTCGGCCGAGTACGCCACCTCCACGGTGACGGGAGCCCGCGGGGCGTGCTTCGCTGCGTTGGTCAGCGCCTCCTGAACCACCCGGTACGCGGCATGCTCGGTCGCGCGCGGCAGCCCGCCCGGCTCACCGAGGATCTCCGAGCGGACGTCCAGGCCCGCGGCGGCCGCCTCGGCGACCAGCTGCGGAATGTCCGAGTCCGCCGGCCCGTGGGCCCTGCGGGCGCTGCCGTCGCTCTCGTCCCCGTCGCGCAGTATGCCGATCACCTCGCCGAGCCGCTCGACGGCGGCGGCCGCACCCGCCCTGATCTCCTGGACGGCCTCCCGGTGGGGCGGGGCCAGGTCAGGGGCGAGTTTGAGTGCCCCGGCACGCAGCGCGATCAGGCTGAGGTCGTGGCCGAGGGCGTCGTGCATGTCCTGGGCGATCCGGGCCCGTTCGCGCAGCCGGGCCTGCTCGGCGACCAGTTGCTGCTCGCGCTCCAGCCGCTCGGCCCGTTCCCACCCGGCACGGACGAGTTCCTGCGACTGCCACCAGAACCGGCCCAGCAGCCACGGGCCCATCCCGGCGCTCACGGCGAGCGCGACGAACCGCAGGCCGAGGACGATCCAGGAGGGCACCGACCCGACCACCAGCACCCCGCCCCCGACCAGGACGGCGAACACCACCGCTGCCGGCCGTACCCGGTCCGTCCGCAGCCCGGCCAGGAAGGAGAACCCGATCGCCGGCAGAGCCCACCACAGGCTCGTGACAGCCAGCCCGACACACACGGACGCCGCCACCGGCAGCGCCACCCCACTCATCCGCATGCCCACGACCCTACGAGGGCCGCCGGCGCACCGGATCTGTCGAAAGTCATGCCCGCGGCGCCCGGTGTGCCCGCGACGCCCCGGGGACCATCGACCCGTCGGCCCTCAGTGAGCCGGTGACATCACGGAGCAACTGTGAGATAAGAAGGGGACGCACTCGAACCAGGGGAAGGGTGACGTCATGGTCCTCGTCACGGTGTTCCTGCTCGTACTCGTCGGCACCGTCATCGGCGCCACCACCTACCTGGTGCTCCGGGAACGGGCGCGGCGGCACCAGTTCGACGACGCCGAGGGAATCCTGATCGAGCAGCAGCGCACCGCCCACGCCGCACGCATGCGGGCGACGTACTCCAGCATCTCCGTCCACCACGGGAACGCCGTCATGGGTGACGAGGGGAACAGCCGTCGCTCCTGACCACCCGGTCCAGCGAAGCGGCCGACGATCAGCGCACCGACCAGCGGTCCGGTCAGCGGTCCGACCAGCCCACGGCCGGACGTCCGATCAGCGGTCCGGTCAGCGCACCGGTCAGCGGCACAGGGCGGCGTCCACGACTCCTTCGAGCCGCTCGGTGACGGCGTAGTCGGCCGGGATGGTGGTCACCGTGATGTTCACCGCCCGCCCGTCCTCGGTGACGCCGCCCCGGGTCTCGTAGCCGGGGATGTCGCCGCCGTGCCCCCAGTAGACCCCGCCGCAGGTCAGCGGCCGGCTGAGGATGCCCAGTCCGGAGCCCGCGCCGCTGTCCCCGATCGGCACGGTGGTGCGCATCTGGGCGAGTTGGGCCTCCGGCAGCAGGCGGCCCGGGGTCAGCAGCTCGGTGAAGAAGCGGTTGAGGTCCGCGTTGGTGGAGATCATCTGTCCGGCCGCCCAGCCCGCCGAGGGGTCCATCTCCGTGAAGTCGGTCAGCGGCCCGTCGGCGGAGTCCTTGCGGTAGCCCTTGGGATGGGCCTCCCGGATGGTCCGGTCCCCCGCGGCCGGGAAGTAGGTGTGCCGCAGCCCGATGCGCCGGACGATCCGCCGGTCGATCTCCTCGGCGAGCGGCCGCCCGGTGACCCGCTGGACGATCAGGCCCGCCAGCACGTAGTTGGTGCTGCTGTAGCCGAACTTCTCGCCGGGGGCGAAGACCGGCTTCCCCCCGAGGGCCATGTCCAGCAGCTCCCGGGGCTCGAAGTACCGCTGGCGCAGGGAGGCTTCGTCCAGCAGCCCCTCGTAGTCGGGCAGGCCGCTGGTGTGCTGGAGGAGCTGCCGGACGGTGATGCCGTGCCCGTCGACGCCCTCCCCGCGGACCAGCCCGGGGAGGTAGGTGTCGACCGAGGCGTCGAGGTCGATCCTCCCCTCCCCCACCAGCTGGAGCACGACGACGGCGGTGAAGGTCTTGGTGTTGCTGCCGATCCGCACCTGTCCGTCGGCGGGGACCGCGGCGCGGGTGGCCAGGTCCCCCACCCCTGCGGTGTAGTCACGGGTCCGGCCCCACCCGTCCCGGACGGTCGCGAGCGCGGCGGGCACCCCGTCCGTCCGCACCAGCGCGTTCAGCCCCTGCTGCACCGCGTCCGGTGAGGCCGCGGCCGATGCGGTGGACGGCGTCAGCACCCCGGCGGCCGCGGCGGTCGAGAGCGAGAGGGCGAGTGCCATGTGGCGGATCTTCGGACGGCGCACGGTTCAACTCCGTTGGGAACGTGGGGAGCAAGGAATCTCCCTGGTCACGCCCGCCAGTCTGGTCGCGCGGAGAGCGGCCGGCCTCCCCCGATCGAGGGAGCACCTTCGCCCGCGGACATCAGGGCCGGCCGGGCCCGCGCAGCGGCAGCGTCCGGCTGTAGACGACGCTGGTGGTGGTGCTGCCGAAGCCCGCCAGCTCGTCCACCAGGGTCTCCAGGTGCTCCATGGAGGCGGCCGCCACCTTCAGGGTGTAGCAGTCGTCGCCGGTGGTGCGCAGGCACTCCAGGATCTCCCGCCGCTCGGCGAGCAGCCGGCGCAGCGGCTCGTGGCGGTTGCCCGGGTACTTCAGCCGGACGACGGCGAGCACCGGATAGCCGACCTTCGCCAGGTCCACCACCGCGTGGTAGCCGGTGATGACGCCCAGCGACTCCAGGTTCCGCACCCGCTCCGTGGTCGCCGACGGGCTGAGGGAGACCCGCCGCCCCAGCTCGCTGAGGGAGATGCGGGCCTCCCGTTGCAGCTGCTCGATGATCGCCCAGTCGATGTCGTCGAGATTCACGGCCATGGCACGAATCTACCGGGAGAACCACGGCGGTCAACGGCCAGGACGGGGAAGATCCCATTCCGTCCGCCATGATCACGGGGATAGCCTCACAGCATGCAACTTGGCGTCAACGTACCGAACTTCGGCCCGGGGACCGACCCCGGCGTGCTGCGCGAGTGGGCCCGGACCGCGGAGGGCCTCGGCTTCGACCTCCTCATGGTGTCGGACCACGTGGCGGTGACCCCGGACGTGGCCGAGCGGTACCCGGAGCCGTTCTACGAGCCGTTCACCACGCTCTCCTGGCTGGCCGGGATCGCCCCCGGCCTGCGGCTGGGCACGACCGTGCTCGTCCTGCCCTACCGGAACCCCCTGCTGGTGGCGCGGATGGCGAGCACCCTCGACCGGCTCAGCGGCGGCCGGTTCGTCCTCGGCGTGGGGGTCGGCTGGGCACGCCAGGAGTTCGACGCCCTCGGCGTGCCGTTCGGCGCGCGCGGCAGGCTGACCGACGAGTACCTGGGCACCCTGCGGGACGCCTGGGCCGGTGAGCCCGACCGCCGGACGGTACCGGTCTGGGTCGGCGGCCACAGCGAGGCGGCACTCCGGCGGACGGTCCGGTTCGGCGACGCCTGGCACCCGCTGCGGCTCCCGCTCGCCCGGATGCGGTCGGTCCTGGGCGAGCACCCGATGCCGGGGTTCGCCCCGCGCATCGCCCTGCGGCTGACGACCACGCCGGTCGACGGCCCCGAGCGGCCCGCCGGAGTCGGCACCCTCGACCAGGTCCTCGACGACCTCCACCAGCTGCGCGAACTCGGCGCCGGGACCGTCGTGTTCGACCCCTACCACGGGAGTCCGGAGGACACCCGGCGACCGCGGGAGGCCTGGCAGGCACTCACCACCCTGACCACCCACTGGAGGACCGCGTGATCACCGAAGCCGACGAGGCCCTGCTGCGCCGCGCCATCGCCATCGCCGCCCGCGCGGTCGTCCTGGGCGACGCCCCGTACGGCTCCCTGCTGGCCGGCCCGGACGGCGGGATCCTCGCCGAGGCCCACAACACCGTGCGCCGCGACGACGACATCACGGCCCACCCCGAGCTGAAGCTCGCCCGCTGGGCCGCCCGCGAACTCGACCCGGACGCGGCCGCACGCACCACGATGTACACCAGCTGCCGGCCGTGCGGGATGTGTGGCGGCGGCATCGTCCGCTCCGGCATCGGCCGGGTCGTGTACGCGCTGTCGACGGAGCAACTCGTCGCGCTCAACCCGGAGTCCGGCGCCTGGCCGGTGGTGGCGCAGGAGGGCCCGGCCCTGTACGAAGAGGCCCGGACCCCCGTCGAGGCCTACTACCGGTCCCGCTGACGGCCGGGGCGGACCCGGAGGACCCGGAGGAGTCGGCCCGGAGCCGGGGCCGCCGGGCGGCAGGGCGACAGGACGGCAGGGCGGGATCGCCGGGCGGCAGCCGGGCCGGAAAGCAGTTGGCCCGACCGCGCCACGGGTTCGACAATCGTCGGATGACCGACGATCAGAGCCTGCCCCACCGGCGCCGCGCGGCCCGCAGGTCCGCCACCCGCTTCCTCTCCGGCGACCGCCTCCTCAGCATCCGCGAGCGCCTCACCCAGCTCGCCGCCCTGGACGGCTCGGACGCCGTCCCCGACGTCTACGGCGACGACGGGCCGGTGCGACAGCTGGAGGAGCGGACCGCCGCGCTGCTCGGCAAGGAGGACGCGGTCTTCTTCCCGACCGGGACGATGGCCCAGCAGGTCGCCCTGCGCCACCACGCCGAGCGCACCGGCAACCCGGCCGTGGCCCTCCACCCGCTCAGCCACATCGAGCGGCACGAGCGGCACGCCCACACCCAGCTCACCGGCCTGCGCGGCCTGTGGCCCACCACCGGGCAGCGCCAGCCCACCCCGGCGGAACTCCACGCGCTGGGCGAGCCGTTCGGCACCCTGGCGGTCGAACTCCCGCTGCGCGACCCCGGCTACCTCCTCCCCACCTGGGAGGAGCTGACCGCCCTCGTCGCCGCCGCCCGCGAGGCCGGCGCCCGGGTGCACTTCGACGGCGCCCGGCTCTGGAACACCACCGTCCACTTCGACCGGCCGCTCGACGAGATCGCCGCCCTCGCCGACAGCGTCTACGTCTCCTACTACAAGGACCTCGGCGGCATCAGCGGGGCCGCTCTCGCGGGCGACGCCGCTCTCACCTCGTACGCCCGCACCTGGCGCCACCGCTACGGCGGCAAGCTCTTCCAGCAGTGGCCGGCCGCCCTCGCCGCCCTCCACGGCCTGGACACCGTGCTGCCCCTCCTGCCCGACTGCGTCCGCCACACCGCGACCACCCTCGCCCCGGCGCTGGCCGCGCTTCCGGGCGCCCGCCTCCACCCGGTGGTCCCGCCCACCCACGAGTTCCAGCTCTGGCTCCCCCACCCCGCCGAGGCCCTGAACGCCGCCCACCTGGCGCTCGCCGAGCAGGAGGGGATCTGGTTCGTCTCCCACTGGGAGGACGCCGCCCCCGGCCTCGCGATGGCCGAGGTCAGTCTCGGCGAGCAGGCCCGCTCCTGGACCGCCGACGACGTGACCGGGGTCGGCCTCCGCTTCCTGGAGCTGGCCGCGAAGGGCTGACCGAGGACAGCCGACCGCGAAGGGCCGGCCGTGGAGGGCGACCGGCCCCGGAGCGACCCGCCGGGCGGCCCCCCAAACGGTTGGCGACCCCCGAACCCTTTGTGTCAGGATGACGATATGAGCGAGATGCACGTGGGGGACCTGGCCGCCGTCCGCAGCCGCGAGGAGCTGGCCGCGGCGATGGCCGACGGGGCGCGTCCGAAGTGGGTGATGTTCTGGGGGCACACCGAGCGCAAGGGCGGCGGGACCAGGCAGGAGTGCCTGAGCCAGTGGTGGCCGGGCGAGTTCACCGTCGACGGGGTCACGTACGCCTCCGCCGAGCACTGGATGATGGCCGGCAAGGCCCGGATGTTCGGTGACGAGGAGATCGTGCGGCGGGTGCTGGCGGCCCGGACGCCCGCCGAGGCGAAGAAGCTGGGCCGGCTGGTCCAGGGCTTCGACGACGAGACCTGGGTGGCCGGCCGCTTCGAGCTGGTGGTGGCGGGCAACGTCGCCAAGTTCGGCCAGGACGAGGCACTGCGCGGCTACCTGCTGGGCACCGGCGACCGGGTGCTGGTGGAGGCCAGCCCGCTGGACCGGATCTGGGGCATCGGGCTCGCCGCCGACGACATCCGGTCCCAGCAGCCCGCCGAGTGGCGCGGGTCGAACCTGCTCGGCTTCGCGCTGATGGAGGCCAGGGCCCGGCTGGGCGCGTGAGTACGGTCGCCGCGCTGCTGGACGGGACGGTGGTGGCCTCGGCCGCCGTCGCCCTGGTCCTGGCGCCGAGGGTGCTGCGCCGCGGGGCCCCGGCCCGGCGGCCCGGCCGCGTGTTCGGCCGCGCGTTCGGCCCGGAGCCGGTGCTGGCGGCCGTCGTCGCGCTGGTCTTCCTCAACCAGGTCCTCGTCGCGGTCCACGTGGACCGGGTGCACGGCGGCGACGTCTCCTTCATCACCCGCTACCTGCCGCCCGGGTGGTTCGACGTCCCGCGTCTGGGCCCCCTCGCCGCCCGCTTCCCCGCCCCGGAGCTGCTGGCCCCGTCCGTGCTCCGGGTCCAGGCCTTCCTCGAACTGCCGCTGGTACTGCTGGCGTTCACCGCCGTCGTCCGGCGGCTGGACCGCGCGCTGTACGTCCGGCTGGCCCGCTCACCGCTGATCCCGCTCGCCGCCGTCTCCTACACGGTGGCGTTCGGCGCGGTGGAGTGGCACCTGCGGAATCCGTACACCGTGGACGACCTCGTCCTGCGCGGGCTCGCGGCCTGCCTCACACCCCCGCTCATCGCCTGGCTGGCCCGGAGCGAACCCGTGACCTGCGGCGAGCCCGAAGCCGGCGGCGAGCCCGCCCGCAGCCTGTTCCGCTTCGCGCTCGACCTGTGGGCGTACGGCCAGCTGATGCTGGTGCTGTACGACACCGTGCTGCTCTACAACCTCGCCCGGATCGGCGACCGTCTCCCGTCCGCCGCGGCCGCGCTGGCGGTGCTCGTCGCCACCCGCGCCGTTCCGGCCCGGGCCCCGCGGCCGCCCGGCCCGCGCACCGCCGCACTCGCCGGCACGATCGGCCGGGCCCTCGCGCTGTTCCTCGTCCCCGCGCTGGCGATCCGGTACGCGCAGACCTTCGGCACACCCGAACTCGCCGCCCTGGCAGGGCTCCTGGTGGTCGGCGCGGCGGTCCGCGGGGACGTGTCGCCGCTCCTGCTCCCGGCCCTCGCCGGAGTCGCCGCAGGATGGGCCGTCGCGACCCTCGCTCCGGGCCCCTACTACGAGGCGACCCTCCTCCGGAGCGCGACCGGCGCACTTCTCACAACGACCGCCCTCTGCGCGCTCCTTGACACCACTCGGACACGACTGGTCGTGCACTCTTAACGCCCCAGCCACATACTGACGCCAGGATGTCACGCAGTCAGGGTCTGGATGGACAGGTTGGGGCGATCATGCGCATGCGGCCGACGGCACAACCCGCGGGCCGACAGCCGGAGGGCGAGCAACAGGTCGCCGAACTCCGCGTAGAACTGGACGAGTTACTCCGCGCGAGCCGCTACGCGAGTCAGCGCGAACGACGACTGGACGAGGCCGTCCGGGCCGCCCCCGGCCGCCAGCGGCCGGACGACGAGCTGTTGCGGCAGCTCACCCAGGCCCGCACCCTGCGCGAGGGCCTGAGCGCCCGCTGCCTCCAACTCAGCGATCAGCTGGAGGAGTTGGAGAGCCGGATCAGGCAACGGCAGCAGCCGCCATCACCGCAGCAGCAACAGCCGCCGCAACAGCCGCCGCAACAGCCGTCACCACAGCAGCACCCGCAGCCGCCGGCGCGGCAGCACCAGCCGCCACCGCCACCACCTCGGCAACACCGGCAGCAGGCCACGCTGACGCCCGTCCGCCCCGACATCGGTGCCCTCACCGAGCGGATCACCGCCCTCCACCGGTCCGGCTCCCTCGCCGAGGCCACCGAGGTGATCGACGCGGCCGCCGCCCGCCTCACCCCCGCCGACGCCGCGCTGCTGGTCGGGATGCTGTCCCGGTACGGCCCGGCCGGCGCCTCCCTCCAACTCGCCCGCGGCATCGCCCGGTCGGCGCCCGAGCACTCCGTCGCCGTGCTCGCCGAGCTGCGCGAACTGGGTCTGGCCGAGGAGGCCGCCGAGGTGTTCCACGCCTTCTGGAGCCACCCGGCCGCCTCCCTCCCCGGCCTGCTCTCCGCGCTGGAGCGGGCCGGGCTGGCCGCCGACAGCGCGACGCTGCTCTGGGAGTGGGGCTCGGCGCCGGTGCCCGAGCTGACCTCCCTCGCCGCCTGCCTCCAGCAGCACGGCCGGGCCGGCGACGTCCGGACCCTGCTGCGCCAGGCCGCCGGCCGCTCCACCCCCGACCTCGCCGACCTCGCGACCGGCCTGCCGCCCGCGCTCGCCACCCTCCTGCTGCACGAACTCGCGGTCCTGCGCCCGCCCGTCGAGGTCGTCCGGCTGGCCGCCGCCCTGGACGGCGCCGGCAGTTCCGGGCTGTACGGGCAGCTGCTGGCCGCGCTGCTCGCCGACGAGGCCCGCCACCGCACCACCCTCGCCGCCCTGCGCACCGCCGGCCTCCCGACCCGCCCGCCCGCGGCCCCGCGCTCCCGCTGGGGACGGCGGTAGCGCCCGGGCCGGCCGGCCCGCTCCGTGCGGCAGGCCGGGGAAGCCCCCGGACGGCAAGGAGCCCTCGCCCGCCCCACCGGAGCTGACGAGGGCTCCTCGAACAGGGACCCGCCTAGCAGCCGATCAGCCGCGCGCCCAGGTACGCCTTGACCTGGTCCAGCGAGACCCGCTCCTGCGACATGGTGTCGCGGTCGCGGACGGTCACCGCGTTGTCCTCGAGGGTGTCGAAGTCGACCGTGACGCAGAACGGCGTGCCGATCTCGTCCTGGCGGCGGTAGCGCTTGCCGATCGCGCCGGCGTCGTCGAACTCGACGTTCCAGGCGGTGCGCAGGTCGGCGGCCAGGCCGCGGGCCTTCGGGGACAGCTCGGCGTTGCGCGACAGCGGCAGGACGGCGACCTTGACCGGGGCCAGCCGCGGGTCGAGCCGCATGCCGACGCGCTTCTCCATGACGCCCTTGGCGTTCGGCGCCTCGTCCTCGAAGTAGGCGTCGATCAGGAACGCCAGCATGGCGCGGTTGAGGCCCGCCGCCGGCTCGATGACGAACGGGAAGTACCGCTCGCCGGACTCCTGGTCGAAGTACTTCAGGTCCTGGCCGGAGGCCTCGCTGTGCACCCGCAGGTCGTAGTCGGTGCGGTTGGCCACGCCCTCCAGCTCGGAGAACTCGGTGCCGCCGAAGTTGAAGCGGTACTCGATGTCCACCGTGCGCTTGGCGTAGTGGGAGAGCTTCTCCTTCGGGTGCTCGAAGAAGCGCATGTTCTCGGTGCGCAGGCCGAGGCCGACGTACCAGTCCCAGCGCTGCTGGAGCCAGTACTCGTGCCACTCCTCGTCCTCACCCGGCTTGACGAAGAACTCCATCTCCATCTGCTCGAACTCGCGGGTCCGGAAGATGAAGTTGCCGGGGGTGATCTCGTTGCGGAAGCTCTTGCCGGTCTGGGCGATGCCGAACGGCGGCTTCTTGCGCGAAGTGGTCTGGACGGCCTTGAAGTTGGTGAAGATGCCCTGGGCGGTCTCCGGGCGCAGGAACGCGAGGCCGCTCGCCTCCTCGGTGACGCCGAGGTGGGTCTTCAGCATGCCCGAGAAGTCCTTGGGCTCGGTGAACTGGCCCTTGGTGCCACAGTCGGGGCAGTTGACGTCCTTGAGGCCGTTCGGCGGCGGGAAGCCGTGCTTGGCCTCGTACTTCTCCTCCAGGTGGTCGGCCCGGTGGCGCTTGTGGCAGGAGAGGCACTCGGTCAGCGGATCGTTGAAGGTCGCGACGTGGCCGGAGGCCTCCCACACCTCGCGGGCGAGGATCACCGACGAGTCGAGTCCGACGACGTCCTCACGGGCCTGGACCATCGCACGCCACCACTGGCGCTTGATGTTCTCCTTGAGCTCGACACCCAGCGGTCCGTAGTCCCAGGCGGCACGCGTGCCGCCGTAGATCTCGCTGCAGGGGTAGACGAAGCCACGGCGCTTGCTCAGGCTGACGATCGTGTCGATCTTGTCGGCGGCCACAGTGCTCTCTTCAGTACGTACGGCACGGTCAGGGCACGGCTGGTTACGCGTACCCGAATACCTCAGGTTACCGGCCATACGGGTACGTGATTCAAATCGGTATCGTCCGGCCGCCCCCACCCTCCGTCACCTTCCGTTCACCCGTCCGAGTGAGTTGACAATCATTTCCATCTAAGATGAGAATGATTGTCATGATGATCGGACTGACTCGACGACGCGCTCGCCGCTCCATAGCCATCGGCACCACCGCCCTCGCCGCCTCGCTGGCCCTCACGGCCTGCGGAGGCAGCGGCGGCGCCGCGGACGGCAGCGGCAGGCTGAAGGTCGTCGCGTCCTTCTACCCGATGGAGTACCTGGCCCAGCAGATCGGCAAGGAGCACGTCGCGGTCACCGACCTCACCGCGGCCGGCGTCGAGCCGCACGACCTGGAGCTCACCGCCAAGCAGGTCGGCACGGTCCAGAAGGCCGACGCGATCATCTACCTCAAGGGCCTCCAGCCCACCGTCGACCAGGCCGTCGCGCAGTCGTCCAGCAAGCACAAGATCGACGCCACCGCCGCCGCCCCGCTGGTCGACCACCACCTCGACGAGGGCACCGAGGAGGAGGGCCACGGAGGCGAGGGCCACAAGCACGAGGGCCCGGCCGGCGACCCGCACATCTGGCTCGACCCGACCCGCTACGCGGCGATCGCCAAGAGCGTCGGCGACGAGTTCGCCAAGGCCGACCCGTCCCACGCCGAGGACTACCGGAAGAACACCGACGACCTGGTCACCAGGCTCACCGCGCTCGACCAGGAGTTCCGGGCCGGACTGAAGGACACCGGGACGAAGACCTTCGTCACCAGCCACGCCGCCTTCGGCTACCTCGCCGACCACTACGGCCTCACCCAGGTCGCCATCAACGGCGTCGACCCGGAGTCCGAGCCCACCCCGGCCCGCCTGACCGCGGTGCAGAAGGCCGCCAAGGACAACGGCGTCACCACGATCTTCTTCGAGACCCTGGTCGACCCCAAGCTCGCCGACACCGTCGCCAAGGACCTCGGCCTCAGGACCGCCGTCCTGGACCCCCTGGAGGGCGTCAAGGACACCGCCAAGGACGACTACCTGTCCGTCATGAGGCAGAACCTGGCCAACCTCCAGGCCGCCCTCGGCGCCCCGGCCGCCCCCGCCGCGACCGACGCCACCACTCCGGCCGGGACCCCCGGAGCCGGCACCACCACCCCTGCCGCCACCAGCTGACGGGAATCCGCACCATGACCGACCCGATACCCCCGGCCGTCCGCCTCCGTGACGCCGTCGCCTCGCGCGGCGGCCGGCCGGTGCTGCGCGGCGTCGACCTCACCGTCCGCCCCGGCGAGGTCGTCGCCCTGCTCGGCGCCAACGGCTCCGGCAAGTCGACCACCGTCAAGGCCGTGATCGGCTCCGTCCCGCTGGAGCAGGGCACCCTGGAACTGTTCGGCACCCCGCGCCGCTCCTTCCGCGCCTGGCACCGGATCGGGTACGTCCCGCAGCGCACCACCGCCGCCTCCGGCGTCCCCGCCACCGTGCGCGAGGTGGTCTCCACCGGGCGGCTGCCGCAGCACCGGCTGCTGCCGTTCCGCCGCAGGGACCGCGAGGCGGTGGACCGCGCGCTGACCGCCGTCGGCATGCTGGAGCGGGCCGAGGACGGCGTCGCCGACCTGTCCGGCGGCCAGCAGCAGCGGGTGCTGATCGCCCGCGCCCTGGTCGGCTCCCCCGACCTGCTGATCATGGACGAGCCGATGGCCGGCGTGGACGCCGCCAGCCAGCAGGTGCTGGCCGACACCCTGCGCGCCGAGGTCGGCCGCGGCGCCTCCGTCCTCCTCGTGCTGCACGAACTCGGGCCGCTGGAGCCGCTGATCGACCGCGCCGTGGTACTGCGGGACGGCTGCGTCGCCCACGACGGCCCGCCCGTGCCCAACACCGGCCTGCACGCGCTGCCCGGCCACGACCACGTCCACCCGCACGCCGACCTGACCCCGCCGAGGCTGCTCGCATGACCGAGATGCTCTCCTACGACTTCATGCAGCGCGCGCTGCTCGCCGCCGTCCTGGTCGGGATCACCGCCCCGGCCGTCGGCATCTACCTGGTGCAGCGCCGCCAGGCGCTGATGGGCGACGGCATGGGCCACGTCGCGATGACCGGCGTCGGCCTCGGCTTCGTCTTCCAGACCAGCCCGGTCTGGATGGCCGTGCTGGTCTGCGTGCTCGGCGCCGTCACCATGGAGCTGGTCCGCTCGCGCGGCAACCAGCGCGGCGACATCGCCCTCGCGATGCTCTTCTACGGCGGCATGGCCTGCGGCAAGCTGCTGGTCTCGCTCTCCGCGCAGGCCGGGGCCGGCTCCCTGGAGAGCTACCTGTGGGGCTCCATCCTCACCGTCGCCCCCGCCGACCTGGCCGTCATCGCGGGGCTCGGCGCGGTGGTCATCGCGGTCACCGTCGGCCTGCGCCGCCAGCTCTTCGCGATCTGCCAGGACGAGGACTTCGCCCGGGTCACCGGTCTGCCGGTGCGCACCCTCAACCTGCTGCTCGCGGTGATGGCCGCGGTCACCGTCACGGTCGCCATGCGGGTGGTCGGGCTGCTGCTGGTCAGCGCGCTGATGGTGGTCCCGGTGGTCGCCGCCCAGCAGCTCACCCGCTCCTTCGCCGCCACCCAGGCCGCCTCGATCGCGCTCGGCGTGATCGTCTCGCTGGCCGGCGTCACCGGCTCCTACCACCTCGACGTGCCCTCGGGGCCGGCCATCGTGCTGCTCGCCATCGCGGTCTTCGCGGTGTTCAGCCTGCTCGCCGCCCCGCTCGCCCGACGGCGCCACCGCGGCGCGGCCGAGAACGGGCCGAAGGTCTGCGACGTCGAACTGCCGGAACAGGCCGCCTCCGGTCCCTCCGACACGACCACCCCTGGGCGGGGGGCCGGGCTGGCACAATGATGTGCGAGACGCCCACGACCCCAGGAGGACCCACGGTGACCACCGCAGGCCCGTCGCCGCGCGCCCGATCGACCCGGCAGCGTGCCGCCGTCTCGGCCGCCCTGGACGAGATCGCGGACTTCCGCAGCGCGCAGGAGCTCCACGACCTGCTCAAGCACCGCGGGGACTCCGTCGGTCTGACCACGGTCTACCGCACGCTCCAGTCACTCGCGGACGCCGGTGAGGTGGACGTGCTGCGCACCGCCGACGGCGAGGCGGTCTACCGCCGGTGCAGCAGCGGACACCACCACCACCTGGTCTGCCGGCACTGCGGTGCCACCGTCGAGGTGGAGGGCCCCGCGGTGGAACGCTGGGCCAACTCGGTCGCCGCCGAGCACGGTTTCAGCGACATCGCGCACACCCTGGAGATCTTCGGGACCTGCGCGGAGTGCGCCAAGAGGATCTGAGCACGGCCCGTACGAAGGAGAGGACCCACCGGGTAGCCGGTGGGTCCTCTCCTTCGTACGGGTCCGTCGTACGGGTCCGTCGTACGGGTCCGAGGCAGGTGCCGGAGCGCCTCAGCGCGGCGACGGGACGGGCGCGCCGACCTCGTTCGGGATCGCCCCGCCGAAGCGCCGGTCGCGCATCGCGTACTGCTCGCAGGCGCGCCACAGGTCACGCCGGTCGAAGTCCGGCCAGAGCACGTCCTGGAACACGAACTCGGCGTAAGCCGACTGCCAGAGCAGGAAGTTGGAGGTGCGCTGCTCACCGCTGGGGCGCAGGAACAGGTCCACGTCCGGCATGTCCGGGTGGTACATGTACCTGGCCAGGGTCTTCTCGTTGACCTTCTTCGGGTCCAGCTTCCCGGCCGCGACGTCCTGGGCGATCGCCTGCGCCGCGTCGGCGAGTTCGGCCCGGCCGCCGTAGTTGACGCACATGTAGAGCGTGACGGCGTCGTTGTCCCTGGTCTGCTCCTCGGCGACCTGGAGCTCCTGGACGACGCTCTTCCACAGCTTGGGCATCCGGCCCGCCCAGCGGATCCGCACGCCCATCGCGTCCATCTCGTCGCGGCGGCGGGCGATGACGTCCCGGTTGAAGTTCATCAGGAACTTCACCTCGTCGGGCGAGCGCTTCCAGTTCTCGGTGGAGAACGCGTACAGCGAGATGTTCTTGACCCCGAGCTCGATGGCGCCCTTGAGCACGTCCAGCACCACGGACTCGCCGACCTTGTGGCCCTCGGTGCGGGGCAGCCCGCGCTCCTTCGCCCAACGGCCGTTGCCGTCCATCACGATGGCGACGTGGCCGGGGACCAGCTCGCCGGGGATCTTCGGGGGCTGTGCGCCGCTGGGGTGCGGGGTCGGGGGGACGTACGCCCTCTGCTTGCCGCCGCCGAAGAGCCGTCGCGCTGCCATGTGCTCACTTCTCCACGTATCTCATCGAGCGGATGCCCCGCTCCAGGTGCCACTGCAGATAGGCCGCGACCAGGCCGCTGCCCTCCCGCCAGTACCGGGGCTCACAGGAATCGGCCGTCTGCCAGTCCCCTGACAACAGCGCCCCGAGCAGTACCAGTGTCTCAGGGGAGGGTACGGCACATCCGGGCACTCGGCAGTCCCCGCAGAGCACCCCGCCCGCGGGGAGCGAGAAGAAACGGTTCGGCCCCTCCAGGCCGCATTTGGCGCAGTCGGTGAAGCTCGCGCCGTACCCGTTCACCGCGAGCGAGCGCAGCAGGAAGGCGTCCATCACCAGGTGCGACTCGTGCAGTCCGGCCGCCAGGGTGCGCAGCGCGCCGACCAGCAGCAGGTACTGCTGGACGGCCGGTTCGCCCTCGTTCTCGGCGAAGCGCTCGGCGGTCTCCAGCATCGCGGTGCCGGCGGTGTAGCGGCCGTAGTCGGTGACGATCGAACCGCCGTACGGCGCGATGGTCTCCACCTGGGTGCAGAGCGGCAACCCGCGGCCGATCAGCTCACTCCCCCGGCTGAAGAACTGCACGTCCACGTGCGAGAACGGTTCCAGCCGGGCGCCGAACTTGGACTTGGTCTTCCGCACCCCGCGCGCGACCGCCCGCACCTTGCCGTGGTGGCGGGTCAGCAGGGTGATGATCCGATCGGCCTCGCCGAGCTTCTGCGCCCGCAGCACGACGCCGTCGTCCCGGAAAAGACTCATGGAGACCATTCTCCCCCACCCGGCACCGGTGCCGGACAGCCGTGTTGCCCGCACCGGGGCCGTGGGGGAGGACCACTGCGGTGCGGGTCACGGCGGGCCCGGAGGGGGGGAGTCCGGGCCCGTTTTGTGGGGGATTCGGAGTGGTCTGCGGGAATCCCGGTGTGGCGCCACCGGACTGTTCGTGCCGTCGGCTGATCCGTGCCGTCGGTCGTTCGCGCGGCCGTCGGTCGTGCGGCCCGCGGTCGTGCGGCCGGTCGTCCGTAGCGTCGACCGGTCGCGCCGTCGGCTACTTGTACGGTGCCCGGGTCGCCGCCTCCAGCAGCGCCCCGACCCTGGACTTCGGCAGGTCCAGGCACTGCCCGACCGCGGCCAGCGCGTCGCGCTCCTGCGGCAGGTAGCGCCCGTCGGCCAGCGCGATCCCCGCGCCCTGCAACAGCAGCCGCTCGCGGCCGTGGTGGGCCAGGTGCGGGGTGAGCGGTTCGAGCACCGCGTGCAGTTCGACGGCCAGCCCGCCGGACTCCCCCAGCCCCCGGCCGGGAGGTGCCCCCAGGTCGTGGGCTTCGTGGAGTTCACCGCCGAGCCCGGAGAGCGCGGCGAGCGCGGCCAGCACCTGGGCCTCGCCGCAGTCCTCGAACCCGGCCTCGCGCACCGCCGCGCAGGCCGCTTCGCGGGCCGCCCGGTGGGCGGTGCCGCCGGCCGCGAGCAGGGCCAGCGCGATGGTGTACTGCGCGTCCCGCAGCATCGCGCCGAGGCGCACGCTGGTGGGCTGCTCCAGGCTCTCGACGCCGTACCGGCCGTGGCAGCCGGTGCACTGCACACTGCCGATCACCGGTCCGAGCGGGACCACCGGGGTCCCCAGCAGCCGCAGCCACCGCCGGCCGTGCTGCCGGCGGTAGTTGCGGTCCCCGCCACAGCCGGGGCAGAAGAAGTCACCGAGAACGTCAGTCCGCCACCTCGGGCGAACACCCCACAACCTGGTCACGGCGCCACTCCCCAGACATGGCAGGCGGCCTGCTCGACAATGGGCAGGTCACGCGACCGGACACCGAGCCGTCCCACCGACCCGGCTTTCCGGTGGATCGATGTTGCCACGGTTACCGGCACGTGTCAGTACCTCGAACGGCTTCCGATCCGAAAAAATGTGGCGCAGGACACAGCGCCGGGCGCGGTGCGCGGCGGGCACGGCGAAGGGCCGCCCCGCGGGACGGCCCTTCGCACACCACCCTCGCGAATCAGTCGCGCTGCGCCCGGTTGACGGCGCTGATCATCGCCTTCAGCGAGGCCAGCACGGTGTTGCCGTCGATGCCGACGCCCCACCGCACCTTGCCGTCCACCGCGCACTCCACGTACGCGGCGGCCTGGGCGTCGCCGCCCTCGCTCAGCGCGTGCTCGGCGTAGTCCAGGACGCGTACGTCCACGCCGATCCTGGCCAGCGCGTCGGCGAAGGCCGAGACCGGGCCGTTGCCGGTACCGGTCATGGTCACCGGAGCGCCGTCCACCAGGGCCTCGGCGGTCAGCGCGTCCCGGCCGTCCTCGGTGGTCAGGGTGCGCGAGCCGCTCAGCGCGATCCGGCCCCACGGGTTGTCGGTGGTCGGCAGGTACTCGTCCTCGAAGACCCGCCAGATCTCGGCCGGGCTGACCTCGCCGCCCTCGGCGTCGGTCTTGGCCTGGATGATCCGGGAGAACTCGATCTGCATCCGGCGCGGCAGGTCCAGCTTGTGGTCGTTCTTCAGCACGTACGCCACGCCGCCCTTGCCGGACTGGCTGTTGACCCGGATGACCGCCTCGTAGGTGCGGCCGACGTCCTTCGGGTCGATCGGCAGGTACGGCACGCCCCAGGTGTGCTCCTCCACCGGCACGCCCGCCGCCTTCGCGTCCGCCTCCAGGACGTCGAAGCCCTTCTTGATGGCGTCCTGGTGCGAACCGGAGAAGGAGGTGTACACCAGGTCGCCGGCGTACGGGTGGCGCGGGTGCACCTCCATCTGGTTGCAGTACTCGGCGGTGCGGCGCACCTCGTCGATGTCGGAGAAGTCGATCCGCGGGTCGATGCCCTGCGAGAACAGGTTCATCCCCAGCGTCACCAGGTCGACGTTGCCGGTCCGCTCGCCCTGCCCGAACAGGCAGCCCTCGATGCGGTCCGCGCCGGCCATGTAGGACAGCTCGGCGGAGGCGACGGCGGTGCCGCGGTCGTTGTGCGGGTGCACCGACAGGCAGACGGACTCGCGGCGGGACAGGTGGCGCGACATCCACTCGAACTGGTCGGCCTGGACGTTGGGGGTGGCCCGCTCGACGGTGGCGGGCAGGTTCAGGATGATCTCGCGGCCCTCGCCCGGCTGCCAGACGTCCATGACCGCCTCGCAGACCTCCAGCGCGAAGTCCAGCTCGGTGTCGACGAAGATCTCCGGCGAGTACTGGTAGCCGAAGGCGGTGTCCTCGCCCAGCAGCTTCTCCGCGTACTCCATCACCAGCCGGGTGCCCTCGGTGGCGATCGCCTTGGTGGCCGCCCTGTCGTTGCGGAACACCACCCGGCGGAACAGCGGCGCGGTCGCGTTGTACAGGTGGACGGTCGCCCGCGGGGCGCCGACCAGCGACTCCACGGTCTTCTCGATCAGTTCCTCGCGGGCCTGCGTCAGCACCGAGATGGTGACGTCCTCGGGGATCGCCCCCTCCTCGATCAGCGACCGTACGAAGGCGTGGTCGGTGGCGCCGGAGGAGGGGAAGCCGACCTCGATCTCCTTGTAGCCCATCTTCACCAGCAGGTCGAACATCATCCGCTTGCGGGCCGGGGACATCGGGTCGATCAGCGCCTGGTTGCCGTCCCGCAGGTCGGTGGAGAGCCAGCGCGGCGCCTTGGTGATCACCTTCTCCGGCCAGGTCCGGTCCGGCAGGTCCACGGTGCCGAACGGCAGGTAGCGCCCGTACCGCATGCCGGACGGGCGCTGGCGCACCGAGGCGGCGGTGATCGGGGTGGGGCGGTCGACGAAGGGGCGGCCGGCGGGGACGGGCGCGGCGGAGTTCTGCTCGGTCATGGAGGTGACTCGGCTTCCTGTGATGCGTACTGCGGGCGGGTCCGGTGGTCGACACCTGGTCGACACCGACTGGCCGGCCTCTGCTGCCGCTCGCGATACACCGTCGGATCGCCGATTGCGCGCACAGCTCGTTCCCCGCGGCGAGGGTGCCGGCCCCTGTGGACTACAGGCCCTCGACGCGGCAGCTAAGAAGAAGCAGCCCGTTGCGCATGATGGCCCCAGCGTAACCCAGCGCCGCGCGCCCCCGAAGTGATCCGGGCTTCCGTTCCACTCCTTGAGACACCGGCCGGTCCCGTCAAAGGTGGTGACAACAAGTCATCGAGGCCTCACCCTGGGCGACATGACCGCAGCAGTGCCGCTCTGCACGATCGTCCCGCCGTACGTCCTGGACCACCTCGCCGAGGCCGGTCACGAGCCCGCCGTCCACTCCCTCGCCCTCGACGCCGCGCACCGCGCGGCCCGCCTCGCCCCGCCCCCGGCCGTCGCCGGCGCCCCCGGCCTCAGCAGGGTGGTCTGCGACGCCGCCCACGGCCAGCGGCTGCCCGGCCGCCGGGTGCGCGCCGAGGGGCAGGGCGCGTCCTCCGACAGCTCCGTCAACCGCGCCTACGACGGCCTGGGCGCCACCTTCGCGCTCTACGCCGACGCCTTCGGCCGGCACTCGATCGACGACCGTAACCTGCGGCTGGACGCCAGCGTCCACTACGGCCGCGACTACGACAACGCCTTCTGGAACGGCCACCAGATGGTCTTCGGCGACGGCGACAACGTGGTGTTCGGCGACTTCACCGCCTGCATCGACGTCATCGGCCACGAACTCACCCACGGCGTCACCCAGTTCACCGCCGGCCTGGACTACCAGGACCAGCCCGGCGCGCTCAACGAGTCGGTCTCCGACGTCTTCGGCTCGCTGGTCAAGCAGTACGCGCTGCACCAGGGCGCCGCCGACGCCGACTGGCTGATCGGCGCCGGGCTGCTCGCCCCCGGTGTCCAGGGCGTGGCACTGCGCTCGATGAAGGCGCCCGGCACCGCCTACGACGACCCGCGGCTCGGCAAGGACCCGCAGCCCGCGCACATGCGGGACTACGTGGACACCTCCCAGGACAACGGCGGGGTGCACATCAACTCCGGCATCCCCAACCACGCGTTCTACCTGCTGGCCACCGCGCTCGGCGGCTCGGCCTGGGAGCGCGCGGGGCGGATCTGGTACGACGCGCTGACCGGGCGCACGCTGCCCGCCGACGCCGACTTCACCGCCTTCGCCCGGGCCACCGTGGCCGCCGCCGGGGCCCGCTACCCCGGCGACCGGTCGGTGGTGGACACCGTCACGGCCTCCTGGGCGCAGGTCGGGGTCAGCCCGGGGTGACGGCGCCCGGCGGCCCGGGCGGTCGGCGGCCCGCGGGTGGCGCTCCGGGGGCGGCGGTCCGGGCCCGGTGATGGTTGAGACCGGGTTGAGGCGGGCTTAAGGTCACGGTCCGGGAAAAGCCCGGCAAACCCCCTCCCCGGGTAGCACCATGGACACCATGCGTATCCAGGTGACCCGGACCGGCGGCTTCGCGGGGATCGTCCGCCATGCGGAGATCGACACCGCCGACCGCACGGACGCCCCGCACGTGCACGCACTCGCCCGCGAGGCCGTCGCGGGCGGGCTGCGCGCGCCCTCGTACGGGGTGCCGGACGGCTTCCACTACGAGATCACCGTCGACGGCCGGACGGTGCACTGCGCCGACCCGAAGCTCACCGACTCGCAGCGCGAGCTGGTCTCCCTGGTGCTGCGCGAGGGCGCCTAGCGCCGGGAAGGGGCCGGGCGGCCCCCCGCCTGACGCCCCGTGGGGCCGGACCGACGACACGGGCCCGGCCGGACGCGAAACGTCCGGCCGGGCCCTCGACGGTCCCGCCGTGGTGAACTCCCCCGTCAGGGGCCGTGGTTCACGAGCCCCCGGTCCGGAAGCCCCCGGTTCAGAAGCCCAGCTTGCGCAGTTGCTTGGGGTCGCGCTGCCAGTCCTTGGCGACCTTGACGTGCAGGTCCAGGTAGACCGGCGTGCCGAGCAGCGCCTCGATGTGCTTGCGGGCGGTGGTGCCGACGTGCTTCAGCCGCGCGCCCTTGGCGCCGATCACGATCGCCTTCTGGCTCTGCCGCTCGATGTAGACGTTGGCGTGGATGTCCAGCAGCGGGCGGTCCGCCGGGCGGCCCTCGCGCGGGAGCATCTCCTCGACCACGACGGCCAGCGAGTGCGGCAGTTCGTCGCGCACGCCCTCCAGCGCGGCCTCGCGGATCAGCTCGGCGACCATGACCTGCTCGGGCTCGTCGGTGAGGTCACCCTCCGGGTAGAGCTGGTCGCCCTCCGGCAGCAGCTTGGTGAGCAGGTCGGCGACCAGTTCGACCTGGCCGGCCCCTCGCCCACCACCACCCTTGTCCGAGGGACTGCGTCCCGCTGCCTGACCACCCACGGCGGAGACCGGGATGATCTCGTCCCACTCGAAGCCCAGCTCGATGCCGAGCTGGTGGATCGCGATCAGCTGCTCGGCCAGGCGCTTGGAGTCGACCAGGTCGGTCTTGGTGACGATGGCGACCTTCGGGGTCTTCTTGATCCCGGCGATCTCCTTGGCGATGAACTTGTCGCCGGGGCCGATCTTCTGGTCGGCGGGCAGGCAGAAGCCGATCACGTCGACCTCGGCCCAGGTGGTGCGGACCAGGTCGTTGAGGCGTTCGCCGAGCAGGGTGCGCGGCTTGTGCAGACCGGGGGTGTCGACCAGCACGAGCTGGGCGTCCGGGCGGTGCACGATGCCGCGCACGGTGTGCCGGGTGGTCTGCGGGCGGTCGGAGGTGATCGCGACCTTCGTCCCCACCAGAGCGTTGGTCAGGGTCGACTTGCCCGCGTTGGGCCGGCCGACGAAGCACGCGAACCCGGAGCGGTACGAGGAGGAAGGGGCATTCATGGGCTCCATTCTCCCTGATCACCGGAGCCCCGCCGTCCGGGCCCGCCTCCGGGGGTTTCAGGACACCCGCTCAGCCCTTCTTGCCGCCCTTCCCGCCCTTGCCGCCGGTGGGGATCAGCGAGACCACCACCAGCGCCAGCAGGAAGCCGAGCGAGCCGAACAGCCAGACGTCCGACTTGGTCTCCTGCCACTTGCCCAGCCCCATCACGAACAGCAGCAGCCCGGCGAAGAACGCCACCGCCCCCATGCCCCCAGCCCCCTCACCGAGTCCACTCCCCCCGGTGAGATTATCTGCCGGGCACGGCCGAGGGCCATGCCGGTCGGCACGGTCGCCGAAGGCCCGCCACGGGACCCCCGACGGCCCCGTGCGGGCCTCCCCGCGCCGAGGCCCGTAGCAGCCCCGTACGGGCCCCGTGCGGGCCCCCCGCCGAGTCTCAGCGCGCCTCGGCGGCCACCCGCAGCGTCCCGTCGGGACCGGCCAGCAACACCGGCGTCCCGGCCCCGCCCAGGTCCCGTACGGCCGCCAGATCCGCCTCGTCCGGCTGCTCCGCCTCGCTCACCACGGCCGCCGCCTCCAGCGACCTGGCGCCGCTGGCCACCGCCATCGCCACCGCCGTCCGCAGGGCGCTCAGCCGCAGCGACTCCAGCGCGACCGTCCCGGCCACGTAGGTGCGACCGGTCTCGTCACGCACCGCGGCCCCCTCGGCGACGCCGTTGCGGGCGCGGGCCGAGCGGGCCAGGGTGATGATCTTCTTGTCTTCGGGGTCGAGCTCGACGATGTCACTCATGCCGCCGAGCATAGGCACCCGGCGCCGGTCAGTGGCCGACCGGGTGGGTCCGCCCCGGGTTCGGCCTGAGGACCTTGACGAAGGTCTTCGGCCCGGTCGGCCGCGCCTCCTCGTGCTCGGCGCGCTCGCGCCAGAACGGGTTGTCGTGCGGCAGGTGGCTGCTCACCCTGCCGTACATGCCGAAGGTCGTCAGGACGATCCCGAAGACGAACGCGAACAGCACGTTCGACATCCGGAAGTTGAGGATGTTGGCGTCCGGCCGCCCGAGCACCGCCAGGCCGTAGAAGCCGGACAGGACGAACAGCACGCCGACCGCCATGTTGAGGTTGGACGCGAAGTTCCCGCCGATCACCGCTCCCAGCACCAGGACCGCGCCCGCCACGATGGACAGGATGCTCAGCGCCCCGTTGGTCGACAGCCCGGCGATCCGGTCACCGTGGGTGGACAGGAAGCCGGAGTGGTCGGCCAGCCCCAGGCACCCGAACACGATCAGGAAGATCCCCCCGAGCCCCGCCCCGACCCGCCACACCAGGGCGAGTCGTCTGTCGACGGACGGCAGAGTGTCTTGCAGCTTCATGGCGACCTCCAGAGCTCGGCCATGGTCTAGCTGTAGGGATGGAGCTTCTCCATGTGCGGCGTCTCGTGCATGTAGAGCGAGCCGCACTGCTGGCAGCAGCGCAACCCGGTGCCCCACTCCTCCTCGGGCCGGGTCTCGGCGTCGTCGGACATGGTCCGGCCGCAGAGCGCCACCGACGGGTCCTCGTCCCGCACCACGTGCCAGGACTTGACTCCGCCGGCCGCCCCCTGCGGGCCGTACTCCGCGCGAAGTTTGTGCGTCATGCCCTCCATGGTCGCTCGGCGACCGCCCGCCCGCTACTCGCCCGGGGACTCCTCGGCGTCCTCGGCGCGGACGGGGGCGGCGACCATGGAGCCGATCCGGTTGCGCCGGCCCGCCGAGGACTCGGCGGTCAGCAGGATGCCGGTCAGGCCGCCCGCGACCGGCTCGGGCAGCGGGATCTCGCAGGCGGAGCCGGGGATCGGCACCCGGCCCAGGTGCTTGGCCAGCAGGCCGCCGACGGTCTCGACGTCCTCGTCCTCCAGCTCGATGCCGAACAGCTCGCCCAGGTCCTCCACCAGCAGCCGGGCGGTGATCCGGTACGAGCCGTCGCCGAGGTCCTCCACCGGGGCGATCTCCCGGTCGTACTCGTCGGTGATCTCCCCGACGATCTCCTCCAGGACGTCCTCGATGGTGACCAGGCCGGCCGTGCCGCCGTACTCGTCGATCACGATCGCCACGTGCGAGCGGCGCTGCTGCATCTCGCGCAGCAGGTCGCCGGCCGGCTTGGAGTCGGGGACGAAGACGGCCGGGCGCATCACCGCGCCGACCTCCTCGGACTCCGCCTCCCGGTTGATGTGGGTGCGGCGCACCAGGTCCTTGAGGTAGACGATGCCGACCACGTCGTCCTCGTTGTCGCCGACCACGGGAATGCGCGAGAAGCCCGAGCGCAGCGCCAGGGTGAGCGCCTGCCGCACGGTCTTGTGCCGCTCGATCATCACCAGGTCGGTGCGCGGCACCATCACCTCGCGCACGATGGTGTCGCCCAGCTCGAAGACCGAGTGCACCATCCGGCGCTCCTCGTCCTCGATCAGGTCGTCCTTCTCGGCGAGGTCCACCAGCGCCCGCAGCTCCGCCTCGGAGGCGAACGGCCCCTCCCGGTATCCCTTGCCCGGGGTCAGCGCGTTGCCGAGCAGGATCAGCAGCCGCGGGATCGGGCCCAGCACCGCGGCCAGCGGCAGCAGCACGAAGGAGGCCGCGGCCGCGGTGGTCACCGGGTGCTGGCGCCCGATCGTGCGCGGCGAGACCCCCACCGCGACGAAGGACACCAGCACCATCACGCCGAACGCCAGCAGCACGGCCTGCCAGGTCGGACTGACGTTGCGCACGCAGACCACGGTGACCAGGACGGCCGCCGCCATCTCGCTGGCCACCCGGATCAGGGTGGCCAGGTTGAGGTAGCGGATCGGGTCGGAGGCGACGGTCAGCAGCCGCGCGGAGCCGCGCCGTCCGCTGCGCACCGCCTCCTCCGCCCGGAACCGGGAGACCCGGGAGATGCCCGCCTCGGCGCACGCGGCCAGCCAGCCGAGCACGACGAGCAGCACGGCACCCAGGATGAAGCTCGTACTCTCACCACTCACAGGGGTTCGGGCTCCGCGCTCAGTGGGTGGTGGGGGCCGGGGAGATGCCGCCGAGGCCCCGGCCCGCCCGCCAGTCGTCCAGGATGCGCTTCTGGAGGGCGAACATCTCCTCCTCCTCCTCGGGCTCCTCGTGGTCGTAGCCGAGGACGTGCAGCACACCGTGCACGGTGAGCAGTTGCAGCTCCTCGTCCATCGAGTGCTTGGAGGGGGCCGCCTTGCCCTGCTGCTCGGCCACCTCGGGGCAGAGCACGATGTCGCCGAGCAGCCCCTGCGGCAGCTCCTCGCCGTCCTTGCCGGGACGCAGCTCGTCCATCGGGAAGGACATCACGTCGGTGGGTCCTGGCAGGTCCATCCACTGGATGTGCAGCTCCTCCATCGCCGCCCCGTCCACCAGGATCACGGACAGTTCGGACTGCGGGTGGATCCGCATCTTGTCCAGTGCGAAGCGGGCGACGTCGAGGATGGCTTCCTCGTCGGCCTCCCAACCGGACTCGTTGGCGATGTCGATCGACATGACGGGCTCTGTGCTCAGCTTTCGGTGCGATGGGACTGTCGGGGTGCGCGGGGTGCGCGGGGTGCGGCGGCCTTGCCGGGCCGCCGCTGGGCGGGCTTGCGGGCCGCCGGGGCGGGCTCCTCGGCCTCCTGGCGGGCGTCCCAGCGCTCGTAGGCGTCCACGATCCGGCCGACCAGCTTGTGGCGGACCACGTCGGTGCTGGTGAGGACGGAGAAGTGGATGTCCGGCACGCCGGCCAGGATCTCCTGGACCACCTTGAGGCCGCTGCGGGTGCCGCCCGGGAGGTCGATCTGGCTGGTGTCGCCGGTGACCACCACCCGGGAGTTGAACCCGAGGCGGGTGAGGAACATCTTCATCTGCTCGGGCGAGGTGTTCTGGGCCTCGTCGAGGATGATGAAGGCGTCGTTGAGGGTGCGACCGCGCATGTACGCGAGCGGGGCGACCTCGATAGTGCCGGCCGCCATCAGGCGCGGGATGGAGTCCGGGTCCATCATGTCGTGCAGCGCGTCGTACAGCGGGCGCAGGTACGGGTCGATCTTCTCGTAGAGGGTGCCGGGCAGGAAGCCCAGCCGCTCCCCCGCCTCGACCGCGGGACGGGTCAGGATGATCCGGTTGACCTCCTTGGCCTGGAGGGCCTGGACGGCCTTGGCCATCGCGAGGTAGGTCTTGCCGGTACCGGCGGGGCCGAGGCCGAAGACGATCGTGTGCTTGTCGATCGCCTCGACGTAGCGCTGCTGGTTGAGGGTCTTCGGGCGGATCGTGCGGCCCCGGTTGGACAGGATGTTCGCGGTGAACACCTGCGAGGGGGCCGGGCTGTCCGGGTCCTCCTCCTGGCTGCGGAGCATGGCGATGGAGCGCTCCACGGAGTCCTCCGTCAGGGGCTGGCCGGTGCGCAGCACCAGCATCATCTCGTTGAAGAGCCGCTGGACGAGGGCGACCTCGGCCCGGGCTCCGGTGGCGGTCACCTCGTTGCCGCGCACGTGGATGTCGGCGGCGGGGAAGCCCTGTTCGATCACGCGCAGCAGCGAGTCCGCGGCACCGAGCAGGGTGACCATCGGGTGCTTCTCGGGGATGACGAACCGGGCGCTGACGCGGCCGTCGTCGGCGGGTTCGGGGCGCGACTGTCCGTTCGTACGGGTCTGCGATGTGTCACTCATAGGTCGGCGCGGGGCCTGCCTCATCCCATCCGTGGTCTCGTGTGCCGCTCGGTGTCTCCGGGGCACCAGGGTACGCCGCGAGCGTGGTCGCCGTGGCGGGCGGCGGGGCCGCACCCGTCGATGCTGCGGCAGTTCGGGGAGCGACGCGAACCCTTTTTCCGGCCGTTCACGGCGTTCACGCCGGGCGGCGGGGCGGGACGGGCACCCGGTCGAGGTCGGCGGCCAGCACCAGCTCCCCGTCGAAGTGCCTGCGGGCGTCGGCCAGGTGCCCGCCGAGGTCCGGGTAGCGCTGGGAGAAGTGGGTCAGCACCAGGGTGCGCACCCCGGCCTCGGTGGCGACCTTGGCGGCCTGCCCGGCGGTGAGGTGGCCGTGCTCCTCGGCGAGGCGGGCGTCGGCGTCGGTGAACGTCGCCTCGACCACCAGCAGGTCGGCGCCCTCGGCGAGCCGGTGCACGCCCTCGCACAGCCGGGTGTCCATCACGAAGGCGAACTTCTGGCCCGGCCGCGGCTCGCTGACCTGCTCCAGGGTCACCGTGCGGCCGTCCGCCTCGATCGCGCCCTCGTGCTGGAGCCGGCCCACCGCCGGGCCGCGCACGCCGAGCGCGGCGAGCCGCTCCGGCACCAGCCGGCGGCCGTCCGGCTCGGACAGCCGGTAGCCGAAGGACTCGACGGGGTGGTCCAGCCGGACGGCGTCCAGCGCGAAGCGGGCGCCGGGCGCGGGCAGCGGCCCCGGCTCGTCGATCGGCCGGGGCCGCAGCACGGCCGTCTCGTGGTAGGCGGTGGAGTGCCGCAGCCGCTCGAAGTAGACCTCGCCGGAGGCCGGGAAGTAGACGTCGACCGGGTGCGGGACCCGGTCGAGGTTGATCCGCTGGATCACCCCGGCGAGGCCCAGGCAGTGGTCCCCGTGGAAGTGGGTCACCGCGATCCGGGTGATCTGGGTGGCCGTGACCCCGGCGTGCAGCATCTGGCGCTGGGTGCCCTCGCCGGGGTCGAACAGCAGGCCCTCGCCGTCCCAGCGCAGCAGGTAGCCGTTGTGGTTGCGGTGCCGGGTGGGCACCTGGCTGGCGGTGCCGAGGACGACGAGTTCGCGCTGGGACACCTGGGATCAGACCATGCTCTCGGTCATGGGCTTGCCGCCGAGCACGTGGACGTGTGCGTGGAAGACGGTCTGCCCGGCGCCCGCACCGGTGTTGAAGATCAGCCGGTAGTCCTCGACGCCCTCGTCCCTGGCCACCGCGCCCGCCTCGGCGAGCAGTTCGGCGGCGGCCTCCGGCTCGGCGGCGGCCAGCGCGGCGGCGTTCGGGAAGTGGACGTGCGGGATGACCAGCACGTGCAGGGGCGCCTTGGGGGCGATGTCCCGGAAGGCGAGGGTGCGTTCGGTCTTGCGCACCACCGTCGCGGGGATCTCGCCCGCCACGATCTTGCAGAACACGCAGTCGGGCTGGGGCTCGCCGGCCATCGGCTACTCCTCGGAGTCGGTACGTCGGGTGGTGGTGGGGCCGTACGGGCGCAGCCTAGCCGAGCCCGGCGACGGCCTGCCGGTACTCCTGGAGGTGCTTCCGGCGCACCGCGCGGATGCCGACGACGTCGCCGTCGTCCGTGTCGAAGTCCTCAGTGAGGAAGGCGACCGCGAGGATGACGAAGCCGAGCAGCCAGCGCCTGGTGAGGCGCCAGGTGTTCGGGGCCGCCGCTCTGCGCGGCGTGGCCGGCGCCCCCGCGCCCCGGAGCAGGAGGTCGGACCGGCCGACTTCCCGCTCCGGGAGGCACTGCGCCGCGGCTACGCCCAGGGCAGCGGCGGAGCCGTGCGGGCCGGGGTCCCGGCGAGCGCGGCCAGGGCCAGCCGGACGCCCTCGGACAGCTGCGGGTCCTCGCCGGCCGCCCAGTGGTGCGGGGCGAACGGCACCTCGACGTCCGGGTCGACGCCGTGGTTCTCCAGGCCCCAGCCGTAGTTCTCCAGCCAGAACGCGTACTTGGGCTGGGTGACCAGGGTGCCGTCGACCAGCCGGTAGCGGCTGTCGATGCCGATCACCCCGCCCCAGGTGCGCACACCGACCACCGGGCCGATCCCGAGCGCCTGGATGGCCGCGCCGACCACGTCGCCGTCCGAGCCGGTGAACTCGTCGGCGAGCGCGACCACGGGACCTCGCGGGGCGTCCGACGGGTAGGGCAGCGAGTGGTCGACATCCCGCACGACGTCCCAGCCGACGATCCGGCGGGCCAGCTTCTCGATCACCAGCTGCGAGGTGTGGCCGCCCCGGTTCCCCCGGACGTCGACGACCAGGCCCTCCCTGGCCATCTCGGTGCTCAGGTCGCGGTGCAGCTGGGCCCAGCCGGCCGTCTGCATGTCGGGCAGGTGCAGGTAGCCCAGCCGCCCGCCGGACAGCTCCCGGACGACGGCCCGCCGTCCGGCCACCCAGTCGTGGTACCGCAGCGGCTCCTCGTCGGCGAGCGGGACGACCACCGGGTGGCGCCGGTCGGTGCCGTCCTTCCCGGCCACGGTCAGCTCGACCGGCTGCCCGGCGGTGCCGGCCAGCAGCGGCGCCGGGCCGGCGACCGGGTCCACCGGGCGGCCGTTGACGGCGAGCACCGCGTCGCCCGGGCGGATCGCGGCGCCGGGCGCGGCCAGCGGCGAACGGGCCCTGGGGTCGGAGGACTCCCCGGGCAGGATGCGGGCGATCCGCCACTGCTCACCGTCCCTGACCAGGTCGGCGCCGAGCAGGCCCTGGCACCGGGCGGGCTCGGTGTACCGGCCGTACGGCAGCACGTAGGCGTGCGAGGTGCCGAGTTCGCCGTGCACCTCCCAGAGCAGGTCGACCAGTTCGTCGTGCGAGCCGATCCGCTCGACCAGCGGCCGGTAGCGCTCCAGCACCCCGGCCCAGTCCACGCCGGCCAGGTCGGGGCGCCAGAAGTTGTCCCGCATCAGCCGGCCGTTCTCGGCGTACATCTGCCGCCACTCGGCGGCCGGGTCGACGCTCACCCGCAGCCGGGCGAGGTCGACGGTGGTCTCCTCCTCGTCGCCGCCCTTGTGGTCGGCCGGGACGACCCGCAGCTCGCCCTCGTCCAGCACGGCCACCCGGGTGCCGTCCCCGCTGACCGCGAAGCCGTCCAGGCCGTGCACCAGCTGCTCCACCCGGCGCTTGCGCAGGTCGAAGCGCTCCAGCACCGGGCGGGGCCGGTCGTCGTCCAACGAGGCGGCCTCGTCGCCGAGTTCACCCATCAGCGGGGCCCTGGTCCAGAGCACGCCGTCCTTGGCGGCGGCCAGTTCCTCGAAGCGGCCGCCCTCGACCGGGAAGGGGATGATCCGGTCGGCGATGCCGTCCAGGTCCACCCTGGTGACCGGTGCGGCGTCGGCGGCCGCCTCCTCGCCGTCCGCCTTCCTGGCCTTCGGCTCCTCCTCCTCCCCGCCGAGCGGGCGCCCGGCCCGCTGCGGCCCGAACGGGGAGGGCGTGTCGGCGGCCAGCGTGACCAGGTAGGGGCGGCAGCCGTTCGGGAAGGACAGGTCGAAGACGTGGGCGTCGTAGACCGGGTCGAAGTTGCGCACCGACAGGAAGGCCAGGTAGCGGCCGTCCGCGGTGAAGGAGGGCGAGGTGTCCACGAAGCGCGGCTGGGTGACCTCGCCGACCGTCCTGGTGGCCGGGTTGGCCAGCACGATCTGGCGCAGCGAGTGCGGGCCCGTCCCGCGCACCGGGCGCGACCAGGCCAGCCAGGCCGAGTCCGGGCTGAACGACAGCCCGCCGGCCTCGCCGTCGGTGCTGCGGTCCAGCTCGTGCACGGCGCCGTCGGCCAGCGCGACCAGCAGCACCCGGCCGTCGTGCACGCCGAGCGCGGCCTGCTTGCCGTCCGGGGAGACCACCAGCGAGTTGACCCGGCCGAGCTGCCCCGCGGCCAGCCGGCGGCGCTCGGCGCCGTGCAGGTCGGGGGCGAACTCCAGGGCGTCCTCGCCCTCGGCGTCGGACACCCACAGCACGCCCTGGGCGCCGTCCTCGCCCGGCACCACCCGCACCAGCCGCCCGCGCACCCCCGGCGTCTCGTCCAGCACCCGGGCCGGGCCCTCCCGGTGGGTCAGCCAGTGCACGCTGCCGCGCACCACCACGGCGCTGCCCCGGCCGGTGCGGTCGGGGGCGACGGACTCCAGCCAGTGCGCGGCGGGCACCGGACGGGGGCGGCGCCCGGCCCGCGGACCGGCCGGGCGGACGTCGAGCCGGCGCGGCTCGGCGCCCTCCAGGTCGTCCAGCAGCCAGAGGTCGCCGGCCCGGTGGAAGACCACCCGGGTGCCGTCGCTGGTGGCGCCCCGGGCGTAGAAGCCGTCCGGGTCGGTGGTGTGGCGCCGCAGGTCGGTGCCGTCCGGGAGGCTGGACCACAGCTCGCCGACGCCCTCGTGGTCGGAGAGGAAGGCGATCCTCCCGCCGTGCCCGCCGTCGGGCCGAGCGGGCCCGGCCACCCACATCGGCGAGTCCAGCTGGCCGTCCAGCTCCTCGTGGACGCGGGCGAACTCCCGCCGGCCGAGCCACAGCCGGCCGGCCCGGCCGCCCCGGTAGCGCTTCCACCAGGCCGGGTCGCGGCCGTTGACGGTGCTCAGCAGCACCCCGTCCCCGCCCGGTTCGAAGGCGATCCCGCCGACCGGTCCGTACGGCAGCCGCTGCGGCTCGCCGCCGTCCAGCGGCACGGCGTGCGCCCAGGTGCGGCGCAGGCTGCCCTCGCCGGCGCTGGTGGCGGCGATCGGGCGGCCGTCGGCGGTCCAGCCGAGCACCCTGGTCTGGTGGCTGCCCCAGTGGGTGAGCCGGCGCGACGGGCCGCCGTCCACCGGCACCACGTGCACCTCGGGGGCGCCGTCCCGGGTGGAGGTGAAGGCGAGGTGCCGGCCGTCCGGGGAGAACCGCGGGTGGTGGACCGGCAGGTGGTCGGCCGTCAGCCGCCAGGCCCGGCCGCCGTCCAGCGGGGCGAGCCAGAGGTCGTCCTCGGCGACGAAGGCGACCAGGTCGCCGTGCAGGTGGGGATGGCGCAGGTAGGCGCCCGCCGAGGTGGTCGGAGAGGTGTTGAGGGAGTCCGTCACCCGGCCAGCCTAGGCAGGTGCGGGTACGCCCCGGGCCGGTTTTCCGAGACTCCGGACCGCACCCGCGGGCACCGTTGCGGCGGCCGCGGCCGGGGTGCACGAGTGGCGGGACCGGAGTGCGCGACCGGCACGAGGGGGCTACGACCAGCGGCCGGTGCGCCCGAGCAGCAGCGCGCCGGCGGCCACCCCCGCGGTGGAGGTCCGCAGCACCGAGGGGCCCAGCCGGTACGGCTTGGCGCCGGCCTCGGCGAAGGCGGCCAGCTCCTCCGGGGAGACCCCGCCCTCGGGGCCGACCACCAGGACGATGTCCCCGGTCTCCGGCAGCGCGGCGTGCGCCAGCGGCTCGGCGCCCTCCTCGTGCAGCACGGCGGCGAACGCGGCCCGCGCCAGGAGCGGCGCCAGCTGCCTGGTGGTCATCGGCTCGCGCACCTCGGGGAAGCGCAGCCGGCGGGACTGCTTGCCGGCCTCCCTGGCGGTGGAGCGCCACTTGGCGAGCGCCTTGGCGCCGCGCTCGCCCTTCCACTGGGTGATGCAGCGCGAGGCGGCCCACGGGACCACCACGTCCACGCCGGCCTCGGTCATGGTCTCCACGGCCAGCTCGCCGCGGTCGCCCTTGGGCAGGGCCTGGACGACGACGATCCGCGGCGCGGGCTCCGGCTCGCGGCGCACGGCGGCGACCGCCACGTCGATCGCGTCCTTGCCGAGCACCTCGGCGACCGTGCCCTCCACGCCGAGTCCCAGCCCGTCGGCCAGGGTCACCGCCTCGCCCGGCTCCAGCCGCTTCACCGCGGCCGCGTGCCGCCCCTCCGCGCCGTCCAGGCGCACCACGGCCCCGGGCACGGCGGCGGCGATCCGCTCGGTCTCGACGACGAAGACGGGCGCGGTCATGACGGGGACCTTCCAGGAGGGGGCTGCGGCCGGAGGGGCCTGCGGCGGAGAGGGGGAGGGGGTTGCGGCGGAGGGGGCGGACACGGAAGGGGTGCCGGGGGCAGGCCCCCCGGCACCCCTCCGCGGACGACGGCTACCGGCCGTTGAAGGCGTCCTTCAGCCGGGAGAAGAGGCCCTGCTGGCCCGGCGCGAACTGGCCGGACGGCCGCTCCTCGCCGCGCAGCACCGCGAGGCGGCGCAGCAGGTCCTCCTGCTCGGCGTCGAGCTTGCTGGGCGTCTTCACCTCGACGTGCACTATCAGGTCGCCCCGGCCGCCGCCGCGCAGGTGGGTGATGCCCCTGCCGTGCAGCGGGATCGACTGGCCGGACTGGGTGCCGGGCCTGATGTCGACCTCCTCCAGTCCGTCCAGGGTCTGCAGCGGCACCTGGGTGCCGAGCGAGGCCGCCGTCATCGGGATGGTGACGGTGCAGTGCAGGTCGTCCCCGCGCCGCTGGAAGATGTTGTGGCTGGTCTCGGCGATCTCGACGTACAGGTCGCCGGCCGGGCCGCCGCCGGGGCCGACCTCGCCCTCGCCGGCCAGCTGGATCCTGGTGCCGTTGTCGACACCGGCCGGGATCTTGACGGTCAGGGTGCGGCGGGCGCGCACCCGGCCGTCGCCGGCGCACTCCGGGCAGGGGGTCGGCACGACGGTGCCGAAGCCCTGGCACTGCGGGCAGGGGCGGGAGGTCATGACCTGGCCCAGGAAGGACCGGGTGACCTGGGAGACCTCGCCCTTGCCCCGGCACATGTCACAGGTCTGCGCCGAGGTGCCGGGGGCCGCGCCCTCGCCACTGCAGGTGGTGCAGGTGACGGCGGTGTCGACCTGGAGTTCCTTGGTGGTGCCGAAGGCGGCCTCCTCCAGGGTGATCTCCAGCCGGATCATGGCGTCCTGGCCCCGGCGGGTGCGCGAGCGCGGGCCGCGCTGGCCCGCCGCGGCGCCGAAGAAGGCGTCCATGATGTCGGAGAAGCCGAATCCCGCCGCGCCGGCGCCGAAGCCGCCCGCGCCACCGCCGCCCGGGGACAGCGGGTCCCCGCCGAGGTCGTAGACCTGACGCTTCTGCGGGTCGGAGAGCACCTCGTAAGCGGCGTTGATCTCCTTGAACCGCTCCTGCGTCTTCGGGTCCGGGTTGACGTCCGGGTGCAGTTCGCGTGCCAGGCGCCGGAACGCCTTCTTGATCTCGTCCTGCCCCGCATCCCGTCGGACGCCGAGTACCGCGTAGTAGTCCGTGGCCACCAAATGCTCCGCTTGTTCCGCCTGTAGTAGTGCTGCGACTGGTCGCCATCGCCGGATTTCCGGCGATGGCCTCTGCTAGGACTCGGCCAGGATCTGGCCCACGTACCGCGCCACCGCTCGCACCGCCCCCATTGTGCCCGGATAGTCCATCCGGGTCGGACCGATCACACCCAGTTTGGCCACGCTCTCGTCGCCCGAACCGTAGCCGACCGAAACCACCGAGGTGGAATTCAGCCCCTCGTAGGCGTTCTCCCGCCCGATCCGGACCGTCATCGCGGCGTCCCCGGTCTCACCCAGGAGGCGGAGCAGGATGACCTGCTCCTCCAGTGCCTCCAGCACCGGCTGGATGGTGAGCGGGAAGTCGTGCCCGAAGCGGGTCAGGTTGGCCGTGCCGGCCAGCATGATCCGCTCCTCGTTATGTTCGGCGAGCGTCTCGAACAGGGTCGCCAGGACGGTGCTGACGGTCGGCCGGTCGGCCTGGTCGAACAGCGCCGGCAGTTCCTCCAGCATCCCGGGGACCTCCGGGAGCCGCCGGCCGGCGGCTCTCGCGTTGATCCGGGTCCGCAGGTCCGACAGCACCGTCTCGCCGACCGAGCCGGGGCAGTCGACCATCCGCTGCTCGACCCGGCCGGTGTTGGTGATCAGCACCAGCATCACCTTGGCCGGGGCCAGCGCCACCAGCTCGATGTGCCGGACGGTGGAGCGGGTCAGCGAGGGGTACTGCACCACCGCGACCTGCCGGGTGAGCTGCGCGAGCAGCCGCACCGTGCGGGCGACCACGTCGTCCAGGTCGACGGCGCCGTCCAGGAAGTGCCGGATGGCCCGGCGCTCGGGGGCGCTCATGGGTTTGATCTCGGCGAGCTTGTCGACGAAGAGGCGGTACCCCTTGTCGGTGGGGATGCGGCCGGCGCTGGTGTGCGGCTGGTGGATGTAACCCTCCTCCTCCAGCGCCGCCATGTCGTTGCGGACGGTCGCCGGCGAGACCCCGAGGTTGTGCCGTTCCACCAGGGCCTTGGAGCCGACCGGCTCCTCGGTGCCCACGTAGTCCTGCACGATCGCGCGGAGCACGGCGAGCTTGCGTTCGTCCAGCTGGCGGACCTCACCGGCCATGGGGCGCGCACCTCCGTCTTCGCACGTTGTCCGTCTGTGTCCCTTGCCGCCGCGGGCCGCTTCCCGAGACCCCGGCCTGGCACTCTGAACACGCGAGTGCCAGAACCGTACCTGCCAGTGTAAGGCCCGGGCCCTACGGCAGGAACGGTCCGGCCGGGGTGATCCTCCCCGCAGTTCCAGCCACGGCCCGCGGGGCCCCCGCGGTTCGATCCTCCCGGCGCCGGGGTGGTGCCCGGAGGCCGTCCGGGTGGCAGCATCGAAAGCGACGGCGAACGGAGGAGCAAGCGATGTCGAGCTCGGGCCAGCACACCCGATTCGCGCCCGACCGCGGCCTGACCGGCCGCATGGTCGCGACGATGTTCGTGATCGGGCTGCTGTACGTCGGTTTCACCGGCCTGCTGATCGCGCTGCTGCGCGGCGCGTGGCCACTGATCGTCCTGATCTCCGGCGGGCTGTTCGTGGCCCAGTTCTGGTTCAGCGACAAGATCACCGAACGGGCGATGGGAGCCCGCCAGGTGTCCCCCGAACAGTTCCCCCAGCTGCACGGCACGGTCGACCGGCTGTGCGCGCTGGCCGACATGCCCAAACCCCGGGTCGCGGTCGCCGACAACGACATGCCGAACGCCTTCGCCACCGGCCGCAACCCGCAGAACGCCGTGGTCTGCGTGACCACCGGGCTGCTGCGCCGGCTGGAGCCGGAGGAACTGGAGGGCGTCCTCGCCCACGAGCTGTCGCACGTCGCCCACCGGGACGTCGCGGTGATGACGATCGCGGGCTTCCTCGGCGTGCTCGCCGGGGCGATGACCCGGATCGCCGTGTACGGCGGGTTCATGGGCGGCGGGCGCAACAACAACGACCAGAACGCGGCCGTCGTGGCGCTGGTCATCCCGCTGGTGTCGATGGTCGTCTACGCCGTCAGCTTCCTGCTCACCAGGCTGCTGTCCCGCTACCGCGAGCTGGCCGCCGACCGGGCCGCCGCCCAGCTCACCGGCCGGCCCAGCGCGCTGGCCTCGGCGCTCACCAAGGTCACCGGGCAGATCGCGGCCATCCCCAGCAAGGACCTGCGCCAGGCCCAGCCGTACAACGCCTTCTACTTCGCCCCCGCGCTGAGCGCCCGGGAGACCGCCTCGCAGTTGCTGTCCACCCATCCGAGCCTGGAGAAGCGGCTGGAGCAGCTGGCGCGGATCTCCGAGCAGCTCGGCCGCTGAAGCCCCGAACCCGAGAGGACCGCCGTGGGAATCCTGGACACCCTGTTCGGCCGCACCAAGCCCGTCAAACCCGACCTCGACCAGCTGTTCGGCGTGCCGTCCGCCGCGCTCACCCTGGAGGCCGGGGCCGGCTTCACCCCCACCGGGCTCGGCTCGGTCTGCTTCGCGGCCGTCGAGGGTGCGGCCTTCGTCCAGGTCGAGCAGCAGGTCAGGGCGCTGCTGGACGCCGACACCGAGCGCGGCGGCGTCCCCGTGGAGGCCTCCAAGGACGGCTACGGCTACTCCTGGCTGCTCGCCCGGCACCGGCCCGAGGAGCTGCCGGAGCTGGTGAACGACCTGCACGCGGTCAACAGCGAGCTGGAGGCGAACGGCTTCGGGCCGCAGCTGCTCTGCTCGCTGGTGGCCTTCAGGAATCCGGAGGGACAGTCACTGGCCCTGGTCTACCTCTACAAGCGGGGGACGTTCTACCCCTTCGCCCCGATGCCCGGCGGCGGGGAGCGGCGCAACAGCCCGCTGGAGTTGCAGGTCAACGCGATGCTGGGGAACGACCTGCGGCTGGAGAAGGACCTGAGCCGCTGGTTCCCGGTCTGGGGCGCGCCGGGCCTCTGACGCACCGTCCGCCCTCCCTATGATCACCCGTATGCGCAGCCGCCAGTACGGACCCGACCTGACCCCGCCGTGGAAGAACCAGGCCCCCGCCCCCGAGGTGCCCGCCGAGCGGGACCTGGTGGTGGAGGAGGCGGCCACCGGCTTCTGCGGGGCGGTGGTGCGCTGCGAGAAGACCGCCGAGGGGTTCACCGTCACCCTGGAGGACCGGTTCGGCAAGCACCGGGTGTTCCCGCTGGTGCCGCGCGGCTTCCTGCTGGAGGGCAGGGCCGTCACCCTGGTCCGCCCCACCGGCCCCGCGGCCCCCCGCACGCCGTCCCGCACCGCCTCCGGCTCGGTCGCCGTCCCCGGCGCCCGCGCCCGGGTCGCCCGCGAGTCGCGGATCTACGTCGAGGGCCGGCACGACGCCGAGCTGGTCGAGCGGGTCTGGGGCGACGACCTGCGGATCGAGGGCGTGGTCGTCGAGTACCTGCGGGGCATCGACGACCTGCCCGCGATCGTCGCCGACTTCGCCCCCGGCCCCGGCCGCCGCCTCGGCGTCCTGGTCGACCACCTGCTCCCCGGCACCAAGGAGCACCGCATCGCCGCCCGGGTCACCGGCGACTCGGTGCTGGTCGTCGGCCACCCCTACATCGACATCTGGCAGGCCGTGAAGCCCGCGAGCGTCGGCATCCCCGCCTGGCCCGCCGTCCCGCGGGGGGAGGACTGGAAGGAGGGCACCTGCCGCCGCCTCGGCTGGCCGGTGGACACCCCGGCGGCGTGGAAGCACATCCTGTCGAAGGTCGACAGCTACAAGGACCTGGAGCCCGAACTGCTGGGCCGGGTCGAGGAGCTGATCGACTTCACGGCCCTGCCGGAATGAGGCCGGTCAGACGTACTTCTGAAAGTCCGTGGTGTCCAGATCGACATCAAGCAGGTCGACGGGGACGGGCTCGCCGAACTTGCTGGTCCGCTCGGACATGTACCTCGGGAGGCCGGAGCCGGGATCCTGACCCAACTCGGTCAGCAGCACGCACACCCCCTTGATCGGGTCGACGATCAGGTACGCGGGGACAGTGCCCTCGGCATAGAGCTCCCGCTTGGTCCGGTAATCGCGGTCGACACTGGTCTTCGAGACCACCTCGACCACCAGGGAGACGGCAGGCGACGGGAGCAGTCGCCCATGCTCCTCGACCGCCCCGCGTTCGAAGACGACGAGGTCGGGCTGAGGTTCGCTGGCCTGGCCGGGGATCCCCAGATCCTGCGTGGTGAGGGGGCGCCACCGACCGTACGGAAGCTGGTGCTGAATCGCCAGGACGATGAGGTTGTGGACCATGTCAGGGCCCGCCATCATCACGATTTCCCCCCTGATGAGTTCGGCCTTGACGCCTTCCGGCACTTCCAGGTTCTCGAAGATCCCGGTCATCCGATCATCGATGGCGGTCATCGCACGCTCCCTCCGACGGCTGACACCCACGTTAACGAAAGTCAGTCCACCAGGTCACGCACAATCGCGTCCGCGAGGAGCCTGCCCCGGAGGGTGAGGACGGCGCGGCCCCGCTCGTACGGGCCCGGGTCGAGGAGGCCGTCGGCGAGGTGCCGGGCGGCGGCCTCCCGGCCGGTGCCGGTGAGCAGGTCCAGGGTGACGCCCTCCACCAGGCGCAGCTCCAGGAGGATGCGCTCGACACGGCGGTCCTCGTCCGCCAGCACCTCGCGGGCCAGGGCCGGGGTGCGGCCCTCGGTGAGGGCCCGGGCGTAGGCGGCGGGGTGCTTGGCGTTCCACCAGCGGACGCCGCCGACGTGACTGTGGGCGCCGGGGCCGGCGCCCCACCAGTCGGCGCCGGTCCAGTAGAGCTCGTTGTGGTGGCAGCGGCCCTCGGGGGTGGTGGCCCAGTTGGAGACCTCGTACCAGGAGTAGCCGGCGGCGCCGAGCGCCTCCTCGGCGATCAGGTAGCGGTCGGCGTGCACGTCGTCGTCGATCATCGGCAGTTCGCCGCGCTTGACCCTGGCGGCGAGCCGGGTGCCCTCCTCTACGATCAGGGAGTACGCGGAGACGTGGTCGGGCCCGGCGCCGATGGCGGCGTCCAGGGAGGCCCGCCAGTCGTCGTCGGACTCGCCCGGGGTGCCGTAGATCAGGTCGAGGTTGACGTGCTCGAAGCCGGCCGCGCGGGCCTCGGCCACGCAGGCCTCGGGGCGGCCCGGGGTGTGGTGGCGGTCGAGCAGCTTCAGGACGTGCGGGCGGGCGCTCTGCATGCCGAAGGAGAGCCGGTTGTAGCCGCCCTCGCGCAGTTCGGCCAGGTACCCCGGGTCGACCGACTCCGGGTTGGCCTCGGTGGTGACCTCGGCCCCCTCGGCGAGCCCGAACTCCTCGCGGATCGCGGCGAGCATCTTCACCAGGTCGCGGGCGGGCAGCAGGGTCGGGGTGCCGCCGCCGAGGAACACGGTCCGCACCGGCGGCGCCGCGTCCCCCAGCACCTTCCGGGCCAGCCGGACCTCGGCGACCACGTTGTCCGCGTACGTCTCCTGCGAGGCGACGGCCCCGGACGAGCGCAGCTCGGTGGCGGTGTAGGTGTTGAAGTCGCAGTAGCCGCAGCGGCTTGCGCAGTACGGCACGTGCAGGTAGAAGCCGAACGGCCGGGAGCCCAGCCCGTCGAGGGCGGGTGCGGGCAGGGAACCGTCGGACGGCACCGGTTCACCGTCGGGAAGTGCGGAGGGCATGAGCCCATTGTCCCGTACGGCCCGCGAAGCGTTCACGGGCCGTACGGGAGCAGGACGGGAGCGGGGGCGGGGCAGGACGGGAACGGGCCCGGCTCAGGCCTCGTTGGCGCCCGCGTACATCGCGGTCACCGCGTCCGCGTAGGTCCGCTCGACCACCGGGCGCTTGATCTTCAGGCTCGGGGTGAGCTCGCCGTGCTCGATGTCGAGGTCGCGCGGCAGCAGGTGGAACTTCTTGATCGTCTGCCAGCGCTGGAGGTCGGCGTTGACCCGCTTCACGAAGCCCTCGATCAGCTCGTGCACGGCCGGCTCGACGGCCAGCTCCCCGTAGGAGCGGCCGGCCAGGCCGTGCTCGGCGGCCCACGGCAGCAGCACCGCCTCGTCCAGGCCGATCAGCGCGGTGCAGTAGTTGCGGCCGTTGCCGATCACCAGGATGTTGCTGACGAACGGGCAGACCGCCTTGAACTTGCCCTCCACCTCGCTGGGCGCCACGTACTTGCCCCCGGAGGTCTTGAACAGGTCCTTCTTGCGGTCGGTGATCCGCAGGAAGCCGTCCGGGGTGAGTTCGCCGATGTCCTCGGTGTGGAACCAGCCGTCCGGCTCCAGCACCTCGGCGGTCTTCTCCGGCAGGTTGTGGTAGCCGCGCATGACGCCCGGGCCGCGCAGCAGGATCTCGCCGTCCTCGGCGATCCGCACCTCGGTGCCGGGCAACGGGCGGCCCACCGTGCCGATCCGCACGTCCTCGGCGCGGTTGACGCAGGAGCCGGCGCTGGTCTCGCTCAGCCCGTAGCCCTCCAGGACCGGCACCCCGGCGCCCAGGAAGAAGTAGCCGATCTCCGGGGCGAGCGCCGCACTGCCGGAGACCGCGCCGCGCATCCGGCCGCCGAAGGCCGCCCGGATCTTCGCGAACACCAGCTTGTCGGCCAGCGCGTGCTGCGCCCGCAGGCCCAGCGGGGCGGTGCCGGTGCCGGTGGCGATCCGGCTCTCCTGGACCGCCCTGGCGTACTCGCGGGCGACCTTGGCCGCCCACAGGAAGATCTTGTACTTGGCGCCGCCCTCGGCCCTGGCCCTGCCCGCGATGCCGTTGTAGACCTTCTCGAAGATGCGCGGTGCCGAGGCCATGATGGTCGGCCGGATCACCGGCAGGTTGTGGATGATCCGGTCCACCCGGCCGTCCAGCGCCATCACGTGCCCGGTGGCGATCTGCCCGGAGATCAGCGTCTTGCCGAAGACGTGCGACAGCGGCAGCCACATGAACTGCACGTCGTCCGGGCCCAGCAGCCCGCTCGCCTCCTGCGCCCGGCCCTCGTACGCCCAGCAGTCGTGCACCAGGCGCACGCCCTTGGGGCGGCCGGTGGTGCCGGAGGTGTAGATGAGGGTCGCCAGCTGCTCCTTGCCGAGCCCGTCGACGGCCTTCTCCACCGCGTCCGGGTGCTCCGCCAGGTACCGGGCGCCGCGCTCCTCCAGCCCGGCGAGGGTGAGCAGCTCCAGCCCGCCGGTCTCGGGCGCCTCGGCGGGCTCGTCGAAGAGGATCACGGTGCGCAGCCCGGGCAGTTGGCCGAGCTGCCCGACGGCCTTGGCCAGCTGGGCCGCGTTCTCCGCGAACAGCGCCCTGGAGCCGGAGTCGGAGAGGATGAACGCGGTCTCGTCCGCGTTGGTGCTCGGGTAGACGGTGGTGATCGCGGCGCCCGCGCACATGGCGCCGAGGTCGGCGAGGACCCACTCGACCCGGGTCGAGGAGGCCAGGGCCACCCGGTCCTCCGGGCGGATGCCGAGCGCCATCAGGCCGGCGGCCACCGCCTTGACCCTGGTCGCGGTCTGCGCCCAGGTGAGCGAGCGCCACTGCTCGGCGCCGGGTGCGCCGTCCGCGGCCTGCTCGTCCACGGGCGCGGGGTAGCGGTAGGCCTCGGCGCTCGGGGTCAGGGCGACCCGCTCCAGGAACAGGTGGGCGACGGAGGCGGGACGGCCGGCGACGAGGTCGGGCCTGCCGGAGTCGATCAGGGACTGCGCGGAACTCAACGAGGACCTCCGGGGACGGGTGGCCGTCTGAGGGATTGTCGCGGCGTCCGTGGGGGCGGTCGCCGGGCCCCCGGTTCACCTGAACGGTACCGGTCAGTAACAAAGGGGCAACCAGCAGCCTAGGCGGAAACCGGTCATTCCGTAAGGGGGCAGCACCCGACGGCACCCCGCCACGACACCGGTGCCGCGCCCCGCCACCGCCCGCACCCCGCGCGGGAACGCCGTCCCGCGCCGGCCCGTCCCGCCGGTTCGGCAAAAGCCCGGCAAACCCCGGGTTCCCACCCGCCGAATCGCCTGTACGACACTACAGAACACCCAGAATTGGGGTGCGAACCCGACCGGCGACGACAAGAGTGTGCCAGTGCTGATCAGACTCCTCAGGGCGTACCTGCGCCCGTACTCCCGACCGCTCACCCTGCTGGTACTGCTCCAGCTGGTGTCCACCCTCGCGGCGCTCTACCTGCCGACGCTCAACGCCGACATCATCGACGACGGCGTGGTCAAGGGCGACACCGGCTACATCCTGCGCGTCGGCGGGGTGATGATCGGAGTGACCCTCGTCCAGGCCCTCTGCGCCATCGGCGCCGTCCACATCGGCTCCCGCACCGCCATGGCCTTCGGCCGGGACCTCCGAGCCGCCGTCTTCGACCGGGTGCAGAGCTTCTCCGCCCGCGAACTCGGCCAGTTCGGCGCACCCTCCCTGATCACCCGCACCACCAACGACGTCCAGCAGGTCCAGATGCTCACCCTGATGAGCTTCACGCTCATGGTCGCCGCGCCGATCATGTGCGTCGGCGGCATCATCATGGCGCTCAACCAGGACGTCCCGCTGTCCGGCCTGCTGCTCGCCGTCGTCCCCGCCCTCGGCGTCGTCGTCGTGCTGCTCGTCCGCGCGCTGCGCCCCAAGTTCCGCAGCATGCAGGAGCGGATCGACACCGTGAACCGCATCCTGCGCGAGCAGATCACCGGCATCCGGGTCATCCGCGCCTTCGTCAAGGACGACCACGAGCAGAACCGCTTCGCCGACGCCAACGAGGACCTCACCGACGTCGCCCGCCAGGTCGGCCGGCTGCTGTCCGTCATGTTCCCCGCCGTCATGCTGGTCGTGAACGTCTCCAGCGTCGCCGTGCTCTGGTTCGGCGCCCACCGCATCGACAGCGGCGCCATGGAGATCGGCGCGCTCACCGCGTTCCTCTCCTACCTGATGCAGATCCTGATGAGCGTCATGATGGCCACCTTCATGTTCATGATGGTGCCGCGCGCCGAGGTCTGCGCCGAACGCGTCGAAGAGGTCCTCGCCACCCGCAGCAGCGTCGTCCCGCCCACCGCCCCGGTCACCGAGCTGCCGCGCCGCGGCAACCTGGAACTGCGCGACGTCGACTTCCGCTACCCCGGCGCCGAGGCCTCGGTGCTGCGCGGCATCGACCTCAGCGCCCGCCCCGGCGAGACCACCGCGATCATCGGCTCCACCGGCAGCGGCAAGTCCACCCTGCTCGGCCTCGTCCCCCGGCTCTTCGACGCCACCTCCGGACAGGTCCTGATCGACGGCGTGGACGTCCGCGAACTCGCCCCCGCCACGATCGCCGAGAACGTCTCCATCGTCCCGCAGAAGCCCTACCTCTTCTCCGGCACCATCGCCAGCAACCTCCGCTACGGCCGGCCCGACGCCACCGACGAGGAGCTCTGGCACGCCCTGGAGATCGCCCAGGCCAAGGAGTTCGTCGAGAAGCTGCCCGAAGGCCTGGACGCCCCCATCGCCCAGGGCGGCGGCAACGTCTCCGGCGGCCAGCGCCAACGCCTGGCCATCGCCAGGACCCTGGTCCGCCGGCCCTCCGTCTACCTCTTCGACGACTCCTTCTCCGCCCTCGACTACGCCACCGACGCCAAGCTGCGCAAGGCCCTGGCCCGCGAGACCTCCGACGCCACCGTCCTGATCGTCGCCCAACGGGTGTCCACCATCCGCGACGCCCACCGGATCGTCGTCCTCGACGAGGGCGCCGTCGTCGGCTCCGGGACCCACCACGAGCTGATGGCCGACAACCCGACGTACCGGGAGATCGTGCTCTCCCAGCTCACCGAGCAGGAGGCGGCGTGACCACCCCAGGAAAGCCCCCGGCGAAGCCGGACGCCCCGAAGACCGGCCCGGCCGGCGAGAAGACCGACCTGACGAAGGCCGGTGGGAAAGCCGGGGGGAAGCCCGGTGGGAAGGCCGACCTGCCCAGCGACTCGCAGGCCGCCGCCGCCCGCCGCGGCCCGGCCGGTCCCGGCCGCTTCGCGGGCGGCCAGGGCGCCGAGAAGTCCATGGACTTCAAGGGCTCGGGCAAGCGCGTCCTCGGCCTGTTGCGCCCCGAACGCACCACCCTGATCGGCGTCATGCTCCTCGGCGTGCTCAGCATCGGCTGCGCCGTCATCGGCCCCAAGATCCTCGGCGACGCCACCGACCTGATCTTCGCCGGCGTCGTCGGCGCCCGCTTCGAACCGGGCACCACCAAGGCCCAGGCCGTCGAAGGGCTGCGCGCCCACGGCGACAACGGCGTCGCCGACCTGCTCTCCTCCGTCGACTTCACCCCCGGCCAGGGCATGGACTTCGGCGCCATCGGCACCGTCCTGCTCTGGGTGCTCGGCATCTACCTGGTCTCCGCCGTCTTCGGCATCTTCCAGGGCCGGCTCGCCACCCGGGCCGTCCAGGCCGCCGGCTACCGGCTGCGCCAGGACGTCGAGGCCAAGCTCTCCCGGCTGCCGCTCAGCTACTTCGACAAGCAGCCGCGCGGCGAGGTGCTCAGCCGGGTCACCAACGACATCGACAACATCGGCCAGTCCATGCAGCAGACCATGGGACAGGTCGTCAACTCGCTGCTCACCGTGGTCGGCGTGCTCGCGATGATGTTCTGGATCTCCCCGCTGCTCGCGACGATCGCCCTGGTCTCGGTGCCGTTCTCGGTGGTCGTCGCCACCAAGGTCGGCAAGCGGGCCCAGCCGCAGTTCGTCCAGCAGTGGAAGTCCACCGGCCAGCTCAACGCCCACATCGAGGAGATGTACACCGGCCACACCCTGGTCAAGGTGTTCGGCCGGCAGCAGGAGGCCGCGGAGACCTTCCGCGAGCACAACGAGTCGCTCTACCAGGCCGGCTACAAGGCCCAGTTCATCTCCGGCATCATCCAGCCCGCGATGATGCTGATCGGCAACCTCCAGTACGTGCTGGTCGCCGTCGTCGGCGGCCTGCGGGTGGCCAGCGGCGCGCTGTCCATCGGCGACGTCCAGGCGTTCATCCAGTACTCGCGGCAGTTCAGCCAGCCGCTCACCCAGGTCGCCAGCATGGCCAACCTGGTGCAGTCCGGCGTCGCCTCCGCCGAGCGCGTCTTCGAGCTGCTGGACGCCCCCGAGCAGAGCCCCGAACCGGCCATGCCGGAACGGCCCGAGGTGGTGCGCGGCCGGGTCGCCTTCCAGGACGTGTCCTTCCGCTACGACCCCGAGAAGCCGCTCATCGAGGACCTCTCGCTCAAGGTCGAGCCCGGCCAGACCGTCGCCATCGTCGGCCCCACCGGCGCCGGCAAGACCACCCTGGTCAACCTGCTGATGCGGTTCTACGAGGTCAGCTCGGGGCGGATCACCCTCGACGGCACGGACATCTCCGCGATGTCCCGCGAGGACCTGCGCTCCGGCATCGGCATGGTGCTCCAGGACACCTGGCTGTTCGGCGGCAGCATCGCCGACAACATCGCCTACGGCGCCGAGTCCGCCACCCGCGAGCAGGTCGTCGAGGCCGCCAAGGCCGCCCACGTCGACCGCTTCGTGCGCACCCTGCCCAACGGCTACGACACCGTCATCGACGACGAGGGCGCCGGCGTCAGCGCCGGCGAGAAGCAGCTGATCACCATCGCCCGGGCGTTCCTCGCCCAGCCGTCCATCCTGGTCCTGGACGAGGCGACCAGCTCCGTCGACACCCGCACCGAGGTGCTGATCCAGCGGGCCATGGCCCGGCTGCGCACCGGCCGCACCAGCTTCGTGATCGCCCACCGGCTCTCCACCATCCGGGACGCCGACGTGATCCTGGTGATGGAGAACGGCTCGATCGTCGAACAGGGCTCGCACGACCGGCTGATCGCCGCCGACGGCGCCTACGCCCGGCTCTACCAGGCGCAGTTCGCCGAGGCCGCGGTCGAGGTGGACTGACGGACCACCATGCGGCGGGCCGGGGCGGGGACTTCCCGCCCCGGCCCTTCGCCTTTGCCTTCGCCTTCCGGAGGCCACGCGCTACCTTGGGCCGGTGATCGACGACCAGGCCCAAGGCCGCCCGGATGTTCCGGAAGCTCCGGAGGTTCCGAACACTCCGAACACTCCGAACACTCCGGAGGCTCCGGAGGCTCCGGAGGCTCCGGAAGCTCCGGACGCCTTCGAGGCGAACCGCCGCTACCTGGGCTCGGTCGCCTACCGGCTGCTCGGCTCGTTCACCGACGCCGAGGACGTCCTCCAGGACGCCTGGCTGCGCTGGCAGGCCGCCGACCGCACCGCCGTCGCCGACCCGCGCGCCTTCCTCACCACCGTCGTCACCCGGCTCTGCTACGACCAGCTGGGCTCCGCCCGCGCCCGCCGCGAGGCCTACTACGGCGAGTGGCTGCCGGAGCCGTCCGTCTCCTACGCCGACGGACCCGACTCCCCCGCCGAACTGGCCGAACGCGGCGAGTCCGTCTCGCTCGCCCTGCTGGCCGTCCTGGAGCAGCTCACCCCCGCCGAGCGGGCCGCCTTCGTGCTGCACGACGTCTTCGCCGTCGGCTTCGAGGAGATCGGCACCTCCCTGGACCGCACCGCCGACGCGGCCCGCCAGCTCGCCTCGCGGGCCCGCCGCCGGGTCCGCGCGGGAGGCCGGGGCGAGGGAAGCCGGGGCGAGGACGGCCCGGGAGGCCGGGACCAGGGCGGCCGCCGGGCCGGCGCGGGCGCCCCGCGCACCGGCGCCGACCCGGCCGGGCACCGCCAGGCCGTCGAGGCCTTCGCCGCCGCCAGCACCCGCGGCGACATCCTCGCCCTGATGGAGGTCCTCGACCCCGACGTGGTCTGGCACTCCGACGGCGGCGGCATCGTGCGCGCCGGAGTCCGCCCGGTCCACGGCGCCGACCGGGTGTCCCGGCTGGTGGCCGGCCTGGTCGCCAAGTGGTTCACCCCCGGCACGGGCATCGGCCGCGCCGCGGTCAACGGCGAGCCCGGACTGCTCTGGTACGACCTGGCCACCGGAACGGTCGGCGGCGTCCTCGCCTTCACCGTCGACGCCGGACGGATCACCGAGGCGTACGCCATGCTCAACCCCGAGAAGCTCGGCCGCGTCCCGGCCGTGGAGCTGTGACACGGGTCACCGTCACACCCCGTCCGGCCGCGTCGTCCCCTTCCCGAACAGCGCTCCACCGGAGCGCCCTCGCGAGGAGGCGGACGAGATGAGCAGCACCACCACCGGGCAGCGGATCGTCGTACTGGGTGCCGGTTACGCCGGGCTCACCGCGGCCAAGGGCGCCGCACGGCGGCACGCCGTCACCCTGGTCGCCCCCGAGGACCGGCTCCTGCACCGCGTCCGCCGGCACGAGACCGCCGCCGGCCGCGGCCGCGACTGGCCCGCCGTCAGCGAACTCACCCACGGCCTCCCCGTCACCCACCGGCGGGCCAGGGCCGTCGGGCTCGACCCGGCCGCCCACCGGGTCCACCTGGACGACGGCACCGGCCTGGAGTACGACACCCTGGTCTACGCCCTCGGCAGCCGCACCGCCTGGCACGGCGTCCCCGGCGCCGAACGGCACGCCTACTCGGCGGAGCGCGCCACCGAACTGCGCCGCCGGATCGACACCGCCGAACGGCCCGGCACCCTGGCCGTGGTCGGCGGCGGCGCCACCGGCATCGAACTGGCCACCGAACTCGCCGAGGCCCACCCCCGCTGGAAGGTGCGGATCGTCGCGTCCGGCCAGGTCGGCGGCGTCTACTCGGCCAGGGGCCGGGCCCACGTCCGACGCGTCCTCGCCCGGCTCGGCGTGGCCGTCCACGAGAACACCACCGTCACCGAGGTCACCCCCGACGGGCTGCGCACCACCGCCGGCCCGCTCGGGGCCGACGTCACCGTCTGGGCCGCCTCCCTGGAGGTGCACCCGCTGGCCGCCGAGGCCGGACTCGCCGTGGACGAGCACGGCCGGGCCCTGGTGGACGACCGTCTGCGGTCGGTCTCCCACCCGGACGTCCACGTGATCGGCGACGCCGCCGCCGTCACCGTCCCCGGCGTCGGCACCCTGCGGATGGGCTGCGCCACCGCGCTGCCGCAGGGCCGGTACCTCGGCAGACTGCTGGCCGGCCGCACCAGCGAGCCGTTCGCCTTCCGGTACGTGGTGCAGTGCGTGAGCCTCGGCAGGCGGGACGGGCTGCTCCAGGTGGTCGGCGCGGACGACTCGATGCGGCCCACCGTGTTCACCGGCACCGCGGGGCGGCTGGCGAAGGCCGCGATCGTCACCGCGGTCCTCCACAGCCTGAAGTAGGGCTCCGAAGGACCTCAACGCTCTGGAGGGCCTCAGCGCGCCGGAAACGCCGGAAGGGCCCGGGCTGGTGCCCGGGCCCTTCCGGCGTTCGTCGCCGCCCTGCCGCTACTTCTTCTCCTTCGGCGCCTCGGCGTCGGTGGAGAGCGCGGCGATGAAGGCCTCCTGCGGGACCTCCACGCGGCCGACCATCTTCATCCGCTTCTTGCCTTCCTTCTGCTTCTCCAGCAGCTTCCGCTTACGGGAGATGTCACCGCCGTAGCACTTGGCGAGGACGTCCTTGCGGATCGCGCGGACCGTCTCGCGGGCGATCACCCGGGAGCCGATGGCCGCCTGGATCGGCACCTCGAACTGCTGGCGCGGGATGAGCTTCTGGAGCTTGCCCGCCATCATCACGCCGTAGCCGTAGGCCTTGTCCTTGTGGACGATCGCGGAGAAGGCGTCCACCGCGTCGCCGTGCAGCAGGATGTCGACCTTGACCAGCTGGGCGGACTGCTCGCCGATCGGCTCGTAGTCGAAGGAGCCGTAGCCGCGGGTCTTGGACTTCAGCTGGTCGAAGAAGTCGAAGACGATCTCGGCGAGCGGCAGGGTGTAGCGCAGCTCGACCCGGTCCTCGGAGAGGTAGTCCATGCCCTGGAGGTTGCCGCGGCGGGCCTGGCAGAGCTCCATGATCGCGCCGACGAACTCGTTGGGCGCGAGGATGGTGCCGCGCACGATCGGCTCGTACACCTCGGCGAGCTTGCCGGTCGGGAACTCGCTCGGGTTGGTGACGGTGTGCTCGGTGCCGTCCTCCATCACCACGCGGTAGACCACGTTCGGGGCGGTGGAGATCAGGTCGAGGTTGAACTCGCGCTCCAGGCGCTCCCGGATGATCTCCAGGTGCAGCAGGCCGAGGAAGCCGCAGCGGTAGCCGAAGCCGAGCGCGACCGAGGTCTCCGGCTCGTACACCAGCGCGGCGTCGTTGAGCCGCAGCTTGTCCAGGGCGTCGCGCAGCAGCGGGTAGTCCGAGCCGTCCAGCGGGTACAGGCCGGAGAACACCATCGGACGCGGGTCCTTGTAGCCGCCCAGCGGCTCGGTCGCACCCTTGTGCATCGAGGTGATGGTGTCACCGACCTTGGACTGCCGGACGTCCTTCACACCGGTGATGATGTAGCCCACCTCGCCGACGCCGAGGCCGTCGGCGACCTTCGGCTCGGGCGAGATGACGCCGATCTCCAGCAGCTCGTGGGTCGCGCCGGTGGACATCATGGCGATCCGCTCACGCTTGGTGAGCTGGCCGTCGACCACCCGGACGTAGGTCACCACGCCGCGGTAGGAGTCGTAGACCGAGTCGAAGATCATCGCGCGGGCCGGGGCGTCCTTGACGCCGACCGGGGCCGGGACGGTGTGGACGATGTGGTCCAGCAGGTCCTCGACGCCCAGACCGGTCTTGGCGCTGACCTGCAGCACGTCCGAGGGGTCGCAGCCGATGATGTGGGCGATCTCGGCCGCGTACTTCTCCGGCTGGGCGGCCGGGAGGTCGATCTTGTTGAGGACCGGGACGATCGTGAGGTCGTTCTCCAGCGCCAGGTAGAGGTTGGCGAGGGTCTGCGCCTCGATGCCCTGGGCCGCGTCGACCACCAGGATGGTGCCCTCGCACGCGGCGAGGGAGCGGGACACCTCGTACGTGAAGTCCACGTGGCCGGGGGTGTCGATCATGTTGAGGATGTGCGTGGCCCCGGCGTTCGGCCCCGTCTTCGGCGCCCACGGGAGGCGGACCGCCTGCGACTTGATGGTGATGCCGCGCTCGCGCTCGATGTCCATCCGGTCGAGGTACTGGGCACGCATCTGCCGGGGGTCGACGACGCCGGTGATCTGCAGCATCCGGTCTGCGAGCGTCGACTTGCCGTGGTCGATGTGGGCGATGATGCAGAAGTTGCGGATCAGCGCCGGGTCGGTACGGCTGGGCTCTGGCACATTGCTGGGGGTCGCGGGCACCTTGGTCCGATTCTCCGTTGGTCCGGGGCCGGGGGTGTCCGGGTCATCGCTGACCGGCTTCCCGGGGACCGGACGGTCTCGTCCGATCGAAATAGTTCCTCCCATCCTCCCACGAGCACGGGGCGGACTGCCGGTCGGGAGCCGGGAGCGGCCCGCGCGGGCGGCCGGTTTGGGGCGGGGAGCGGGCCCCTGGTAGCGTGGGATGCTGCACCTGGCCTCGGCATGCCCTCTCAGCAGGACCGAAGGCCGCCGGGTGTGACCCCGTTCGGATTTCTTTACACAGACTGAGGCTCTTTCGTGGCGAACATCAAGTCCCAGATCAAGCGCAACAAGACCAACGAGAAGGCGCGCCTGCGCAACAAGGCCGTCAAGTCCTCGCTGAAGACCGCTCTGCGCAAGGCCCGTGAGGCCGCTGCCGCCGGTGAGACCGAGAAGGCCACCGTGCTGGCCCGCGCCGCCTCCAAGGCACTGGACAAGGCCGTGAGCAAGGGCGTCATCCACGCCAACCAGGCCGCCAACAAGAAGTCGGCCATCACCAAGCGCGTCAACACGGCCGTCCAGGCCTGACGCCCCCGGGGGCTCCGGCCCCCACCGCTTCGGGACGACCCGGCCCTCTACCCGGACCCCCGAGGCGCGCAAGACTCGCACCGCACGCGGCCTGCGTTCGCCACGCGGGTGCGGTGCAACGAAGCAGTGCGACAGGCGTCGCAGTCGGTCTCCTTCCCGAGGCCACTGCGGCGCCTGTCGCGTTCCGCGGTCCGGCCGCTAGGGTCGGTCAGGTCCGATCGAGGTGCGGGGAGCACCCCGGCGCCAGGTCCAGGGGGGAACCTTCATGACGACGCCACCGCCACCACCTGCTCCGAACGGGCCCGGGTACGGGTTCCCGCAGCAGCAGCCGGGCGCAGGGGCGCAGCCCGTACCGGGGGCTCCCGGCCCGATGGGTCCGGCCGGCTTCGGACCGCCTCCCGGACTGCCCGCGGCACCGGGCATGGCCCCGGCACCCGGCCTGCCGACCGCTCCCGGGGCGGCGCCGCGCTCCGGCGGCAGCGGGAACCTGCGGCGCAACGCCGTCTGGGCGTTCGTCGGCGCCGTGATCGTCTCGGTCGGCTGGACCGCCGCCGTCCTGGTCGTCCCCGGCATGGTCGGCGGCGACTCCGCGCCGCGCGGCCTGCACGGCTACCACCTCTCGGACGACTTCTGCACCACGGGGAAGCCCGCCAAGCTCCTCCAGACGTACTCCGTCTCGGACAGCTCCGCGCCGACCCACCACACCGACCGGCACCCGGCGCTGGACAGCATGAACTGCTCGATGTCGCTCAAGCGCACCGGCGGCAACAGCGACAGCGAGTACGCCAACGTCTACCTGCGCGCCGACCTGCACAAGGCGGTCAACCCGGCGCCCGAGCTGGCGGCCAACAAGGAGCTGTACCGGGCGCGCGGCTACCAGGTCACCGAGATCACGGGAGTCGGCGAGGAGGCGTACTTCCTGTACAAGGACGACGGCTCGGGCACGTACCACAGCGTCTACGCCGAGCTGAACATCCTCGACGGCGGGATGACCTACTACATCAACTACTCGGCCAGCTACTCCGACGGGAAGGGCAAGCCGCCGTCCAAGGACGAGCTGCGCAGCACCCTCCAGTCCGACGGGCAGGACGCCGTGCGGGCCATGAAGAAGTAGGCCCGGCGCCGCCGGGGCCCGGCCGCCGTCAGTAGGCGGGCCGGGAGCCGGCCCTGGCGGCCCTGGCGACGGCGACCACCGCGCGCTCCAGGGCGAAGGCCGGGTCGTCCGAGCCGCCCTTGACGGCGGCGTCGGCCTGGGCGATCGCGGTCAGCGCGGTGGCCACCGCGTCGCCCGTCCAGCCGCGCATCTGCTGGCGGACCCGGTCGACCTTCCACGGCGGCATGCCCAGCTCGCGGGCCAGGTCGGCCGGGCGCATGTTCCGCCCGGTGGTCGCCAGCCGGCCGATGCTGCGCACGCCGGAGGCCAGCGCGTAGGTGATGCCGGTCGGCGGCTGGCCGACGGCCAGCGCCCAGCGCAGCCGCTCCAGGGCCTCCGCGGCCCGGCCGGTGACCGCCAGGTCGGCCACCTCGAAGCCGGTCGCCTCGGCCCGGCCGCTGTAGTAGCGGGCCACCACGGTGTCGTCGATCGCGCCCTCGACGTCCGAGGTCAGCTGGTGGCAGGCGGCCGCCAGCTCGCGCAGGTCGCTGCCGAGCGCGTCCAGCAGGGCCTGGCAGGCCTCCTGGGTCGCCGAGCGGCCCAGGGTTCGGAACTCGCCCTTGACGAAGGCCAGCCGCTCGCTCGCCTTGGTCATCTTGGCGCAGGCCACCTCGCGCCCGCCGGCCTTGCGCCCGGCGTCCAGCAGGCCCTTGCCCTTGGCTCCGCCGGCGTGCGCCAGCACGATGATCACTTCTTCGGCCGGTGCCTCGATGTACGCCTTGACCTCCTTCACCGAGTCGGCGGAGAGGTCCTGCGCGGCCCGGACCACGATCACCTTGCGCTCGGCGAACAGCGACGGCGTGGTCAGCTCGGCCAGGCTGCCGGGCTGCAGGCCGCCGGGCGGCAGGTCCCGTACGTCGGTGTCCGGGTCCGCCGCCTTCGCCGCCGCCACCACCTGGGCGACCGCGCGGTCCAGCAGCAGCTCCTCCTGGCCGACCGCGAGGGTCAGCGGGGCGAGCAGGTCGTCGGGTGCACTCTTCCTGGCCATCGCGTACCAGCATCCCACGGGCCGCGGACACTCCCGCCCGACGGAGCGGGTGGCCCGGCCTGGACAATGGCCGGGTGACCGAGAACCACACCACCGGCCTTCCGGACGTCGCCGACCCGTACGCCCGGCAGCTGCTCGTCCTGCCCGACCGCGACGCCGCCGAGGAGGCCGTCGAGGAACTCGGCGCCGCCCAGCCGGACCTCGGCGAACTCGAAGTCGTCCGCGACGCGCTCGCGGGCGAGGACGACGCCGAGGACGCCCAGTGGCTGGTGGTGGCCGAGGCCCCGGAGAGCGGCTGGACCTCCGCCCTGCTGCACGCCCTCGACACCCTCGCCGCCGGCCACGAGGGCTGGCGCGAGGAGGCCTGAGGGCCTGCGGGAGGAAGCCTGAGGGCCTGAGGGGCTGCGGGCGGCCGCACCCGGCGCCCCTGGGCCGGCTGCATCCCGCCGGCGGCGAGCCCCTAGCCCGAGCGCCCCGAGAGGAAGCAGGCGGCTCGCTCGTCCAGTTCCGCGGCGCCGTGAATGGTTCCAACCCGCGCGAGGCGGGCACGCATGTCCGTCACGGCGTCGTCCACCTTCACGGATCGGACGCCTTCGGCCAGCGCGAGGAAGTCACTCCACGTTGACAGGGCAGCCTCGTAGTTCTCCTGGCGGACCTGCACCGTTCCGAGGTCGGCCAGGACGATCGCGTGGCTGCGGCGCCGGTCGAGGCCGTGAACGTCAAGGGCCATCTGAAGGTGGTCCCGGGCGGCTCCGAAGTCGCCGAGCCGGGCAAGGATCATGCCCGAGTGATGGGCCCAGCGGCCGATACTGAAGTGACTCGCCCACGAGTCGCCCGGCACCGGGGAGGACCGCTCGATGTGCCGCTGGGATGCGGTGAGGAAGCGGGTAGCCGTAGTCCGATCACCGTCCTGGGCTGCGGCATCGGCGAGGGTGGTCTCGTAGTAGGCGAGCGCTTTCGGGTCGTCCAGACGTTTCGCCTGGTCGACGCACTCCTCGGCGATCCGCACGGCGGCCACCCGGTAGCCGAGGTCGACGGCCTGCACGGCGAGGCCGCGAAGTGCGGTGGCGGCGAGTTCCGCGTCACCGGCCTCGGCGGCAAGCCGGTACGAGTGCGCGTAGTACTTCTGGGCGACACCGTGGTTGCCTTCGTCCTGGGCCATCCATCCGATGAGGTGCGTCAACTGAGCTGCCCCGGCGAAGAGTTCACGCCCGGTGAACTCCGACCACACCCCGTCCAGCCACGGGGCGACACTCTCCGCGAGGTAGTGGACGGCGAGGTGCCGGGCATGACCACCACCCAGTTCCGACGCCGCATCACTGAGCGACTTGACCATCTGGCGAACAGCAAGGACTTCACCCCGGCCAACCCGCACTGGCGCACCGGAGTTGGCCGCCACCCTGCGGGTGATGCCGTCCAGATCAGGCAGACCGAGGGCCGCGAGCGCATAGCCGCTGGAGGCGGCCATGAATTCCCGGCGAAGCACTTCGCTCCTTCCCAGCGCGAGGACTGAGCTCACGGTATCGCCCGCACCGCCCTCGGGCACATCAACTTGCGACACAGGCGCACCATCGGATGAGCCGAACTCGAGAACCTCGCAGAGGTGCGGCCACCAGTACTTCGGCGCCCGCCCCTGCTTCTCCCACCGATAGACCTGCCCACGCCCCGGCCCCTTCTCCCCCCTGCCCTCGACCTTTCCCAGCTCGACGGCAAGACGTTCCTGAGACCAGCCCCTTGCGGTCCGCGCCCTTTTGATCATCTCGCCGGTGGAGGCATCTCCCAACACGGCGCCCCTTCCTTGGACTACGAAGTGGCTCACATCTGGCAGGACGTGAGGTCTTGCGTGGCGTGCTCCGGGCTCGCCCGGAGCACGCCGGGACCGCTTTGCCGAGCCCTCGCGACGTCCTGCGGCAGCTCGATGCGGGCCGCCCCTTGGTCCGTCAAGCCTGGCTTTTCTTCGGCGCGCTCCGGGATGCCCGGAGCGCGCCGAAACCTTTCTGCTGGCTCCGCTCCCGCGCCTCTCCGCTCCTCCCACCACCCCCTACCCCTTTCCATGCCCCACCTGGTTGGTGGGAGGAGGAGAGAGCGCGCGCGGAGGGCTACGTGGGTGGGGCCCGGGGGGAGGCGGAGTCCTGCTCGGGGTGGGCGGGGGCCGCGGGGCCGGTCCCGCCGTGACGGCGCGGGTGCCGGGCCGCGTGGGCGGGCTGCGGGTGGACTGCCACGCCGAGGGTGGCCGGGGAGTCGCCCGTCACCGCGATGTCCCCCTCCCTGTCCGTACGCAGCACGGTGGCGCCGAGGGCGCGCAGGTGGTCGACCGTCTTCGGGGACGGGTGACCGTACGGATTGCCCTCTCCGCAGGAGATCAGGGCCAGCCTGGGCCTCAGGGCACCGGCGAGGTCCCAGTCCTGGTGGGCCGACCCGTGGTGCGCCACCTTCACGACGTCCACCCTCCCGACCCGGCCCAACAGGGCCGACTGCGCCTGCGGTTCGAGATCTCCGAGCAGTGCCATCCGTAGTCCTCCTGTCAGTGACACCGTCAATGCGACGCTCGCGTTGTTCGGGCCCGGCGCCTCGAGAGCCGAACCGGGAACGGGCCACACCACCTCCCAGGCCGACCCCGCACCCACCGACCGCCGTTCACCCCGACCGGCTCTCAGCAACGGGACGCCGGCGCCTGCGGTCCACGCCCTCACCCGGGCCGCCTCACCCGGTGGGTCGTCGAGCGTGGTGCCCTCGATCGCACCGATCCGGCGGCCCCGCAACACCCCCGGCACACCTTCGACATGGTCGGCGTGGAAGTGCGTCAGGAGCAGGAGGGGGACCGTCGTGATGCCGAGGTCGCGCAGGCACCTGTCCGCGGCGTTCGGATCCGGCCCGGTGTCGATCACCACCGCGCTGCCCGGCGCCCCCGTCGCGAGGGCCAGCATGTCGCCCTGCCCGACGTCGCACGCCACCAGTCGCCACCCCGGCGGTGGCCAGCCGGTGACGATCCTGGTGAGTTGCGGCGGCCGCAGCAGGACGGCCAGCAGGATCACCGTCAGCACGCCGGCCACCAGGGCCCGCGCCCAGCGCCGCCGTGTGGGCGCCGGCCTGCCCGGCTCCGCCCGTCGGGGCAGCAGGAGCGGCGCCGCCCAGCAGGCGCCCAGGACGGCCAGTGCGACCGTCGCCGTCCCGAACCATCCGCCTGGCCAGGACAGTTGGCCGCCCGGCAGCTCTGCACCGCGTCTGGCCACCAGGGCGAGCCAGCCGGCCGGCACTCCGGCCGGTTCGGCGAGCAGCCGGGCCAGTGCCGGGAGGAGCGGGTGCAGCACGAGTACCCCGAAACCGAGCAGCGTCGCCGGGGCCACCGCCAGCTCGGCCAGCAGGTTGCACGGGATGCCGACCAGGCTGATGTGCCCGGACAGCACCACCGTCACCGGCGCGCACAGCGCCTGGGCTGCCGCCGTCGCCGCGAGCGCGCCCGCCAGGTGGTGGGGCCAGCGCCGGGCCCGCAGGGCCTCGGCCCAGTGCGGTCCGAGGACGAGCAGCCCGGCGGTGGCGAGCACCGAGAGCAGGAAGCCGAACGAGCGCGCCAGGAACGGGTCCAGCAGGACCAGCACCAGGACCGCTCCGGCGAGCGCGGACACCGCACGGCGGGGGCGGCCGGTGGCCAGGGCCAGCATGCCGACCAGTCCCGTCCCGGCCGCCCGCAGCACGCTGGGCTCCGGCCGGCAGACGGTGACGAAGGCCAGTGTCAGCGCGGTGCCGAGCAGGGCGCCGGTGCGCAGCGACAGCCCCAGGACCGCGGCCACCCCTCGCCGTTCCGGTGTGCCGGCCTGCCCGGGAGCGCCCAGCAGCGCACCGAGGACGATCGCCAGGTTGGCTCCGCTGACCGCCACCAGGTGGACCAGGTCGGTGGCCCGGAAGGCGTCGTCGAGGTCGTCGGGCAGGCGCGAGGTGTCGCCGACGACCAGCCCGGGGAGCAGTCCGCGCGCGTCCGCCGGAAGTCCGTCGGTGGCCGCACGCAGGCCTTCCCGCAACCGTCCGGCGATCCGCTGCGGCAGGCTCGGTGGCGCCAGCTGCCGGGGCGCCCCGTGGACGACCAGCAGCGCGGCGGACTCGGTGTCGTACCCCTCCCCCGCCGGTCGCACCTCGGCCTCCGCGGCCAGTCGCTGGGACGGGAGCAGCCGCTGCCAGGACTCGCTCTCCGCTCCTCGCGCCATGACGGTCACCGGGGTACGGGTGCGGGCGGTCCGCCCGTCCGGGAGCAGGGTGACGCGGTCGGCCACCGCGTCCACGGTGAGGAGCGGCCGGCCGCCGACGGGCCCGCCCCGGGAGGTGTGGGTCTTCGGATCCCCCGCGACGGTCAGCTCCACCGCCACCACCGGGGCGGTCGTGCCCGGCGCCCGCGGCACCGCGGAACCGGCCGCGCGGGCGAGTTCCGCCAGCGGCCCCCGGTGGAGGTCGGCGGTGTGCAGCGGGGTCGCGACCGCGGCCGCCGCGCCGGTGAGCAGGACGGCGGCCAGCGTCGCCGCGGACCCGCGCCGGCGCAGGACGCCCGGCCTGGTGAGCAGCAGGACGCCGGCGAGGGCGGTGACGCCTGCCGCGGCGAGGACGAGTGCCGAGTACGCCGGTTCCATCCGCAGGAGCGCCGCCGTGACCGCCCAGGCCGAGACGGCGGGCAGCAGCAGCCGGAAGTCGGTACCCGGAGAGCGCGGCGCAGCGGCCGGGTCGGCCGGTGTGGTGGCGACGGGCATGGCGGTGCCTCCCTTCGGGGGCCAGGGCAGTGAGTGGGGACAGCGGCGGTGCGGGAGTCAGAGGGTGAGCAGCGGCCGGAGTTCCGCGTACGTACGGGCGCCGATGCCGCTGACCTGCCGGAGCTGGTCGAGGGAGCGGAAGGAACCGTGCGAGGTGCGGTAGGCGAGGATGCGCTGGGCGAGGGTGGGGCCGACACCCGGGAGGGTGTCGAGCTGTTCGAGCGTGGCGCGGTTGAGGCTGACGGGTGGTCGGGGCGCGGCGGGGCCCGGAGGCCCGCTTCCGCTTCCGAGGGCCGGGGCGGGGGCGGGCGTCTGTTCGCCGACCAGGATCTGCTCACCGTCCGTCAGGACGCGGGCCAGGTTGAGGTTCCTGGTGTCCGTGTCCGGCAGCGGACCGCCCGCTGCCCGCAGGGCGTCGGCCACCCGGGAGCCTCCGGGCAGGGTGTGCAGGCCGGGGAGGCCGACCCGCCCCCCGATGTCCACCACGACGGCCGCCCCGGCACCGGAAGCGGCCCCGGCTTCGGCCCCGGTACCGGACCCGGTACCGGACCCGGGAGCGGCGGCGGCCGCGTCGACGGCGGGGACGGACGGCTCGGCCCCCGACGCTGCCGCGACCGCCGCCGGCGCGGGCACGGCGACCGTCTCCGGCCGGGCCAGCCAGAAGTGCTGCGCGGCGTAGCCGACCGCGAAGAGCAGCAGGATCGCCAGCCCTGCCACCGCGCGCCGGTCGAGCGACAGCGCCGAGGCGAACGAGGGGAACGGCGAGGCCGGGGAGAAGGAGGAGACCCGTGAGCGCACCGCCCCGGCCTCCGGCGGTTCCACGGCGTCGCCCGGACCAGGGAGCGCATCACCCGCATCCGGCGGCACCGGCACGGCACCACCGACGGGCGGCCCGGTCGCGGTCGCCGCCCGCTCCGTCGTCCGCTCCCGCGTCGGCGCCGGGGGCTCATCCGAAGGCGCACTCGAAGGCGCGCCCTCAGGCTCGTCCCGCACCGGCAACAGCGCGGCCATCCGCACGCGCAGCGTCTCGTTGATCGCGTGGCGCTTCGCCGCGCCCAGGCTCATGGTCGTCATGCCGAGGACGGTAGGAGTCCTCCGTCGGGTGCGCGGAGATTAACGAAACCCTGTGGAAAACCCGGGGGTTGTGGACAAAAAGCGTCACTCACAAGAGCGAGCGGAAGTGCAAGAGATTGACAGATCGAACGAATGAGCAATCGGCCACCGCGCCTCAGCGCGGCGCGACCACCACCGCGAGCAGCCCGGGCCCGACGTGCGCGCCGATCACCGCCCCCACCTCGCCGACGTACAGCTCCCGCAGTCCCGGCACCCGGGCCCGCAGCCGCTCCGCGAGCGGTTCGGCCCGGTCCTCGGCCGCCAGGTGGTGCACGGTGATGTCGACCTCCCGCTCCCCCGACCGCTCGACCGCGATCTCCTCCAGCCGGGCGATCGCCCGTGACGCCGTCCGCACCTTCTCCAGCGGCTCGATCCGCCCCCCGTCCAGGTGCAGCAGCGGCTTGACCGCCAGCGCCGAACCGAGCAGCGCCCGCGCCGCCCCGATCCGGCCGCCCCGGCGCAGGTGTTCCAGGGTGTCGACGTAGAAGAACCCGCTGGTCCCGGCCGCCCGCCGGCCGGCCGCCCCGGCCACCTCCGCCAGGTCCTGCCCCGCGGCGATCGCCTCGGCCGCCGCCAGCACCCCGTACCCGAGCGCCATCCCGACCAGCCGGCTGTCCACCACGCGCACCGGGACGGGCGCCTCGGCGGCCGCCAGCCGGGCGGCCTCGACGGTGCCGGACAGTTCGCCGGAGATGTGCACCGAGACGATCCCCGTGGCCCCGGCCTCGGCGGCCGCCCGGTAGGCGGCGGCGAAGGTCTCCGGGTTCGGCCGGGAGGTCGTCACCCGCTGCTTGCCGCGCAGCGCCTCGGCGACGTCCTTCGGGGAGATCTCGACACCCTCGCTCAGTACCGAGTCATCGACCGCGACGCTCAGCGGGACCACCGTGATCCCGTGCCGGTCGAGGGCCTCCTGCGGCAGATAGGCCGTGGAATCGGTGACAAGTGCGAGGTCGGAGGGCATGAGCCGGAGGTTACTCCCCGCCGGTCCGGGAGGACAGCGCCCGGGGCACCGGACACCGACCGGCCCCGGGAGGCGCCGGCGGCACCGCGGCCCACCGCACGGAATCCCGCGGGGCTCAGCCCGCGGAGGGCCCCGCCGACGGCTTGCGCAGCCGCTGCGCCAGCTTGGACAGCGGATCGGCCAGCCCGAGCAGTTCCTCCGCGCTCGGCCGCTCCTTCCCGTCGGTCAGCCCGGCCCGAGCAGCCCCTCCCGCGGTACCGGAGGCACCCGCCGCACCGGAGCTACCGGAAGCACCCGCCGCACCACCCCCCGCGACGTCCCAGTGCCGCAGCGCCCCGGCCTCGCTCTCGCACTCCTGGCTGAGCCGGGTCAGCTCGTCGTCCGCGAACCGGTGCATCCGGTCCTGCGCCGCCCACCGCATGCTCTCCGCCGAGTGGGTGATCCGCTCCGCCCGCTCACGCAGCTCCGGCAGCTTGGCGGCGATCCGCGCGGTGTCCGGCTCGCGCTCCAGTATCCGCAGCTCGCCGTCGAGTTCGGCGGCGTGCGCGTCGAGCCGGTCCAACAGGGCGAGCGACTCGCCGAGTTGGCCGTCCTGCGCGAGCCCGGCCTCCAGCACCTGCCGGGTGCCGTCGAGCGCGGTCCGCAGGCCCAGCCGGACGGAGGCGATCTGCGCGGGCGGGCCGACCTTGGTGTACGTCTTCGCCTTGAGGCCGACGTTCTCCACGGCGCGGCGGGCGGTGGCCTCGTGCTTCTCGATCTTCGCACCGACCGCCTTGGCGGCCTTGACCGTGCCGATCACGGCCAGGACCATCACCGCGACCCCGAAGAGCAGGACCAAGCCGATCATCACGCCGAACACGTCCATCGCGCGCCACCTTCCGCCGTCGTTCCGGCCCTCACCGGGCCCAACGCGGGCCGCATCGCCGAGGGTTCCACGGTAGCCGCCGCAGCCCGCCCGGGGGAGCCCGAACGATCCCGGCCGACGAAGATCAGGGTCAGATCCGGGATCTCCCCGAGCGCCCCCCGGCCGCCACCCCCGCAACCCCCACACCCTCCGTACACACCACACCCCCCGGCACCCCGCAGAACGCCGGACGAGCGCCCCGAAGGACGCCCGCCCGTCACTCCCGCGACAACCGCACTCAGCCGGTGACGATGTTCACCAGCTTCGGCGCCCGCGCGATCACCTTGCGCACCTCGGCCCCGCCGATCGCCGCGACGACCGCCGGCTCCGCCAGCGCCAGCGCCTCCAGCTCGGCGTCCGAGATGCCCGGCGCGACCTCCAGCCGCGCCTTGACCTTGCCCTTGATCTGGACCACGCAGGTCACCGACTCGTCCACCACGTACGCCGGGTCGGCGACCGGGTAGTCGGTGTGCGCCAGCGACTCGCCGTGGCCCAGCCGGCGCCACAGCTCCTCGGCGACGTGCGGGGCCAGCGGCGCGACCATCAGCACCAGCTGCTCGGCCACCGCGCGCGGCGTGGAACCGCGCTTGACCAGGTAGTTGTTCAGCTCGATGGCCTTGGCGACGGCCGTGTTGAAGCGCAGCCCGGCCATGTCGCCGCGGATGCCGTCGATCGTCTTGTGCAGGGCCCGCAGCGTCGCCTCGTCCGGCGCCTCCTCGGTGACGACCAGTTCGCCGGTGGTCTCCGAGACGACGTTGCGCCACAGCCGCTGCAGGAAGCGGTACGAGCCGACGACGGCGCGGGTGTCCCAGGGGCGGGAGACGTCCAGCGGGCCCATCGACATCTCGTACAGGCGCAGCGTGTCGGCGCCGTACTCGTCGGAGATGTCGTCGGGCGCGACGGCGTTCTTCAGGGACTTGCCCATCTTCCCGGCCTCGCGCTTGACCGGCTCGCCCTGCCAGGAGTACTGGCCGTCGCGCTCCTCGACCTCGGCGGCGGGCACCGGGAAGCCGCGCTCGTCGCGGTAGACGTCGGCGGTGATCATGCCCTGGTTGAACAGCTTGTGGAACGGCTCGACGGACGAGACGTGGCCCAGGTCGTGCAGCACCTTGTGCCAGAAGCGCGCGTACAGCAGGTGCAGCACGGCGTGCTCGGCGCCGCCGACGTACAGGTCGGCGCCGCCGGCCGGCTTGGTGGCCGTGGGGCCCAGCCAGTACTGCTCGTTGGCCGGGTCGACGACCGCGGCGGAGTTCGCCGGGTCGACGTAGCGCAGCTCGTACCAGCAGGAACCGGCCCAGTTGGGCATGGTGTTGGTCTCGCGGCGGTACTTCTTCGGGCCGTCGCCCAGGTCCAGTTCCACGTTGACCCAGGCCTCGTTGCGCGACAGCGGGGTCTCCGGCGAGGAGCTGGAGTCGTACGCGTCGAAGGTGCGCGGCGAGTAGTCGTCGACCTCGGGGACCTCGACCGGCAGCATCGAGTCGGGCAGCGCGTGCATGACGCCGTCCTCGTCGTAGACGATCGGGAAGGGCTCACCCCAGTACCGCTGGCGGCTGAACAGCCAGTCGCGCAGGCGGTAGTTGACGGTGCCCTCGCCGATGCCGCGCTCGCCCAGCCAGGCGGTGGCGGCGGCCTTGGCGTCGACGACGCTCAGCCCGTCCAGCGTCAGGTCGGCTTCCGCGCGGGCGGAGTTGACGATGACGGAGTCGTAGGTGTCGAACGCGTCGTCCCACTCGGCCGGGTCCGAGCCACGCCCGTCGGTCGGCTCGACGACGCAGCGCATCGGCAGGGCGAAGGCGCGGGCGAAGGCGAAGTCGCGGTGGTCGTGGGCGGGGACGGCCATGATGGCGCCGGTGCCGTAGCCCATCAGCACGTAGTCGGCGATGAACACCGGGACGGGCTCGCCGCTGACCGGGTTGACGGCGTAGGCGCCGGTGAAGACGCCGGTCTTGACCTTGGCCTCGACCTGCCGCTCGACGTCGGACTTGGCGGCGGCCGCGGCGCGGTAGGCGGCGACGGCCTCGGCGGGGGTGGCGGCGGCGCCGGTCCACTCGGCGGGCACGCCCTCGGGCCAGGCGGCGGGAACGATGGAGTCGACCAGGCCGTGCTCGGGGGCCAGCACCATGTAGGTGGCGCCGAACAGGGTGTCGGGCCGGGTGGTGAAGACGGTGATCTTCTCGTCACCGGGGGCCGCGAAGTCGACCCGGGCGCCCTCGGAGCGCCCGATCCAGTTGCGCTGTTGCAGCTTGATGGCCTCGGGCCAGTCCAGCAGGTCCAGGTCCTCGATCAGCCGGTCCGAGTACGCGGTGATGCGCATCATCCACTGGCGCAGGTTGGACTTGAACACCGGGAAGTTGCCGCGCTCGGAGCGGCCGTCCGCGGTGACCTCCTCGTTGGCCAGCACGGTGCCCAGGCCCGGGCACCAGTTGACCGGCACCTCCTTGGCGTACGCCAGGCGGTACTCGCCCAGCACCTCGTCGCGCTCGGCGGCGGACAGCGACGCCCACGGGCGGCCGTCCGGGGTCTGCCGCTCACCGGACTCGAACGCGGCGACCAGCTCGGCGATCGGACGGGCCCTGCGGGCGTCGCCGTCGTACCAGGAGTCGAAGATCTGCAGGAAGATCCACTGGGTCCAGCGGTAGTAGTCCGGGTCGATCGTGGAGATCGAGCGGCGCGGGTCGTGGCCCAGGCCCAGCCGGCGCAGCTGCCGGCGCATGTTGGCCATGTTGGCCTCGGTGGAGACCCGCGGGTGGGTGCCGGTCTGCACCGCGTACTGCTCGGCGGGCAGGCCGAAGGCGTCGTAGCCCAGCGTGTGCAGCACGTTGTGGCCGGTCATCCGCTGGTAGCGGGCGAAGACGTCGGTGGCGATGTAGCCCAGCGGGTGGCCGACGTGCAGGCCCGCGCCCGAGGGGTACGGGAACATGTCCATGATGAAGCTGTGCGGCTTCGCGGTGACGTCGCCGGCCGCCGGGTCGGCCAGCGCACCGGTGGGGTTGGGGGCGTGGAAGGTGCCCTCCTTCTCCCAGATGTCCTGCCAGCGGGACTCGATCTCGGCCGCCAGCGCGGCGCTGTACCGGAACGGCTCGGTCGCGGTCTCGGCCGCGCCGGACGCAGGGGTCGTCTCGCTCATGGTCCTTCAAGCTCCATCGGTGTCAGTTGGCGAACCGCGCAGGCGGCCGGCCCGTTGACCCGGCCCGGGTCGGGGTCGGGGGGCGGAAAACAAAAAATCCCCTCACAGGAGGGGACGCCACGCCGACTCCGGCACCGCCCGGGGGCGCAGCCGGTCCTGGTCAGCGCGGCCGGCTAAGGAGCAGGCGCACGGTTCGCATGGGCTCAGGGTACCGCAAGCGGGTCGGCCCGCTCCCGGGGATACCGGCCCCTGGGCCCCTCACCTGGGCCGGGGCACCGCCGTCAGCGCGCCGCCGTCCGCCCCGCCGCGTCGAACTCCCGCAGCGCCTTCGCCAGCCGCTCCGACTGCATCCCCGCCGCGAGCGAGCGCGCCAGCGCCGCGGTGCGGGCCGCCTCCCGCTGGTCGCCGAGCCGGCGGTGGGCCTCCGCGAGGCGGACCATCAGCAGCGCCTTGGAACGGGCCCGCCCCGGCCCGAGCCCGGACACCGCCTCGGCGAGCAGCACCTTGGCCAGCCGGTGCTGGCCGAGCGCCAGCCGCCCCTCCCCCACCATCCCGGCGAGGCCCGCCCTGGCCTCCTCCGCGCCGGGCAGGCCGTCCAGCTGGGCGAAGGCCCGGGCGGCGGCGGCCTCGGCCCGTTCGGCCTCGCCCCGGCGGCCGTAGGCGCGGGCGAGCCGGCCGTACTGGCGGGCCCGGCCGGTGGGGCCGAGCGCGGCGCCGTGGGTGTCCAGGGCGGTCGCGAGCGCGGAGACGGCGTCCAGCCCGCGCCCTCCGGTGCCCTGGGTGGCGAGCACGACCAGCGCGCCGAGCACGGCGACGCCGAGCCTGGGGTCGCCGCTGACGTGGGCGGCGCGCAGCGCGGCGACGAAGGCGCGCTGGGCGGCCGCGTCGTGGCCGAGGTCGTACCCGGCCCAGCCGGCCAGCCGGGCGAGTCTGCTGGCCGTGCCGTACAGCTCGCGGCCGAGCCGTTCGTCGTACGAGCCCAGTTCCAGCAGCTTGGCCAGCATGGCGAGTTCGGCCCGGACGGGGCCGAGGACGAGGCCGCCGCCGCAGGCCCGTTCGAGCTTCTGCTTGCTGCGGTAGGAGAGGCCGAGTTCGCCGGCCAGCCCCGGTTCGACGCGCAGCGCTCCCTCGCCGCCGCCGACGGGCGGGGGCGGGGAGTCGAGGCGGGCGGCGGCCTGGTCGAGGTCGGCGCTGCGGAACAGGTCGGTGAGGCGGACCGGCCCGGCGTCGGTGGCGGCCTCGCGCAGCGCGGTCTGGGCGGTGTCGGCGGTCCACGGGTCGGTGAGCAGCCGGGGCGAGAGGATCTTCGCGCCGCGGTGGCCGCCCATCCGGCCCCAGAGCTGCTCGTAGGTGACGGCGATGCCGAGGGTGCGGCTGAGCACCTCGCAGACCGCCTGGTCGTGCGGGCTGCGCGGCACCATGCCGCGGTCGCGCCACTTGTACGGGGCGGTGGAGCTGATGGCCAGGCCCGGCGGCAGGGCGAGGCTCACCTCGCGGGCGAGCCGTTCCGGACTCCAGCCGAGCTGGTGGAGTATCCGGGCCAGTTCCTCGTTCCGCCTTCGCTCCAGATCGGCCATGGCACGACGGTAGCGGGATTCCGGGCGCTCCGGCCGGTGGCGCGGGCAGAACGGCGAAGAGCCGCCCCCCGTTTCCGGGAGGCGGCTCTCGACTGCTGTGGAGCTATGGGGAATTGAACCCCAGACCTCTTGCATGCCATGCAAGCGCTCTACCAACTGAGCTATAGCCCCTTGACCTGCGTCGTCACCGTGGTTCCCGGTTGTTTCCGGCCGTTTCCCTCGGCGACATCGACTACTTTACACGCTCCGGGGTGTGCTCCCGAAATCCGTTTCCCGAGGTCCGCGCCACACGCCCCGGGAGTCCCGCCTCCCGCGCTCCCGGCGTACGCCTCCCGCCCGGGCGCCGGCCGACCAGGCGTACGCCCCGTCACCGCCCCGCACCCCGCCACCGCCGCCGTGCCGCCCGCCACCACCGCCATCCGTCGCGCCGCCATCCGCGCGAGGAGCAGAGGGAGACACCCGCGCACCACCGGAACCGGAACGCCCGGAGCCCCGGACCCCCGAAATGCCGGAAGGCCGCCACCCTTTGGGTGACGGCCTTCCGAACTACTGTGGAGCTATGGGGAATTGAACCCCAGACCTCTTGCATGCCATGCAAGCGCTCTACCAACTGAGCTATAGCCCCGCGACACGGACGACCATGGCTGACCACGACCGCCGGTGCGGAGTGGAGCTATGGGGAATTGAACCCCAGACCTCTTGCATGCCATGCAAGCGCTCTACCAACTGAGCTATAGCCCCGCACTCACCGGATTTCCCGCTTCCCTTCCGGGCCGCGTTCCTTCCCTGCGAACGAGGAAGACTCTAGCCGGTCAGGGCCGGAACTGCGAAATCCGCCCTTTCCGGCCCCCCGCCGGGGGTCCCGTGGGACCCCCGGCGTCCGGTGCCGCCCGCACCGTCACCGCTCAGGTGTCGTCGCCGATGACCGGCTGCGGGAGCGTGCCCGCGTTGTGCTCCAGCAGGCGCCAGCCACGCGCGCCCTGCCCGAGCACCGACCAGCAGCAGTTGGACAGCCCGCCGAAGCACTCCCACTGGGCGGGCTCCAGACCGAGCAGCCGCCCGAGCATGGTGCGGATCGTCCCGCCGTGGCTGACCACGACCAGGGTGCCGCCCTCAGGGAGCTTGCCGGCGGCGTCCAGCACCACCGGCACCGAACGGTCGGCGACCTCGGTGGCCAGCTCGCCGCCACCGCCGCGCCGCACCGGCTCGCCGGCCGCCCAGGCCGCGTACTCCTCCGGGAAGCGCTCCCGGATCTCGGCGTTGGTCAGGCCCTGCCAGGAGCCCGCGTAGGTCTCCCGCAGGCCCTCGTGGTGCTGCACGTCGAGCCCGGTGACCTCGGCCAGCTCCGCGGCGGTGCGCCGGGCCCGCACGAGGTCGGAGGAGATCAGCAGGTCGGGGCGGAGCCCGGCGAGCAGCCGGGCCGCCCGCTGGGCCTGGAGGACGCCCTGGCCGGTCAGCTCGATGTCCGTGGTGCCCTGGAAACGCGATTCGAGGTTCCAGGAGGTCTGGCCGTGCCGCCAGAAGACGATGCGCGGACCGCGCGCGCCGCGGCTCAGTGCAGGTCCTCGGGCTTGCCGAAGTCGTCGGCCGGGGCGACGGCGTTGCCGGCCTCGTCGGTGTGGGCGTCCGGACGGTTGCGCGTGGCCAGCGCGTCCTCGGGGAGCGGCAGCTCGGCGCAGTCCTTCCAGAGGCGGTCCAGCGAGTAGAAGGAGCGCTCCTCGGAGTGCTGGACGTGGACGACGATGTCCAGGTAGTCGAGCAGGATCCAGCGGCCCTCGCGCTCGCCCTCGCGGCGCACCGGCTTGATGTCCAGCTGCTCGCGCAGCTGGTCCTCGATCTCCTCGGCGATCGAGCGGACCTGGCGGTCGTTGTTCGCGGAGGCGATCAGGAAGGCGTCGGTGATCGACAGCACCTCGCTGACGTCGAAGGCGATGATGTTGTGCGCGAGCTTGTCGGCCGCCGCCTGGGCGGCGACGGTGATGAGCTGCTGGCTGTGGTCGGTGACGGTCACGGTGTTCTTCCGGCTCGGCGGCGTGGGGCGCCCCGGCGCGCGGCCGGGGTCAACTTCCAGGATCTCACGCCGCCCGGGCGGGCCCGGAACCGTTTTCCGGGCCCGCCCCGGCCGCCGCCGGAGCAGGGCCCCGCTACTGGTTCTTCGGCGGCTGGTAGTCCTTGCCGAGCACGACCAGCAGATCCGCGTTCTGGGTGTCGCCGGTCACCTTCTTCACCACCGAGTCCGGCAGGCCGAGGCTGGTCGCCAGCGACTTCGCCGCGCCCTGCCGGGCGTCGTCGGTGTAGCGGATCTCACTGGCGGCCTGCGGGGCGGCCTTGGCGCCGCCCGGGATGAACGTCAGGCCGGAGTTGACGATCTGGACCTGCACGGCGGCCGCCGCGGCGTCGTTGCCGCTGGCGTCCTGGACCGCGACCCGGGCCGGGGCGTCGCCGGCGGCCGCGGACTTCACGGTGCCGCCCAGTACGTCCTTGACCTGCTTGCCCGCGGTCGCCTCGTCCAGGCTGCCGTCCGGCTTGACGGTCAGCGCGGTGGTGCCGAAGTGGCCGTCCTTCGCCTGCTGGGCGAGCTCGGCGAGCACCCCGGCGAGGGCGTCCTCGGGCAGCGAGGGGTCGAGCACCGCGTTCATCCGGTGCACGTCGTCCTTGGCGTCCTTGAACTCGGTCGGCATGGTGCGCACCACCGCGTCCATGACCTGCCCGAACCGGGCCAGCTGGGCGTCCCGGTTCTCCCCCGGCGCCTGCCAGGTGGCGTAGGCGACCGCGGCCTTCCCGCTGAGCAGGATGTTCTTCCCGGCCGCGGACAGCGGCTTGCCGTCCGGCTTGTTGCCCTCGTGGATCTCGGCGTTGGTGTCCACCCGGACGCCGCCGAGCTGGGAGACCAGCAGCTCCAGGTACGGGGTGTCCAGCCGCCAGGTGCCGGCCACCGGGGCGCCGAGCACGGTGGACAGGCCGTCGCGGGTCGCCGAGGAGCCGATGCCGTCCATGGCCTGGCCGATCGTGGTGACCGGCGGGTCGCCCGGGCCGGGCAGCCGCAGGCTGTCGGGCAGCAACAGCACCGTGCCCTTCTTCCCGGAGGCGTCGTTGACCAGCAGCGCGCTGGACACCTTGCCCTGGAGGTCGCGCAGGTGGACGACGTTGACCTGCCGCCCGCCGGCGGCGGCGGCCGCGGTCGGCTTGTCGCCGGTGAGGAGGAGGTAGCCGCCGACGCCGCCGGCCGCGAGCGCCACCGCCACGCCGAGGCCGATCAGCCGGTTGCGCAGCTTGCGGCGGCGCTCGGCGCGCACCTCGCTGCGCGACTCGGCGAACTTCAGCCAGTCGATGACGTCCTCGGTCTCCTCCGCCTCCTCGTCGACGAAGGTGAACTCGCCCGTGGTGTAGTCGTCCTCGGGCGCCTTGCCGCCGGCCTTCCCGGCCCGCGCGCCGGAGACCTGCTCGGACGGCGCCCCGGCCTTGGCCGGCGCCGCCTCGGCGGCGGGCCGGGGCACCCGCGGACGCGGCGGCGCGGCAGCGGTCGCGGCAGCGGCGGCCGGAGCAACCGGCTCGGTCTCCGCCGGCGCCTGCGGCTCGGTGACGACCGGGGTGGCCGCCTGGTACTGCTGGTAGTCGCCCTGGTACCCCTGCTGCTGGTAGCCGTACGGGTCCTGGACGTACACCGGCTGCCCGTACTGGTCGTACTGGTCGTACTGCTGCTGCCCGTACGACTGCTGCTGCGGGAACTGCCCGGTGCCGCCGCCCTGTTGGTACCCGTCGTAGCCCTGGTACCCCTGCTGCTGGTAGCCGTACGGGTCCTGCGGGTACACCGGCTGCCCGTACTGGTCGTACTGCTGCTGCTCGTACGACTGCGGCTGCGGCCGCTGCTGTTGTTGCTGCGGCTGCGGTTGCTGCGGGTCCTGGTACTCCTGGTACGGCTGCCGGTACTGCCCGGTGGACCAGTCCTCCGGCCGCCGGCCGTCGCTGCGATCAGTCATGCACCGCTCCTGGATCAGTCCCCGCGCGGCGCGTACAGCGCCCGCTTGTCGATGTAGCGGACCACGCCGTCCGGAACGAGGTACCAGACGGGCTCGCCCTTGGCGACCCGGTTGCGGCAGTCCGTGGAGGAGATGGCCAGCGCCGGGACCTCCACCAGGGAGACCCCGCCCACCGGAAGCCCGGCGTCCGACAGAGTGTGCCCCGGGCGGGTGCATCCGATGAAGTGGGCCAGCGAGAACAGCTCGTCGGAGTCGTGCCAGGACAGGATCTGGGCGAGCGCGTCGGCACCGGTGATGAAGAAGAGGTCGGCGTCCGGGTGCATCGCGTGCAGGTCCCGCAGGGTGTCGACGGTGTACGTCGGGCCCTCGCGGTCGATGTCGATCCGGCTGACCGAGAACTGCGGGTTCTCGGCGGTGGCGATGACCGTCATCAGGTAGCGGTCCTCGGCGGCGGTGACGTGGCGGTCGCTCTTCTGCCACGGCTGCCCGGTCGGCACGAAGATCACCTCGTCCAGGTGGAACGCGCTCGCGACCTCACTGGCCGCGACGAGGTGGCCGTGGTGGATCGGGTCGAAGGTGCCGCCCATGACGCCCAGGCGCTTCTTCGCCGGTTCCGGTCCGCCGGGATTCCCGGCCTGCTCTCCCATGCCGCCACACCTTACGCGACGCCCGTTACGGTGCGGGAACGGTCGGGTGGGGGTCCTTCACAGACCGCGTGGGGGTTGTCCGCAGATGCGTGAGGGAGCGGCCGGCCGATGGCCGGACGCTCCCCGAGCGGTCCGTCGACCCGGCTCAGCGGTCCCGGTTGAAGCGGGTGGTGATGAAGAGCAGGACCAGCAGGATGAACAGCGCGGCGCCACCGGTCAGGGCCGGGTTCAGACTGTCGTGGTTGCCCCCCTCGCCCTCGGCGAGCAGGTTCAGGACGGGGAGTGCGGCAGCAGTGTTCATGGTCGGCTGGACCTTCTCGGCTCGGTGAACGGACCTGGGGGTGTTCGGAGGCCGATGAGGGCCCACCCGCCATCGTACGGGGGGTTACACGGCAACCGCTCGGCGGCCCACCGCCGCTGACCGGGCGTGAGCACCACCCGCCACGGAGGCCCTAGTTGTTCTTGAAGGCGCGGGCCATGATCCAGACCAGCAGGCCGATGCCCACGAAGGAGGCGACCACGATGATCCGCAGGAACAGGCCCGGACCGGCCTCGTCGGAGATGGGCGCGGCCAGGCTGACAAGCGTGTCGGTGGACATCTGCGGGGGCTCCTAGAACTGCTCGGTACCGCGGCCGGGTCCGGTCTCGGTCGTCCAGGAATCAGGTTAAACCGGCTTCACACCGGCGCCGCCCACCGGCCCCCGCGACCTGCCCGCACCGCGGGCCGGAACGTCCCGGCCGGAACGTCCCGGCCGCCGTCCCGGACCCGCGCGTACGCTGACCCCGGGGACGAGTACGCAACCGCGGACGTTGCAGAGACAGTCGTTGCAGGCGAAGACCAGCGGGGGGCGGGCCAGCGGGCCCGCGGCCGCCGTCGACCAGGAGGTACTCAGACCATGACCGACACGACCGCGAAGACCCCGAGCCGCCGCCGCGAACGCTTCCCCGGAATCTCCACCCGGGCCTGGGAGCACCCGGCGGACCGCTCGGCCCTGGTCGCCCTGCGCAAGCTGACCGGCTTCGACGACATCCTGAAGAAGCTGGCCGGCCTGGTCTCCGAGCGGGCGATCCGGCTGATGTTCCTGGCCACGGCCGTGAAGACCTCCGAGCGCCAGTTCCCCGAGCTGCACGCGATGGTGCGCGACGCCTCCTACGTGCTCGACCTGGAGCGGGTCCCCGACCTGTACGTCAGCCAGGACCCGACGGTCAACGCGTACTGCATCGGCATCGACACCCCGATCATCGTGATCACCAGCGGCCTGGTCGAGCTGCTGGACGAGGAGGAGCTGCGCTCGGTCATCGGCCACGAGGTGGGCCACGCGATGTCCGGCCACGCCGTCTACCGGACGATGCTGATGATCCTCACCAACATCGCCACCCGGATCGCCTGGGTGCCGCTCGGCAACCTGGCGATCACCGCGATCATCACCGCGCTCAAGGAGTGGTTCCGCAAGGCGGAGCTGTCCAGCGACCGGGCCGGCCTGCTCGCCGGGCAGGACCTCCAGGCGTCCATGCGGGCCCTGATGAAGCTCGCCGGCGGCCACAACCTGGCCGAGATGAACGTCGACGCCTTCCTGGAGCAGGCCGAGGAGTACGAGAAGGCCGGCGACCTGCGCGACGGCGTGCTCAAGGTGCTCCAGCTGCTGCCGCAGACCCACCCCTTCGCGGTCGTCCGGGTCGCCCAGCTGAAGAAGTGGGCGGAGAGCGACGAGTACCGCTCGATCCTGGCCGGCGCCTACCCGCGCCGCTCGGACGACCCGGACACCTCGGTCACCGAGCAGTGGAAGGCCGCCGCCGAGCACTACACGACCTCGGTCAAGGAGAGCAAGGACCCGCTGATGGGCCTGCTCAGGGACGTCGCCGGCGGCGCCGCGACCGTCGGCGGCAAGCTCCGCGACACCTTCACCGGCGCCACCGGCAGCCGCAGCGGCTCCGCGGGCAACGGCTCCTCGGGCAACGGTTCCTCGGACCGCGACGGCAGCTGACCCACCGGGACCGCGACGGCGGCCGGCGCCCGCCCGGGCACCGGCCGCCGCGCCGTTCCACGGGCCCGGAAACCGCCCGGCACGCCCCCCGCCTCCCGGCCCCCGCCCCTCAGCTGCCCGCCAGCACCCCGCACACCTGCCAGCCGGGACGGGCGTGGTTGCCGGGGTCGACCGGCGACGGCGGCGCGACCACCGTGCCCTGCGCCGTGGCCAGCACCGGCTGCAGGAAGCCCGCCGTCGAGGTCCCGCAGGACTCGGGCCCGGCCTGCACCACCGCGTCCACCAGCCGCAGCTGCGCCGAGGCCAGGTCGACCCGGTCGAACCGGAAGGTCAGCTGGCGCCGCACGGTCTCCAGGCCGGCCGGCGCTCCGGCCGGGGCACCGCCCGGCTTCAGCGCGTAGACGAAGGTGTGGTCGGTGGTGATCTGCAAGGTCCCGTCGTCCGCCTCGTCGATCCGCATCGCGCCGGCCACCTTCACGGTGTTCGAGGCCAGCGCGACCCGCGCCGGGTCGAAGCGGACCATCCAGCCGGTCGCCGCGTGGTGCCGGTCATCCACCGGCTGCGCCACGCTCGCGTCGAACCCCGCCAGCTCACCGGGCGTGACGAAGGCCCGCACGTCCGAGGTGGCCCCCCGGACCAGGACGGCCGGGGAGAGCGAGGAGGCCACCAGGTAGCGCTGGACGGTGTCCAGCGCCTTGGTCACCTCGACCCGGCTGAAGTGCCCGGTGGCGGCCCCGGTCGGGGTGTTCAGCCCGAGCGCGCCGTCCCCGTAGCCGGGCGTCAGCCCGGCGAACGGGTCCGCCGGGTCGGCGACCGGCCTGACGGCCGAAGCCGGGCTCAACGCGACCAGGCTGACGGTCAGTTGACTGCCCTCGGGATGCACCGCGGTCACCATCGGCGAACTCACCCCGAAGTACACCGCGGCCCCGAAGGCCAGCAGGATGAGCAGCAGCAGGGCGAGCGCCCGGCGCGGGACGGTGCCCAGCGGGCCGAGCCGCACCCGCGCCCGGGTGGCCCTGCCGAAGGTGCCGGCCAGCCGCTCCCGGGCGGAGAGCTCCTGGATGCGGGCAGCCCGCACGAACGATTCGTCGAACACGACGGACCGGAATTCGTCCTCGTTGCCGGAACCGTCCCCGGGCGTGCCCTCAGGAGGCTCTCGCGGGTCACCCACACCACCAGGGTAGGCGGACACCAGCGCCGCCACGAGGGCCCGGACGCACATTCCCGGGAACGCTCCGTGACCACCGTCCCGGGGCGCCCGTGCCGGGACACGCGCTAACCCGCGGGCGCCGTGACCACCAGCGGGGGCTCGGCCGGGGCCTGCCCCGGTTCGACCCCGGCACTGCTGCTGCCGGACTCGGGGCGCCGGGGCGTGCCCGGGGAACCGCCCACGCCCTGGTAGACCGCCGCGACCGCGACCGCCACCAGGCTCACCCCCATGATCACGGCGAGCACCCAGGCCACCGGCCGGTGCCAGCGCTGCTGGGCCACGTACCGTCCGCAGGCGCGCACCGGATCGTAGCCGCGCCGCCGGCGCCGCCGGCCCCTGCGGTCGGCCGCCCGGCCCGGCCCCGACCAGGGATCGGGGTAGAGGTGGTCCGCGTCGAGTCCGGTCGGGTACGGGCGCAGCTCCAGCGGCAGCCCGTCTCCGGCCGGAACGTCACAGCCCCAGCCCGGACCCGCGGTCTCCGGCTCGAACCTGGCCTCGGCGGCGGCGAGTTGCCGCTCCTTGGCGGTCGGCTCGTGCACGGCGGCGGACCGGACGAAGGCCTCATCGAAGACCACGGTGGCGAACTCGTCGTCCGCACCACCGTGGTCGGCGCCGTCGGGGTACGGAAAGCCCCCCACATCCTCAGCCACGGATTCAGCGTATTACCGGCCGGGCGATTTGTCTGTGGCTCCCGGCAGTTGGTCCGTCGCACGTGTGACGGCCGGCCCCCGCCGGCGCGGTCAGCGGCCGTCCGCGTCCCCGCCCACGGTCTGCGTCGCCTCGCCCCGCACGTGCCCGTCACCAGTGACGATGTACTTGGTGCTGGTCAGCTCGGGCAGGCCCATCGGGCCGCGGGCGTGCAGCTTCTGGGTGGAGATGCCGATCTCCGCGCCGAAGCCGAACTCACCGCCGTCGGTGAAGCGGGTGGAGGCGTTGACGGCCACCGTGGTGGAGTCGACCAACCGGGTGAACCGGCGGGCGGCGGCCTGCGAGGTGGTGACGATCGCCTCGGTGTGGCCGGAGGACCAGCGGCGGATGTGCTCCACGGCGGCGTCCAGCGAGGGCACCACGGCGGCGGCCAGGTCGAGCGAGAGGTACTCGGCGCCCCAGTCCTCGTCGGTGGCCGGCACCACGGTGTCCGCGCCGCCCTCGGCGGCCTTCAGCACCGCCTCGTCGCCGTGCACGGTCACGCCGGCCTCGGCGAGCGCTGCCAGCGCGAGCGGCAGGAAGGCGTCCGCGACGTCCTGGTGGACCAGCAGCGTCTCGGCCGCGTTGCAGACGCTGACCCGCTGCGCCTTGGAGTTGAGCAGGATGCCGACGGCCATCGCCAGGTCGGTCTCGGCGTCCACGTAGACGTGGCAGTTGCCGGTGCCGGTCTCGATCACCGGGACGGTCGAGCCCTCCACCACGGTGCGGATCAGCGAGGCGCCGCCGCGCGGGATCAGCACGTCCACGTGGCCGCGGGCGCGCATCAGCTCCCGCACCGAGTCGCGGCTCTCCCCCGGCACCAGCTGGACCGCGTCGGCGGGCAGCCCGGCCCCGGCGACGGCGTCGCGCACCACGGCGACCAGCGCGGTGTTGGAGCGGTAGGCCGAGGCGGAGCCGCGCAGCAGCACCGCGTTGCCGGACTTGAGGCAGAGCGCGGCGGCGTCCGCGGTGACGTTCGGGCGGGCCTCGTAGATGATGCCGACCACGCCGAGCGGCACCCGGACCTGCCGCACGTCCAGGCCGTTGGGCAGGGTGTAGCCGCGCACCACCTCGCCGACCGGGTCGGGCAGCCCGGCCACGTCGCGCACGTCGGAGGCGATCGCGGCGATCCGCTCGGCGGTCAGGGTCAGCCGGTCGATCACCGACTCGGCCGTCCCGGCCGCGCGGGCCCGCGCCACGTCCTCGGCGTTGGCCGCGACGATCTCGGCGCCGCGGGCCACCAGGGCGTCCGCGACCGCCAGCAGCGCGGCGTCCTTCACGCCGCGCGGCAGCGGGGCGAGCGCGGCGGCGGCCTCCCTGGCTCGGCGCGCTACGGCGAGGACGGGGCTGTCGGCGGTGGCGAGGTCGCTGGTCATGCCGCCAAGGGTAGCGACTGGGTCCGTCCCGCCCGGGCGGCATTTCGCCCGGTGAGACGGCGCTCGCCAGGTCACGCCCGACGCCGCTCGCGCGAGCCCCCGGCGGCGCTCGCGCGATCGCCCTCGACGCCGCTCGCGCGGCCCTGGCCCGACGGGGCTGCCCGACCCGTCAGGACGGCTCAGTACGGGTACACCCCGCCCAGGTGCGACGGCGGATCGCCGAAGCCCTCCGCCACCCGTTTGTGGTACGTCGCCCGGTCGACGACCTCCAGCCCGACGATCTCCCAGGGCGGCAGGTTCGAGGTGACCTTGTGCTCGCCCCACAGCCGCAGCGCGATGGCCGCCGCGTCGTGCAGGTCCCTGGCCTGCTCCCAGTAGCGGATCTCGGCGTGGTCGGCCGCGTAGCGGGCGGTCAGGAAGAACGCGTGGTCGTGCGCCAGCTGCTCCAGTGAGGTGCGCAGCGAGGTCAGCGGGGTGACCTGCCCGGCCACGCTCAGCACCACGTGCCACAGCCGCGCCTGCTCGGGCACGGTGGGCGGCTGGTCCGCCCGGGTGCGTTCGGGCCGCAGCCTGCGCACCCCGCCGGGCCCCTGCGGCGGACCGGCCGGCTCGGCGGGCCCGTCCCCGCGTCCGCCGTCGATGCTGGTCAGCCGCCGGCCCGCCGTCCCTGCGGTCAGCGCTGCCTCGCGCCTGCGTTCCACCGGCGGCCTCCTGTTCGGCGATGTCGTGTCGTCCCCACCGGCCCCGTCGGCCCTCGGCCGACCGGTACGGCTGCGCCCCTCCCCGCCCGCGGCCGGACCGCTCCCGGTGCGGGGCGACCCGTCGGGCGCACTGCGCCGATCGGCCGGGCGGCCGGTGCCGGCCCGCCGGGCCGGTCAGCCGCGCAGAAGGACCAGGTCGTCGCGGTGGACGACCTCGCGCTCGTACGCGGCGCCGAACTCCTGGGCCAGGTCGCGGGTGGACCGGCCGAGCAGGCGGGGCAACTCCCTCGCATCAAAGTTGACCAGTCCGCGAGCCACGATGTGGCCGTTTTCGGCAAGAAGGTCCACCGGATCACCCGCGGCGAACTCCCCGTCGACCTTGGTGACCCCGGCGGGCAGCAGCGAGGCGCCGCCGGAGACGACCGCCGTGACGGCGCCCGCGTCCAGGTGCAGGGCCCCGCGCGGGCTGCTGGCGTGGGCCAGCCAGAGCATCCGGTCGGAGGTCCGGCTGCCGGTGCGCAGGAAGAGCGTGCCGGTGGGCCGGCCGGCCAGCGCGTCGGCGGCCTGGCTGGCGGCGGTGAGCACCACGGGGATGCCCGCGCCGGTGGCGATCCTGGCCGCCTCGACCTTGGTGACCATGCCGCCGGTGCCGACCCCGGCCTTGCCGGCGCTGCCGATCTCGACGCCGTCGAGGTCCTGCGGGCCGCGCACCTCGGTGATCCGGCTGGTGCCGGGGCGGGACGGGTCGCCGTCGTACAGGCCGTCCACGTCGGAGAGCAGCACCAGCAGGTCGGCCCGGACCAGGTGGGCGACCAGCGCGGCGAGCCGGTCGTTGTCGCCGAACTTGATTTCGGCGGTGGCGACGGTGTCGTTCTCGTTGACGATCGGCATCGCGCCCATCGCCAGCAGCTGGTCCAGGGTGCGGTAGGCGTTGCGGTAGTGGGCGCGCCGGCTGGCGTCCTCGGCGGTGAGCAGCACCTGGCCGACCCGGATGCCGTACCGGGCGAAGGAGGCGGTGTACCGGGCGACCAGCAGGCCCTGGCCGACGCTGGCGGCGGCCTGCTGGCGGGCCAGGTCCTTGGGCCGCCCGTCCAGACCGAGCGGGGCGAGGCCGGCGGCGATGGCCCCGGAGGAGACGAGCACGACCTCCGGCGGCTCCGGGCGGGCCCGGAGCTTGGCGAGCGCGTCCACCAGGGCGTCGACGCGGTCGGCGTCCAGGCCGCCGGCCGCCGTGGTCAGCGAGGAGGAGCCGACCTTGACGACGATCCGCCGCGCGGTCAGCACCTCCTCCCGCAGGGAGTCCTCGCTCATCTCGCTGTTCGCCCTTCCGGTGTGGTGCGGGTGCGGCGGGCCGGGACCGGCCGTCACCCCCGAAATCTACGCGATCCGCGCAGGTCGCCCGCAGGGTGTTTCACCGGCTGGACCCGGGCCGGTCACCGGCTCGTCACGGCCCGTCCACCACTTCGGATGGCTGGTATGGTCCCTGACCGCAAGCCAGATCGGGGGACGGCTTCTTGCCCGCTGTACCCATGTCGTCATCGACTCTTCCTGTCACGACGGGCGGCGCCGCACCGGGCAATGGCCGGCAACGGCCGCGGCCGCGCGCCCAGGAGAAATGCGCACCACGCGTTCGTACACCACCAAGCTGACCGTCGCCGCGCTCGCGGCGGCCACCGCCCTCTCGCTCGCGGCCTGCGGGCCGGAGAACACGGACACCCCGGCCGGCACCGGCGCGGCCCCGGACTCGAAGTTCGTCGTCTTCGACGCCACCGGCAAGAAGGCCCTCGACGTCCTGAGCGCCGCCACCCCGCTGCCCAAGTGCACCAGCGCGAAGTTCCAGGGCGTCGCCAAGGGCACCGAGGCCAAGGGCTGCACCATCATCTCCACCACCGGCTGAAGCTCCAGGCCTCCTGGACGAAGTGACGCCCCGTCACCGCCGAGCGCGCGAACGGCCCCCGCCACCTCGACGGGTGGCGGGGGCCGTTCGGCGCGGAGCACTCAGTGCTCCTCGTCGTCCTCGCTCTCGATGGCGGCCTGCCGGCTGCTGGAGAGCGCCTCGAAGGCGAGGAACTCGGCCTCGGCCGCGTCCCGGCCCTTCTGCTTCTCGCGGCGGCGGTCGACGGCCGGACGCGGGCTGTCCATGCGGTGGTCCTCACCGCGACGGCCGAGCATCTCGGCACCGGCGGCCATGGTCGGCTCCCAGTCGAAGACGACGGCGTTCTCCTCCGGGCCGATGATGACGGTGTCGCCCTCCTGCGCCCCGACCTTCCACAGCTTCTCCTCGACACCGAGGCGGGCCAGCCGGTCGGCGAGGTAGCCGACGGCCTCGTCGTTGCTGAAGTCGGTCTGCCGGACCCAGCGCTCCGGCTTGGTGCCGCGGATGTGGTAGGCGCCGTCCTCCTCGGTGATGGTGAAGCCCTCGTCGTCGACGGCCTTGGGCCGCAGCACGATCCGGGTGGACTCCTCGACCGGCTTGGCGGCGCGCGCCTCGGAGACGATCCCGGCCATCGCGAAGCTCAGCTCGCGCAGGCCCTTGCGGGAGGCCGCGGAGACCTCGAACACCCGGTAGCCGCGCTCCTCCAGGGAGGTGCGGGTCAGGTCGGCGATGTCCTGGCCGTCCGGGACGTCCACCTTGTTGAGCGCGACCAGGCGCGGGCGGTCTTCCAGGCCGCCGTACTCGGCGAGCTCGGCCTCGATCGTCTCCAGGTCGCTCAGCGGGTCGCGGCCGGGCTCCAGGGTGGCGCAGTCCAGCACGTGCACCAGCACCGAACAGCGCTCGACGTGCCGCAGGAACTCCAGGCCCAGGCCGCGGCCCTGGCTGGCGCCCGGGATCAGGCCGGGCACGTCGGCGATGGTGTAGACGGTCTCGCCCGCGGTGACCACGCCGAGGTTGGGGATCAGGGTGGTGAACGGGTAGTCCGCGATCTTCGGTTTGGCGGCGGAGAGCACCGAGATCAGCGAGGACTTGCCCGCGCTCGGGTAGCCCACCAGGGCCACGTCGGCGACGGACTTGAGCTCCATGACGATGTCGCCGGCCTCGCCGGGCTCGCCGAGCAGCGCGAAGCCGGGCGCCTTGCGGCGGGCCGAGGACAGCGCGGCGTTGCCGAGGCCGCCGCGGCCGCCCTGGGCGGCGACGAAGCTGGTGCCGTGCCCGACCAGGTCGGCCAGCACGTTGCCCTGGCGGTCCAGCACCACGGTGCCGTCCGGCACCATCAGGACGAGGTCCTCGCCGATCGCGCCGGTGCGGTTGCCGCCCGCGCCCGGCTTGCCGTTGGTGGCCTTGCGCTTGGGCGAGTGGTGGTACTCCAGCAGGGTGGTGACCTGCGCGTCCACGGTGAGGATGACGCTGCCGCCCTCACCGCCGTTGCCGCCGTCCGGGCCGCCGAGCGGCTTGAACTTCTCGCGGTGCACGGAGGCGCAGCCGTGGCCCCCGTTACCCGCGGCGACGTGAAGTTCGACGCGGTCCACGAAGGTGGTCATGGGTGTGCCTCCAGTGCGCGAGAGTCTGCATTGCTGCCTGAGTAAAACGTGAAGGGTGGACCGGAGAATTCCGGCCCACCCTTCACTGTGGGTCTTCTCAGACCCGGTGAGTCTTCTCAGACCCGGGAGTCCGCGGGGACTCAGGCCTCGACGGCCACGATGTTGACGACCTTGCGGCCGCGACGGTTGCCGAACTGCACCGCACCGGCGGTCAGCGCGAACAGGGTGTCGTCGCCACCGCGGCCGACACCGGCACCCGGGTGGAAGTGGGTGCCGCGCTGGCGGACGATGATCTCGCCGGCGGAGACGACCTGGCCACCGAAGCGCTTCACGCCGAGGCGCTGGGCGTTCGAGTCACGGCCGTTACGAGTAGAGCTTGCGCCCTTCTTGTGTGCCATTTTCCGCTATCCCCTTACTTGCTGACCGAGTCGATGCTGGTGATGCGCACCGCGGTGTGCTGCTGACGGTGACCCTGACGGCGGCGGTAGCCGGTCTTGTTCTTGTAGCGCAGGATGATGATCTTGTCACCCTTGGTCTGGTCGACCACCTCGGCGTGAGCCTTCACGCCGGCCAGGACCCACGGGTCGGAGGTGACAGCGTCACCGTCGACGACGAGGAGGGTCGAGAGCTCGACCGAGTCACCCGGCTTGGCCTCGATACGGTCGATCTCCAGCACGTCGCCGACGGCGACCTTGTGCTGGCGGCCGCCTGCGCGAACGATCGCGTACATGCGGTACCTGCTTTCCTTGCTCGGTCGGAACCCCCGACGCCAGCCACCTGGGTACGGACACAGGAGCCTCTCCCCGGCTCTCCGCGCGAACGCGGCGACCTCGGGAAGGTGATGTGCTCGGGAGCATGGCGTAGACACGCCGATGGTCAAGAATACGGACCGGCCGCCCGGGGGGCAAACCGGCCCGTACGGCCCGGGGCGGGATCGCTCCCGCCCCGGGCGTGGGCACTACTCGGCCGCCGTATCACCCTCGGCGGCCGCGGCCTTCTTGGCCGCCGCGCTCGTCCGCTTGGTGGCGGTCTTGCGGGCGGTGGTCTTCTTGGCCACCGTGGTGGTCTTCTTCGCGGCGGTCTTCCGGGCGGCCCGCTTCTTCGGCGCCGGCGCCTCCTCGGCCGGAGCCTCGGTGACGGCCTCGGCGGCCTCGGGGGCCTCCTCGACGACCGCGGCCTCGACGGCCACGACCGGCTCGCCCGGCGCCTCGGCGACGGCCTCGGCAGCGGCTTCCGCGGCAGCCGGGGCGGCGGCCTCCAGGGCCGCCTCCAGCGCCGCCTCGGCCTTGGCCTGGAGCACCACGATCTCGGCGGTGTCCGGGGACCCTGCCGGAGCGGTCGCCTTGCGCACCGCCCGGCGGCGCGGACGGCCCGCCGGAGCGGCCACCGGGGCCTCGACGGCCGGAGCGGCGGCGACCGGAGCCGTGACGACGGCCTCCTCGGCCGCGGCCTCGACGCCGGGGACCTCCAGGGCCAGCTGGCCCTCGATCTCCTCGCGCACCGGCTCGGCCGGCTCGGCGACGGCCTCGGTCACCGGCTCGGCCACCGCGGCCTCGACGGCCGGCAGCTCCTCGTGGGCCGCGCCGCCCTTGCCCCGGCGACGGCGCTTGCCGCCGGCCGAGCCGGCCTCGCCCACCGACACGGGGGCGTGGACGTGGGCGCTCGGCTGCTCCATGTGGACGATCACACCGCGGCCGTTGCAGTGCACGCACGGCTCGGAGAAGGACTCCAGCAGGCCCTGGCCGACCCGCTTGCGGGTCATCTGGACCAGGCCCAGCGAGGTGACCTCCGCCACCTGGTGCTTGGTCCGGTCCCGGCCCAGGCACTCCAGCAGACGGCGCAGTACCAGGTCGCGGTTGGACTCCAGCACCATGTCGATGAAGTCGATCACGATGATGCCGCCGAGGTCGCGCAGCCGCAGCTGGCGCACGATCTCCTCGGCCGCCTCGATGTTGTTCCGGGTGACCGTCTCCTCCAGGTTGCCGCCCTGGCCGACGAACTTCCCGGTGTTGACGTCGATGACGACCATCGCCTCGGTGCGGTCGATCACCAGCGAACCGCCGCTGGGCAGCCAGACCTTGCGGTCCAGCGCCTTCATCAGCTGCTCGTCGATCCGGTAGGTGGCGAACACGTCCACCTCGGAGGTCCACCGCTGGAGCCGCTCGGCGAGGTCGGGCGCCACGTTGGAGACGTACTCGTGGATGGTCTTCCACGCCTCGTCGCCGGAGACGATGACCTTGGTGAAGTCCTCGTTGAAGATGTCGCGGACGACCCGGACGGTCATGTCCGGCTCGCCGTACAGCAGCGCCGGGGCGTTGCCGGTCGCGGCCTTCTTCTGGATGTCCTCCCACTGCTGCTGGAGGCGCTGGACGTCGCGGGTCAGCTCCTCCTCGGAGGCGCCCTCGGCGGCGGTGCGCACGATGACGCCCGCGTCGTCCGGGACGATCTTCTTGAGGATCTGCTTCAGGCGCGCGCGCTCGTTCTCGGGGAGCTTGCGCGAGATGCCGGTCATCGAGCCCTCGGGCACGTACACCAGGTAGCGGCCGGGCAGCGAGATCTGGCTGGTCAGGCGGGCGCCCTTGTGGCCGATCGGGTCCTTGGAGACCTGCACCAGCACGGACTGGCCGGACTTCAGCACCGACTCGATCCGGCGCGGGCCGCCGTGGCCGCCCAGCGCGCCGAAGTTGACCTCACCGGCGTACAGCACCGCGTTGCGGCCCTTGCCGATGTCGACGAAGGCGGCCTCCATCGACGGCAGCACGTTCTGGACCTTGCCCAGGTAGACGTTGCCGACGTACGAGGTGGCCTGCTCCTTGTTGACGTAGTGCTCGACCAGCACGCCGTCCTCGAGGACACCGATCTGGGTCCGCTGGCCGCTCTGGCGCACCACCATGACGCGCTCGACCGACTCGCGGCGGGCCAGGAACTCGGCCTCGGTGATGATCGGCACCCGGCGGCGGCCCAGCTCGCGGCCCTCGCGGCGGCGCTGCTTCTTCGCCTCCAGACGGGTCGAGCCCTTGATGGACTGCACCTCGTCCGGGTCGAAGGACGGCTCGGTGGAACGGCGGCGCGGCTCGCGCACCTTCACCACCGTGCGGACGCCGTCCTCGGTGGTCTCGGCGGTCTCGACCGCACCGGTCTCACCGCTGCGGCGGCGACGGCGGCGACGACGGCGCGAGGAGGACAGGCCGGCGGCCAGCTCGTCGTCGTCCTCGTCCTCGTCCTCGACGGCCTCGGCCGGCTGCTGGGCGGCGGGCTGCTCGGCGGCGGGCTGCTCGGTCTCGACGGCCTCGGCGGCCTCGAACTCCTCGGCCTCGCCACGACGGCGGCGACGACCGCCCCGGCGGCGACGGCGCGACGGACGGCCGTCCTCCCACTCGTCCTCGGCCTCGGGACCGGCGGCGGGGGCCTCCACGACAGGGGCCTCGACAGCGGGGGCGGGGGCGGGGGCCTCGACGACGGGCGCGGCAACCGGCGCGGCGGCCTGTGCCTTGGCCTGCGCCCTCGCCTGGGCCTTCGTCTGGGCGGCCGACTTGCGACGGGTCGGCTCGACCCGGGTGCGGACCCGGCGGCGGCGGCCGACACCGCTGTACTCGAACTCGTCCTCCTCGCGCTCGGCCGCGGCCGGGGCCTCGGCCTGCGCCGGGGCGGCGGCGGGCTGCTGCGGTGCGGACGGCGCGGAAGGTGCGGACACCGCGGACGGCGCGGAGGCCGCGGACGGCGCGACGAAGGGGGCCGGCTCCTGGAACACGGGAGCCTGGAACACCGCGGTGGCCGGGCGGACCGCGCGGCGGCGCACCCGGTGGGGCGGCTCGGCCTCGGCGGGCGCAGGGGCGGCAGCCGGAGCGGCGGCGGGGGCCTCGGCAGCGGCCTCGGCGGCCTCCTCCTCGGGCTCCTCGGGCTCCTCGGCCTGCGGCTCCTCGGCGGCGGGCTCCTCGACCGGCGTCTCGACGACCGGCGCGGCCTCGACCACACGACGGCGGCGGGGGCGACGGGCCGGAGCGGCGGGAGCCTCCTCGGCCGCCGGCTCTGCGACGGCGACGGGGGCGGGGGCCTCGACGGCCGGCACCTCGACGGCCGGAGCGGCCTCGGCCTCGGCGGCGGGGGCACCGGCGGGCGCCTCGGCACGCTTGCGGGTACGGCGGGCCCGGGCGGGCTTCTCGGCGACCGGCTCGGCCGGTTCGGCCGGTTCGGCCTGCTCAGCCTTCTCAGCCTTCTCGGCCTTGGCGGTCTGCTCGGCCTTGGCGGTCTTGTCGGCCTTCGCGGCCCTGGGAGCCTTCGCGGGGGCCTTCCCGGCGACCGGCGCGGCCGGCTCGGCCTGCTCGGCCTGCTCGGCGGCCTGGGCCGCGGCGGCGTCCGGCGCGGTCACCACGATCGAGGTGGCCTCCGGCGCCCCGGCCGGGGCCTCGGCACGCTTGCGGGTACGGCGGGCCCGGACGGGCTTCTCGGCGACCGGCTCGGCCACCGGCTCAGCGGCCGGGGCCTCGGCCTTCGGCGTCTCGGCCGGCAGGACCGTCTCGGCCGCCTCGGCGGCCGCGCCCTGCGGGGTGCCCGCGGGGCGGGACACCGCGCGGCGACGACGGCGCGGCGGCGCGGCGGACGCGCCCTCGCCACCGGTCACGGCGGTCTCGTTCTGCTCCGTGGCCGCAGTCTGCTGCGGATCGGTGTTATCGAGCATGCGGGTGGATCTCCCGTCAGGCCCCCGGGCTCCGCATCCGGGCACGGCGCGGCACCGATGGGCGGCCGGCATCGAGACGATGCCAGGGCCTGACCCTTTGACGGTGCCGCCGCGCGGACGCGAGGCCGCACAGGGGCTCGTAGTCTCGCTCGGCGCCCCGCACTCGGCGGGGTGTCGAAAGTCTTCTGGTCTGACCAGTCTTCTGAGGTTTTCCCAAGCTGCGCCGTTCCCCAACCCCGGGTGGCTCCCGGAGGGGGTCCCGGACCGGCCGACCTTCCTGGTCGGCAGGCCCCGGGTGACAGGCCTGTGCTGCGACGACGCTCGCTCCCCTGGGGAGCCGCGGGAACCCTGGAGGACCTTCGGGCCCAGTGAGGCACTGGGCCCGGCCTCCCCCCGCTAGGCGGACGCGGTAGCGTGCGGCCCTGCGGCCGGCTCCGAGCCGGCAGGGGCCGCGGCGCGGTCGAGCGCCAGCGGGTCGGTCACCGTGCCGGCCTCCTCGTCTAGCGGCCCCTGCGCCAGCCTGGTCACCTCTGCGGGGACCGGCGGCGCCAGGTCGGCCGTCACACGGAGACCGGACAATACGTCGTCGGGTCGTACGGCGGGTGTGGCGTGTCGTACTACCAGGCGCAGTATCGCACAGGGACGGCCGGTCCGAACATCGCGGGCGGTTCCGGCCTCGGTGTCCTCACCTGCCTCGACCTGGGCGGGGACGGCTTCCAGCGCCGCCACCGCGCCCCGCGCGTCGAAGACCCGCAGGCCGTTCTTGGTACGGCGCTCGACCTCGACCCGCTCCTCGGCGAGGAAACGCGCGACCGCCTCGGCGGCCACGCCGGGCTCGACGCCGTCGAGCCGGAGCAGCCATTCGGAGGCCTCCAGGCGCTCCACGAAGTTCGACGTCCGCACCTCGACCGCGTCGATCACGTCGAGGCCCGGCGGCAGCGAACCGTCCAGCTGCGCCCGCAGCTCCTCGGGATCGCGGACGGCGGCCAAGCCGATCTCCAGGTACTCCGCCTCGCTCGCCACCCCGGTCGGGGCCGCGTTGGCGTAGGAGACCTTCGGGTGCGGGGTGAAGCCGGCCGAGTAGGCCATCGGAACGGCGGACCGGCGCAGAGCGCGCTCGAAGGCGCGCTGGAAGTCACGGTGGCTGGTGAAACGGAGCCGGCCGCGCTTGGTGTAGCGGAGACGAATCCGCTGCACCGTCGGCGCGGGCGGCGGACCGTCGGGCGTACGGCGTGCCAGGGTCGCTCAGTCCTTAGTCAGTTGTCCCCGTCCGGCGTGGCGTCTTCCCGCCACTGTCCGGACTCTGTCACCTCAAAGGGTACGCGCCCCGCCACCGCCCTCGCTCCGCCCCTGGTCAGCGCTGGTCCTCAGTCCAGCGACCCGGGCTCGGCCAGCCACCTGGCCTTCAGGTCGGCGTGCTTGGCGATCGTCTCGAAGTCCCGGTCGTAGTGCAGCACGGTCAGCCCGTGGTGCATCGCGGTGACGGCGACCATGAGATCGACCACGCCTGCGGACCGATGACAGCCGGATTCGGCGAGCCCGATCTGCAGGGACGAGACCTGAGGCCAGACGTCGTCCGGCACGACCCACCATGTGTACAACCGCTGGAACTGGGCCCTCATGGCCCGCAGTTCAGCCGCCGACCGAGCGGAATAGAGCACCTCCCCCTCGGTCGGGGCGCACATGCCGATCCTTCCGGCCGCGAGGGCCTCACCCCAGAGCGACAGCGCCGCAGGCCTGGTGATCAGCCGTGCCACCGCCGAGGTGTCGATCAGGAAGCCTTCCCAAGCTCCCATTCAGCCCCACCTTGCTCTCCGCGCCGGACCTCGTCCTTGAATCCCGGCTCCAGCAACTTGTCGAACGCGCCGTCCTCAGCGAGCCGCATCAGTTCCTGCAATGCGAGTTCCCTGCGTCGCCGCGCCCCTATCTCAGCGAGCGCAGCGTTGACGGTGTCCTTCTTCGTCGTGGTCCCGAGCACCTCGGCAGCCAGTGCCAGCGCCTCGTCATCAATATCGATCATCGTCTTTGACATACCCTAGGCCACCTCCCACGTATATATCAAAGTGCCATAAACAACCTCCAGATTGCAAGTTGTTTATGATGCAAAACGCCCTCGCCGGACACATCCGACGAGGGCTCTAGCGTTTATATGATTACTTGTTGACGACCGTCAGGGGGAGCATCTTCTTGCCGGTTGGGCCGATCTGGATCTGGGTGTCCATCTGGGGGCAGACGCCGCAGTCGAAGCACGGGGTCCAGCGGCAGTCGTCGACCTCGACCTCCTCCAGGGCGTCCTGCCAGTCCTCCCAGAGCCAGTCCTTGTCGAGGCCGCTGTCCAGGTGGTCCCAGGGCAGCACCTCCTCGTAGGAGCGCTCGCGGGTGGTGTACCAGTCGACGTCGACGCCGGTGCCGGCCAGGCCCTTCTCGGCGCAGGCCATCCAGCGGTCGTACGAGAAGTACTCGCGCCAGCCGTCGAAGCGGCCGCCGTCCTCGTAGACCGCGCGGATGACCGCGCCGACCCGGCGGTCGCCGCGGGAGAGCAGGCCCTCGACGATGCCCGGCTTGCCGTCGTGGTAGCGGTAGCCGATGTTCTTGCCGTACTTGCGGTCGCCGCGGATCGAGTCGCGCAGCTTGGCCAGGCGGGCGTCGGTGGCCTCGGCGGACAGCTGCGGGGCCCACTGGAACGGGGTGTGCGGCTTGGGCACGAACCCGCCGATGGAGACGGTGCAGCGGATGTCGTTCTGGCCGGTGACCTCGCGGCCCTTCTGGATGACGTTCTTCGCCATCTCGCCGATCTGGAGCACGTCCTCGTCGGTCTCGGTGGGCAGGCCGCACATGAAGTACAGCTTCACCTGGCGCCAACCGTTGCCGTAGGCGGTGGCGACGGTGCGGATCAGGTCCTCCTCCGACACCATCTTGTTGATCACCTTGCGCATGCGCTCGCTGCCGCCCTCGGGGGCGAAGGTGAGGCCCGAGCGGCGTCCGTTGCGGGACAGCTCGTTGGCGAGGTCGATGTTGAAGGCGTCGACCCGGGTGGACGGCAGCGACAGGCCGATCTTGTCCTCGGTGTAGCGGTCCGCCAGGCCCTTGGCGATGTCACCGATCTCGGTGTGGTCGGCGCTGGACAGCGACAGCAGGCCGACCTCCTCGAAGCCGGTCGCCTTCAGCCCGCGCTCCACCATCTCGCCGATGCCGGTGATGCTTCGCTCCCGCACGGGGCGCGTGATCATGCCGGCCTGGCAGAAGCGGCAGCCGCGGGTGCAGCCGCGGAAGATCTCCACGGACATCCGCTCGTGCACGGTCTCCGCGAGCGGGACCAGCGGCTGCTTCGGGTACGGCCACTCGTCCAGGTCCATCACGGTGTGCTTGGACACCCGCCACGGCACGCCGGGGGCGTTCGGCACGACGCGGCCGATCCGGCCGTCGGCCAGGTACTCCACGTCGTAGAACCGCGGGACGTACACCCCGCCGGTGCGCGCCAGGCGCAGCAGCACCTCGTCGCGGCCGCCCGGGCGGCCCTCGGCCTTCCAGGCGCGGATGATCTCGGTGATGTCGAGCACGGCCTGTTCGCCGTCGCCGACCACCGCGCAGTCGATGAAGTCCGCGATCGGTTCCGGGTTGAAGGCGGCGTGGCCGCCGGCCAGGACGATCGGGTCCTCGTCGGTGCGGTCCCCGGCCTCCAGCGGGATGCCGGCCAGGTCGAGCGCGGTCAGCATGTTGGTGTAGCCGAGCTCGGTGGAGAACGACAGGCCGAACACGTCGAAGGCCTTCACCGGGCGGTGGGCGTCCACCGTGAACTGCGGGACGTCGTGCTCGCGCATCAGCGCCTCGAGGTCCGGCCAGACGCTGTAGGTGCGCTCGGCGAGCACGCCCTCGCGCTCGTTCAGCACCTCGTAGAGGATCATGACGCCCTGGTTGGGCAGGCCCACCTCGTAGGCGTCGGGGTACATCAGCGCCCAGCGGACGTCGCAGGCGTCCCAGTCCTTGACGGTCGAGTTCAGCTCGCCGCCGACGTACTGGATCGGCTTCTGGACGTGCGGGAGGAGGGCCTCCAGGCGTGGGAAGACCGATTCGACAGTCATGTACTAGGAACCCTTACGACGTGATTCGGTGCCGCGGACCGGCACGGGAGGGGTGACCCTCAGCGGGGTGACCCTCAGGTGACCCTCAAGGGTAGCCCAATCCGGGGAACGGACCGGGTGCCCCGGATCACGGCCCCGGATCACGGCCCCGCGCTCGGCGCCTCCGCGCTCCGGCGCGACCCGGACGGCCGGTGCTCTCCCTTTCCCGCCCGCGCCCGCTGGGGCCCGCCCCGGCACGCGCGGTGCGCGCCCGCCGGCGGGCGCCGTCCGCCGTTGACACGCCAGGACGGGCCGTGCGGTACTGACAGGGCTCCGCCAAAGACATCTGCACCCCTTCCGGACACGGGAGTTGAGTCGTACGCTCGGCCCTCGTCGGTTTTCCGGCCGGCGCGCCCCTCCCTCCGCTCCACCACGGCTCCTCCCGCCCTGTCACGGCCCGGTCCGCCCCACCGGGCCCCTCCCGTCTCCGCACCGCCGCCGTCCCCGGCCCGCGGTGCCCGCCCCCGTCCCCCGCCCGCACGCCGTGCCCGGCGGCGCACCCGCACGCCTGCGCCCCGGCGGCCGTACGACCGGCGCAAGGAGAACCATGACCGACACCGGTCGGCGGATCCGTCCCCTCCGGCCCCTCGACACCCGGCCGGCCCGCTACCCCACGCCGGCCCAGGCCGAGTCCGCCGCACGGCGGCTCGCACTGCGGCACCCGGACCGCTGCCGGCTGCGCGAGGTGGGCCGTTCCAGGGCCGGGCGCCCGCTGCTGCTGCTCTCCGTGGACCGCGGGCCGCGCGCGGTGCTGGTGGTCGGCGGCCCGCACCCCAACGAGCCGATCGGCACCGCCGGGACCGTCCGGCTGGCCGAGGTGCTGCTGGACCGCCCCGCCTGCCCCGGGCTCTCCTGGCACCTGCTGCTCTGCCTGGACCCGGACGGCGCCGCGCTCAACGCCGGCTGGCTGGACGGCCCGCTCACCATGCGCCGCCACTACGAGCACTTCTTCCGCCCCTCCTTCGAGGAGCAGCCCGAACTGCTGCCCGCCCCCGGCTCCGGCCGCCCGCCGATGCCGGAGAGCCTGGCGCTGACCGAGCTGATCGACGAGCTGCGCCCCTTCCTCCAGTGCTCGCTGCACGGGGTGGACTTCGGCGGCGCGTTCGTCCAGCTCACCCGCCCGGTGCTGGGCCTGGCCGGGCGCTTCGCCCGGTCCGCGCAACGGGCCGGCGTCCCGCTCGACGTGGACTCCTACGACGCGATCGGCTGGGCCAGCCCTGACCCCGGCACCTATCTGATGCCGGCCCCGGGCGCCGGCGGCTCCCGGGCCCTGCCGGACGAGCCCGAGCTGTCCACCTGGTCGTACGCGGCCCGGTACGGCGCGGTCACCGCGGTACTGGAGGTCCCGATGTGGGCGGTCGACGCGGTCGGCGACGGCCGCCCCCACCCGGCCGGGGCCGGGGCCCTCGCGGCCGCCGCCCACGACCTCACCGCGCGTGCCGAGGAGCTCACCGCCCTGCTTCCGAGCGTCCCCGCGCACCGGCACGAGGCGTACGGCCACGAGGCGTACCGCTCGCTGCTGCGCACCGCCGAGTTCAGCCTGGCGGTCGCCCCGCGGGTGGCCGAGGAGTGGCTGGACCGCTGGGGCGCCGAGCCGCTCACCGCCTCCCGGGTGACCACCGCCGGGCTGGTCGCGGCGCGCGTGCCGCTGCGGGTCGCGTCGATCCTGCTGCGGCTGCTCGCCGACGTCCGCGGCCCCGGTGCGGAGGCCGCCCGTGACCGCGCCCGCGCCGTCGTCACCGACAGCCTGGACCGGCTGCGCCACCGCTTCGGTGCCCGCTGGGTGCCGGTGCAGGAGCAACTGGCCCACCAGACCCGGGCCGTGCTCACCACCGCCGACTGCCTCCTCTGACCCGCCCGCCCCCGCACGCGGCGGGGCACCCGTCGGGCGGTGTTCGCCGCGCGACGGGCCACCGGCGGAATCCGGCCGCCGGGTACCGGCGTTGGGGCCGGGGACGGGATACCGCGGTGAAGGGTGGGGCCGGTGGCGGGCAATTCGGGGGAGGCCGGGGGCCGTTCGGTGGCCGGGCGGGTGTTCGCGGTGCTGGAGGCCTTCGACGGGGAGCGGGAGTCGCTGCGGCTGGCCGAGATCGCGCGGCAGGCCGGGCTGCCGGCGCCCACCGCGCTGCGGATGGTGCGTGAGCTGGTCGCCTGGGGCGCGCTGGAGCGGCAGCGGGACGGCGGGTACCGGCTGGGGCGACGGCTGTGGGCGCTGGGGTCGCTGGCGCCGTGCCTGCGGCGGGTCAGGGAGTTGGCGCAGCCGGCCCTGCGGGACCTGCACGAGCGGACCGGGCAGACCGCGCTGGTGGCGGCGCTGGACGGCCGTTCGGCGCTGCTGCTGGACCGGTTGCCGGGTGCGGCCGCGCCGTCCTCGCCGTTCCGGGTGCGGGTGGGCGGGCGGATGGACCTGCATGCCACGGCGGTGGGCCGGGTGCTGCTGGCGCACGCGCCGGAGGCGCTGGTCAGGGAGGTGACGGCGGGTCTGTCCGCGGCGGGCGCGCGGCACACCAGGGACACGGTGGTGGCGCCCGGCCGGCTGGCCAGGGAGCTGGCGGCGGTGCGGCGCGGGGGCGTCGGGTACGCGCGCCGGGAGATGCAGCCGGTGTACGGGGCGGCGGCCGTGCCGGTGTTCCATCCGGACGGCTCGCTGCTGGCCGCGCTGGGCCTGGTGGTGGCCGCGCCCGTCGATCCGGCCCGGTTCGAGGCGCGGTTGCGCGAGGCGGGGCGGCTGATGACGGCCGGGGTGGCGCGTTCGGTGGCCGAGGAGGCCGGGCAGGCCGGGCAGGCCACGGGAAGCGCGAAGGGGACGGAGGGGACGGACCGCGCGCGTTCCACTGGGTGAAACCCCGTGGTGGCCAGGAACCGCCGCTACCGGGCACCCTGGTGCGCGATACGGGCGAACGCGCAGGCATCGGAGGCCGCAGTGCACAGCAGCGGTGGCAGGACCCCGGCCGTGCGGGGCGTCGCCCCGTCGGCGGGCGGTCCCGGCGGCCGCGGCCGATGTCGCGCCCTCGAAAGCGCTCTCGAAAGCGCCCTCGGCGGCGCCCGCGCCCCTGGCACCGCTGTGCCCGGTGCCCTGAGCCGCGCCTCGGTCTGACCCCGGCCCGGCAGCCGGGCCGAAGCCCGAGCCGACGCCCGTCCGGCCCCTGACCCGGATCCCGATCCAGCCCGGCCGACCGTCGGCCGACCGTCCGGCCGTCCGGCCGAAGGCCCGAACCCCGGCGCCCCCTCCCCCGCCCCGCCGCGCACACCCGTGCCCGGCGGCGGCCCCGTACGCCCTCCACCGGCACCACCAAGGAGTTCACGCATGCCCAGCAGACCCGTGCCCGCCACCCGTCCCACCCCCCGCCGCACCGCCCGCCGCACCGCCCGACCGTTCGCCGTCCCGACCGCCCTGCCCGCCGCCGGACTGGCGGCGGTGCTGCTCGCGGGCTGCTCCTCCGCCGGCCCGGCCGGGTCGGGGGCGGGCGCCGAAGGGGTTCCGGTGCGCGGCGGCACCCTGAAGTACGCGGTGGCGGTCGGCACGTCCTGCCTGGACCCGCACGTCAGCCCGGGCGACGTGACGGCGGTGATCCAGCGCAACGTCTTCGACTCGCTGGTGTACCTGGACGACAAGGGCGCCTTCCACCCGTGGCTGGCGAAGTCCTGGGAGGTCTCGCCGGACGCCAGGACGTACACCTTCCGGCTGCGCGAGGGCGTCACCTTCCACGACGGCACCGCCTTCGACGCCGCCGCGGTGAAGGCCAACCTGGACCACGTCAAGGACCCGAAGACCAAGTCGCTGTACGCGGCCAGCCTGCTCGGCCCCTACACCGGCGCCGAGGTGGTGGACCCGCTCACCGTCCGGGTCTCCTTCGCGGATCCGTACGTGCCGTTCCTCCAGGCGGCCGCCACCCCGTACCTGGGCATCGCCTCGCCCAGGTCGCTGGCGGAGAAGGCGGACCGGCTGTGCGCGGGCGGCGCGGACTCGGTGGGCACCGGGCCGTTCAAGGAGACCGAGTACGTCAAGAACGACCACGTCGAGTTCCGGCGCAACGACGCCTACGCCTGGGCGCCGGAGGGCGCCGCGAACCAGGGCGCGCCGTACCTGGACGGTCTGACGATCCGCTTCCTGCCCGAGGACTCGGTCCGGGCCGGCGCGCTGACCAGCCGCCAGGTGGACGCGGCCACGCTGCCGGTCACCGCGGTGCGCACCGCCCGGGCGGCCGACGGCATCGAGGTGAGCCGCACCCAGAACCCTGGCGTGGTCTACTCGCTGTTCCTGAACTCGACCCGCGGCGCGCTGCGGGACGAGCGGGTGCGCCAGGCCGTCCAGCGGGCGGTGGACGTGGAGGCGCTGGTCAGGAGCATCTACTTCGGCGAGTACGAGCGCGCCTGGAGCCCGCTCAGCCCGACCACCCCGGCGGCGTACGAGGCCGGGCTGAAGGACGCGCTCCCGCACGACGCCGCGGCGGCCGGCCGGCTGCTGGACGAGGCGGGCTGGAGCGCCAGGGACGGCGACGGCTACCGGGTGAAGGACGGCAAGCGGCTCACCCTGCACTGGCCGTACATCGCCTCGCTGGTGCGGGACCAGCGCGACACCCTGGCGGCGGGCATCCAGGCCGACCTGAAGAAGGCCGGGATCGAGCTGGTGCGCGACTCCATCGACAACGGCACCTACTTCAGGATCTACGCGAGCGGCGACTACGACCTGTGGGACAACTCCTGGGTGCGGGCCGACCCAGCGATCCTGGCGGGCTTCTACCTCTCCTCCAACACCCCGGCCGCGGGCGGCCAGAACGTCTCGCTGAGCAGCGACCCGGCGCTGGACGGCTGGCTGACGGCGGGCGCGGCGACCACCGATCCGGCCGCCCGCAAGGCGAACTACACCAAGGCCGAGCGGTGGGCGGTGGAGCACGGCACGGTGCTGCCGCTGTACGTGACCACCAATCTGATCGGGCACACCCAGGCCGTCCGGGGCCTGGCGTTCGACGCGAACGCGTGGCCGCAGTTCGCCGGCGTCTGGAAGACCAGGTGACACGGGTCGCGCGCGCGGTGCTGAACCGCCTGGGCGGCGCGGTCCTGGTGCTCTGGGGCGCCGCCACCCTGGGGTTCCTGGCACTGCACCTGGTGCCCGGCGACCCGGTGTCGACCCTGCTCGGCGGTTCGGTGACCACCGGCTCGGCGGCCGTCCGGGCCGAGATCACCCGGGAGTTCGGGCTGGACCGCCCGCTGTTCTCGCAGTACCTGACCTTCCTCGGCCGGCTGCTGGGCGGCGACCTCGGCCGCTCCTACCAGCAGCAGCAACCGGTGAGCCGGATCATCGGCGAGCAGCTCGGCCCCACCGCGGCGCTGGCGCTGACGGCGTTCGGGCTGATCCTGCTGTTCGCCCTGGTCTCCGCGGTGACCACGGCAGGGCGGGGGCGGGCGGTGCGCGGCGCGGCCTCCGGGGCGGAGCTGCTGGCGGTCTCCACCCCGCCGTTCTGGCTGGGTGTCCTGCTGCTCACGCTGTTCTCCTTCCACCTGCGGCTGTTCCCGGTCGCCGGGGCGGAGGGCTGGCAGTCGCTGGTGCTGCCGGCGGTCACCCTGGCGGTGCCGTTCGGCTCGCTGCTCTCGCAGGTGCTGCGGGAGGGGCTGGAGTCGGCGCTGCACGAGCCGTTCGCGCTGACCGCCCGTTCGCGCGGGATCGGTCCGCTGGCGCTGCGCGGCCGGCACGCGCTGCGGCACGCGCTGGTGCCTGCGGTCACGCTGGGCGGCTGGCTGGTGGGCGGGCTGCTGGGCGGGACGGTCCTGGTGGAGACGGTGTTCGCCCGGCCGGGTCTGGGCCGGGTGGCGCTGGACGCGGTCAGCGGGCACGACCTGCCGGTGGTGACCGGGCTGATCCTGCTGTCCGCGGCGGTCTACCTGGTGGTGAACACCGCGGTGGACGCGCTCTACCTGCTGATCGATCCCCGGCTGCGCGGTGCCGGTGCGGTGCGGGAGGTGGCGGCATGACCGGCTCCGTCGTGCCCGCCGCCGGGCCGGCCGCCCGGAAGGTCCGCTCGGCCGGCCGGCGGGCCGCCCGGGTGCGCCCCGGGGTGCTGCTCGCCGCCCTGGTCCTGGCGGCGGCGGTGCTCGCCTGCGCCTGGCCGGGGCTGCTCGCGCACGCCGACCCGACGGCGGCCGAGCCGGTCGCCGCGCTCACCCCGCCCGGCTCCGAACACTGGCTGGGCACCGACCAGTTGGGCCGGGACGTGTACGCCAGGGTGGTGCACGGCGCCCGCTACTCGCTGCTGATCGGGCTCGGCGCGACCGCACTGTCGGTGCTGGCCGGCCTGCTGGTCGGGCTGTCGGCCGCGCTGTCCGGCCGGATCGGCGACCAGGTCGCGATGCGCGCGGTGGACGTCCTGCTGGCCCTGCCGGAACTGCTGCTCGCGCTGCTGGTGATCGCGGTGGTGGGCCCGGGCACCGGCAACGCGCTGCTGGCCATCGCGATCGCGGCCACCCCCGGCTTCGCCCGGCTGGTGCGGGGGCGGGCGATGGTGGTGCGCGGTTCGGAGTACGTGCGCGCCGCGACGGCGCTCGGGGTGCCCAGGACGGCCGTGGTGCTGCGGCACGTGCTGCCGAACACGCTGGGGCCGCTGACCGTGCCCGCCACGCTGGCCGTCGGCAGCGCCGTGGTGTCGGGCTCGGCGCTCAGCTTCCTCGGGCTCGGCCCCAGGGCGCCCGCCCCCGAGTGGGGGGCGATGCTCTCGCAGGGCCGCGACTTCCTGTCCACCGCCTGGTGGATCGCGGTGTTCCCAGGGGCCGCCATCACCGCCGTGGTGGTCGCGATCACCGTGCTCGGCCGACAGTTGCACCGCCGCCTGGAAGGACGGACGCCATGAGCCCGATCGTCGAACTGGAGGGCCTGAACGTCGAGTTCGGCCACGGCAGACGGCGCACCACGGTGGTGGCCGGGGTGTCGCTGACACTGTCGGCGGGCGAGTGCCTGGCGCTGGTCGGCGAGTCCGGCTCGGGCAAGAGCGTCACGGCCAGGACGCTGGTCGGGCTGACCGCGCCCGGTGCCGCCGTACGGGCCGAGCGGTTCCTGGTCGAGGGCCGGGACGCCGCGGCCTTCGGCGAGCGGGAGTGGCGCCGGGTGCGCGGCCGGACGGTCGGGCTGGTGCTCCAGGACGCGCTGTCCGCGCTGGACCCGCTGCGCCGGGTGGGCGCCGAGGTGGCTGAGCCGCTGCTCGCCCACCGCGTCCTGCCGAAGGCCGACGTGCCCGGCCGGGTCGAGGAGTTGCTGGCCGCCGTCGGGGTGCCGGAGCCGGCCGAGCGGGCCCGGCAGTACCCGCACCAGCTGTCCGGCGGGCTGCGCCAGCGGGCGCTGATCGCCTCCGCGCTGGCGGCCGGTCCGCGGGTGCTGGTCGCGGACGAGCCGACCACCGCGCTGGACGTCACCGTGCAGGCCCAGGTGCTGGACCTGCTGGGCCGGTTGAAGGCCGAGGGGACGGCGCTGCTGCTGATCAGCCACGACCTGGCGGTGGTGGCCAGGCTGGCGGACCGGATCGCGGTGATGAAGGACGGCCGGATCGTGGAGAGCGGTCCGGCCGGGCGGGTGCTGGGCGCGCCGGAGCACCCGTACACCCGGATGCTGCTGGCGGCCGCCCCCGATCCGGACCGCCCGGCCCCGGCCCCGGCCCACTCCCCCGCCGAAGTCGCCGCCACCGCCACCGCCACGAAGGACGAACTCCTCACCGTCCGCGGCCTGGTGAAGCGCTACCGCACCCCGGACGGCGGCCTGCGGGAGGCGGTCGCCGAGGTGTCGTTCGGGCTCGCGCCCGGCGAGACCCTGGGCATCGTCGGCGAGTCGGGATCCGGCAAGAGCACCACCGCCCGGCTGGTGATGGGCATGCTGGCCCCGGACGCCGGCGAGGTGCTGCTGGACGGCCGGCCGTGGAGCGCGCTGCCCGAGCGCGAGCGCCGCCCGGCCAGGCCCGCGGTGCAGCTGGTCCACCAGGACCCGCTGGCCTCCTTCGATCCGCGCTTCACCGTCCGGCGGATCCTGGCCGAGGCGCTGGCGGTCGCCGGGGTGCCCCGCGGCGCGGCCAGGCGGGAGCGGGCGGTCGGACTGCTGACCCAGGTGGGCCTCGGCGAGCAGCACCTGGAGCGGCGGCCGCACGGGCTGTCCGGCGGGCAGCGCCAGCGGGTGGCGATCGCCCGGGCGCTGGCCACCGGGCCGCGGCTGCTGGTCTGCGACGAGCCGGTGTCCGCGCTGGACGTCTCGGTGCAGGCGCAGGTGCTGGAGCTGCTGGCCCGGCTGCGGGCCGAGCTGGGCCTGGCGATGCTGTTCATCTCGCACGACCTCGCGGTGGTGCGGCAGGTCAGTGACCGGGTGCTGGTGATGAAGGACGGCAGGGCGGTCGAGTACGGCCCGGTTGAACGGGTGTTCCGGTCGCCCGTACACCCGTACACCCGGCAGCTGCTGGCGGCGGTGCCCAGGCTGCCCGCGCGGGCCGCGGCGGCCTGACGGCCACCGGCACACGGCGGTGCCCCGACGGGAACGTCCCGTCGGGGCACCGCCGTACGCCCGGGGTTCAGCCGGGCAGCAGCCGCCGCAGGATCGGCGCGGCCCGGTCGGCCAGGTCGTGCTCGCCGTCCGGGGTCGGGTGCAGGCCGTCCGCGTACACCCGGTCGGCCTCGGCGACGGGCAGCACGTCCCGGCCGTCGATCAGGTGCAGCCGTCGGTCGCCGAGCCCCTGGAGCACCCGGACCGCCTCGCCGGTCAGCTCGCGGATGCCCTCCAGGGTGAGTCCGGCGGCGTTGACCGCCTTCTCCCGCTCCACCGAGGGCAGCGCGGTGATCACCGCGATCGGGGTGTCCGGGTGGCCGTCGCGGACGGTCTCGACGAACCCGCACACCGCCGAGCCCCAGCTGCGCGCGGTGAACACGCTGCGGATGTACGCGTTGGTGCCGATCTCCAGGGTGATCAGCTCGGCCGGGCTGTCCCTGAGCACCCGGGCGACCAGCGGGTCCAGGTACGCCTCCCCGGCGAAGCCGAGGTTGCGCAGCCGCCAGCCGTGCCGGACGGCCACCAGGGAGACCCAGCTCTCGGACGGGCCGTGCGGGAACATCGCGTGGGTGAGCGAGCTGCCGTAGGCGATCCAGCGCGGCCCCGGCCGTTCGACGGGCTCCAGCACCCGGTGGCCGCGCAGCGAGAGCCGGCCGATCCGGGTGCGGCTGAGGTGCGGCAGCCAGACCTCCACCTCGGCCGGGCCGTCCGCTCCCGCGGGCAGTGGCAGGGCCAGCCGGTGGCGCCCGGACACCGGGTGCCAGCGGTGGGCGACGACGCCGTCCACCACCACGTCCAGCGGTGCGCTGCCGGATTCGGCGTCCAGTTCCAGGACCAGTTCGACGGCGTCGGTGCGCAGGCCGAAGCGGGCGCCGGCCGGGAGCCGGGCGAGGCGGGCGAAGTCGGCGGAGAGCGTGGTCGCCACCCGGTCCAGCGGCAGGCGCAGCGGGATCCAGCGGTCCTCGTGGCGGGCCAGGCCGCTGATGCCGTCCCAGGAGATCCTGGGGTCGTCCGGGGTGAGCCGTTCGACGGCGGTGGCGGCGGGCCTGGTGGTGGTCACGCCCGCCCCTCCCGGAGGTTCGCGGCCAGGGTCTGCGCCTCTGCGGGCGCCGTGTCCGCGGCGGTGCCATCCGCCGGCGCCCCGTCAACTGCCGTTTCGTCCGGCGCTGCCCCGTCCGCCCCGCCCTTCGGCGCACCGAGCCCGAGGGCGGCGGCGACCAGTCCGACGGCCGAGAAGACTGCGGCCACCAGGAAGGCCCAGTGGTAGGCGGAGAGCGACGGCGAGGCGCCGCCGACGCCGGTGAGCACGGCCGCGCCGACCGCGACGCCGATGCCGCCGCCGAGCTGGAGGGCCGCGGTGACCAGCGCGGTGGCCAGGCCCTGGTCCTCGTTCTTCACGCCGCTGACGGCGGCGATGTTGAAGGCGAGGAAGCTGGTGCCGTTGCCGAGCCCGTGCACGATCAGCGCGGGCAGCAGGACGGCCGGGTAGCTGCTGTCGGTGCCGGTGCGCAGGAACAGCAGGATGCCGCCGCCCTGGAGGAGCAGGCCGAGGACCGCTGCCGGGCGCAGCCCGGAGCGGTTGATCAGCTTGGGCGCGAGGTTGACGGCGAGCAGGATCGCGGCGGCCATCGGGACGATCGCCAGGCCCGCCTGGAGGGCGCTGTAGCCGCGCACCTGCTGGAGGTAGAGCAGGGCGATGAACTGCCAGCCGATGGTGGCGCAGGCCCAGACCAGTCCGACGGTGTTGGCGGTGGACAGGGTGCGGGAGCGGAAGATCCGCAGTGGCAGCAGCGGGTCGGTGCGGCGCTGCTGGATGACCACGAAGGCGGCCAGCAGGACGACGGCGGCGATCAGTGAGCCGAGGGTGGCGGTGGAGCCCCAGCCGACCTCGGGGGCGCGGACGAGTCCGAGGACGAGCAGCAGGACGCCGGCGGTGGCGGTGAGCGCGCCGGCCGCGTCGAAGCCCGGCCGCTCGCCGGTGCGCGGCAGGTCGGGGGCGACGGCGCGGTTGGTGACGGCGAGGACGAGTGCGGCGACCACGAAGGGGACGAAGAAGACGAGCCGCCAGTGCAGTTCGGTCAGGACGCCGGAGAAGACCAGGCCGGCCGCGTAGCCGCTGGCGCCGGTGAGGGAGAAGATGCCCATCGCGCGGGTGCGCTCGGGGCCCTCCTTGAACGTGGTGGTGATGATCGACATCGCGGCGGGGGCGATGAAGGCCGCCGCGACGCCCTTGATGACGCGGCTGACGACCAGCAGGGTGCCGTCGGAGACGAGCCCGCCGCCGAGGCTGGCCAGGGCGAACACGGCGGTGGCCCAGAAGAACAGCCGGCGGCGGCCGAAGAGGTCGGCGGCGCGGCCGCCGAGCAGCAGGAAGCCGCCGTAGGCGACGGCGTAGCCGGAGATGATCCATTGCAGTGTCTGCGGCCCGAGGCCGAGGTCCTGCCTGATCTCCGGGAGGGCGACACCCATCAGGGAGACGTCCATCGAGTCGAGGAAGAGCTGGGCGCAGAGCACCAGGAGTGCCAACCCCTTGTGCGCGCCGAGGGTGCGGGGCGCCGTGTCCGGCATCGGCCCTCTCCCTATCCGTCTGGCAGACAATCGTCTGCATCTCAATCAAGTGGACCGAAAGTAGCAGCCAAATCATCTAGCGTCAAACAATCTCGGCACTACACGAACACCAACACCCCTTGCATCGCGCTGAGTTGACTTCCTATTGTTTGATAATTGCCGAACCTTAGAAATTTCGGCCCTTCGTACGGGGGAGTTGCCCACCCATGCCCGAATCCGTCAGACGTCCCCGCCTGCCCTCCCTCACCGGCATCAGGTTCCTGATCGTGGTCCCGGTCTTCGCCTTCCACGCCGACATGGAGAAGCCGTTCGGCGACGCGGGGGTCGCCGACGCCTACGCCTGGCTCGTCGCCAACGGCGCCTGGACGGCGATCAGCTGCTTCTTCGTCCTCAGCGGCTTCGTGATCACCTGGGGCTCCCGCCCAGGCCACGGCGCCCGCGGCTTCTGGCGCCGCCGGGCCGCGAAGATCTACCCGCTGCACGTGCTCACCTGGGCCGCCGCGCTGGTGCTGCTCGCCGCCGCGGGCACGGCCGCCACTGCCCGCCAGGCCGTTCCCAACCTGTTCCTGGTGCACACCTGGAACCCGGACCGCGAGGTCTTCTCCAGCCTCGACGACGTCAGCTGGTCGATCTCCTGCGAGATCTTCTTCTACGCCGCGTTCCCGCTGCTGGTGCGCTGGATCCGGCGGATCCGCCCCGAGCGGCTCTGGGCCTGGACGGCCGGGGTGATCGCCGCGGTCCTGCTCGTCCCGGCCGCCGCCGCCCTGCTGCCGGACCACCCTCCGCTGCCCTTCGGCTCCGGCTCGGTGTGGCAGTTCTGGTTCGTCTACGTGTTCCCGCCGGTGCGGCTGCTGGAGTTCGTGCTGGGCATCCTGCTCGCCCGGATCGTCCTCACCGGCCGACGGCTGCCGATCGGGGCGCTGCCCGCCGCGCTGCTCCTCGTACCGGCCCAACTCCTCGCCAAGCAGCTGCCGTTCCTGTGGGGCCTGACCACCCCCGCGATCCTCCCGATCGCCCTGCTGCTGCCCGCGCTCGCCGCCCGGGACGTGGCCGGCCGCCGCTCCTTCCTGACCTCCCGGCCGATGGTCACCCTCGGCAGCTGGACCTTCGCCTTCTACCTGGTCCACCGGCTGATCCTGGACCACGGCCACCGCGCCCTCGGCGCCGGACGAGCCTTCACCACCCCGGTCGCCGCCGCGCTGCTGCTCGGCGTGTTCACCGCCGCCTGGCTGCTCGCCGGGCTGCTGCACCGGTACGTCGAACTCCCGGCGGTACGGCTGCTCGGCACGCCCCGACGGCAGCGCCCCGGCAGCCGCACACCCCCCGACCCCGCCGCGGACCCGGCACCCGAGCCCGCGCCCTCGACCTCGACCTCATCCGACCTGGCCGCCACCACCTGAGCCGCCACCACCTGAGCCGCCACCGACCGCGACCACCACGACCACCACTGCGACCACCACGACCACCACCACTGCGACCACGACCCGACCCGACCCGACCGAGAGGCAGACCGATGACCGATCAGGACCTCACCGCCTACCCCCTCCCGCTCTCCCCCTACGGCGAGCCGCCCGCCGAGTTCGCCGAGCTGCGCGCCCAGTGCCCGGTCAGCCGGGTCCGGCTGCCCAGCGGCGACCAGGCCTGGCTGGTCACCGGCTACGACGAGGTCGTCTCCGCGCTCTCCGACCAGCGGCTCTCCCGGGCCGCGCTGCGCGAGCCGGGCGCGGTGCGCACCGTCTCCGGCGAGGACTTCTCCGACAACCCGTACAACCTGCTCAACCAGGAGGGCCCCGACCACGCCAGGCTGCGCCGGCTGATCTCCCCCGCCTTCACCCCGCGCAAGGCCGAGCGCTGGCGCTCCCGGGTGGTCGAGATCGCCGACGAGCTGATCGACCGCCTGCTCGAAGGTCCCCGGCCGGCCGACCTGCACCACGACTTCGCCGCCGTGCTGCCGGTCTGGGTGATCTGCGAGATGGTCGGCGCCCCGGTCGAGGACCGCCCGCTGCTCCAGCAGTGGACCGACCGGCTGGTCTCCATCACCGCCCACACCCCCGAGGAACGGCTCGCCGCCCGGCAGGAGTCCGCCGCGTACGTGGCCGGGCTGGTCGCCGAACGCCGCGCGAACCCCGGCGACGACCTGCTCTCCACCCTCATCTCGGCCCGCGACGACGAGGACCGCCTCGACGAGCGCGAACTGGTCTGGCTCGGCATCAACCTGCTGGTCGCCGGGCACGACACCACCGTCAGCGCGGTCTCCAGGGCGCTCTACCAGCTGCTGCGCCACCCCGACCAGTGGCGGCTGCTCACCGAGCGCCCCGAGCTGCTGGAGAACGCGACCGAGGAACTGCTGCGCTACGCCCCGCCGTCCGAGATCGGCTTCATGCGGATCGCCACCGAGGACCTGGAGCTGGCCGGCACCCCGGTCGCCAGGGGCGAGGGCGTCATCCCGGTGATGCACGCGGCCGGCCGCGACGTCCGCCGGGTGGACGACCCGGAGCGGCTCGACCTCACCCGCACCGACCCCAGGCACGTCGCCTTCGGCCACGGCGCCCACTACTGCCCCGGCGCGGGCGTCGCCCGGATGGAGCTCCAGGTGGCCTTCGGCACCCTGGCCCGCCGGCTGCCCTCGCTGCGGCTCGCGGTGCCGGCCGACGAGGTCGAGTGGCTCGGCGGCCTGCTGACGCTGCGTCCGAAGGCGCTGCCCGTCGAGTGGTGACCGCGTCCGGCACCCACGACCCGGCCCGACGGCCCGTCCGTTGGGCCGGGTCCCCGGTCGCCGCCCGGCCGTTGGGACGGGCTCCGGTCCGTACCGATGCCCGAAGACGGAACACCCGTGCGATCCCGAGACTTGGGGCCAGCCGGTACACCGTCCCGCACCGACCGGACCGACCGGACCGCCCGCTCCGCCCAGGAACGAGGACCCCATGCCCGCCACGCCCGCCCTGGCCCTGACCGGCCACGACCTGACCCTCACCGACATCGTCTCCGTCGCCCGGGCCCGCCCCAACGCCCCCGGACCGGTCCTCGCCCCCGCCGCCACCGGTCGGATGACCGCCTCCGTCGCCCTCAAGGAGGACTGGCTGGCGCGCGGCATCCCGCTCTACGGCATCACCACCGGCTTCGGCGACTCGGTCGCGCACCAGATCTCCGCCGACCGGGCCGCCGCGCTCCAGCGGAACCTGGTCACCTACCACCTCAACGGCACCGGCCCGACCGCCGCGCCCGAAGTCGCCCGCGCCGCCCAGCTGATCCGCGCCAACTGCCTGGGCCGCGGCCCCTCCGCGATCCGCCCCGCCGTCGTCGACACCCTGCTGCGCCACCTGGCCGCCGACCTCCTGCCGCTCATCCCCGAACGCGGCTCGCTCGGCGCCAGCGGCGACCTCGTCCCGCTCTGCTACCTGGCGCACGCCCTGCTCGGCGAGGGCGAGGTGCTGCACCGCGGCCGGGTCCGCCCGGCCGCCGAGGCACTCGCCGAGGAGGGCATCGAACCGGTCGTGCTCACCGCCAAGGAGGGGCTGGCGCTGATCAACGGCACCGCCTTCACCTCCGCCTTCGCCGTCCTGGCCGCGCACGACGCGGCCGAACTCGCCGCCGCCGCCGACATCGCCACCGCCCTCGCCGTGGAGGCGCTGCACGGCAACGCCTCGCACTTCCACCCGTTCCCGCACCGCCAGAAGCCGCACGCCGGCCAGCTCACCTCCGCCGCCACGATCCGCGCCCTGCTCGACGGCTCCGAACTCGCCACCGACTACCAGGGCATCCTCGACCGCCAGGAGCGCCTGGGCGACCGCGGCTTCCTCACCCACGAGCACCGCATCCAGGACCCGTACTCGCTGCGCTGCGCCCCGCACGTCACCGGCGTGCTGCGGGACACCCTGGACTGGGTGCGGCCCTGGCTGGAGACCGAGGTCAACTCCTCCACCGACAACCCGCTGTTCGACACCGAGGAGGGACTGCTGCACCACGGCGGCAACTTCTACGCCGGCCACGTCGGCCAGGCCATGGACAGCCTCAAGACCGCCGTCGCCAACATCGCCGACCTGCTCGACCGCCAGCTCGCCCTGGTGGTCGACCCCAGGTTCAGCCGCGGCCTGCCGCCCAACCTGACCGCCCCCGCCGCCGACACCGACACCCACGCCGGACTGCACCACGGCTTCAAGGGCATGCAGATCGCCGCCTCCGCGATCACCGCGGAGGCGCTCAAGACCGCCGCCCCCGCCTCGCTGTTCTCCCGCTCCACCGAGGCGCACAACCAGGACAAGGTGAGCATGGGCACGATCGCCGCCCGCGACGCCCGTACGGTCGTCGAGCTCGCCCGCGACGTCACCGCGATCCACCTGCTCGCCGTCGCCCAGGCGGTCGAGCTGCGCGGCCTGCCCAAGGCCTCGCCCACCCTCCAGAAGGTGCACGGCCTGATCCGCGAGCACGCCCCCTTCACCGACCGCGACCGGCGGATGGACGGCGACATCGCCGCCGTGGCCGGCCTCGTCCTGGACGGCTCGCTGCGCCGCGCCGCCGGGCTCCCCGAGCCCTTCGCCGCACGCTGAGCCCTGCCCCCCCGGGCCTGCTCCCCCGCGCGTCCCCACATCCCGTCCGGCATTCCGTCACGCATCCCGTCACGCTTCCAGCCCCCGCACCGGCACGTCCCCGACCGTGACTCCCCACAACCCGAGGAGCAATCGAAGATGTTGCTACTGCGCGACCGCGCACTGCGCCAGGACGCCGCCGAGCGCCTGGACTCCCACACCGCCCTGATCCACCGCACCTGGCAGGGCCAGGACCCGGCCGACCGCTACGGCGCCAAGCTCGCCGCCACCCTGGCCGCCGCGGTGCGCTCCCCGATGTACGCCGGCACCCTCGACGGCGAACTCGGCGAGCGGCTGCGCTCGGACACCCCGCTGACCGCCGGCGAGGCCCTGGAGGTCTTCGCCGCGCTGCCCTTCCTCGGCAAGAAGGAACTCGGCGGCCACGGCGCCGGCGCCTTCACCCGCCCGCTGTCCGAGTTCCTGCACTACTACGAGTCCTCCGGCACCACCGGCGACCCGGCCCCCGCCCCCAAGGCGGTGGACGACCTGCTGATCAACACCCTCAACATCGGCGAGATGTGGGGCCGGCTGCTGCGGCCCGCCGACGTCGCCCTGATCCTCATCAACGCCCCGTTCGCGCCCGCCGCCTACCAGTTCGAGAAGGTACTGGAGTACCTCGGGGTGATGTCCTTCCGCCCCTGGGTGGACAACATCACCGGCGACTACACCCGGGTGCTGCGGCTGATCTCCGAACTCGGCGCCAACGTCTACGTCGGACCGCCCTCCCGGCTGCTGGAGCTGGCCCAGTTCTCCCAGCGCAACGGCCTGCCGCTGCCCCGCTTCGACCGGCTGCTGCTGATGGCCGAACAGACCGGCCCCAGTTTCGTGCGCCACCTCGAACGCCTCACCGGCGCCACCGCGTACGTCGGCTCGTACGGCTCCTCGGAGACCGGCACCCTCGCCGTCACCTGCGAACACCGCAGGCTGCACCTCCAGTTGCAGAGCTACCTGCTGGAGATCGACGACGGCGAGCGCACCACCGTGCTCGACCCGGACGGCGACCCGGTGCAGGGCGAGCTGGTCGTCACCACCCTGGACATCCCCTCCCGGCCGCTGCTGCGCTACCGCACCGGCGACCTGGTCGGGATCGAGACCGACCCGTGCGACTGCGGCATCCGGCTGCCCGTCCTGCGCACCCTCGGCCGGGCCCAGGACGTCCTGCTGCTCGCCGAGAACAACATCCGCCAGGACGACCTGGAGGAGGCGCTGTGGGCCGAGGCCCTGCCGGGCGCCTCGGTGTTCAACTACATGCTGGTGCTGCGCGGCAGGAGCCTCGTCTGCCTGGTCACCACCGACGGCAGCCCGGACGGCTCCTGGTCGCGGGTGCTGGAACAGCGCCTCGCCCCGCTGTTCGAGGAGTACACGGTGACCGTCCACCCGGTGGAGAAGCTGCCCCCGCTGGCCTCGCTCGGCCAGTACCTGGGCTGGAAGCTCTCCCGGGTCCTCGACCTCAACGAGGAGGCCAACTGGGGCCGGCTGCCCGCCCCGCTCACCTCGCTGGTGCGCGAGTCGCTGGCGCAGGTCGCCGAAGCCACGGGAGGGAAGGCATGAGCGGGCGAAGCGGGCTCGTCATCGAAAGGTGCGCGTCGCGCGAAGCGCTCGCCGAGCACGGCGAGGTGGGCGCATGAGCGAGCGAAGCGAACTCATCATCGAAAGGTGCGCGTTGCGCGAAGCGCTCGCCGAGCACGGCGAGGTGGGCGCATGAGCGAGCGAAGCGAACTCATCATCGAAAGGTGCGCGTTGCGCGAAGCGCTCGCCGAGCACGGCGAGGTGGGCGCATGAGCGGGCTCGCCGGGCTGGTGTCGCGCACCGGGGATGTGCGCGAACAGGCCGATCTCGTACGGGAGTCGACCGACACCCTGACCCACCGCGGCCCACGCGGCGGCGACACCTGGCTGGCCAGGCACGCCGGCCTCGGCCACCGCCGGTTCCACACCGGGCCCCGCAACGACGTGCCGCAGCCCTGGTTCCCGCCCGAGCTGGACCCGGCGCCGGCCGTCATCGCCTTCTCCGGCGAACTGCTCAACCCGGGCCCGCTGCACACCGCGCTGACCGCCCGCGGCCACCGCATCCGCAACGGCTCGGACGCCGAACTCGCCCTGCGCGCCTACCTGGAGTGGGGCGCCGACGCCGCCGAGCGGCTGATCGGCGGCTACGCGGTGGCGATCTGGGACACCCGCACCGAGGAGCTGGTGCTGATCCGCGACCGGCTCGGCGTCGAACCGCTCTACTGGGCCGAACTCCCGGACGGCTCCCTCGCGTTCGGCTCCGAGCCGAAGGCCCTGCTGGCCGCCGGGCTGCCCGCCGAGGTGGACGCGGACGGCCTGGTGGACGTCCTCACCGTCGCGCTCAAGCGCCCCGGCGACGCCGTCTACCGCGGCCTGCACGAGGTCCGCCCTGGATGGCTGCTGGTGGCGGGGCCGAACGGCGTACGCCACCGGCGCTACTGGGCACCGGAGGCCGCCGAGCACACCGACGACGAGCGGACCACCGTCCGCCGGGTGCGCGAGCTGCTCGCCGACACCGTGCGCCGGCAGTCCGCCGACACCGGCGTCAAGCCCGGCGCCCTGCTCTCCGGCGGACTGGACTCCAGCGCCATCGTCGCCCTGGCCGCGGCCGGCGGCGACAAGGTCTCCACCTACTCGGTCGACTTCGCCGGCAGCGAGACCGACTTCAAGGCGGACGCCCTGCACGTCAGCCGGGACGCCCCGTACGTGCGCGCGGTGGTCGACCACGTGGGCACCAGGCACACCGACTTCCTGCTGGACGCCCCCTCGCTGCTCGACCACCTGGGCGCCACCCTGCGCGCCCGCGACCTGCCCGGCGTCGGCGACCTCGACGTCTCGCTGCACCTGCTCTTCCGCGAGGTGCGCGGCCACGCCGAGGTGGTGCTCTCCGGCGAGGGCGCGGACGACGTCTTCGGCGGCTTCCCCTGGTTCGCCGCCGAGGCCGCGAACCCGACCGCCAACTTCCCCTGGTCGGCCGGGATCTCCGACCGCAGCGGGATGCTCTCCGCCGACCTGCGCCGCCATCTGGACGTGGACGCCGCGGTGGCCGCCCGCTACGCCGAGGCGATCGCCGAGGTCCCCCGGCTGGCGGGCGAGTCGGGCGCGGACCTCCGGCTGCGCGAGGCCTTCCACCTCCAGCTGACCCGCTTCCTGCCGTTCCTGCTGGACCGCAAGGACCGGATGAGCTTCGCGGCCGGCCTGCTGGTCCGGCTGCCGTTCGCCGACCACCGGCTGGTCGAGTACGTGGGGAACGTCCCGTGGGCGCTCAAGCGGGTCGGCGGCCAGGAGAAGGGCCTGCTGCGCGAGGCGGTCGCCGACCTGCTGCCCGCCGAGGTGGTGCGGCGGCAGAAGAGCGGCTTCCCGTTCGGGCAGAGCCCGGAGTACCTGGCGGCGGTCCGCGAGGCCGTCCGCGCCCTGCTCGCCGACCGGGACTCGCCCGCGCTGCCGCTGCTGAACACCGACGCGCTGCGCGCCCAGGTGGACGGCGGCGACTGGCACACCGGCACCTTCACCCCGCCGCCCTGGCTGCCGCGCGCCCTGCTGCTGGACGCCTGGCTGCGGACGTACGGAGTCCGCGTGGTGTTCTGACCCTCCGACCGCACGCGGCGGCGCCGCCCGTACCCCTGGTCCACCGGGGTACGGGCGGCGCCGCCGTTTCCCCCGGCCGCACCGCGGGAGAACGCCGGCGGGCCGGCCGCCCCCGGAAGGGGTGACCGGCCCGCCGGCGGGTGCGGGGGCGTCAGACCCGCTTCCCCCAGGCGGTGAAGACCGCGAGGGAGAGGTCCCTGAACTCCGGGTCGGCCAGCTCCCGGTAGGCCGCCTCGAAGTCCTCGTCGGTGGCGAGCCCGGCGGCCAGCACGGCGGGGCGGGTCTGCTCCAGGGTGAGCCGCCACCACTCGGCCTCGTCGTCCCCGCCGGCGACCGGCTGGAAGCGAGCGTCGAGGCCGAGGCCGCTCAGCCCCTTGCCCTCCAGCGGCACCGGCAGGCTGCGCGCCCACTCGGTGTCGGTGCCCACCGCGGTCTCCAGGTGGCGGCGGAAGGCCCGCAGCACGGTCCGGTAGCCGGGGTGCGGCGAGTCCTTGATCGGGAAGAAGGCGGGCTCCTCCAGCACCAGCGTCCCGCCCGGGGCCAGCCACTCGACGAGCCGCTCCACCGCCTTCTCCGGGTCGGGCAGGTGGATCACCACGTACCGGGCGTGGATGAAGTCGAAGGAGCCGGGCGGGAAGTCGTCGGTGTAGACGTCGTGGCGCAGCACCCGCACGCCGTCGGCGGCGAGTTCGTCCAGGAAGGTGGTGTCGAGGTCGGTGACGGTCACCTCGGCGCCCTGGCCGGCCAGCCAGCGGGCGACCGAGCCGCCGCCCCCGCCGACCTCCAGCACCCGGTGCCCGGCGTGCAGGCCGAGCGCCAGGAAGCGGTCGCGGGTGTGCGCGTCCAGGACGGACTCCAGCAGCCGCAGCCGGTGCAGTTCGGTGCCGACGGCGTGGCTGAACACCCCGTCGCGGTAGCGCTCCTCGTTCCACTCCCAGCGTTCGCCGGTGGCCCCGGCGAAGACGGATTCCGAGCCGGTCTGTACGGTCATGGGCTTCTCCTGTGCTCGCGGGTCGGTCGGTGCGGACGGCGGCCGTCGGTCCGGACGGCGGCTGTCCGCCGGGCGGAGGCCGTCGGTGTCAGACGAAGGCGAGGACGCGGACCGGGCCGCCGGTCCCGCCGAGGTGCTTGGGCGCGCCGACCACGACGACGGCGCCGAGGTCGGGCACGGTGTCGAGCCCGGCGAGGCACTCGATGGCGTACTTGCCGGCCGGCAGCAGCACCCGGTGGGTGTCCGGGTCGGCCGGGCGGGTGCCCGGGTCGAGGCTGATCGAGTCGGTGCCGACGCCGACCACCGAACGCTCGGTGACCAGGAACTGCGCGGCCTCCACCGAGATCCCGGGGAAGCGGTAGAGCCCCTCGGCCGGGTCGAGGTTGAGGAAGGCGCCGGGGGTGTCGATCCGGTGCGCCCAGTCGTTGTCGACGGCGAGCAGCGCTCCGTCGGGGATGCGGCCGTGCCGGCTCTCCCACCCGAGCAGGTCGTCGACGGTCAGTTCGGTGACGTGGTCACGGGCGGCGCGCTCGCCGATCCGGACCACGGCCAGCGGCGCGACCAGGGTGTCGGCCGGGATCTGGTGGGTGGCCAGGCCGTCGTCGTCGAAGTGCGAGGGCGCGTCGAGGTGGGTGCCGATGTGCTCGTTGTAGGTGAGCTCGAAGGCGTTGTACTCGTGCTCGGCGAGGTTGGCGAGCCGCTTGATCTCCATCGGTCTGACGTACAGCTCGAAGACCGGCCAGTCCGGGCCGACCACGTGGGTGAGGTCCCGGACGGCGCCGCGCGGCAGGCTGATCGGGTCCCTGGCCCGCAGCGGCGCCGAGACCTCCGCGGGCCCGGCGGCAGCGGGATCGGCGCCGGCGGGACCGGTGGCAGGACCGGTGGCGGCGTGGCCGGTGGCGGCGTGGCCGGTGGCGCCCGCCACCGTCTCCGGTGAGCACATGGCATTCCCCTTCCTGGAGAACATCTATGGAAAAACAATCTCCTGAACGCGTTATGCTGGTGGCCCCGCCCGCAGAAGGAGTTCCGATGGCCACCGTCCCGCGGACGCCCCGCCTCGCCTCGCCCAGCCGGACGGAGGACGGGGGCGAGCGCCGCCAGTACTTCGCGACCCTCACCCGGGAACGCCCCGACATCGCGCTCTGCCGGGCCACCACCGTGGTCGCCCGGGCGATCGACGAGGAGCTGACCGGCGCCCGGCTGACGGTGGCCCAGCACCTGGTGCTGAAGATGCTGGACGCGGTCGGGGCCTGCTCCCAGCAGGAGTTGAGCGAGCAGCTGCGGATCGACCGCAGCGTCATGGTCGGCTGCATCGACGGCCTGGAGAGCTCGGGGCTGGTGGTCCGCGAACGCCACCCCCGCGACCGCCGCGCCTACGCCGTCACCATGACCGAGGCCGGGTCGCGGGCCCTGGCCGAGGCGGAGGCGGGCATCGCCCCGATGATGGACCGGGTGTTCGCCGCGCTCACCGCCGAGGAGCGCGAGACGCTGATCCGGCTGACCCGCAAGCTCCTCACCGTCCAGCCGGGCGGGTGAACCGCTTAGCCGACCAGCGCCTGGTTGACCAACTGCCGCAGACGTCCGTGCAGTTGGTGCGCGCTGGAGGGCATCAGCTGGGTCAGGAACAGCACCGTCAGCCGCTCCACCGGGTCCACCCAGAAGATGGTGGACGCGGCACTGTGCCAGCCGTACTCCCCCGCGCTGGCCGGCACCCCGGCGGCCGCCGGGTCCTGCACCACCGCGAAGCCGAGCCCGAAGCCGACCCCGGCGGTGGGCATCTCGGAGAACACCGGCCGCCCGACGCTCTTCAGGTCTCCGCCGCCGGGCAGGTGGTTGCGCAGCGCGTGCCGCAGCGTGTGCCGGCCGAGCACCCGTACGCCCTGGTACTCGCCCTCGCCGAGCAGCATCTGGCTGAACCGGTGGTAGTCGGCGAGCGTGGTGACCAGCCCGGAGCTGCCGGACAGGCAGTCCGGCTCGCGCAGCACGTCGCCGCCGAAGGCGTCGTTGCGCACGGCCTTCCCGCTCGCCGGGTCGACGACGTAGAAGGCGGCCAGCCGGTCTGCCTTGTCGGCCGGGACGTGGAAGCCGGTGTCGGCCATGCCGAGCGGGCCGAGCACCCGCTCGGCCAGGAACTCGTCCAGCCGCCGGCCGGAGGCGACCTCGATCACCCGCCCGAGCACGTCGCTGGAGGCGCCGTAGTTCCACGCGGTGCCGGGCTCGAAGAGCAGCGGGAAGGAGGCCCACTTCGCCACGCACGCGGCGAGGTCGAGGCCGGGCGCGGTGGTCCACTCGAAGCCGTTGGCGGTGTAGATCTCGTCCACCGGGTGCGCCCGATGGAAGCCGTAGGTCAGGCCGGAGGTGTGGGTGAGCAGGTGCACGATCCGGATCGGCTCGGCGGCCGGGACGGTGACCGGCCTGGAGGCCGGCCCGCGCTGGTACACCCGGACGTCGGCGAACTCCGGCAGGTAGCGGGAGACCGGGTCCTGGAGGCCGATCGCGCCCTCCTCCAGCAGCACCAGCGCGGCCACCGAGGTGACGGGCTTGGTCATCGACCAGGACCGGTAGATGGTGTCCGGGGTCTGCGGCAGGCCCTTCTCGACGTCGCGGTGCCCGTACCCGGCGAGGTGGGCGACCCTGCCGCCACGGGTCACGGCGAGCTGCCAGCCGGGCAGCCGGCCGTCGTCCACGTAGGCCCTGAGGTACTCGTCGATCCGGCGCAGCCGTGCGGGATCCAGGCCCGCCTCGGCCGGCTCGACGTCGACTTTGATCTGCGACATGGCGTCCTCTCGCGGTCGAGCGATCTCGTCATGTTTCGAATGTTCGAAGATAGTGGAAGCATAGGAACAATCAACTCCACACACAAGAGCGGAACTTGAGATCCCGTGAGGTCCACCCATTGGACTTCGAATGTTGCGCAAGTTTCGAACAATAAATAGGATCCGGAAGGATTCGCCCCCCTCTTCCGACCCGACCGGAGCTGGAGCACATGCCGCCCCTCGCGCTTTCCATCGACGAACTCCTCACCACCACCCGGGCGGTGCGCAAGCGACTGAACCTCACCCGCCCGGTGGAGCGCGAACTGATCGAGGAGTGCCTGGCCCTGGCCACCCAGGCCCCCACCGGCCGCAACCGCCAGCGCTGGGACTTCATGATCGTCACCGACCCGTCCAAGCGCGCCGCCATCGCCGACCTCTACCGGCTCGGCCTGGTCCGCCCGCGCCAGCAGGTGGTCGGCACCGGCGTGGACCGCACCACCGGCGACCAGCTGCGCCGGCTGCGCCTGGCCGAGAGCGCCCAGCACCTCTTCGACCACCTCCACGAGGTCCCGGTGCTGGTGATCCCGTGCGTCCGGATCGAGGGCCGGCACGAGGTCGACTCCTTCGTCGGCCAGGCCAACACCTGGGGCTCGATCATCCCGGCCACCTGGCAGTTCATGCTCGCCGCCCGCTCCCGCGGCCTCGGCACCGCCTGGACCACCCCGCACCTGCACTACGAGCGCGAGGCCGCCCAGATCCTCGGCATCCCCTACGAGACCGTCCTCCAGGCCGCGCTGATCCCGCTGGCCCACACCATCGGCACCGACTTCCGCCCCGGCCCCCGGGTCGGCACCGAGCAGATCGCCCACTGGGACGCCTGGTAGGCCCCGGCCCCGCACGGACACCCCTCCGGTGGTTCCGGACCCCGGAGGATCCTTGACCGCCGATCAGGCCGATCTTTAGGATGGCTGCCATGTTCCGGGAACGTCGAGTCAACGGCCTTGCCGCCGAGGTGACTTCCGACTGCGCGACGCACCGCTGCCGCTGTCGCCCCTGAACCCTCCTCCCGCTCCCGCGCACCGATCCGACGCCGGAGCGGGATCTCCTCTCATCATCACGGTTCCGCCCCGCGGCCGGTGTCCCCACGCACCCCGCCGGTCCCGGCTGCCCGGAGTGCCGGAATCTCGACGGCAAGGAGAACGAACATGAGCCTGTCCCTCTACCGGTCCGCCGATCCCACCAGCCCCGCCGGCCCCGCCGGCCCCACCGTCCGGGTGCTCATCTGCGCCGCCTCACCCCTGCTGCGCACCGGGCTGCGCACCATCCTGCAACGCTCACCCGGGCTGCAACCGCTGACCGAACTGTCCACCACCGCGAGGATCGCCCAGGCCTGCGCCGCCAAACGGCCGGACGTGGTGGTCATCGACGCCGACATGCCCGGCATGGAGGCCTGCGAGGTCAAGAAGCTCACCAGCGACCGGGAGACCGGGCAGCCGGGCACCATCCTGCTGGTCCGCCCCGGCGACCCGGACCGGATGCTCGACTACCTCAGAGCCGGCGCCCGCGGCCTGGTCCTGCGGGACGGCCCCGAGTCCGACATGGTGCAAGCGGTCCGGGCGGTCGCCGCCGGGAACGCGCTGATCTCCCCGCCGATCACCGCCGAGGTGGTCACCGAGATGGCCCGCCGGCTGCCGGGGCCGCCGCTGCACACCCCGCCGCTGCTGCGCCTGCTCACCCCGCGCGAGCAGGAGGTGCTCACCCTGATCGCGGGCGGGCTGTCCAACGCCGAGATGGCCACCGAGCTCCACCTCAGCGAGAAGACCGTCAAGTTCCACGTCTCCAACGTCCTCGGCAAGCTGCGCGTGCGCAGCCGGGCCCAGGCGATGGTCTACGCCCGGTCCGGGCAGCGGGCGGCCGGCTGAGCCGCCGGCCGCCGGCGCGGCGTCACGTCTGCGGGGCCAGGGCCCGCAGCGTGTCGCGCATCCCCTCCGGTCCGGCGCCGAACTCCGGCACCGGAATCACCGCCAGCAGCGGCGTGTCCACGCCCGCCGCGACGAACTCCGCCACCCGCTCCCGGCACTCCCCAGGGGAGCCGTGGATCAGCAGCGCGTCGACCAGGTGCCCGGGCACCGCCGCGCAGGCGCCGTGGTAGTCGCCCGCCGCCCACGCGGCGTGCGAGGCGGCCAGCTCCTCGCCGCGCCCCAGCCAGTCGTGGAAGCCGCCGTACGTCCGGGCGTTGAGGATCGGTCCGAGCAACTGCCGCCCCTGCCAGCGGGCGTGGTCGCGGTCCCTGGTCGGGCAGACGAACAGCCGGGCCACCACCTCCTTGGCGCGGCCCGCCTCCCCCATCGCGGCCCGCACCCGCGGCACGTCCGCGGCCGCCAGGAAGTTGGTCACCAGCCCGTCCGCCTCCCGCCCGGCCAGCCGCAGCATCTGCGGGCCGAGCGCGCCCATCATCACCGGCGGCACCGGGTCGGGCCGCAGCGCCGGGGTGTACCGCTCGATGGCGAAGGAGTCGAACCCGCCCTGCACCGTCCGTCCGGCCAGGGCCTGCTTCAGGAACCGCACGGTGTCACGGACCCGGCGGTACGGGTGCTCGAACGGGATGCCGTTGATCCGGGTGACGAACGGCGGCCCCGAGGAGCCGACGCCGACCACCACCCGGCCGGGCGCGGCCTCGGCCAGCGAGGCGACCGTCATGGCGAGCAGCGCGGGGCCCCGGGTCTGCACCGGCACCACGCCGGTGCCCAGCCGCAGTGCCGGCGCCCAGGCCGCGGCGAGTGCGAGCGGGGTGAACCCGTCGTAGCCCGCGGCCTCGCCGGTCCACACGTCGGTGTAGCCCAGGTCGGGCAGCTCCTCGACCAGTGCGCGGTGCCGGTGCAGTGGGACCCCGCGCAGCGGGAGCGTCAGGCCGTAGCGGCCCACGGGCACCTCCCGGCGGTTCGCTCGCGGCGTTCGCTCATCGGGTGTCCTTCCGCGGGAACGGCGGTGCGGGCCGGCCCCATTGCCTAAGATTGGATAGTACGCAAAAGTTCGAACAATCCATCAGCGCCCAGGACGACCAAGGAGCCGCCATGCGGACCCCGAGCCACCCGGCCACCGACTCCATCCAGCTCACCGGCATCTTCCACGCCCTCAGCGACCCGGCCCGCCTCTCCATCGTGGCCGGCCTGTCCGAGGTCGAGGAGCGGTGTTGCAGCGACCTGGACGTCCCCCTCTCCAAGTCGACCCTCTCGCACCACCTCAAGGTGCTGCGCGAGGCCGGCGTCACCGCCACCCGGGTCGAGGGCACCCGGCGGCTGATGTCGCTGCGCCGGGACGACCTCGACCTGCGCTTCCCCGGCCTGCTGGACGCCGTGCTGCACGCCGCGGCCCATGAGCCCGACGACGCCCACTGATTCTCCCCGACACTCCCGGGGCCGCTCTTCGGCCGTACGACCGGTCTGTGCCCCGGCCTTTGGACCTGAATCGGCCCCGCCCGTCCCCACCGGGCGCGCCGATGGCCCAGGCTGAGGCGTCCCCGCCGCCCACAGCCCGTACCGGAGGCCGCCGTGCCCGTCGAAACCCGTGCCCACGAGACCGCCGCCCGCGCCGCCCTCGACGCCTTCCTCGACGCCCTCAACAGCCGCGACCTCGCGGCCTGGGCCGAGACCCTGCACTACCCCCACGTCCGGGTGCACGAGGGCGAGGTGACGGTCTGGGAGGACCGGGACGGCTACGTCGAGCGCTCCGCCCCCGAACTGGAGCAGCTGGTCGGCTCCGGCTGGGCCCGCAGCGGCTGGGAGAGCGTCGAGCTGAGCCAGTCCTCCCCCGACCAGGTGCACGCCCTGGTCCGCTTCGCCCGGTACGACACGGCCGGGGAGCACACCGGCTCCTTCGACTCGGTCTACGTGCTCACCCGGCGCTCCGACCGCTGGGGCGTGCTCGCCAGGATCGGCTTCCGGACGGTCTGACCCGCCCGCCACGGCCGCCGGGGCACCCCGGACACGGCGGCGGGGCCGGCCCGGGAAGTCCCGGACCGGCCCCGCCGCACCGCTCGCTCAGGCCGCTATCGGCCGCTGGCTCCGCACCGCCTGGAGCAGCCCGATCGCCAGCCAGTTCGCGAACATCGAGGAGCCGCCGTACGAGACGAACGGCAGCGGGATGCCCGCGACCGGCATGATGCCCAGGCACATCCCTATGTTCTCGAAGGCCTGGAAGGACAGCCAGGCGATGATCCCGGCCGACACGATCGTCCCGTACAGGTCGGTCGCCTGCCGGGCGATCCGGCAGGCCCGCCACAGGATCACGCCGACCAGCGCGATGATCGCCAGCGCCCCGATGAAGCCGAGCTCCTCGCCCGCCACGGTGAACACGAAGTCGGTCTGCTGCTCCGGCACGAACTGCCCGACGGTCTGGGTGCCGTGGAACAGCCCCTTGCCGGTCAGCCCGCCCGAACCGATCGCGATCCGGGCCTGCGCGGTGTTGTAGCCGACGCCGTTCGGGTCCAGCTGCGGGTTGGCGAAGGCCGCGAAGCGGTCGATCTGGTACTGGCTCAGCAGCCCGAACTTCCAGATCGCCACGCACCCGGCGGTACCCGCGACCAGCAGGCCGAGCACCCAGCGGTTCGCCGCACCCGAGCCGAGCAGGATGCCCAGCACGATCGCGGCCATCACCATCACCGAGCCGGCGTCCGGCATCAGCATCACTATGGCCATCGGCAGCCCGGCCCAGAGCAGGCCCCGGAACACCGCCCGGTGTGAGGGGAACTCCCGCTCCCCCGCGTCCACCTGGTCCGACAGCACGACCGCCATCGCCAGCACGATCGCGAGCTTCGCGAACTCGGCCGGCTGGATCGAGAAGCCGCCGCCGAGCTGGATCCACGAGTGCGCGCCGTTGATCGTCGAGCCCAGCGGGCTGAGCGTCGCCAGCAGCATCGCGATCACGCCGACGTACAGGAACGGCACGATGGTGCGGAAGCGCCGGCTCCCTATCGCTATCACCACGGCGCACAGCACCAGCCCGACCACGAAGTTGGTCAGGTGCCGGTACAGGAAGTACTGCGGGTCCCCGTGGGTCAGCGAGTCGCGCCCGCGGGTGGCCGACCAGACCAGCAGCGAGCTGCCGGTCGAGAGGGCCAGCGCGGCCAGCAGCAGTATCCAGTCCAGCCGCCACAGCGGGGAGTCCTTGGCCAGGGCCTTGGAGACCCCGTTGCGCTGCGGGGCCAGCCGCAGCTGCCGGTACGAGCCGTAGGAGGTCATGCCCGTCCCCTTCCCGGTCCGCGCGTGGGTTCGAGCGCGGCGTCGGCCGCGGTGTGCGACGCCGGCTGGTCGGCCGGCGGCACCTGGTCGAGGAAGGCCGCCGCGGGGGCCGCCGGGGCCGGGGCGAGCGGCACCGGGGCCGGCGCGACGGCCGTGCCCTGGGTGCCCGGCACCTGGCCGGCGCCGTACGAGACCGGCTTGATGATCGCGGTGCCGTCCGGGTTGAACTTCGGCAGCTCGGTCTGCGGGGCGGGCAGCAGCGCCTTGCCGTTGTCGATGGTGCCCTTGTCGTCCACGCCGTACAGCGCCTGGTAGATCCGGCGGATGGCGTCACCGGAACCGCCGGAGCCGGTGCCGCCCTGGCTGATCGTCATGACGACCGCGTAGTCCTTGCTGTACGTGGTCAGCCAGGAGGTGGTCTGCTTGCCCTCGACCTCGGCGGTGCCGGTCTTGGCGTGCAGCGCGATCTTGTCCTGCGGCCAGCCGTTGAACTTCCAGGCCGCGGTACCGGTCTTGACGACGCCCTCGGTGGCCTGGTTGATGTAGCTGAGCAGCTTCTCGTCGCCGGGGAACTTGGCGTCCTCGTGCGGGGCGATCTCGTGGACGAGCTCCCCGCCCGGGCTTATCACGGCCTTGGCGACGGTCGGCCGGTAGAAGGTGCCGCCGTTGGCCAGCGCCGAGTAGATCCGGGCCATCTGGACCGGGGTGACGAGCGTGTCGCCCTGGCCGATCGCGAAGTTGACGGCGTCACCGGCGCGCATCTGGTAGCCGTCGACGCAGTTCTCCTTGGCGATCTGGTCGGAGAAGCTGGTGCCGCCCTTCTGCGCCTGCGCGCACCAGGCGTCCTTGTTGTTGTCGTAGAAGCTCTGCTTCCACTGCCGGTCCGGCACCCGTCCCGGCACCTCGGACGGCAGGTCGATGCCGGTCTTCGCGCCGAGGCCGAACTGGTGGGCGGTCTTGGTGAACCAGTCGCCCGGGTCCTTCTTCGGCTTGATGCCGCCGTCCTTCAGCCACTGGTCGTACGCGAGGCCGTAGAAGACGGTGTCGCAGGAGACCTCCAGCGCCTTCTCCAGGGAGATCTGGCCGAAGTTCTCGCTCTCGAAGTTCTTGAACTCACGGCCGCCGATGGTCAGGCTCTTCGGGCAGTCGTAGTGGCCGTCCAGCGAGTAGCCGGCCTGCACGGCGGCGGTGGTGGAGATGACCTTGAAGGTCGAGCCGGGGGCGGACTGACCCTGTATGGCCCGGTTCAGCAGCGGGAAGTTGGACTCCTTGCTGGTCAGCGACTGGTAGTCCTTGCCGCTGATGCCGCCCACCCAGAGGTTCGGGTCGTAGGTCGGGGCGCTCGCCATCGCGACGATCCGCCCGGTGTGCACGTCCATCACCACGGCGGCGCCGGAGTCGGCCTCGTAGTTGCGGCTGGTGACCTTGTCGTACGTCTTCCTGGCGTCGGCCATGGCCTGCGCCAGGTTGTCCTCGACCACCTTCTGCACCCGGGCGTCGATGCTGGTGACCAGGTTGGCGCCGGTCTGCGGGGCGACGGTGCCGGCGGTGCCGATCACCCGGCCGAGGTTGTCCACCTCCAGCTTGGTGATGCCCGCGGTGCCGCGCAGGTCGCGGTCGTACACCGACTCCAGGCCGGCCCGGCCGATCTGGTCGGCCGGCAGGTAGCGGTCCAGGCCGGTCTTGTCGGCGGTCTTGCCGACCTCCTCGTCCGTGACCGGCGAGAGGTAGCCGAGCACCTGGGCCAGGTTGGCGCCCTCGGCGCCGGTGTAGCGGCGCACGGCGGTGGGCTGCGCGGTGACTCCGGGGAAGTCCTCGCGGCGCTCCATTATCTGCATCGCCTGCTGGGTGGTCGCCTCCTTGGTGACCGGGATCGGCTGGTACGGCGAACCGTTCCAGCAGGGCTGCGAGGTCTTGGCGTCGCAGAGCCGCACCTTCTCCTGCACGTCCTTGGCCGGGATCCCCAGCACCTCGGCCAGCCGGGACAGCACCGCCTTGCCGCCGTCCTTCTGCTGGAGCAGCGAGGTGCGGCTGACCGACACCACCAACCGGGTCTCGTTGCCGGCCAGCACCCGTCCCGAGGCGTCCAGGATCTCGCCGCGGACGGCCGGCTCGACCACCTCGCGGATGTGGTTGCCGGTCGCCTTGGCGGTGTACTCCTTGGCGTTGCGGATCTGCAGGTACCACAGCCGTCCGCCGAGGGTGGCGAGCAGCGACAGCACCAGGATCTGCAACACCACCAGACGGATCGTCACCCGCCGGGTGCGGCCGGTCTCGGGGATGTTGCTCACGTCTCGTGCACTCCAGGATGCGGGGAGGTCGGGAGGTCTGGGCCTGACCGGTTACGGGCGGCGGGCGAAGCCGGGCACTTACGGGCGGCGGGCGAAGCCGGGCACGCGCCGCTTCTTGTACGACGGACCCATCGAGCCCTCGCGGGTGGTGCGGTAGCGGGCGAGGGTGCCCAGGCCGGAGCCGCCCTCGTCGTCGTCGGCGGCGGCCACCGGGTCACGCCCGAAGCGGCGGCCGAGGTACATCACCAGCGGCACCACGAAGGGCGCCAGCAGCAGGTCGTAGAGCAGGGCGCTGATCACCAGGCCGCCGAGGCCGACGTGCCGGGCCGCGGTGTCGCCGACCAGGGCGCCGACCATCGCGTACAGCAGGGTGGAGGCGATCGCCGCGACGCCGACCACCACCAGCGAGCCGGCGACCGAGCGCTGGCGGCCGTGGTCCGGGCGCAGCAGGCCGGCGGCGTAGCCCATCAGGCAGAGCACCAGCGCGTAGCGGCCGATGGCGTGGTCGGAGGGCGGCGCGAGGTCGGCCAGCAGGCCGCCCCCGAAGCCGACCAGGCAGCCGCCGGTGGGCCCGTAGACCATGGCCAGGCCGACCACGACGAGCAGCAGTATGTCCGGGGTGGCTCCCGGGAGCTGGAGCCGGCCGAAGACGCTGACCTGGAGGATCAGGCCGAACAGGACGAGGCCGGCGGAGACGGGGATGCGGGCGAGGCGCATGGCTCAGTTCCCCCCAGTGGGCTTGGCGGGCAGGGCGGCGGGCGCGGCGGCCGGGGTCTGGGCGGACGCCTCGGCCGGCTGGCCGGCGGCGGGGGCCGGCGGCAGCACGGCGTCGCGCGGGTCGGTGCGCGGCGGCACGACCACCACGCCGACCAGGTCCAGCCGGGTGAACTGGACGAAGGGCTCGACCAGGACGGTCTTGGTCAGCTGCCCGGCGTTGGCCTGGACCTCGGTCACCTTGCCGACGGGGACGCCGGGGACGAACGGGCGGCCGCTCTGCGAGCCGAAGGTGACCAGCCGGTCGCCGGCCTTGACCTGGGCCTTGCCGTTGAGCAGCGAGACCTTCATCGGGCTGTCGCCGCCGCCGGAGGCGAAGCCGATCTCGCCGGTGCCCTCCAGCCGGGTGCCGGCCGAGAAGCCGGGGTCGGAGGCGAGCAGCACGGTGGCGGTGGTCGGGGCGACGGTGGTGATCCGGCCGACCAGGCCCTGGCCGTTGACCACGGTCATGTCGCGGGTGAGGCCGTCGTCGCTGCCGGCGTCGATGGTGATGGTCCAGGAGAAGCCCTGGGCCGGGCCGATCGCGATGACCTGGGCGGCCTTGACGGTGTAGCCGCCGGCGCCGGCGGTGCGCAGCAGGTCGTCCAGCTGCTTGGTGCGCCCGGTGGCCGTGTCGGAGGAGGCGAGCTTCTGCCGCAGTTCGGTGTTCTCGCGGGCGAGCTGGTCGGTGCGGCCGCTGTCGGTGGCGGCGTCCCGGAAGGCGCGGACGGTGTCGGCGACCGGGTCCACCACGGTGGCGGCGCCGCGCTCGACCGGTCCGAGGACGCTGGCGGCGGCGTGCCTGGCCGGGCCGAGCGGGGAGTCCTCACCGCCCTTGATGTCCACGGTGATCAGCGCGAAGGCGACGGCCACCAGCAGGATCAGCAGCAGCCGGCTCTCTCGTGTGTCCCTCACGGTGCTGGTACTGCCCCTTCGTACCTGGCCGCCGCCCGGGGCCGTGGGGCCCGGGCGGCGGCCCGTTCAGTCAGTGTCGGATGTGCCGCGTGGTGCCGGAGGTGCGGCGGCCTGTCAACGACGCGGCGAAGCGTCGAGTACCTGCTGGAGCGCCTCGAACTCCTCGACGCACTTGCCGGAGCCGAGTGCGACGGAGTCGAGCGGGTTCTCCGCGATGTGGATCGGCATGCCGGTCTCGCGGCGCAGCCGCTCGTCCAGGCCGCGCAGCAGGGCGCCGCCGCCGGTGAGCACGATGCCCCGGTCCATGACGTCGCCGGCCAGCTCGGGCGGGCACTGGTCGAGGGTGGTCTTGACCGCGTCGATGATCGAGTTGACCGGCTCGTCGATGGCCTCGCGGACCTCGGCGGCGGAGATGACCACGGTCTTGGGCAGGCCGCTGACCAGGTCGCGGCCGCGGATCTCGGCGTGCTCGTCCTTCTCGCCCTCCAGGCCGAAGGCGCTGCCGATGCTCATCTTGATCTGCTCGGCGCTGCGCTCGCCCAGGAGCAGCGAGTACTCCTTCTTGATGTGCTGGACGATCGCGTTGTCCAGCTCGTCGCCGGCCACCCGGATGGACTGGGCGGTGACGATGCCGCCGAGGGAGATCACGGCGACCTCGGTGGTACCGCCGCCGATGTCGACGACCATGTTGCCGGTCGCCTCGTGGACGGGCAGGCCGGCCCCGATCGCGGCGGCCATCGGCTCCTCGATGATGTGCACCTGGCGGGCGCCGGCCTGCGAGGAGGCCTCGATGACGGCGCGGCGCTCGACTCCGGTGATGCCGGAGGGCACGCAGACCACGACGCGGGGGCGGGCCAGGTAGCGGCGGCGGTGGATCTTGAGGATGAAGTACCGCAGCATCCGCTCGGTGATCTCGAAGTCGGCGATCACGCCGTCCTTGAGCGGGCGGATGGCCACGATGTTGCCCGGCGTGCGGCCGATCATCTTCTTGGCCTCGGCGCCGACCGCGAGGATGCCGCCGGTGTTGGTGTTCACCGCGACGACGGACGGCTCGTTCAGGACGATGCCCTTACCCCTGACGTACACCAGCGTGTTGGCTGTTCCGAGGTCGATCGCCAAGTCGCGGCCGATGAACGACAGGTTGCTCGCCATGGGGTGTGGGTGCCTTCCCGGGCTCGGAGTTTCATGAGAGGTGGACGAATGCGCGCCCACGCTTGGGCGGAGACCAGCTGAGCTGCCTTACCGGGCCCTTGAGTCGCGTCCATCGTAGTCACGCCGTGCGGTGGGGACGTCGACGTGGGGCATACCGTCCATTGTCCGGGGCGTGCTCGCATCTCCGAGGATTGGGACGCCGTGTCGGCGCCGCCAGTTCCCTATTTCACGATAAGAATGCCCCGGCCGGGCCAATGGTCCCGACCGGGGCGGTACGAACGTCCCCCGGGCGTGTCGCCCCGTTCCCGCCGGGCGTGTCGCCCGGTCGGGGTCAGGCGTGCGCCGGGAAGAAGATCTTGATCTCGCGCTCGGCGGACTCCGGGGAGTCGGAGGCGTGGATCAGGTTCTCGCGGGTGATCGTCGCGTAGTCGCCGCGGATGGTGCCGGCCCCGGCCTCCAGCGGGTTGGTGGCGCCGGCCAACATCCGGATGCCCTTCACGACCTCCTCGCCCTCGACGATCAGCGCGATCGACGGGCCGGAGGTCATGAACTCCAGCAGCGGCTCGTAGAACGGGCGGCCGACGTGCTCCGCGTAGTGCTGCTCCAGCGTCGCCCGGTCGAAGGTGCGCAGCTCGATGGCGGCGAACCGCCAGCCGGCCTTGCGCTCGAAGCGGCTGATGATCTCGCCGGCCAGGCCACGGCGGACGGCGTCGGGCTTGAGCAGGACGAGAGTGCGCTGGGACACGGTGCGTCTCCTGGGGATTCGGTTCGGCAGACAGTCGGGTCGACAGACGGTGCCGACCAGGCAGAGGTTACCTTGCGTAAACGGCGTGTCGTCGCGCCGGTCCCGGCCTCAGACCTGTACGGCGGCGGCCTCGGCGGCGGCCCTGGCGGCCTTGAAGTCGTCGACCTTGCGGCCGTAGTGCACGGAGCACCACCACAGGCCGGCGAAGACCACGCCGAGGCCGAACATGGTCGGCAGGACGAAGCCGGCGGCGATCAGGCCGATCTGCAATGCCCAGCCGACCTGCACCGCGCCGGGGCGGTTGATCATGCCGCAGAGCAGGATGCACAGGGCCATCGCGATGCCGCTGACCGTCCAGATCTCCCCGTTGGAGACGTCGGAGAGCCGCATCGCGACCAGCGCCGCGAACATGATCAGCAGTGCTTCGCCGATCAGTGTCGAGGAGCAGAGCGTCCTCATGTCACTTCCTCCCGAGCAGCAGGCGGGCCTCGCCCACCGTGATGACCGAACCGGTGACCAGCACCCCGGCGCCGCCGAGGTCGCCCTCCTCCTCGGCGAGGGTGACGGCGGCGGAGATGGCGTCGTCGAGCCGGGGCTCGACCTGGACGCGGTCCTCGCCGAAGACCTCGACCGCCAGGGCGGCGAGCGCGTCGACGTCCATCGCGCGGTGGGTGGAGTTCTGGGTGATGACGACCTCGGCCAGGATCGGCTCGAAGGCCTCCAGCACCCCGGCCACGTCCTTGTCCCCGGAGGTGCCGATCACGCCGACGAGCCGGGTGAAGCCGAAGGACTCGGTGAGGGCGGCGACGGTGGCGCGGGCGCCGTGCGGGTTGTGCGCGGCGTCCAGGAGGATCGTGGGGCTGCGGCGGACGACCTCCAGGCGGCCCGGCGAGGAGACACCGGAGAAGGCCTGGCGGATCTTGTCCACGTCGAGCTGCCCGCCGCGGGCGCCGCCGACGCCGAAGAAGGCCTCGACCGCGGCCAGCGCCAGGGCCGCGTTCTGCGCCTGGTACTCGCCGTGCAGCGGGATGAAGACGTCCTCGTACTCCTCGCCGCCGAGTCCGCGCAGCGTCACCAGCTGGCCGCCGACGGCGAGTTCACGGCGGATCACGCCGAACTCCATGCCCTCGCGGGCGACCGTGGCGTCCACCTCGACGGCGCGCCGCAGGATGGTCTGGGCGGCGTCCAGCTGCTGCTGGGCGACGACCGCGACGGAGCCGGACTTGATGATCCCGGACTTCTCGCCCGCGATCTCGCCGGTGGTCTCGCCGAGCTTGTCGGTGTGGTCCAGCCCTATCGGGGTGATCACGGCGACGGGGGCGTCGATGACGTTGGTGGCGTCCCAGGAGCCGCCCATGCCGACCTCGACCACCGCGACGTCCACCGGGGCGTCGGCGAAGGCCGCGTAGGCCATGCCGGTCAGCACCTCGAAGAAGGACATCGGCACCGGCTGCGCCGCGTCGACCATCTGCACGTAGGGCTCGATGTCGCGGTAGACCTCGACGAAGCGCTCCGGGGTGATCGGGGCGCCGTCCAGGCTGATCCGCTCGGTGACGGACTCCACGTGCGGGCTGGTGTAGCGGCCGGTGCGCAGCTCGAAGGTGTTGAGCAGCTGCTCGATCATCCGGGCGGTGGAGGTCTTGCCGTTGGTGCCGGTGATGTGGATGGAGGGGAAGGACCGCTGGGGCTGGCCCAGGATGTCCATCAGCGCCTCGATCCGGTCGAGCGAGGGCTCCAGTTTGTTCTCCGGCCAGCGCTTGGAGAGCTCCACCTCGACGTCGCGCAGGGCGTCGCCGGTGCCGCCGTCGGCGGGGCGGATGGTGTACGGGTTCGGGTCGGCCTTGTCGCTCACGACCACAGTCTACGGAGCGCTGGCGGGTCCTCCTCACGGGGTGAGAACGACCACTTTGCGCCCTCTTTACCCCGATCATCCGATTTCCTCCCTTTACTATTGATTCAGCGATCTGAACCGCAATGAAGCATCGATTCGCAACCGACAGGAGCCTTCGGCCTTTGATCATGAGGAGCGCTGCGTCATGCCCGATGCCCTGCACGAGTGGATCGTGCTGCGCCAGGAAGCCGTCGTCCAGGTCGCAGGACTGATCTCCCTGGCGCTCGTCGCCTACATGGCCCTGGTCTTCGGACGCTTCCTCGTGTACTGGGCCGGCTCCCGCCACGCCTTCCGGCACAGCCGCCCCGCCGAGCCCGGCGACCCCGCCTCGCTCCGGTGGCACCTGGTGATCCCCTGCCGCGACGAGGAGTCCGTCGTCACCCAGACCCTGGACGGCCTGCGGACCAGCGCGCCCGAGGCCCACCTGTGGGTCATCGACGACGACAGCGAGGACGCCACCCGCGAGCTGGTGCTCGCCGCCGCGGCCCGCGACCCGCGGATCCACCTGGTCCAGCGCCGCCGCCCGCACGCCCGGATCGGCAAGGGCGCCGCCCTCAACGCCGCCTACCGGGAGATCTCCGCCTGGCTGCCCGAGGACACCGACCGCTCCCTGGTGGTGATCGGCGTGGTCGACGCCGACGGGCAGCTCGACCCCGGCACCCTCGCCCACGTCTGCAACGCCAAGGCACTCGGCCGGCCCGACACCGGCGCCGTCCAGATCGGCGTCCGGATGCGCAACGCCGACGACGAGCTGCCGCTGCCCGGCCGCGGCCGGGCCGCCAACGCCCTGGCCCGCGCCCTGGTGCGGATGCAGGACGTCGAGTTCCAGGCCAACAACGCCGGCATGCAGCTGCTGCGCCGCCGCACCGGCAGCGTCGGCCTCGGCGGCAACGGCCAGTTCGTCCGGCTCACCGCCCTCGACTCGCTGACCGCCGAGGAGGGCCGGGCCGGCCGCCCGTGGCCGGAGCGCGCCCTGCTGGAGGACTACGAGTCCGGCCTCGACCTGCGACTGGCCGGCTGGCGGCTCACCCACGTCACCGAGGCCCAGGTCTCCCAGGAGGGCCTGATCTCGCTGCGCCGCTTCCTCACCCAGCGCACCCGCTGGGCCCAGGGCAACATGCAGTGCCTGCGCTACACCGGCCGGGTGCTGCGCTCGCCGCACTACCCGCCGTCCGGCAAGGCCGAGGTGCTGTACACCTTCCTCCAGCCGGTGGTCTGCGTGCTGCTGGTGCTGCTCCTCCCGCTCTCGCTCGGGATCACCGGCGCCGGGATGGTGCTCTTCCCCGAGGAGACCGCCGAGTTCCAGCTCCGGTTCGGCCCGTGGATGCTGCTCGTCCTCGTGCTCGCCACGCTGCCGATGGTGTTCTGGGGCGTCGCCTACCGCAGGCTCGTCCACCCCGACCGCAGCCGGCTGACCGGCCTGCTCTGGGGCGTCCTGGTCTGGCTCTACGCCTACCACCTGTTCGTGGTCGCCACCCGGGCCGCCGTCCGGATGCTGCTCGGCCGCAACGGCTGGGCCAAGACCCGCCGCAACGCCGAGAAGGTCGCGGTCGGCTCGCCCACCGCGCTCGAGTCCTGAGCCGCTCCCACCCCCACGCCCCCTCCCCTGCCCTTCCGCCCCCGCCGGTCCACGGAGTCCCCCGCATGAGCATGTGCCTGCCCCCGTCCAGCGTCGCCGTCGTCCTCGGCACCCGCCCCGAACTGGTCAAGCTCGCCCCGCTGATCCACGAACTGGGCGACGCGACCCGGCTGGTGCACACCGGGCAGCACTGGGACGAGTCGATGTCCGGCCGCTTCCTGCGCGACCTCGACCTGCCCGAGCCCGAGCTGCTCACCGGTGTCGGCGGCCGCCCCAGGGCCGGCCAGATCGCCCAGTCGCTGGGCCAGCTGGACGCCGCCTTCGCCGAGGACCGCCCTGTCGCCGTGGTCGTCCAGGGCGACACCAACGCCACCCTGGCCGGGGCGCTGGCCGCCAACGCCCGGGAGATCCCGCTGGTCCACGTCGAGGCCGGGCTGCGCAGCTTCGACCGGGCGATGCCCGAGGAGCACAACCGGGTGATGGTCGACCACGTCTCCGACCTGCTCTGCGCCGCCACCGGCGACAACGTCGCCAACCTGCGCGCCGAGTCGCTGGCCGAGGCCCGGATCGAGCTCACCGGCAACACCGTCGTCGAGGTGGTCCGCCGTCAGCTGCCGGACGGCGCCGCCCGCGCCGCGCTGCTCGCCGCGCACGGGCTGCGCCCGGACGGGTACGTGCTGGCCACCGTGCACCGCCCGGAGAACACCGACACCGCCGAGGCGCTCGGCGCGGTGCTGGCGGAGCTGGACCGGATCGCCCGGGCCGGCACCCCGGTGCTGTTCCCGATGCACCCGCGCACCCGGGCCGCCGTCGAGCGCTTCGGCCTGGACGGCCTGCTGGAGCGCCTGGCCGTCACCGGTCCGGTCGGCTACGGCGACTTCCTGGGCCTGGCGAGCCACGCCGCCCTGCTGGTCTCCGACTCCGGCGGCGTGCAGGAGGAGTGCACCGTGCTGGGCCGCCCGCTGCTGGTGGTGCGCCGCTCCACCGAACGCCCGGAGACGGTGGCGGCCGGCTTCGCCGCGCTGGTGCGGCCCGGCGAGGAGCTGGGCGCCCTGGCGGCGGCCTGGCTCTCCGACACCCCCGAGCGGCTCGCCCGGCTGGCGGCCACCCCGAGCCCGTACGGCGACGGCCTGGCCTCGGCCCGGATCGCCGCGCTGACCGCGGCCGTCGCCGAGTCGGCCGAGGCCGGGCCCCCGGCCGCCTAGGCGCTCTTGACAGTCGGATTGGTCTACTCCACCTTGTGAGGCAAGTCTCCGTTCCCGACCGGGACTTGAGTTGTCGGTAGCTCCCGCACGTGCACATCGACACCCCGGACGGCGTTCCTCCCCCACGAGGCGCCGCCGGGTTTCCCCCCACTGGAGATGACGTCATGCCACCTGCCCGACACCGGCGCCCGCGCGCCGTCCACTCGCTGTTCGCCGGAGCGAGCGCCCTGGTCATCGGCCTGGGCGGACTCGTCCTGGCCGGCGGCACCGGCGCCCACGCCGCCGACACCGACCTGATCGCCAACGGCGGCTTCGAGACCGGGACCCTGTCCGGCTGGACCTGTTCGAACGGCACGGTCCAGGGCACCACCACCCACTCAGGCACCCACGCCCTGCAGTCCACCCCGGCCGGGAGCGACACCGGCGAGTGCACCCAGACCGTCGCGGTGAAGCCCTCCTCCTCGTACACCCTGAGCGCCTGGGTGCAGGGCTCGTACGTCTACCTGGGCGCCCGCGGCACCGGCGGCACCGATCCGAGCACCTGGACCCCGGGCGGCGCCGCCTGGTCCCAGCTGAGCACCACCTTCACCACCGGCCCCGGCACCACCAGCGTCACCGTCTACCTGCACGGCTGGTACGGGCAGCCGGCCTTCGCCGCCGACGACGTCTCGCTGCTCGGGCCCGGCGGCCAGCCGTCCCCGAGCCCGACCCCCACCCCCACCGACACCGCCTCGCCGAGCCCGACGGCCACCGCCACGGACACCGGCAGCTCCTCCCCGACCGCGACCCCGACCAAGCCCCAGGGCCTGCCCAAGCACATCCTCACCGGCTACTGGCAGAACTTCGACAACGGCGCCACCGTCCAGCGGATCAGCGACGTCCCGGCCGCCTACGACATCATCGCGGTCTCCTTCGCGGACGCCACCGCCACCCGCGGCGGCCTGAGCTTCACCCTCGACCCCAAGCTCTCCTCCCGCCTCGGCGGCTACACCGACGCCCAGTTCAAGGCCGACATCGCGGCCAAACGGGCGGCCGGGAAGCGGGTGGTGCTCTCGATCGGCGGGCAGAACGGCACGGTCTGGGTGGGCGACTCCTCCTCCGCCTCGAACTTCACCAGCACCGCCTGGGCGCTGATGCAGAGCTACGGCTTCGACGGGATCGACATCGACCTGGAGAACGGCATCAGCTCCACCTACATGGGGCAGGCCCTGCACGCCCTCGCCGCCAAGGCGGGGAGCGGATTCATCCTCACCATGGCGCCGCAGACGATCGACATGCAGTCGACCGGCATGGAGTACTTCAAGCTGGCGCTGAACGTGAAGGACATCCTCACCATCGTCAACATGCAGTACTACAACTCCGGCGCGATGAACGGCTGCGACGGGAACGTCTACTCGCAGGGCACCGAGAACTTCCTCACCGCGCTGGCCTGCATCCAGCTCAAGGGCGGGCTGCGGCCCGACCAGGTGGGCCTCGGGGTGCCGGCCTCCACCAGCGCCGCGGGCGGCGGGTACGTCGCCGCCGCCACCGTCAACAACGCGCTGGACTGCCTGGCCTCCGGCACCAACTGCGGCAGCTACAAGCCGGACACCAAGTGGCCCGGCATCGGCGGCGCGATGACCTGGTCGACCAACTGGGACGCCCAGGCGGGCGGTCCGGTCGCCAACACCATCGGCTCGCACCTGCACGCCATGCCGTAACCGGCACCGGCAGCCTGTCGGAGGCCCGGGTTCAGACCCCGGCCCGGGCCTCCGGCACGTGCGCGGCGCCGCCGTGCCGACGGCGCAACTCGGCGGTGATCTCGGCCAGTTCGCCCTCGGGCAGCAGCGGCAGCATCATCGCGACGCCCTGCAGCAGGCCGCCGAGCAGGAAGGTGGTGTCCGGCGTCGCCGCCACCAGGCCGCGGACCTCGGCCACCCGGCCGTCCGCCACCGCCTCGATCAGCTGGGCGGCGTTCGAGGTCTCCTCGTCCACGTCGACCGCGCCGGTGTCGTCCGGCGCCCGCCTGGCCATCGCCCGCAGCACCTTGTCACCGACCTCGGGGGCGTACGCCTTGCGGACGGCCTCGGCGGCGATCCAGGTGAGCAGGGTGGTCACCTCGCGCTCGGCGTGCTCGGTGAGCAGCAGGTCCAGCTCCTGGTCGAACGCGAGCTGGTTCCCGTGCCGGAAGGCGAGCAGCAGGGTCGCCGCCCTGGCCTTGGCCTCCTCGACCGCCTCGGCAGGCAGTTCGTCGGCCAACTCCTGGGTCACCACCACGCCATGCCCTCCCGTCCGTCGCTCAGCAGGAACGCTCAGCGGAAACGCCCATTCGGAAACTCCGTGCACACGGTACACAGCGGACCTGAAAACTTCCGCGAACGCGCGCGGGCAAGACCTGAATCAATTCGCTCGGAATAGGGCCTCACCCGGTCGCAGGATGATAATTCGCCGGAAGGGAGCAATGTCGCTGGGCTATTAGGCGTAGCGAAAGCGCCCCCCTGAAGCAACGCCCGGAAGCCGTACCGGAAAACGCCGAGGGGCCGCACCCCGCGCGTCGCGGCGTACGGCCCCTCCGGTCGGTCCGGCGGATCAGCCCTGCGGCAGCGCCGCGAGCTGGGCGGTGATCCGGGCGATGTCGGCCTCGGCGGCCTCCTGGCGGCCGCGGATCTTGGCGACCACCTCGTCCGGCGCCTTGGCGAGGAACGCCTCGTTGCCGAGCTTGGCGGTGGTCTGGGTCTTCTCCTTCTCGGCGGCCGCGAGGTCCTTGGCCAGGCGCTTGCGCTCGGCCGCGACGTCGATGGTGCCGGAGAGGTCCAGCGAGACGGTGGCACCGGCGACCGGCAGCGAGGCGGTGGCCGCGAAGCCCTCCTCCGGGGTGGTCAGCCGCAGCAGCGACCGGATCGCGTCCTCGTGGACGGCGAGCACGGTGCCGGTCAGCTCCAGCCGGGCCGGGACGCGCTGCGCGGGCTGGAGGCCCTGGTCCGAACGGAACCGGCGGACCTCGGTGACCACCTGCTGGAGCGTGGCGATCTCCGACTCGGCGGCCGCGTCACGGTAGCCGCTGTCCTTCGGCCACTCGGCCACGACCAGCGACTCGGCGCCGGTGAGCGTGGTCCACAGCGCCTCGGTGACGAACGGGACGACCGGGTGCAGCAGGCGCAGCGTGACGTCCAGGACCTCGCCGAGCACCCGGCGCGAGGCGTCCGCCTGCGGGCCGCCCTTGGCCAGGGTGGTCTTGGAGAGCTCGACGTACCAGTCGAAGACCTCGTCCCAGGCGAAGTGGTACAGCGCGTCCGTGGCCTTGGCGAACTGGAAGTCGTCGTACAGCGCGTCCACCTTGGCGACGGTGGCGTTCAGCCGCGACAGGATCCAGCGGTCGACCGCGGTCATGTCCTCCGGCGCGGGCAGCGGGCCCGCGGCGGTGGCGCCGTTCATCAGCGCGAAGCGGGTCGCGTTCCAGATCTTGTTGCAGAAGTTGCGCGAGCCCTTGACCCAGTCCTCGCCGATCGGCACGTCGGCGCCCGGGTTGGCACCGCCGGCCAGGGTGAAGCGGACGGCGTCGGCGCCGTAGGCGTCCATCCAGTCCAGCGGGTCCACCGCGGTGCCGGAGGACTTCGACATCTTCTTGCCGAACTCGTCGCGCACCAGACCGGTCAGGGCGACGGTCTTGAACGGCGCCTCGCCGTCCATCGCGTACAGGCCGAACATCATCATCCGGGCGACCCAGAAGAAGATGATGTCGTGGCCGGTCACCAGGACGTCGGTCGGGTAGAACTTCTCCAGGTCGGCGGTCTTCTCCGGCCAGCCGAGCGTGGAGAACGGCCACAGGCCGGAGGAGAACCAGGTGTCCAGGACGTCCGGGTCCTGGACCCAGCCCTCGCCGGTCGGCGGCTGCTCGTCCGGTCCGACGCAGACGACCTCGCCCTCCGGGCCGTACCAGACCGGGATCCGGTGGCCCCACCAGAGCTGGCGCGAGATGCACCAGTCGTACATGTTGTCGACCCAGTCGAAGTAGCGGCGCTCCAGCTCCTTCGGGTGGATCTCCACCTTGCCGTCGCGGACGGCGTCGCCGGCGGCCCTGGCCAGCGGCTCGACCTTGACCCACCACTGGAGCGACAGCCGCGGCTCGACCACGGTGTGGCAGCGCGAGCAGTGGCCCACGGCGTGCATGTACGGGCGCTTCTCGGCGACGATCCGGCCCTGCTCGCGCAGCGCGCCGACGACGGCCGAGCGGGCCTCCAGTCGGTCCATGCCGAGGAAGGGACCGTGCACGGTGATCGCACCGCGATCGTCCATCACGGTCAGGTTGGGCAGGTCGTGGCGCTGGCCGATGGCGAAGTCGTTCGGGTCGTGCGCGGGCGTCACCTTGACGGCGCCGGTGCCGAACTCCGGGTCGACGTGCTCGTCCGCGACGACCGGGATCTCGCGGTCGGTCAGCGGCAGCTTGATGGTGCGGCCGACCAGGTGACGGTAGCGCTCGTCCTCCGGGTGGACGGCCACCGCGGTGTCGCCCAGCATCGTCTCGGCCCGGGTGGTGGCGACGATGATCGAGTCGTCGCCCTCGCCGTAACGGATCGAGACCAGCTCGCCCGGCGTCTCCTCGTGCTCCACCTCGATGTCGGACAGCGCGGTGAGGCAGCGCGGGCACCAGTTGATGATGCGCTCGGCGCGGTAGATCAGGCCGTCGTCGAAGAGCCGCTTGAAGATGGTCTGGACGGACTGGGAGAGGCCCTCGTCCATGGTGAAGCGCTCGCGGGACCAGTCCACGCCGTCGCCGAGGCGGCGCATCTGGCCGAGGATGCGGCCGCCGTAGCTCTTCTTCCACTCCCAGACCTTCTCGACGAAGGCCTCGCGGCCCAGGTCGTGCCGGGACAGGCCGGACTCGGCGAGCTGCTGCTCGACCTTGTTCTGGGTGGCGATGCCGGCGTGGTCCATGCCCGGCAGCCAAAGCGTCTCGTAGCCCTGCATGCGCTTGCGGCGGGTCAGCGCGTCCATCAGCGTGTGCTGGAAGGCGTGGCCCAGGTGCAGGGCGCCGGTGACGTTCGGCGGCGGGATGACGATGGTGTAGGCGGGCTTGTCGCTCTTCGCGTCCGCCGTGAAGTAGCCACGGTCCACCCAGCGCTCGTACAGCTCGCCCTCTACGTCCGCGGGGGTGTAGGTCGTCGGGAGGGTTGCTGCTTCGTCCCCGGCAAAGGTGCTCACGGGGCGCTGGTTCGTCGTGTCGGTCACGACGCACAGTTTACGTAACCGGAGGACCGGGTCACGAACGGCTTTCGGCCCGCGGAGCCGCCACGCCCGGCCGGGCCCGCACCGGGCACCGTGCGGTAGCGTGCCCGGGCACTCGTCCGGCGGACCGGACGGGCACCGAACGACTCGACACACCACAGGCCGCGGGTGCGGCGGGGAGCACGGAGGCAGATGTACGGCCAGGGACAGCAGTATCCGCAGGGACAGGCAGCAGCCGCACGGGGGCCCGCCACCGCACTACGGCCAGCCGCAGCAGCCCTACGGGGCGCCCCAGCCGCAGTACGGCCAACCCCAGTACGGCCAGCCGCCGCCTCCTCGGGCCGGCTCTCCTGCGGCGTCTACTCGCTGCTGTCCGGCAAGACCCAGTCCACGGTCTGCGTCTGGGCGGACAAGTCGACCTACGCCCGGGTGACCTTCACCAAGGTCAGCGTCACGGCGGGCGGTGTCGGCGGCTCGGCCCTCACCCCCGCCCAGGCCGCCGAGAAGACCCGGGCGATCCGCGACACCACGAAGACCGCCAAGTAGCCGACCCTGGCTCCCGGCCGCGCACGCGGGAGGGCCTCGCACCGGATCGGTGCGAGGCCCTCCCGCGTGCGAAGCCCAGGGTCAGGCGCTCTTCTCCCGGCGCTCGCGCTTGATCATGTCGCGCGGCACCAGGGTGGGGATGGCGTGCTTGGAGACCACGTCCCCGGTGACCACCACGCGGGCGACGTCCTGACGCGAGGGCACCTCGTACATCACGGACATCAGCACCTCCTCCATGATGGCCCGCAGCCCGCGCGCGCCGGTGCCGCGCAGGATCGCCTGGTCGGCGATCGCCTCCAGCGCGTCCCGGGAGAACTCCAGCTCCACGCCGTCCAGTTCGAACAGCTTGCGGTACTGCTTGACCAGCGCGTTGCGCGGCTCGGTGAGGATCTGGAGCAGCGCCTCGCGGTCCAGGTTGTGGACGCTGGTGATCACCGGCAGACGGCCGATGAACTCGGGGATCATGCCGAACTTCACCAGGTCCTCGGGCATCACCTGGCGGAAGTGGTCGCTGGCGTCCGACTCCCGCTTGGAGCGGATGTTGGCGCCGAAACCGATGCCCTTGGCACCCGCGCGGCCCTCGATGATCCGCTCCAGGCCGGCGAACGCGCCGCCGACGATGAACAGCACGTTGGTGGTGTCGATCTGGATGAACTCCTGGTGCGGGTGCTTGCGCCCGCCCTGCGGCGGCACCGAGGCGGTGGTGCCCTCCAGGATCTTCAGCAGGGCCTGCTGCACACCCTCGCCGGAGACGTCCCGGGTGATCGACGGGTTCTCGCTCTTGCGCGCGACCTTGTCGATCTCGTCGATGTAGATGATCCCGGTCTCGGCCTTCTTGACGTCGTAGTCGGCCGCCTGGATCAGCTTGAGCAGGATGTTCTCGACGTCCTCGCCGACGTAGCCGGCCTCGGTCAGCGCGGTGGCGTCCGCGATCGCGAACGGCACGTTGAGCATCCGGGCCAGGGTCTGCGCCAGCAGCGTCTTGCCGGAGCCGGTGGGGCCCAGCAGCAGGATGTTGGACTTGGCCAGCTCGATGGCGTCCTCGCGGCCGTTTCCGCCGCTGCGGCCCGCCTCACCCGCCTGGACACGCTTGTAGTGGTTGTAGACGGCCACCGACAGCGCCTTCTTGGCGAGGTCCTGGCCGACCACGTACTGGTCCAGGAACTCGTAGATCTCGCGCGGCTTCGGGAGTTCCTCGAAGCGCACCTCGGAGGTCTCGGCGAGTTCCTCCTCGATGATCTCGTTGCACAGGTCGATGCACTCGTCGCAGATGTACACGCCTGGGCCGGCGATCAGCTTCTTCACCTGCTTCTGCGACTTGCCGCAGAACGAGCACTTGAGCAGGTCGCCACCGTCTCCGATGCGTGCCACGAGGTGCTTCCCCTTCGCCAGGGGCCCCGCAGGGTTCCGGGGCCTGGTGCTGTGGACCGTCAACGCCGAGGGCGCTCGGTCTCGGTATCCGACGGTACTCTGTCGGGCCCGTGATTCCGTCCTCTTCGCCAGGTCTGCCCTACGCCCTGGGCGAATTGATACCGAACAGATGCCGTCGCACGGACCCGCCCACGGGCCGGGGCGGGGTGCGCACCCGGGTGCGCACCCCGCCCCGATGGGCCCCTCCGGTCCGATGACGGGCCGGGAGGGAGCCGGCCTCAGGAGGTCAGCGAGGTCTTGCGGGTGGAGATGATCTGGTCGACCAGGCCGTACTCGGCGGCCTCGTCGGCGGTCAGGATCTTGTCGCGCTCGATGTCCTCGCGCACCTGCTCCACCGACTTGTTGGAGTGCTTGGAGAGCATCTGCTCCAGTTGCTCGCGCATCCGGAAGATCTCCTTGGCCTGGATCTCCAGGTCGGACACCTGACCGCGGCCGGTCTCGGTGTACGGCTGGTGGATCAGGATCCGGGCGTTCGGCAGCGCCATCCGCTTGCCGGGGGTGCCGGCGGCGAGCAGCACGGCCGCGGCGGAGGCCGCCTGGCCCATGCAGACCGTGGTGATGTCCGGCTTCACGTACTGCATGGTGTCGTAGATGGCCGTCAGGGCCGTGAACGAGCCGCCGGGCGAGTTGATGTACATCTGGATCTCGCGGTCCGGGTCCATCGACTCCAGGCACAGCAGCTGCGCCATGATGTCGTTCGCCGAGACGTCGTCCACCTGCGAGCCGAGGAAGATGATGCGCTCCTCGAACAGCTTGGCGTACGGGTCGTACTCGCGGATGCCCTGCGTGGTGCGCTCGACGAAGCGCGGGACGATGTAACGGCCCTCGGCGCGCATGTCCTCGACGCGGGCCTTGGCGGCCGACAGGCTGGGGATGTTCATGGGGGTCCTTGTCCTCCGGGGCGTTGGGGCTGTGGTCTGGCGGGCCGGGGCTCAGGCAGCGCCCGTGCCGCCGCCGCCGGGGACGTCCGCGGCGCTGTGCATGATCGCGTCGATGAGGCCGTACTCCAGGGCCTCCTCCGGGGTGAACCAGCGGTCGCGGTCCGAGTCCCTGGTGATCTGCTCGAAGGACTGGCCGCTGTGGTGGGCGATCAGCTCGGACATCCGCTTCTTGGTACGGAGCAGCTGCTCGGCCTGGATCCGGATGTCGGTGGCGGAGCCGCCCAGGCCCGCGGAGGGCTGGTGCATCAGGATGTTGGCGTTCGGCAGCGAGAAGCGCTTGCCCTTGGCGCCCGCGGTCAGCAGGAACTGGCCCATCGAGGCGGCCATGCCCATCGCGATGGTGACGACGTCGTTCTTGATGTACTGCATGGTGTCGTAGATCGCCATGCCCGCGGAGATCGAGCCACCCGGAGAGTTGATGTAAAGGAAGATGTCCTTGTCCGGGTCCGCGGCCAGCAGGAGCAGCTGGGCGGTGATCTTGTTGGCGATGTCGTCGTCGACCTGCTGGCCGAGGAAGATGATCCGCTCGTTGAGCAGCCGGTTGTAGACCTGGTCGCCAAGACCGCCGAGCACGTCACCAGCGGCGGCGTGCGGCGCCATCGGGCCAGGCATCTGCATCTGCGGGAACGTCACTTAGCCACCTGCTCAGTCGATTTGGAGGGCCGTTCCGCGGCTCTCACGATGTCGCACAGCTTCCGGGTATCACGTCGTGATTGGTGCTGTCCAAGGACCCTAACGCGCAGGCCGGGCCGCAGAATCCCTCACGCAGAACTGTTCGCTGTGAGCGCAGGGTCGCGGCGGGCCCGGAGGGGACGACAGCGGGCCCGGACACCGTACGGCGTCCGGGCCCGCTGGGTTGCCTCAGGGGGCTACCGGGGCACTCAGGCCTCGGTCTTCTCCTCGGCGGCCTCGTCGGCGGCGGCCTCGACGGTCTCGCCCGTCTCGTCCTCGTCGTCGAAGCTGACCTCGTTGCCCTCGGTGTCGACGACCTTGGCGGCCTCGACCACGGTGGCCAGCGCCTTGCCGCGGGCGACCTCGCCGACCAGCAGCGGAACCTGGCCGCCCTGGACGACCTGCTGGGCGAACTGGTCCGGGGTGAGGCCCGAGCCGGCGGCGCGGCGGATGAGGTGCTCGGTGAGCTCCTCCTGGTTCACACCCAGCTCCTCGTTCGCGACGATCTGGTCCAGGACGAACTGGGTCTTGATGCCCTTCTTCGCCTGCTCCTCGATCTCCGCGTCCCACTCCTCGTGGGTCTTGCCCTGGGTCTCCAGGTAGGCGTCGATGGTGAGGCCCATCGGCTGGAGCTGGTGGTGCTCCACGTTGTGCTTGCGGGTCTCGACCTCGTCCTTGAGAAGCTTCTCGGGGTACTCGATCTCAACCAGCGTGAGCAGCGCGTCCAGGACCTTCTCCTGGGCCTGGGTGGCCTGGTCGTACTCCTTCATGCGCTCGAGGCGCTTGCGGGAGTCGGCGCGCAGGTCCTCCAGGGAGTCGAACTCGCTGGCCAGCTGGGCGAACTCGTCGTCCAGCTCCGGCAGCTCCTTCTCCTGGACGGCGGTGACGGTGACGGTGACCTCGGAGGTCTTGCCCGCCTGGGTGCCACCCTTGAGCTCGGTCTCGAAGGTCTTCTCGTCGCCGGCCGACAGGCCGAGAACGGCCTCGTCGATGCCGTCGATCAGACGGCCCGAGCCGATCTCGTAGCTGACGCCGTTGGCGGTGCCGTCCTCCGGCACCTCGCCGTCGACCTTGGCAACCAGGTCCACGACGACGATGTCGCCTTCGGCGGCCGCGCGCTCGACGTCCTTGACCGAGGAGAAGCGCTCGCGCAGCTGCTCCAGCGACTTCTCGATGTCCTCGTCGGAGACCGCGATCGGGTCGACGGTCACCTCGATGGAGGAGAACTCCGGCAGGGTGACCTCCGGACGGACGTCCACCTCGGCGGTGAACTTCAGGTCACCGCCGTCGGCGATCTTCTCGACACCCTCGATGTTGGTGATGTCGGGCTGGCCGAGGACCTCGATCTTGACCTCGTCGACGGCCTGCGTGTAGAAGCGCGGCAGGGCGTCGTTGACGGCCTCCTCCAGCACGGCACCACGGCCGAAGCGCTGGTCGATGACCCGGTTCGGGATCTTGCCCTTGCGGAAGCCCGGGACCGAGACCTGCTGGTTGATCTTCTTGTACGCCGCGTCGAGGCTGGGCTTGAGCTCCTCGAAGGGCACCTCGACGGTGAGTCGAACCCGGGTCGGGTTCAGAGTCTCGACGGCGCTCTTCACGGTTAGGTCTCCTAGGGGCTTGCGGTCAGGTTGTCTCCGCCCGTCCCCATCGCCCGGCCGGAGCCGGAAGGGGGGTCGGACGAGACGGGCGATGGGCGGTTGGAGCTGCATCTCCCGTGGGGTGGACGGTGAGCTTGACTCCTCGCCCTCGTGCGGTTGACCTGGGTTGACGCCACAGGGACTACCGCCAGCGCTCCATCCTACCGGTACCACCAAAGGCGGACGCCAGGCGCCACCGTACCGCCATGACGGGGCTCCCACACAGAACAGGGCCCCGCCCCGGTGGGCGAGACCCTGCCGCACTGTCGGGGTGACCGGATTCGAACCGACGGCCTTCCGCTCCCAAAGCGGACGCGCTACCAAACTGCGCCACACCCCGTGGTGCCGAGAGGAAGCGTACACGCCGGGCCTGCACGGCTCGCCGCCAGTTTCCGCGCGGGCGCGACCGCGACATACACCGCGCGGGCGCGCAGGGGGTGTGCGGGATCCGGGGTGCGCTCCGGCGGTCGGACCAGGTAGGCTGTCCCCCGAACTTCCGGCCGGTGACGGCTGGGAGCGTCGTGCGGGCGTAGCTCAATGGTAGAGCCCTAGTCTTCCAAACTAGTCACGCGAGTTCGATTCTCGTCGCCCGCTCTTCGGTCCGGCCCCGGTGTGCCCAGCGCACCGGGGCCGTCGACGTTTCCGGGGCCGCCGGCGACTGCGCACCCTCAGAGGCCGAGCCGGGCGGCCCGGGCGGCGGCCCGGTCCAGCAGCTGGTGGATGTCGCCCTCCCGGGTGGTCGGGCGGTCGTTGAACTCGTCCGGGGAGCGCGCCGGGCGGCCGGTGGCGTGCAGCACCTCCATCAGCTGGACCCTGGCGGTGCGGACGGTGGCCGGGGTGCCGTAGCCGTGGGCCAGGACGGCGGCCTGCGCGCCGAGCAGGCAGACCCGGCCGGCCTCGTCCCACATCGCGCCCTGGAGCCAGCCGTACGCCCCGATGTAGCGGGAGGCGAGCCCGAGGTGGCCGGCCGCGGTGACCGGGACGGGGCGGGCGGGCCGGCCCAGCGCCCGGTCGAGCAGGGTGACCCGGGGCGCCGGGTGGTCGGCGTGCCAGGGCCGCGGGGTGCTGCCGTACGGGCAGACGTACGGCGCCGGGGTGCGCGCGGGGGCGGGCAGCGAGGCGAGGTAGGCCTCGATCTCGGCGACCAGGCCGGTGCCGGCGGGGCCGTGCCCGAGCGGGGTCGGGGCGGGGGCGAGGAGGGCGGGCGGGGTCGGGGCGGTGCTGCGGGGCATGCGGGTCTCCGGGCGGACGGCCTTCAGGTTCCGCTGCCCAAAGTGGGGCATACACGACATTTCCGCGACCGGAGGACCGTGCTGTCCGACTGGTTTCCCGGCGGGCTGTCGGGCCGATAGCCTCGGCGGCGTTCGAGCGCAGTTCGAGCGCGACCTCAGCCGCCGCGCTCCCCAGATGGAGGAGTCCCGGTGGGTCCGCAGGAGCGACTGGCCGTCATACAGCGCTGCGTGGTCCTGGAGATGGCGCGCCTCGGCCAGGTCTTCCACCCGGACGGCGAGGTGGTCCGCGGCCCCGGAACCACGGCGGTGGCGGTGCGCGAGCACCCCGGGGACGACGGCGCCGGGCACGTGGACCTCGGCTTCGTGCTGCACCTGGGCCGGGCGGACGCCCCGGTGGTGTGGGACTGCGCGGCCGGCCTCGGCAAGACCGAGGAGGAGAAGCTCGCCAACGCCGTGCGGATGTGGGCGACCACCACCGCCTCGGTGCTGGTCGAGCCGCCGGAGCGCCGCGAGGCGCGGGCCGGCCACGAGGACCTGCCCGGGCTCCCCGGTTGGCACGCGGTGCAGGGGCCGGCCGCGGTGTTCGGCTTCGGCAACGAGCACCTGGCGCGCTGGCTGGCCGGGCACCGGGTGCTGCCGGCCCTGGCGCCCGCGCTGCGCGCGGAGTTGACCGGGCCGGGCCCGGTGGGCGTCAAGCTCTTCCTGGGCGGGAAGGCGGGGGACGACGTCGCCGAGGTCAGGGTGGGCGGCGAGGTGTCGGAGGCGGCGTCGGCGGCGCTGCGCGCGCTGGACTGGCCCCGGGGCGAACGACTGTGCTGGGCACGCCTGTTCGTCCTGTTGACGACCGAGCCGACGGCACCGGAGCAGGCCGCGGCGGCGGGCGCCGGGGCACCCGCGCCGACGCGTGTCCCGCCCCCGGCGGCGGCACGCCCCCGGGGACTGTTCGCTCGCTGGCGGGAAGCCAGACGGACCGGCCGGTGACCCCCTCGGCGGGGGCACGGACGGCCCGCCCGGTCAGCCGCCGGTGATGCTGGAGATGCTGTGCGCGAGGTTGGACAGCAGGGAGTTGATGGAACCGGCGACGGTGGTCTCGTGCAGCATGAAGCCGAACAGGGCGGCGACGATGCCGTGCGCGATCTTCAGCTGCTTGTTGCGGATGAAGATGATGCACAGGATCGCGAACAGGACCAGAGCGGAGACGGAGAGTGCCACCCGGACTCACTTCCTCGTTTTCATAGCGGGGTGCCGCCGCCCGGCGGCACCTGCGAAAGCCGGACCCCGGCCTGTCCGACGGTCCCGAGGCGGAATCGCGGACCGTCCGGCACACCAGCCGGTGAGGGAGCCCACGGTCGACCGCTGTCTGTCGTGCCGCACGTGACGCCCCCCATCCCCCGAATCCTGAACAGTCCCGCCCGGACTCAGTGTGGTCGACCGTGCCGATTGCGTAAAGGTCTGACAGTCAGCCCAACGCCGATATCCTGCGATGCGAGACGAGTTTCCGCCGACCGGGACGATAGCGGAGCCGTCCTGACGAATCGTCGGCGGGGCGTGCTGAGCGGCCGGGAAGCGGTCGGGGGCGGGTAACGGAAGCCACTGGTCCGGTCAGTCGACGGGGCATCCGATTTGGCTGAAGATCAGCTGCCAGGCTTGACAGTTGCGGCTGCCTGCGGCATGTGCCCCCGAACCGGGCCGGCGGGCGTCAGTCGCGCCAGAGCAGCAGCACCGCCCGGTCGTCGTTGATGTCCCTGGCGACCGTCTCGATCAGTCCGGCCGCGGCGCCCACTCCGGTGCCGGGGCCACCGCCGGGGACCAGCCGGTCCGCCTCCCCCATCAGCCGGTCCATGCCCTCCGCGAGGTCCCGGCCCGGCGCCTCGACCATGCCGTCGGTGCACAGCATCAGCACGTCGCCCCGGTTCAGCCGGCCGCGCACGCCCTCGAACTTGGCGCCGTCGTAGATCCCGAGCAGCGGGCCCTCGGCCTCCTTGACCTCCCAGCGCCCCTCCCCCGCCAGCCGCTGCATGCCCGGCAGGTGGCCGGCCGAGAGCAGCTCGTACTCGCCGGTGTCCAGGTCCAGCACCAGGTGGACGGCGGTGGCGAAGCCCTCCTCCCAGGACTGGCGCAGCAGGTAGCCGTTGGCGGCGGGCAGGAAGTCGTGCGCGGGCAGCGAGCCGACCAGGCCGCCGAAGGCCCCGGAGAGCAGCAGGGCCCGTGAGCCGGCGTCCATGCCCTTGCCGGAGACGTCCGCGAGGACCACCTCCAGCAGCCGCCGGCCGGGGCCGGTGCGGGCGGCGACCACGAAGTCCCCGGAGAAGGACTGGCCGCCGGCCGGGCGCAGCGCCATGTCCGCGTGCCAGCCGTCCGGCAGTTCGGGCACCCGGCTCTGCACCCGCAGCCGCTCGCGCAGGTCGAACAGCATGGTGGAGCCGCCCCACCAGGGCACGCCGACCCTGGCCCGGAACTGGGCGAGCAGCAGGCCGCCCACCCCGGCGGCGCCGACCACCAGGGCCGCGCCCGGGGTCACGCCGTAGGTGTAGGCCTCGGGGTTGTCGCTGGCGACCCGCTGGCCGGTGTGGATCACGGACTCGGAGGAGAGGCCGAGCGCGGCCAGCGCGTAGAGCACCACCAGGCTGCCGGGGCGCAGCAGCAGGGCGCCGGCCAGGATCGGCAGGACCAGGGAGGTGGGCGGGGCCCAGCCGGGGATCCAGATGTTGAGCAGGATCAGCATCGGGACGAGCAGGGCGAGCGCGCAGAGCACCGGCCAGTCGGCGGCGCCGCCGCGGAAGTAGTCCACCCCGGCTGTGCGCAGCCTTCGGCGGACCCGGCGGACCCTCTTGCGCAACCGGGCCGTCACGGACTCGGACGCCGGGGCGGCGCCGGGCCTCGTCGCAGTCGTCTGGGGCGGTGTGCCCGGCGCTCTGCCAGCCATGGGGTCCGACCATATCCACGGGTACCGCCCGGCGTCGACGGGCCGGGGGCGGACAGCCGTGCCCGGGCGCGGGGCGTCCAGCGGGTTTCGGCCGATCGGCGCGGGTGCGGTCGTGCCGTCAGGAGGCGTACCCGGGTTGGGCGTACGCAGCGTGCGGTCGACGCGTGCGCCCCGCGCGCGGGGGTGTCCGGACGCCGGGGCCTGTGGCCGATCCCACAGGCGCGGGGCGGCTGTTCCGCGCCCTCCGCGCGGCGCGCCGGGGCCGCCCGGACACGACGGCGGCCGGTCGCACGGGGTGTGCGGCCGGCCGTCGGGGAGGGTGGGTGGCGGGATCAGCCCTGCGGGTGGTGGGCCGGGATCGGCGGGAGTTCGCCGGTGGTCTCGTACTCGCTCAGCATCTCGATCCGGCGGGTGTGCCGGGGCTCGCCGCTGTACGGGGTCTTGAGGAAGACCTCGACGAACTCGGTGGCCTCCTCCTGCGTGTGCATGCGGCCGCCGATGGAGATCACGTTGGCGTTGTTGTGCTGGCGGCCGAGCTCGGCGGTCTGCACGCTCCAGGCCAGCGCGGCCCGGACGCCCTTGACCTTGTTGGCGGCGATCGCCTCGCCGTTGCCCGAGCCGCCGATCACGATGCCCAGGGCGTCCTCGTCGGCGGCGGTGCGCTCGGCGGCCCGCAGGCAGAACGGCGGGTAGTCGTCCTCGGCGTCGTAGATGTGCGGCCCGCAGTCGACCGGCTCGTGGCCGGCCCCCTTCAGCCACTCGACGAGGTGGTTCTTCAGATCGAATCCGGCATGGTCGGAGCCCAGGTACACGCGCATGCGGATGAGTGTGGCATGCGCGTGCGCCCGGACTCCACAGGCGGCGCGCTCAGCGCCGGCCGAGCAGCTTCCAGGCCAGCGGCAGGGCGCCGGCCGCGAAGGCGGCCTTGAGGGCGTCGCCGACCAGGTACGGGTAGAGGCCGAGTTCGGCGGCGCGGGCGAGCGACACGTGCAGCGTCGCGGCCAGGTACGGGACGCCGACCGCGTAGACGGCGAGGCTGCCGAGGACCATGGTGACGGCGGTGTGGACCGGGGTGCGGTCGGCCCCGCGGCGGGCCAGCGCGCCGGTCAGGGCGGCGGCGAGGACGAAGCCGAGCACGTAGCCGAAGGAGGGCATCGCCCAGCCCGAGGTGCCCTCGGCGAACCAGGGCAGGCCCGCCATGCCGGCCAGCAGGTAGAGCGCGAGCGCGGCGACGCCGCGGCGGGCCCCGAGCGCGGTGCCGACCAGCAGGGCGGCGAAGGTCTGGCCGGTGACCGGCACCGGCGAGCCGGGGACGTTCACCGAGAGCTGGGCGGCCACGCCGGTCAGCGCGGCGCCGCCGGCCACCAGGGCCAGGTCGCGGGCCTGGGCGCCGAGGCGGGTGGAGGCGGCGGGCAGCAGGTCGGCGAGGACGGCGCGACGCGGTATCGGGGTGGTGGCAGTGGCCATCGGGGTTTCCTCCGGGAGGTCCAGGTGAGTGAACACCTGTGAACCTACGCGGTGATCCACTGCGCGAACGCCGCGGATTCAGACAAACCCCCACCCTCGGACGTTGTCGGAACCGGCCCGTCGCCACACTCGGTCACGATCTGGTCGCGATGGGTTCCGTTCCGGTCCGCATGGTGGTCCGGGGTCGGTCATTATTGGCATGGACAGGGGGGTCGCCGGATATTGGACAGCTCATGTCGCATTCCGCAAAGTCTGGATCCACCCCTATGGCCCCCACCTCCGCGCCTCCGGCGACCGGGACCCCCGACGACACGGCCGCAGAACCGGCGTCGGGTGGCCAGCAGCTCACCCACGGCCTGAAGCAGCGCCACCTGTCCATGATCGCCCTCGGCGGGGTGATCGGCGCGGGCCTCTTCGTGGGCTCCGGCGCCGGCATCGCGGCCGCCGGCCCGGCGATCATCCTGGCGTTCACGCTCTCCGGCCTCCTGGTCATGCTGATCATGCGGATGCTCGGAGAGATGTCCGCCGCCCGCCCCGCCTCCGGCTCGTTCTCGGTGCACGCCGAGAAGGAGATCGGCCCCTGGGCCGGGATCACGGCCGGCTGGATGTACTGGGTGATGCTCTGCTGCGGCGTCGCCGCCGAGGCCACCGCCGCCGGGAAGATCGTCAACGGCTGGGTGCCCGGCGTCTCCGCCTGGGTCTGGGTCGGCCTCTTCATGGTCTTCTTCTGCGTCAGCAACCTCACCGCGGTGAAGAACTTCGGCGAGTTCGAGTTCTGGTTCGCCGCGATCAAGATCGCCGCGATCATCGCCTTCCTGGTCCTCGGCGGGCTCGGCATCGCCGGCGTGATCGGCCCCGGCGCCCCCGGCACCGAGAACCTGACCGGCCACGGCGGCTTCCTGCCCACCGGCGTCAGCGGGCTGATCGTCGGCCTGCTCGCCTCGGTCTTCGCGTACGGCGGTCTGGAGACCGTGACCATCGCCGCCGCCGAGTCCGACGACCCCAAGAAGAACGTCGCCAACGCCGTGCGCACCGCGGTGTGGCGGATCGCGATCTTCTACATCGGCTCGATGGCCCTGGTCGTCACCCTGGTCTCCTGGAAGGACCCGGCGGTCGTCGCCGACGGCCCGTACGTCACCGTGCTGCGCCACCTCGGGGTGGCCGGCGCCGGGACGATCATGCAGGTGGTGGTGCTGGTCGCGCTGCTGTCCGCGATGAACGCCAACATCTACGGCGCCTCCCGGATGGCGTACTCGCTGGTCGGCCGCGGCCAGGGCCCCAGGGCGCTGGCCAAGGTCAGCGGCGGGGTGCCGCGCAGGGCCGTGCTGGCCTCCTGCCTGTTCGGCTTCGGCGCCGTGCTGGCCGCGAAGTTCTGGCCGGAGACGGTGTTCACCTGGCTGATGAACACCACCGGCGTGGCGATCCTGGTGGTCTGGCTGTTCATCTGCGTGGTCCAGCTGCGGATGCGCCGCCGGCTGGAGCACGAGGAGCCCGAGCTGCTCACCGTGAAGATGTGGGGCTACCCGTACCTGACCTGGATCGCGATGGCCGCCGTGGCGGGCATCCTGGCCCTGATGACCACCACCGAGGGCAACCGCCAGCAGCTGTACGCGGCCGGCGTGCTGGTCGCGCTGCTCACCGCCGCCGGGCTGCTCAAGCAGCGCCGGGACGCCGCGCCGCGCTGACCGTCCGGACGCACGGCAGGGTGAGGGCCCGGCACCTGAGGGTGCCGGGCCCTGCCGCGTCCGCGGGGCCGCTTCCGGGGGGCCGCTTCCGGGGCTACTCGAAGGACGGGCCGGCCGTGCGGGTGCGCTTGATCTCGTAGAAGCCCGGGGTGGAGGCCACCAGCAGGGTGCCGTCCCACAGGCGGGCCGCGGCCTCGCCCTTCGGGGCCGGGGTGACCACCGGGCCGAAGAACGCGACCCGCTCGCCGTCCGCGCCCTCGACCGCGATCACCGGGGTGCCGACGTCCTCGCCGACCAGGGTGATGCCCTCCTGGTGCGAGGCGCGCAGGGCCTCGTCGTACGCGTCCGTGCCGGCCGCGTCGGCCAGCTCGACGGGCAGGCCCGCGGCCACCAGGGCGGCCTCGATGGTCTCGCGGTTCTGCGGCAGGCCCTGGTTGTGGAAGCGCAGGCCCAGCTCGGTGTAGAGCCGGCCGAGCACCTCGGGCCCGTGCCGCTCGGCGGCGGCGGTGCAGACCCGCACCGCGGCCCAGGCGTTGTCCAGCAGCTCCCGGTAGCTCTCCGGCAGGTCCCGGTGCTCGTTGAGCACCGACAGGCTCATCACGTGCCAGCGCACGTCCACCGGACGCAGTCGCTGGACCTCGATCAGCCAGCGGGAGGTCATCCACGCCCAGGGGCAGGCCGGGTCGAACCAGAAGTCGGCGGTCTTGCGCTCAGCGGCAGTCACTGGGTGTCGTCCTTCATGAGGTGATCCGAGGCAGGAAGGTGTTCCGTCCCGGAACGCCAACGCCCGCCCGGGGCCGCTGATTCCGCTGATGACGCGGCGATCTGTGCAATGGTACTGACGGCGCGGGGCGTGAAAGGATGGCTCCGCGCGCGCGGAGCACACCCCCGCGCCGAGACCGCAGCACCACCACCCAGCGCACCACCGTGCGAGCCGGACAAAGGAGTACCGCCGTGCCGGGCAAGAACCTAAGCCGCGACGAGGCCCAGCAGCGCGCCAGCATCCTGGCTGTGGACGGCTACCGGGTCCGGCTGGACGTGACCTCGGCCCCGGACCGGACGGCCGCCACCTTCCGTTCCACCACCACCGTCACCTTCCGCTGCTCCCAGCCCGGTGCGGGCACCTTCCTCGACCTGCTCGCCCCCGCCGTCCGCGCGGTCACCCTCAACGGCCGCGCCCTCGACCCGGCCACCGCCTACGACGGCGCCCGGGTGCACGTCGACGGCCTGGCCGCCGAGAACGTGCTGACCGTCGAGGCGGACTGCGCCTACAGCCGCACCGGCGAGGGCCTGCACCGCTTCGTCGACCCGGTGGACGGCGAGACCTACCTCTACACCCACTACGAGCCGGCCGACGCCCGGCGGGTGTTCGCGAACTTCGAGCAGCCCGACCTGAAGGCCCCGTTCACCTTCACCGTGACCGCCCCGGCCGACTGGGACGTCCGGTCCAACGCCCCGCACGAGAGCGTCACCGGGCAGGACGCCGCCGGGCAGGACAGCGCCGGGCAGGACGCCGCGGGCAGCCGCACCTGGGAGTTCGCGCCGACCAGGCCGATCTCCACCTACCTCACCGCCGTCGTCGCCGGCCCGTACCACGTCGTCCGCGACCACTACAGCCGCGAGCTGGCCGACGGCAGCACGCTGGAGATCCCGCTCTCCGCGATGTGCCGCAAGTCGCTGGCCCCGTACTTCGACGCGGACGAGATCCTCGGCGTCACCAAGCTCGGACTCGACTTCTTCCACGAGGCGTTCGACTACCCGTACCCCTTCGGCAAGTACGACCAGGCCTTCGTCCCCGAGTACAACATCGGCGCGATGGAGAACCCCGGCTGCGTCACCTTCCGCGAGGAGTTCGTCTTCCGCTCGAAGGTCACCGACGCCGCGTACGAGGGCCGGGCCAACGTCATCCTGCACGAGATGGCGCACATGTGGTTCGGCGACCTGGTCACCATGCGCTGGTGGGACGACCTGTGGCTGAAGGAGTCCTTCGCCGACTTCATGGGCTCCTACGGCCTGATCGGCGCCCGCACCCGCTACTCCTCGGCCTGGGTCACCTTCGCCAACCAGCGCAAGGCCTGGGCGTACCGACAGGACCAGTTCCCCACCACCCACCCGATCACCGCGGACATCCGGGACCTGGAGGACGCCAAGCTCAACTTCGACGGCATCACCTACGCCAAGGGCGCCTCGGTCCTCAAGCAGCTGGTGGCGTACGTCGGTTCGGAGGCCTTCTTCGAGGGCGCCCGCCGCTACTTCAAGCGCCACGCCTTCGGGAACACCGAACTCGGCGACCTGCTGGAGGTGCTGGAGGAGACCAGCGGCCGCGACCTCAAGGCCTGGTCCGCCGCCTGGCTGGAGACCTCCGGGGTCAACGCGCTCACCCCGCAGGTCACCACCGACGCCGAGGGCCGGATCACCGAGCTGGCCGTGCTCCAGGACGCCGCGGACGATCCCGCGACTCCGTCGGGTGGCGTGCTGCGCCCGCACCGGATCGCGGTCGGCCTGTACGACCGGGACACCGACGGCGCCCTGGCGCGCACCCGCCGGATCGAACTGGACGTCACCGGCGCCAGGACCGTGGTCACCGAGGCCACCGGCCTCCCCCGCCCGGCGCTGGTGCTGCTCAACGACGACGACCTGACCTACTGCAAGATCCGCTTCGACGAGGAGTCGCTGGAGACCCTGCGCACCGGCCTCGGCGACATCCACGACGACCTGACGCGCGCCCTCGCCTGGTCCGCGGTCTGGAACCTCACCCGGGACGGCCTGATGCCGGCCCGCGACTACGTCGCCCTGGTGCTGCGCTTCGGCGGCCGGGAGGGCAACATCGGCGTGCTCCAGTCGCTGCACGCCCAGTCCAAGACCGCCGTCGACCTGTACGCCGACCCGGCCTGGCGCGGCGAGGGCGGCCGGCTGCTCGCCGACGGCGCCCTGCGCGAGCTGCGCGAGGCCGTCCCCGGCAGCGACCACCAGCTGGCCTGGGCCCGGTTCCTCGCCCAGACCGCGGGCGGCGCCGAGCACCTCGGCCTGGTCCGCGGCCTGCTGTCCGGCAGCGCCAGGATCGACGGCCTGGACGTCGACCAGGACCTGCGCTGGTCGCTCTGGCTGGCCCTGGCCGCGGCCGGCCAGGCCGCCGACGAGGAGCTCGCCGACGAGCTGGCCGCCGACAACACCGCGAGCGGCAAGCGGCACCACACCCAGTGCCTGGCCGCCCGGCCCACCGCGGAGGCCAAGGCCGCCGCCTGGTCGGCCGTGATCGACTCGGACGAGCTGCCGAGCGCCCTCGTCGAGGCCAACACCGGGGGCTTCTCGATCCCCTCCCAGCGCGACCTGACCTCCCTCTACGCGGCGCCGTACTTCAAGCTGCTGGAGCGGGTCTGGGCCGACCGGAGCATCGAGATCGCGATGCGGATCGTCGGCGGCTTCTTCCCGATCGCCCAGACCGACGGGCAGACCCTGGCCGAGGCCGACGCCTGGCTGTCCGGCCACCCGCAGGCCGCTCCGGCGCTGCGCCGCCTGGTGCTGGAGCGCCGGGACGACCTGGCCCGGGCGCTGCGGGCGCAGGCCTGCGACCGGGTCTGACGGACCGTACGCCGCGAACGGCCGTGGGCCCCCGCCCACGGCCGTTCGCCGTGTGCTCAGGCCTCCACGGAGACCGGGCGGCTGGGGTGCACCTCGCGCTCGACCCGCGGCAGGACGTCCGGGACGTAGACCTTCCGGATCGCCTCGCCGTCACCGTGCGCCTCCCAGGCCTCCCTGGTCGCCCAGCGCTCCACCAGGACGAAGCGGGCCGGGTCGTCCTGCGAGTGGTACGCCTCCCAGCCGACGCAGCCGTCCTCGGCGAGGCACAGCGGCCGCATCCGGGCCAGGGCGTCGGCGACCACCGGGACGCCGTCCGGCTCGGTGACCCTGACGATGACGATGAGGTCGAACATCACTGCTCCTTGACGGTGGTGGGACGGGCCCGGCGGCGGCGGGGGTGAACCGGCGGCCACCCGGGGCGGCCCGGGCGGGGAACCCCGCCGGCAACGCGACGGGCCCGCCACAGTACGTCCGTGGCGGGCCCTGCGTCAGGTGGTGCGGGTCGGTCAGCCGCGGCGCAGGCCGCGGTCCAGCGCGGCGATCGCGCTGCCCTGGGCGTCGTCGCCGTCCAGCGACCAGACCATCACGCCGGCCAGGTCGTTCCAGCGCGTGTACTGCGCCTTCTGGGTGAGCACCTCGGCGGTGTCGTAGCTGTAGAAGGTGGTGCCGTCGTACTTCCAGGAAGCGCCGTGGTCGCGGTCCAGGTAGACCTTGCCCGGCAGCGCGTTGATCTCCTGGTACGAGTGGTCGGGCGCGGAGGCGGTGGCGCTCTGGAACAGGCCGCCGCGCTTGCCGGGGGCGACGCCCGTCCAGCCGTGGCCGTACAGCGGGGCTCCGAGGACGAGCTGCTCGGAGGGCAGGCCGCGCTCCTGGTAGTGGTTGACGGCCTTGTCGGCGCTGCGCTGGCGCGGGTCCGGGTCGTACGGGTCGGAGTACAGCGGGGCCTGGTGGTTGGCCGGGCCCTTGCCCTCCCACGGGCCGTGCAGGTCGTAGGTCATCACGTTCAGCCAGTCCACCGACTCGCTCAGCTCGGGCAGTTCGAGCCGGTCGGCGACGTTCTCGTTGGCGGCGACGGCGGCGGTCAGCAGGTACTTCTTGCCATTCTTGCCGCTCAGCGCGTCCAGCTGGTCGCGGAACTCCTGCATCAGCAGGGTGAAGTTGCGGCCGTCCTCGGGGCGCACCACGTTGCCCTCGTCCCCGCCGCCGCCCGGGTACTCCCAGTCGATGTCGATGCCGTCGAAGACGCCGGCGGCCGCGCCCTTGCCGCCCTCCGGGGAGTCGGCCAGGACCGGCACGTCGCCCTTGACGTAGAGGTCGATGCAGGAGGAGACGAACTTCTTGCGGGCCTCGTCGGTGGCGGCCGCGTCGGAGAAGTACTTGGACCAGGACCAGCCGCCCAGCGAGATGACCGTGCGCAGCTGGGGGTTCTTCGCCTTGAGCTTGCGCAGCTGGTTGAAGTGGCCCTTCAGCTGCTGGCCCGGGGCGTCGGCCACGCCGTCCACCGACTCGGCGGCGGAGAAGGAGCGCTGGTAGTCGTTGCGGGCGTCGCTCTGGCCCGCCTCGTTGCTCTCGAAGCAGGTGCCCTCGGCGGAGACGTTGCCGAAGGCGTAGTTGATGACGGTGAGCTTGGCCGCCTGGCCGGACTCCTGGACCCGCTTGGCGGAGCTGTCGGCGCCCCACTGGGTGAAGTAGCCGACCCGCTGGCCCTTCAGCTTCGGGCCGTGCCTCCCGTCGTCGGCGACGGCGGTGGCGGGGGCGGCGAGCAGCGCGGCTGCGGTGGCGGCGGCGAGCAGGGCTGAGGCGCGAGTGGGCATACCGGACCTGTTCTCTGAAGCGGCGTCAAATGGTCTGGACCAGATTGCACAGAGGTTTAGTCCATCCGCCGTTCACCGCACAAGAGGGCGACCGCAACCGGCGCAGCATGCAAAAAGGGCCGGACCGCATGGTGCGGTCCGGCCCCTTCAGGCGCTATGCGCCGGTTCTGCCATCGTGTCCGGTCAGCCGATCAGCGAACGCAGCACGTACTGCAGGATGCCGCCGTTGCGGTAGTAGTCCGCCTCACCGGGGGTGTCGATGCGGACGACCGCGTCGAACTCCTTGGCGGTGCCGTCCGCGCCGACCGCCTTGACCTTGACGGTCTTCGGGGTGCGACCCTCGTTGAGCTCGGTCACGCCGGTGAAGGAGAAGGTCTCCTCGCCGGTCAGGCCGAGGGAGTCGGCGTTCTCGCCCTCCGGGAACTGGAGCGGCAGGACGCCCATGCCGATCAGGTTCGAGCGGTGGATGCGCTCGTAGGACTCGGCGATGACGGCCTTGACGCCCAGCAGCGCGGTGCCCTTGGCGGCCCAGTCGCGGGACGAGCCGGAGCCGTACTCCTTGCCGGCCAGGACGACCAGCGGGGTGCCGGCGGCCTGGTAGTTCTGCGAGGCGTCGTAGATGAACGACACCGGCGCGTCCGCCTGGGTGAAGTCGCGGGTGTAGCCGCCCTCGGTGCCCGGCGCGATCTGGTTGCGCAGGCGGATGTTGGCGAAGGTGCCGCGGATCATCACCTCGTGGTTGCCACGACGGGAACCGTAGGAGTTGAAGTCGCGCTTCTCGACACCGTTGGCGGTCAGGTACTGCGCCGCCGGGGTGCCCGGCTTGATGTTGCCGGCCGGGGAGATGTGGTCGGTGGTGACCGAGTCGCCCAGCTTGGCCAGGACGCGGGCGCCGGCGATGTCGGTCACCGGGCTCGGGGTCTTGGCCATGCCCTCGAAGTACGGGGGCTTGCGGACGTAGGTGGACTCGGCGTCCCACTCGAAGGTGTTGCCGGTCGGGACCGGGAGCGACTGCCAGCGGTGGTCACCGGCGAAGACGTCCTGGTAGCCCTTGTCGAACATGGCCTCGTCGATGGAGCCGGCGACGGTGTCGGCGACCTCCTGCTCCGAGGGCCAGATGTCGGCGAGGAAGACGTCGTTGCCGTCGGCGTCCTGGCCCAGGGCGTCCCGGGTGATGTCGATGTTCATGTTGCCGGCGAGGGCGTAGGCGACCACCAGCGGCGGGGAGGCCAGGTAGTTCATCTTGACGTCGGGGTTGATCCGGCCCTCGAAGTTGCGGTTGCCGGAGAGCACCGAGACGACCGCGAGGTCGGCCTCGTTGACGGCGGCCGAGACCTCCTCGGGCAGCGGGCCCGAGTTGCCGATGCAGGTGACGCAGCCGTAGCCGACCAGGTTGAAGCCCAGCTTCTCCATGTACGGGAGCAGGCCGGCCTTCTCGTAGTAGTCCATGACGACCTTGGAGCCGGGCGCCAGGGTGGTCTTGACCCAGGGCTTGACGTGCAGGCCCTTCTCCACGGCCTTCTTCGCCAGCAGGGCGGCGCCCAGCATGACGGAGGGGTTGGAGGTGTTGGTGCAGGAGGTGATCGAGGCGATCACGACCGCGCCGTTGTCGATCTCGTAGGCCGAGCCGTCGGGGGCGGTGACGGCGGTCGGCTTCGAGGCCTCGGCGGAGTAGGTCGGCAGCGCCTCGGCGAACCGCTGGGCGGCCTCGGCCAGGACGACGCGGTCCTGCGGGCGCTTCGGGCCGGAGATCGACGGGACGACGGTGGAGACGTCCAGCTCCAGGTACTCGGAGTAGACCGGCTCGTGCGACGGGTCGTGCCAGAGGCCCTGCTCCTTGGCGTAGGCCTCGACGAGGGCGAGCTGCTGCTCGTCACGGCCGGTCAGGCGCAGGTAGTTGATGGTCTCGGTGTCGATCGGGAAGATCGCGCAGGTCGAGCCGAACTCCGGCGACATGTTGCCGATGGTGGCGCGGTTGGCCAGCGGGATGGAGCCGATGCCGTCGCCGTAGAACTCGACGAACTTGCCGACCACACCGTGCTTGCGCAGCATCTCGGTGATGGTGAGCACCAGGTCGGTGGCGGTGGTGCCGGCCGGCAGCTCGCCGGTCAGCTTGAAGCCGACGACGCGCGGGATCAGCATGGAGACCGGCTGGCCGAGCATCGCGGCCTCGGCCTCGATGCCGCCGACGCCCCAGCCCAGCACGCCCAGGCCGTTGACCATGGTGGTGTGCGAGTCGGTGCCGACGCAGGTGTCGGGGTAGGCCTGGCCGCCGCGGACCATGACGGTGCGGGCCAGGTGCTCGATGTTCACCTGGTGGACGATGCCGGTGCCCGGCGGGACGACCTTGAACTCGTCGAAAGCGGTCTGGCCCCAGCGCAGGAACTGGTAGCGCTCCTTGTTGCGGCCGTACTCGATCTCGACGTTCTGGGTGAACGCGTCCTTGGTGCCGAACTTGTCGGCGATGACCGAGTGGTCGATGACCAGCTCGGCCGGGGCCAGCGGGTTGATCTTGGCCGGGTCGCCGCCGAGCTCCTTGACGGCCTCGCGCATGGTGGCGAGGTCGACCACGCACGGCACGCCGGTGAAGTCCTGCATGATCACACGGGCCGGGGTGAACTGGATCTCCTGGCTCGGCTGGGCGTCGGCGTCCCAGTTGCCGAGGGCGCGGATGTGGTCGGCGGTGATGTTCGCGCCGTCCTCCGTGCGGAGCAGGTTCTCCAGCAGCACCTTGAGGCTGTACGGCAGCCGCTCGGAACCCTCGACGGCGGAGAGCTTGAAGATCTCGTACGACTCGTCGCCCACCTGCAGCGGGCTGCGGGCGTCGAAGCTGTTCGCGGACACGACTGACTCCTTCTGGGTGCTTCGCGCGGTATCCGGCCGTCACGCGGTGGTAAGGTCAGCCTTACTTAGGCTTGCCTTGCCCGCATCGCCGGCGAGCGCCTCTCGGCAGGTATCTTGATGTCGAGATATATCGTAAGGGGCAGTTATCTCGATGTCGAGATAAACCATAGTGCATGCCGTGCCGCACCGGTCGGCCGGGCCGCACCGCCTGCGCTCCGGCCCGATCGGCCGGACCGCACCGGCCACGACCACCGTCGCCATCGGCAGCGCCACCACCACAAGCTCACCACCGGAACCGCCGGTCGGCGAGGGGGACGGTACCGGCCGGCGGCCCGGCACGGGCGACCGACCGGGGTGTCCTCGGGGCTCCGGCCGCGTTAGCAGGGCGACCGTCGCCCGCCCGTGGAAGGCCCGCCCCGATGCCCGCTCCGCTCGCCGCCGCCCTGCTGCCGCTGGCCCTGCTCGCCCCCGCCGCCTCGCCGGTCTCCGTCGTCGAGGCCGACTTCGACCCCGCCACCGCCTTCGTCCCGCCGGCCGCCGTCAGCTACGCGACCGACCTGGTGCCGTACGGCTCGCACGCCACGATCGTCACCGACCGCTCGGTGCCCGGGCGGACCGTGCTCACCCTGCGGGCCTCCGGACTCGCCCCCGGCCACGAGTTCCCGGTGCACCTGCACACCGGCAGCTGCGGGGCCGACCCGGCCTCCTCGGGGCCGCACTACCAGGACGCGGCCGACCCGGTGCAGCCGTCCACCGACCCGGCGTACGCCAACGAGCGCAACGAGCTGCGCCTGGTGCTGCGCACCGACGAGCAGGGCGGGGGCACCGCCACCGCCGTGGTGGGCTGGCAGCCGCGGCCGGGCGAGGCGCGCTCGCTGGTGCTGCACGCGGGCACCCCGGCCGGCCCGCACGCGGCGGGCGACCGGGTGGCCTGCGTCAAGCTGGACGACTGAGGCCGGAGCCCCGGGGAGGCGTCCGAAGTCGGCGGACCCGGTCAGGAGCCGAGGGTCGCGACCAGGACCGCCTTGATGGTGTGCAGCCGGTTCTCGGCCTGGTCGAACACGATGGAGTGCGCCGACTCGAACAGCTCGTCGGTGCACTCCAGCTCGGTCATGCCGGTCGCCTCGTGCATCTGCCGCCCGAGCACCGTGCCGAGGTCGTGGAAGGCGGGCAGGCAGTGCAGGAACTTCACGGCCGGGTTGCCGGTGGCCCGGACGGTGTCCATGGAGACCTGGTACGGCTTGAGCAGCTCGATCCGCTCGGCCCAGACCTCCTTGGGCTCGCCCATCGAGACCCAGACGTCGGTGTAGAGGAAGTCGGCACCGGCCACGCCCTCGGCCACGTCCTCGGTGAGGGTGATCCGGGCACCGGTCGTCGCGGCCAGGTCCTGCGCCGACTTCCGCACCTCCTCGGCCGGCCAGAGCTCGCGCGGGGCGACGATCCGGATGTCCATGCCGAGCAGGGCGCCGGTGACCAGCAGCGAGTTGCCCATGTTGGAGCGGGCGTCGCCGAGGTAGGCGAGGGTGACGTCGGCGAGCGGCTTGGCGGTGTGCTCGGTGACGGTGAGCACGTCGGCCAGCATCTGGGTGGGGTGCCACTCGTCGGTCAGGCCGTTCCAGACCGGGACGCCGGAGTACTCCGCGAGCTCCTCGACCACCTCCTGGCCGTGGCCGCGGTACTCGATGCCGTCGAACATCCGGCCGAGCACCCGGGCGGTGTCCTTGATGGACTCCTTGTGGCCGATCTGCGAGGCCGCGGGGTCCAGGTAGGTGGTGGTGGCACCCTGGTCGTGGGCGGCCACCTCGAAGGCGCAGCGGGTGCGGGTGGAGGTCTTCTCGAAGATCAGCGCGATGTTCTTGCCACGCAGCCGGGGCTGCTCGGTGCCCGCGTACTTCGCCGCCTTGAGCCCGGCGGCGAGGTCCACCAGGAAGCGGAACTCCTGGGGCGTGAAGTCGAGCTCCTTGAGGAAGTGCCTGTTCCGGAGGTTGAAGGCCATGCCGGGCTCCTGTGGTGACGGGACGGGGGAAGGGAGCGGCAAGTCTATACGATACTCGGAATTTCTATACAGAGACGGGGCGGGTGAGGGGAGTCCGCGGGGGACTCCCGTCACCCGGCGCCACCGCTACAGCCGCGGATCGACCGGCTCCGACTCCAGCGCGAGCACCGCGAACACCGGCTCGTGCACTCGCCACAGCGGCTCCCCCGCCGCCAGCCGGTCCAGCGCCTCCAGGCCCAGCGCGTACTCGCGCAGCGCCAGCGAGCGCTTGTGGCCCAGCGCCCGCAGCCGCAGCCGGTCGAGGTGCTCGGTGTAGTCCGGGCCGTAGATGATCCGCAGGTACTCCCGGCCGCGCACCTTCACCCCGGGCTGCACCAGGCCGCCCGGGCGGCCCTCGCCGCGCGCGGTCCGCACCAGCGAGGCCAGCGGCTTGACCACCATGCCCTCGCCGCCCTCGCCCGTCAGCTCCTCCCACCAGGCGGTGGCGGCGGCCGTCGAGGCCTCGTCCTCGGTGTCCACCAGGATCCGGCGGGTGCGGTGCAGCACCGGCTCCTTCCGATCGGCGGCGTCGGTGTCGTTGGTGTCGGCGGTGTCGTCGGCGGCGTTGGTGTCGGCGGCCACCAGGCGGTCGATCAGGTCCAGGTGCTCGTCGTGCGGGCGCACCGCGAGGTTCGCCCCCTCGGCCGCCAGCAGCTGGAACGGCGCGAGCCGGATGCCCGACAGGCCCTCGGTCGGCCAGCAGTAGCGCCGGTACGCCTCGGTGAACGCCCGCGCGTCGACCGCCCGCTGCCGCTGGCGGGCGGTCAGGTGGGCCAGGTCCAGGCCTCGCCCGGCCGCCCGCTCCAGCGCGGACAGCACCTCCGGCAGGGCGGCGCCCGCCGCCGCACCGACCGCCGCGTACTGGCGGCGCAGCAGTTCCACCGCCTTCAGCGACCACGGCATCAGCTCGGCGTCCAGCAGCAGCCAGTCGGTGGCCAGCTCCTCGAACAGCCCGGCTCGCTCGGCGGCCGCCCGGACCCGCTCCAGCACCGCGCCGGTCAGCTCCTCGTCGGCGAGGAAGGCCCGGCCGGTACGGGTCCAGATCGCGCCGGGCCCGGCCACGCCGAAGCGGCGCTCCAGCGCGGCCCCGTCCCTGGCGACCAGCAGCACCGCGCGCGAGCCCATGTGCTTCTCCTCGCAGACCAGGTGCCGCACACCGTCCGCGCGGTAGCCGAGGAACGCCTCCTCCGGGTGCTCCAGGTAGCCGTCCCGGCGGGAGGTGGCGCTCGGCGCCATGGTCGGCGGCAGGTAGGCGAGCAGCCGCGGATCCAGCGCGAAGCGGCTCATCACCTCCAGCGCCGCCGCCGCGTTCTCCTCCCGGACGGCGACCCGCCCGTGCAGACGGGTCTCGACGATCCGGCGCCCCGCCACGTCGGTGAGGTCCAGCGGCCGGCCCTCCCGGGCGCCGGGCGCGTCCGTGATCAGCGGGCGTGCCGGGGCGTACCACTCGCGCTCGGCCTCGACGCCCACCAGCTCGCGCTCCGGGTAGCGCAGCGCGGTCAGGCTGCCGCCGAAGACGCAGCCGGTGTCCAGGCAGACGGTGTTGTTGACGAAGCTCGCGGTCGGCACCGGGGTGTGGCCGTAGACCACCAGCGCCCGGCCCCGGTACTCCTCCGCCCACGGGTAGCGCACCGGCAGGCCGTACTCGTCGGTCTCGCCGGTGGTCTCCCCGTACAGCGCGTGCGAGCGGACCCGGCCCGAGTTGCGGCCGTGGTACCTCTCCGGCAGCCCGGCGTGGCAGACCACCAGGGCGCCGCCGTCCAGCAGGTAGTGGCTGACCAGGCCTCGCATGAACGCCCGGACCTCGGCCCGGAACTCCTCGCTCTCCCCGGCCAGCTGGTCCAGCGACTCCTGGAGGCCGTAGGCGACGGTGACCTTCTTGCCGTCCATCGCCCGGCCGAGCTTGTTCTCGTGGTTGCCCGGCACGCAGAGCGCGTGACCGGCCGCCACCATGCCCATCACCAGGCGCAGCACGCCCGGGGTGTCGGGGCCCCGGTCGACCAGGTCGCCGACGAAGACGGCGGTGCGGCCCGCGGGGTGCGCGGCGTCCACCGGGCGGCCCTCGGCGTCCCTGGCCAGTGTGTAGCCGAGCCGGGTCAGCAGGGTCTCCAGCTCGGAGCGGCAGCCGTGGATGTCGCCGACGATGTCGAACGGGCCGGTGAGGTGGCGCAGGTCGTTGTACCGCTTCTCCAGCTCGATCTCCGCGGCCGCCACCTCGGCCTCGCCGCGCAGGACGTGCACCTTGCGGAAGCCCTCGCGCTCCAGGCCCCGGAGGGAGTGGCGCAGCTCGCGGTTCTGCCGGGGGACCACGTGGGCCGGCAGCTGCCGGTCCGGGCGGGAGCGGTTGCGCTCGGCGCACACCCCCGGCGGGACGTCCAGGACGATCGCGATCGGCAGCACGTCGTGCTCGCGGGCGATCGCGACCAGCTGCCGGCGGGCCTCTGGCTGGACGTTGGTGGCGTCCACGACGGTCAGCCGGCCGGCCGCCAGCCGCTTGCCGACGATGTGGTGCAGGACCTCGAAGGCCGCGGCGGAGGCGGACTGGTCGTTCTCGTCGTCGGCGACCAGGCCGCGGCAGAAGTCGGAGGAGACCACCTGGGTGGGCAGGAAGTGGCGGCGGGCGAAGGTGGACTTGCCCGCGCCGCTGGTGCCGATCAGGACGACGAGGGAGACGTCGGTGACGGGGAGGCGGCGGGGCGCGGTGGGGCACTCGGTCCGTGCCTGGTCCTGGCTGTCGTCGGGTGCCGCGCTCTCGGTCGCGTCGTCGGTCATCGGGGCTCGCCTCCTTCGGGCGTCGCGGGTGTGGTCGCCGTCGCGGGTGTGGTCGCCGTCTCGGTCGTCTCGGTCGTGGTGGGTGCGGTCGTGGTGGGTGCGGTCGTGGTGAACAGGGCCAGCTGGGTCGGGGCGCCGGCCTCCGCGTCCTCCGGGCCGACCGGGCGCAGCTCGACGGCGTAGCCGTACGCGGCGGCGACCTTCCCGGCCCAGGCACGGAACTCGGCCCGGGACCACTCGAAGCGGTGGTCGGCGTGCCGGACGGCGCCCGCAGGCAGGCTCTCCCAGCGGACGTTGTACTCGGCGTTCGGCGTGGTGACCACGACCGCCCTCGGGCGGGCGGCGCCGAACACCACGTACTCCAGCGCGGGCAGCCGCGGAAGGTCCAGATGCTCGATCACCTCGCACAGCACAGCCGCGTCGAAGCCCTTCAGCCTGGCATCGGTGTAGGTGAGCGCTCCCTGGACCAGCGCCACCCGGGCCGCCTGACGCTCCGGCAGCCGTTCCAGGCCCAGCTTACGACTCGCCACCCGCAGCGCCCTCACGGAGACGTCCACCCCGAGGATCGCGGTGAACCGGGCGTCCTTGAGCAGCTCGCCGATCAACTCGCCCTGACCGCAGCCGAGATCGGCGACCCGGGCGGCACCGGTCTCGCGCAGTGCGGCGAGGATCGCGGTGCGGCGCCGCTCGGCGAGCGAGGGCCCGCGGGGCCGCTCCGGTGCCCGGCCGGTTCCGTCACCGCTGCTCGCGGCGCCGGGCTCACCGGGGCGCGCCGTGCCGGGCTCCTCGCTGCCGGACTCCTCGCTGCCGGACTCCTCGGTGCCGGGCTCCTTCTCGGGCCGGTCGTCCACCGCGTTGTCGATCTCCTCGACCTCGCGGTCGTCCGCCTCCGCCAGCCGGGCCAGCTCCAGGCGCTCCATCGCGGCCCGGGCCAGCGACCAGCGCCGGGACAGGTAGCGGCGGGCGATCAGGGCGCGCTCCGGGTGGGCGGCCAGCCAGCCCTGACCGGCGGCGAGCAGCTTGTCCACCTCGTCCGGGGCGACCCAGTAGTGCTTGGCGCCGTCCAGCACCGGCAGCAGCACGTACAGCTGCTGGAGCGCGTCGGCGAGCCGTACCGTCCCTGAGGCGAGCACGAGCCGCACGTAGCGGGACTCACCCCACTCGGGGAACGCCTCGTCCAGCGGGATCGCCGTCGCCTCGACCTGCCAGCCCAGCGGCTCGAACAGCCGGGCCACCAGGGCCGGACCGCCCTCCTCCCCCGCGCCGTTCGCGGGCACGGCGGGCAGCTCGATCCGCAGCGGGCGGATCCGGCCGGGCAGCTCGGGGCGGGCCGGGCAGTCGCCCTTCATCGCGGACCGGAACACCGTCCGCAGCGCCACCGCGAGCAGCGAGGAGGCCGCGTACGGGCGGTCGTTGACGTACTGGGCGAGCGCGAAGTCGGGCGAGCCGCCGCGTCCCCTGCCGTCGCCCCGGCCCTTGCGGACCAGTGCGACCGGGTCCACGTCCAGCAGCAGCGCGGCCGTGCAGACCTCGTCCTCCGCCTCGGGGTAGAAGACGTGGGCCTCGCCGTGCGACGTCGCGAACCGCTGGACCTTGCCGGGGTGCTTGTGCAGCAGGAACCCGAGATCCGTGGCCGGGCTCTCGGCGCTGCCGGTGGTGGAGATCGACATGAACACCCGCTGAAGTATTGCCCAGTGCCGAGGCCGTGAGCACCGGGTTTTCCCGCCCCGCGCCCCGCCGACCGGCCCGTCCGGCGGGTGTGTCCGTCCGGTGGGCGTGTTCGGCAGCGGGGCCCCGCATTGGTTAACGTGCACGGTGTGACTGCTGAATCCACCTCGCCCGAATCCACCTCCCCGGCGAACGGTGCCGTGGCCGCCGGCCTGGCCACCATCGCCGCCGACGGCACCGTCCTCGACACCTGGTTCCCCACCCCCGTGCTGACCGCCGAGCCCGGCCCGGCCGGCACCGTCCGGCTGACCGCCGAGCAGGCCGAGGCCGAGCTCGGCGCCGGTGCGGCCGAGGCGCTGCGCGCCGACGCGCGCCGCGGCGTCGAGGTGGTCGCCGTGCGCACCACCATCGCCTCGCTGGACGAGAAGCCGCTCGACACCCACGACGTGTACCTGCGCCTGCACCTGCTCAGCCACCGCCTGGTCAGGCCGCACGGCCAGAACCTGGACGGCGTCTTCGGCCTGCTGGCCAACGTCGCGTGGACCAGCATCGGCCCCGTCCCGGTGGACAAGGTCGAGCAGGCCCGCCTCGCCGTCCGCGCCCAGGGCGGCCAGCTGGCCGTGTACGGGATCGACAAGTTCCCGCGGATGACCGACTACGTCGCCCCGACCGGTGTGCGCATCGCCCACGCCGACCGCGTCCGGCTCGGCGCCCACCTGGCCGTGGGCACCACCGTGATGCACGAGGGCTTCGTCAACTTCAACGCCGGCACGCTGGGCACCTCCATGGTCGAGGGCCGGATCAGCGCGGGCGTCGTCGTCGGCGACCACAGCGACATCGGCGGCGGCGCCTCGATCATGGGCACCCTGTCCGGCGGCGGCAAGCAGGTCGTCTCGGTCGGCGAGCGCTGCCTGCTCGGCGCCAACGCGGGCATCGGCATCTCGCTCGGCAGCGACTGCGTGGTCGAGGCCGGCCTGTACGTCACCGCCGGCACCCGGGTCACCACCCCGGACGGCACGGTGGCCAAGGCCGTCGAGCTGTCCGGCCAGGACAACCTGCTGTTCCGCCGCAACTCGCAGAGCGGTGCGGTCGAGGTCATCGCCCGCTCCGGCTCCTGGGGCGGCCTGAACGCCGACCTGCACGCCCACAACTGACCTGCGGGCAGAGGCCGTCGCGGGGTCCGGTGCCGAACGGCGCCGGGCCCCGCTCGCCACTCCGGGCCTGGGCGGGGCGCGGGGCGGGGGCGGGGGCGCTCGCGGGGCTCCGTCCGCCCGGCTCCGTCCGCCCGCCCGGCTCGAGCCCGTTCGCCCGGGTCGCGGCCGTCGGCGCCGTTCACGACCCGGACCCGACCGCTGTGGCGCAGGGCCCGCGGAGCCTCAGGGCTTGCGGTGGCGCCCCGGCGCCTTCCTCGGCCGCCGCGCCGGGCGCACGGGCCACCGCGCTCCCGCGCCCTCGGTCCCGTACAGGATCCGCTGGGCGGCGGCGTAGTCCTCGGCCACCGTCTCCGGCAGCCACTGGTACCCGTCCCAGCGTACGATCAGCCTCGGTTCACCCGGCGCCACGTGGGCGCCGCGCTGCCGCCCGCCCGTGAGCCGTACGGCCCTCAACTGCCCTACCGGCCGCAGCCGTTGCTCCCGTCTGGCCGCCCACGACGCCAGCGGTTCCTCCTCGTCCATCGCCCCAGTCTGGCCTCCCGGCGCCGTCCTCCGACACCCGCGTCACCCGACCGGGCGACGCGCGTTCCAGCCCCTCCGCTCCCTCCTTCCGCGCCTCGCTCCGGTCGCCCTCTCCGCGCTCTCCTTCCGCACGCCTTCCGTCCTCACGAACTCCTGAGGACCACCAGCCGCTGGGTCGCCCTGGTCATCGCGACGTATCGGTCGACCGCTCCCTCGACGCCCCCGCCGAACGCCTCAGGGTCGACCAGGACGACCAGGTCGAACTCAAGGCCCTTGGACAGCTCCGGGGTCAGCGACCGGACCCGCGGCCGCGCCGCGAAGCCGGGGGCGCCGATCACGCAGGCGGTCCCCTCGGCGTGCTCGGCGAGCCACCCGTCCAGGACGGCGTCCAGCTCCGCCACGGACCCGTGCGTGACCGGGATGCCACTGCTGCGCACGGAGGTCGGGACGTTGGCGTCCGGCAGCGCCGCCCGGATCGCCGGCTCGGCCTCGGCCATGACCTCCTCCGGTGTCCGGTAGTTGATGCTCAGCGAGGCCACCATGGCCCGGTCGAGCCCGATCCGCTCCAGCCGCTCCGGCCAGGACTCCGTGAAGCCGTGCCTGGCCTGCGCCCGGTCCCCGACGATGGTGAAGCTGCGGGACGGGCAGCGCAGCAGCAGCATCTGCCACTCCGCGTCGGTCAGCTCCTGGGCCTCGTCCACCACGATGTGCGCGAACGGCCCGGCGAGCGGCTCCGGGTCGGCCACGGGCAGCGCCGTCTCGTCGACCAGGGTGTCCTGGAGGTCGCTCCCGCGCAGCATCGTCACCGCGCCCTCGCCGTCGTCGTCGGCCTGGAGCAGGTCGCCGATGACGTCGGCCATGCGGGCGCGCTCGGCGGCCGTCGCGGCCTCCCGCCGGCGGCGGCGCCGCTCCGCCTCCGGATCGCCGAGCCGCTGCCGGGCGGCGTCCAGGAGCGGCAGGTCGGAGACCGTCCAGGCGTGCGGCGCGTCCTTGCGCTGGAGCGTGCGGACCTCCTCCGGTCCGAGCCAGGGCGCGCACATCCGCAGGTAGGCGGGCACCGACCAGAGGTCGCCGACCAGATCGGCGGGGTCGAGCAGCGGCCACGCGCGGTTGAGCGTCCCGGCCAGCTCCCGGTCCTGCCGCAGCGACCGGCGGAACAGCTCGGGCGAGACCTCCGCGTCCTCGTCCAGCCTGTCCATCAGGATCGTGGCCAGTTCCTCCCAGATCTGCTCGCGGGCCTCGTTGTGCGGGGTGCCCGGGTCCGGCGCGTCGAACGCGTCGGACCAGTCCTCGGCGCTCACCCACAGGTCGGCCCAGTGGGTGCTGACCTCCATGCCCTCCGTGGGCGGCTCCTCGTAGAACCGGACGGCCTTCTCGATGGCCCCCACCATGTCGGCGGAGGACTTCAGCCGGGCCGCCTCCGGGTCGCTCTCGACCCCGGCCTTCGCCCCCTCGGCGACGAGGTCCCGCACGGTGCAGGTGCGCACCCCCTCCTCGCCGAGGCTGGGCAGCACGTCGGCGACGTAGGCCAGGTACGGCTGGTGCGGGCCGACGAACAGCACGCCGCCGCGCCGGTGGCCGAGCCGGGGGTCGGAGTAGAGCAGGTACGCGGAGCGGTGCAGTGCGACGACGGTCTTGCCGGTGCCGGGGCCGCCGTCGACCACCAGGGCACCCCTGGACCCCGCCCGGATGATGGCGTCCTGGTCGGCCTGGATGGTGGCCAGCACGTCCCGCATCCGGGCGGACCGGTTGCCGCCCAGGCCGGCGATGAACGCTGACTGGTCGTCCAGCGCGGCGTGCCCCTCCAGGGCCTCGGCGGTGAACACCTCGTCCCAGTAGTCGCCGATCCGGCCGCCGGTCCAGCGGTACCTGCGCCGGCTGGCCAGGCTCATCGGGTCGGCGTGGGTGGCCGCGAAGAACGGCTCGGCCGCGGGCGAGCGCCAGTCGACCAGCAGTCGACGCCCCTCACTGTCGGTGAGGCCGAGCCGCCCGACGTACACCGGCTCCGGGTCGTCCGCGTGGACGACCCGCCCGAGGCACAGGTCCAGGCCGAAGCGCCGCAGGGCGCGCAGCCGACCGGTCAGCCTGTGCACCTCGATGTCCCGGTCCATCGCCTCCCGGCCCAGACCGCCCGGGGCGCGGAGCAGCGCGTCGAGGCGGTCGGACAGCTCGGCGATCGACTGCTCCAGGCTCTCCGCGATCGCCGCGAAGTGCCGCTCGTCCTCGCCGATCAGCACCGGGTCGGCCTTGGCGGCGAGACGGGTGGGAAGGTCGAACGCGCTGGTCGTCGGGCGGTTCATGGCATCAACTCCGATCTGAGGCCTGCGATTGTGCGCCACCACGGGGGCCTTGCCGCAAGGCCCCCCATGCGCTATATGTTGAGAGTGGCAAGGGGTGGGTTCTCCCCCGGCGCCATCTCCACCTCCCCTCCGGCTCCGTTCCCGGCATGTCCGACGACGCCCCGCGTCGCCGACGACCGCCCGACGCCGCCGACGACCACCCCGGCCCGCTCCGCGCCTAGCCGAGGCCGTACCGCGACGGCAACCCCGGCTCACCCGGGAGGCTTACCGACCAGCCGAGTTGGACCGCATCGGGTGGTGTCCGGGTGACGGCCTCCGGCACGGTTCGTTGGGTGTACGGCGAGGGTGGGTGCCCCGGTGGCGGGCAATTGCCGCCTCCCGCCGTGCGGCCCGAGCCACCGTCGGCCGCTCCGCACCGCGCCACCGATCCGAAGGGGTCCTGTCATGTCCGAACCATCTGCCACGCCGCAGTTCCCGAACAGCCCGACGGGCTCGGCCGACGGCACCTCGGCCGGACCCGCCACTCCCAAGAGCCTGCTGGAGCAGATGCAGGAACTGCTCGCCTCCGTCACCGCGGACCTTGCCGAACTCCAGGGTTCCGGCCCCGGGAGCGCCGGCCCCACCGCCTATCCGGCCGGCACGGACACCTCCGAAGCCTCGGAGGTGCCGGGCCCCAGGTAACCCGCCACCCGTTCGCCACCGGCCGGCCCGCCCTTCCCGGGCGGGCCACCGCCGTCCGGCGGGCCGCTGCCGAAGGGCGGGCCACCGGCAGTCGGCGCACCGCCCGGCGGACCGGCTCCGCCTGGCGGATCGAGCCGGACCACCAGTAACGGCGCCCCGTCACCCGCCCGCGCCCGCGCCGCCCCGCCGAGCGCCGCGGGCTCCGCCTCCCCGGCCCGGACCGCCGCCTCGCGCAGCCGCCCGGTCAGGTCCTTGCACTCGGACACCGCGTCCACACCGTCGATGCAGGTCCAGTAGAGGCTCTCGGTGTCAGCCCCGCAGGCCAGCACCACCAGAGTCTCGCCGACCTCCCGGAGCAGCCCGTCCAGCGCCCCCAGGGCCGGCGCCAGGTCCCCCAGGTCGGTGAGCCGCGCGGCCCGACCACCGCTCACCAGGGCGGCCCGGAGGACGGAGCGGTCCAGGCAGACCGCCGCGTGCGCCCCCGCCTCGGACAGCTGCTGCCCCAGCCCGGTGAGCTCGTCGTCCTCCGACTCCGCCAGCCTGGCGCCCACCGCCTCGGTGAGCAGCGCGGCCTGCCGCGCCTCGGCCAGCACGTCCGGTACGTGCCTGGCCTCGGCCAGGGCGTGCCGGGCCGTCTTGATCAGTCGCAGCGCCTCCATGGCCACCGCTCCCCTCGCTCGCTGTCGCCGTCGACCCGGACCGCCGGGAGGGGCGGTCCGAGTGGTGACGGCTGGTCACGGCGAAAGCGTGCGAGGAAGAGCGCGGACGCGCATCCGCGTTGTCAGAAGCTGTGGAAAAGTCGGGGGTTGTGGATAACTTCCGTCCCTCACAAGGGTTGGTCGTCCACATCCGAGTTGACGTCGGTCACACTTTCGGGAGCCCCGGCCACGCCCTCGTCGATGCCGACCGCACCCCCGTCGGTGCCCGCCGAGCCCTCGTCGGCGCCGACCGCGTCCGCCGGCACCGGGAAGCGCAGCTCGTTCCGCTCGATCTTGGCCGCCAGGGCCTCCAGCGGATCCACCCCGACTGCCGTACAGAACTGCAACAGGTACGCCAGCACATCCGCGACCTCGTCACGCACCCGGTGCCCGCGCTCCGGGTCGGACATCACCGCGGCCGCCTGCTCGGGCGTCAGCCACTGGAAGATCTCCAGCAGTTCCCCCGCCTCCACGCTCAACGCCGCCGCCAGGTTCTTCGGCGTGTGGAAGGGCTCCCACCGCCGGGCCGCCGCGAAGTCCGCCAACCGCTGCCGCAAGGCCTCCACGGTGGGCTCCGCCGGCCCCGTCATTCGTTCGCTCACCCCTCCAGGTCTACCGCATCGCGGCCTGCCACCCCACCGTCGTCCGGAGAAGCCCCGCCCTCCGCGGGAGCCCCGGCTTCCGGAGCAGCCCCACTCACCGGAGCAGCCCCGCCCGTCGGGGGAACCCCGCCGCCGCTCCCGGATCCGGCCGGGCCCTCCCCCGTCGGGGGAACCCCACCCGCCCCCTCCCCGCGCCCGCACTGGACCGGCACCCGCGCCGTCTCCGGCCGCAGCACGGTGAACCCCGAGTCCGGGTCCCGCCTGCACTCGACCAGCACCACCCCGCCTCCGGACGCGTCGCCCAGCGCCTCCCGCGCCGCCGCCGGCTCCTGCAGCGCCGCGACCACCCGCAGCTGGCTGCGCTCCGCCATGTCCCGCGCCAGCCGCAGCAGCGTGGCGGCCTGCTCGACGGAGAGCCCGGCGCCCAGGTCCTCGGCCAGCACCGTGAGCTGCCGGTGCGCCCAGGGCACCTCGGCGGCCACGTCGAGGTCGAGCACCCCGGCCCCGGTCAGCAGCACCGCGGCGAAGGCGAGGTGGCGCAGCATGCCGTCGGAGGCCTGGTCGGCCCCGGTGCGCCCGAGGACGCCCTCGTCGAAGACGGCGAGGACCCGCCGCACTCCCCCGCTCTCGCGCTCGGCCAGGGTGAGCCCGAGCAGCGGGTGCGGCGCGGCGGACTGTACGGCGCGCAGCAGTTGCCCGTACCGGCGCGGGCACTCGTTGCTCAGCCGGGCGATGACGGCGGAGACGTTGGCGGCGTTGCTGCGCAGCCTGGCCTGCGGGTCGGCCCTGGCCCAGCCGCGCATCAGCGCGGGGACGGGGTGCAGCGCGAAGACCTCGCGCAGCGCGGTGAGCAGGTCCTCGGTGGCGGCGAGGACGAGGCATTCGCCGGCCGACGAGCCCGCGACCCGCAGCGGCAGCTGCGCGGTGATCATCGTGCCGCTGGGGAACGGTGCCCGGATGTCGCCCTGGCGGGTGTCGTTGTGCCAGCAGACGTTGACCCGCCGGTGGCGGACGTCCTGCTCGCCGGTGTCCATCAGGGTCCGGCCGTCGAGGGTGAGCGACTCCCTGGCGATCCGGACCGGACCGTCGGTGCGGATCACGACGTCGAGCCTGATCAGGCCGTGCGGCGAGCGGACGGTGCAGCCGAGGATGATCGCGTCCCGGCCGTGCGGGACGCACCCGTCCAGGCCGCCGCGGACGGGGGCGGCGAGCGGGCCGGCTCGCTCGGGCAGCCCGTCCAGCGAGTCGGCGATCTCCTCGCCGAGGGCCAGCCGGGACAGCACGGCCAGCGCGTCGAGGGCGTTGGACTTGCCGACCCCGGCGGGCCCGTGCAGCACGGTGAGGGGCGCGAGCGGCAGGACCGCCCGCCGGTAGGACTTGAACGAGGTGAGCCGGAGCTCCTCGACGGTGGGGCGCGGCACGGGCGGTCGGCCCGGCCCCGGGGCGCCCGGTCGGAGGTGGGCCGGCTCTGCGGTCCTGGTGGCGTCGCGGTTCACCCGTCGGACGTTAGCCGCAGGCCGACCGGCAGAAACGTGCCTGCGCGGCAGATTCATCCCAACGTGGCGCTCAGCGCCGGTACGTGGCCACCGTCACCGAGGCCGTCACCTCGACCGGCTCGGGCAGCCCCGCGAGCGCCGCGCCGAGCCGCTCCGGGTCGGTGTGCCAGGCACTCGGCCCCATGCCGACGACGGTGCGCACGTCCTGCGGGCCGAGCCGCAGGGTGAACTCGACCTCCTGCCGCTCCACGGGTTCCAGGTACGGCCCGAGCTTCTCGTCGATCCGCCGCTGCTTCTCCTCGTCCACCGACAACAGCCCCAGTGCGACGACGAGTTCGCGGAGGTGGCGGGCGGTCGGCGAGACCAGCAGCAGGGTGCCGCCGGGGCGCAGCACCCGGCGGATCTCGGGTCCGTTGCGCGGGGCGAAGACGTTGAGCATCAGCTCGGCCGAGGCGTCCCGCAGCGGCAGTGGCCGCCAGGCGTCGCACACCACGGCACCGATCCTGGGGTGTGCCCTGGCGGCGCGGCGCAGCGCGTACTTGGAGATGTCGAGGGCGGCGCCGGCCGCTCCGGGCAGGGCGTCCAGGACGTGCGCCAGGTAGTGGCCGGTGCCGGCGCCGAGGTCCACGACCAGGCCGTGGGACTCACCGGAGACGGCCGCGGCACCCTCCGCCAGCGCCTCGGCGATCGGCCGGTAGTGCCCGGCGGCGAGGAAGTCCGCGCGGGCGGCGACCATCTCGGCGGTGTCCCCGGTGCCGGTGTGGGCGTCGCCGGCGAGGAGGCTGACGTAGCCCTGCTTGGCGAGGTCGAAGCTGTGCCCGGCCGGGCAGCGCAGGCTGCGGTCGTGCCGGGTGAGGGCCTGCGCGCAGTGCGGGCAGGCCAGGTAGCGCTCGATGTCCTGGAGCAAGGTTCCGTCTTCTCTCGCCGTACGCCCCGGCCGGTCGGGGCGCCAGCCAGCCTAACGACCCCGGCGGACCCGACGCCCCGACCCGCCCCGGCTGGCCCCGACCCGCCCGTCCTGCCCCGGGCCCGCCGTCCCGGCGCACCCGCAACCCCGCCCGACGGCCCCTACCGAGCGCCCCCGGCGAGCCCGGACCCCGCGAGGCCCGGCTCCACGAGCCCCCGCCCCCGCCCCCGCTCCGCCCCGACCCGCAGCGCCAGCGCCACGAGCGCCTCCGGCGCGCCGGGCCGCCCGCGGACCCCGGGGAAGGCGTTGACGTCCACGATGACCGGCTCGGCGGGCCCGTCGAGCAGGTCGACCCCGTACACGTCGAGCCCGAACACCTCGCCGACGCGCAGTGCGAGCGCGGCCCGCGCGGCCGGCGGCTCCCAGTCCTCCGCCCGCCCCGACTTCCCGGTGCCGGTGGCGAGTTCGGAGCGCCGCCGGGCCGCGAACACCTGCCCGTCGACCACCCACAGCTTCTGGTCCCAGCCGGTCCCGGGGACGAACGGCTGGGTGACGACCGGCTCCTCGGCCCAGTGCCCGGCGAGTTCGCGCAGCCGGTCCGGCCCGTCCACCCTGGCGACCAGGTCGTGCCGCCTGCTGTGCCGGCTCTTGACCACGAACGGGTAGGCCGGACCGGCGAGTCCGCCCAGCGGCCCGGCGGCGGCCGTGTCCGCGAAGGGCAGCCCGGCGGCGCGCGCCAGGTCGGCCATCCTCACCCGGTCCTGGCAGAGCTCGGTGGCCGCCGCCGAGTTGACCACCGGAGCCCCGCACCGCTCCAGCTCCGCCGCCAGCGCCAGCGCCTGCGGCGTGCGGGCCTTGAGCAGGTAGACGTCGGCCGGCCCGGCCACCGGACCTGCGGGCGGCACGGCCACCACCTCGTGCCCCCGCCTCACCAGCAGCCCGGCGGCCGCCGCCAGCACCGGATGCCCCGGGTCTCCGGTGATCAGCCCGACCCTCACAGCAGTTCCCCCTCACCGAAACCGAGTTGCCCGTACGGGTCGCCGCCGGCCGCCACCAGCGCGGCGGCCGGCCCGCCGGGCACCGACACCGCCGTCCCGCTGCGCGCGAGCCGCAGCACCGCCCGGGCGACCCTGGCCACCGCGTCCGGCACCTGCCGGAAGCTCGGGAAGTCGTTGACGTCCACCACCACCGGCCCGTCCGGCCCGAGCAGCACGTCGACCCCGTACAGGTCCAGCCCGAACACCTCGCCGACCTGTGCCACGATCCGCGCGACGCTGCCCGGCAGCGGCACCTGCCGCTCGCGCACGCCCTGCCCGGGGTGCAGCGGGGAGGAGCGTTCCGTCGCGAAGAGCTCGCCGTCGACGCAGTACACCTTGAGGTCGGTGCCCGGGTTGGGCACGTACGGCTGCGCGATCAGCAGCCCCTCCCCGGCCAGCTCCGGCCCGACCTCCAGCAGCTGGTCGGGGCTGCGCACCAGCCGGACGGCGCGCCCCGAGCTGCCGTCGGCGGGCTTGACCACCAACGGGTACTCGGCGGCCGGGATCTCCGCCAGCCGTTCCCAGCGCGCGGCCGCGTACGTCACCGGGACGGGCAGGCCGCGGGTGCGGCCGATGACCGCGGCGATCGCCTTGTCCCGGACCCCCCGGATCGAACGCACGTCGTTCACCGTGGTGAGACCGACGGCGGCGGCCGACTCCAGCAGGGTCAGCCCGGGCCCGCCGGAGACGGTCTTGAGCACCCAGGCGTCGTGGCTGCCGGCCCGGACCTCCTCGGAGATCGCCAGCAGCGAGTCCCCGGGGCGCAGCACGTCCACCCGGTGCCCCCACGCGGTGAGTTGGCGTGCCACGTCGAGTGGCATGCCGTCGTGCCGGTAGTGTTCCTCCACCAGAAAGCAGAGCCTCATGGGCCTGTCTTCTCCCCTTGCCTCGCCTCGTGCAGACGTCCGCCGTCCCCCTCGGCAGAGCTGTAAAGGCATCAGCATGCACGCCGCGCCCGCACAAGATCGCTGCGAGCGGGTAAGCGTTCGGCAACAATCGCCCCCCGCGGGCGCGACCGGCGGGTCGGACCGCGCGCGAAAACGGGTGGCACCCCGCACCCGCCGCTGCTTGGATGCACGCTGTGACCCCTGCCGATCATGCCCCTGACCACGCCCTACTCGACGAGATCGAGCGCTACTACGACGCCGTGCCGCGCAGCGCCGCCCGCACCGAGGACTTCGGACCGCTGACCCTGTTCGTCCGCGACGGGGCCGGCTGGCCGTACTACGCCCGCCCGGCCCTCGGCCACACCGGCCCTGCCGCCACCGCCGAGGACGTCCGCCGGGTGCTGGAGCGGCAGCGGGAGCTGGGCGCGCCGGAGGCCTTCGAGTGGGTGGCCGAGCGGAACCCGGAGCTGCGCGCGGCGGTCGAGGCGGCGGGACTGACGGTGCACGAGCACCCGCTGCTGGTGCTGGGCCCGCAGGACGAACCGGCACCGGCGCCCGAGCTGCCGGGGCGGGTGGAGGTCCGGGTGCTGGCGCCGGACGCGCCGGAGCTGGCGGCCGCCGTCGCCGTGCCGCACCTGGCCTTCGCCGATCCCGGCACCGCCATCGGCCCGGCCTGTGCGGCCGAACTCGCGGAGAGCGCGGCGGCGTTGACGGCCGACGGCACGGCCGGGCAGGTCTCCCTGCGGGTCGCCGCCGGCACCACCGTGCTGGCCGCGGCCTTCGAGGACGGCACGGCCCTGTGCGCGGGCCAGCACAACCCGGTGGGCGCGGTCACCGAGGTGGCCGGCGTGGGCACGCTCCCGTCCGCGCGCCGCCGCGGGCTGGGCCTGGCGGTCACCGCGGCCCTGGTCGGGCACGCCCGGGCGAACGGGGTGCGGACGGTGTTCCTGTCCGCCGCCGACGAGGACGTCGCCCGGATCTACCGCCGGGCCGGCTTCCGCACCTTCGCGACGGCCCTGATCGCGGAGCCCGCCGCCGAACAGCAGCCGGCCGAACAGCAGCCGGCCGAGCAGTAGCCCGCCGAGCGGGAGCAGCCGGCCCGGAAACCCCCGGCGGACCTCTACGGACCCCCGCCACCCCCGCCGGGGTCGGCGCCGGTCAGTCGTCGTCCTCGTCCTCCTCGTCCGCCCCGGTGACGCCCTCCCCCTCCGCCTCGTCCACCACCCAGGCCGCCAGCCGCTCGGCGACGCCCGACACCCCCAGCCGCCCCTCGCGGATGGCGCGGGAGAGGCTGCGCACCTCACGGGCGGTGGTGGCGACGGTGCATCCGCTGGCGACCAGGTAGGCGTAGGCGACGGCGGTCGCGAAGAGTTCGTTGGTCTTCTCCAGCGCGGGCACCCGGATCAGCTGGTGCATCAGCGCGGCGGCGCGGTCCTGCGGTTCGGGGTAGACGGCGATGTCGAATATCTCGGCCTGGTGGCGGGTGACGGCAGCGAGCAGCGAGCCGTAGTCGGTGACCTGCGGGTCACCGGGCGTGTACTGCTCGGCGGTCATGAGCAGCCACGAGAGGTCCACCTCCAGCTTCAACGGCGCACGTCCTGGAGGTCGCCCGGCTCCCCGAACTCGGCGAGGAAGGCCGTCTCGTACTCCTTCATGAACTGCGCTGCCGCGTCCACGAAGGCCCGTCCGGACTCGCCCATGTCCTGTTGGACCAGGCGCTCGATGTACTGGTTCATGCTGATCCCCTGTTGCTCCGCCCGCTCCCGGGCCATCTCGGCGGTCGTGGCGTCGACCCGCACGTTCAGCTGCTTCTTACCCATGCCGTTCAAGCTAGCGCTCAAGTGCTAGCACAACAAGGGCGCACGCACACCGCCCGCACACCTGCCGCACGCCCCGGCGCAACCCGGCCGTCACCGGAACGCCGCGAAGACGACGGACGGCCGGGCCCGCGGCTGCTGCCACGGACCCGGCCCGCGCCGGTGGGGGGGCGGATCAGAACTGGGTGCTGACGGTCACCCCGCTGAAGTCGGTGTTGGCGTAGAGGCTCACGTAGCGGTAGCCGGCCGTCGGGTTGGTCACCGTGATGCTCTGGGTGGTGCCCGGATTGGTGGACGCCGCGGTGTGGGCGCTCGGCGAGGCCCAGGTGCTGTCGTTGTAGTACAGGTAGGCGGTGCCGGTGCCCCCGGAGGTGGTGATCTTCAGGGTGCTGGTGCCGGCCGGCAGGTAGACGTACAGGTAGTCCAGGCTGCCGGCGGCGGCCGACTGGTTGGCGCGCGAGCAGTTCTTGCCGAGCGCGTCGGTGCGCGGGTCGGTGCAGGCCGGCGGGGTGGTGGGGCCGCCGCCTCCGCCGGTGGTCACGGTGACGGAGGCCGGGGTGCTGGCGGTCTTGCCGCTGCCGTCGGTGGCGGTCAGCGCGACGGTGTAGGTGCCGGCGGCGGCGTAGGTGTGGGACGGGTTCCGCTCGTCGGAGGAGCTGCCGTCACCGAAGGTCCAGTGCCAGCCGGTGATCCGGCCGGGGCCGGTCTGGACGGACTTGTCGGTCAGCGTGACGGTCGCGCCGGAGACGGACTGGCCGAACAGCGCGGTCGGGCCGGCCGCGTAGCAGGCGCCGCCGGCGCAGGCGTCGAGCCAGGCGTCGAAGTCGGCGTCGTAGCCGGTGCCGATGCCGTTGTAGACCGCGTAGCCGCCCTGGTAGTCGCCGGTGCGGAAGTGCGCGAGCATGGCGTCGATGTCGGCCGGGTGCTTCTCGAACATGTACCGGACCGCCAGGTAGCCCCACGGGTAGGTCCGCACGGTGTCCGAATTGCCGTACGTGTTCTGGAAGACGGTGCTCAGCTTGTACGTGTGCTTGGCGGCCTCGGCCATCGCCTGGGTGTCGGTGGTCCCGCGGTAGGCGTAGGACTGGTACTCGGCGACGCCCTCGATCCACCAGATGTCCGGGACGGAGATCTCGGTGGAGAAGTTGCCCTTGAGGTCGTGGATGTTGTCCAGGTAGTGGGTGTACTCGTGGTTGAGGTTCCACACGTTGGCGGTGAAGCCGTCGTTCCAGGACTTCTGGTACATCACGCACACGGCCCGGTTGTTCGGGTCGGTCGGGTCCATGACGGTCTGTCCGCCGTTGTCGGTGGAGTTGTTGAAGATCGCCCAGGAGTACGTCAGGTAGTCCGCCTGGTTGGCGAAGACCGCGAGGGTGAGCTCCTTGTCGTACTGGCCGGGGATCGGGCCGTTGTCCTTCACCAGCTTGTGGAAGAAGGTGTCCTCGCCCCGCAGGCTGGCGCAGACGGCGGCGAGGTCGGCGGGTGACAGGGTCTCGGTCTTGATGGTGCGGTTGTCACAGACCAGCTGGTTCGGCAGCACCGCTGCGGTCAGCTTCGCCGGCAGGTCGCAGATGCCGTAGTACGAACACTGGCCGCCGTCGTAGTAGTTGGCCTGGAAGGCGGTGTGGACGTACAGCGGGCCGGTGACGCCGGTGATCTGCACGCCGTCGAGGACGGCCTTGACCTTGTCCTTGACCGCGGCCTCGACCGCCGGGCCGTCGCCGGCCATCCGGCCGAGGTCGTTGCCCGCGTTGACGTCCAGGTAGGCGTTGGCCGTGCCCAGCAGGTCCTTGTGGTTCAGCGCGAAGTCGCCCAGGGTGGCGCCGATGCTCGGGTCGGCGCCGACCGCCTTGACGAAGTCGGGGTTCCAGTTGCCCCGCCACAGCGGCGCGGAGAGCACCGCGTTGACCGCCTTGAGCATCTTCGGGTAGGCGTTGTACGAGTTGTCGTAGCCGTTCAGCACCTGCTTGTAGACGCCCAGGTAGCTGCCCTGGAGGTTGGCGCTGTCGGTGAGCACCAGCACCTCGTTGAGCACGGTGCCGTTGCCGTCGCTGACGTCGGTGCGGTGCGGCGCCGCGAAGAACGCGTCGAGGGCGGCCTTGGAGGCGCTGGTCAGGGCCCCGTCGTACGGGCCGACCGCGTCCGGGTTGTACGACTGCACGTACCAGCCGGCCCGCTGGAAGAGCACGAGTTGCAGGATGGCGGTCGAGTTGTCGCCGGTGTAGCCGCCCGCCATGGCCTGGAAGGCGTTGGTGACGGCCAGCATCTTCGATTCCTTGAAGATGCTGCCCGCGTCGGTGCCGGTGACGTTGAACAGCGTGTTGACGCAGTCCGTGGTCGAGCTCTCGATGAAGGAGACCAGGTCGGCCCCGCTGCGGCTGCCGAAGTCGGCCGGGGTGCAGCTCTGCGCGGCGGCGGTCGCACCGGCGGCGCCGCGCGCGGCCGGGGCCTGCTTGGCCGGGGCGGGCTTCGCCGCGGCCGGGCGCGGCGTGGTCTGCACGGCGGTGCCGGCCGGCTGGCCCATCACGACCTGGCCGAGCAGCGCCGGAGGCAGCGGCTTGGCCACGGGGGCGAGGTCCTCGGCCGCCCGGGACTGCTCGGCCGGGTCGACCGTGAGGAACGCGCCGAGCGGCTTCGGCAGGACGGAGGCCGGGTCGGCGGCCGGGGCTCCGGCCGTGGACCGGTCGGCCGCACCGGAAACGGCGGAGGCGGCGGCGGAAGCGGCGGACGCCGTGGCCGGCACCAACGTGGCGGCGGCGCAGCAGCCGGCGACGAGGCCGGCCAGCAGGGTGGGGAGTGATATCCGTGGGCGCACTGGTGGGGTCCTTCTCCTGTGGGGGAGGCGCTGGGAGGACTGCCGGGGCGTGGGGGAACGCGGCATGATCCTGCCAGCCCCCGGAGGGTGGAACAATGTCACAGGTCATATGACATTGCTGGACCCGGCCATAACATCCGGCCGTCACACCCCGCAGTCACACCCCGCAGTCGCACCCCACCGGCCGGGAACCCTGCCCAGCCCCGGCCCCGGCCCCGGCCCCGGCCCGCCCTACGGCCGGCTCGGCCGGCCCGGCCGGTACGTCCGCGCGGCCCACGCCTGGAAGCCCGGCGCGGCCGCGATGAGGTCCCGGCAGGCCGCGGCCGCCGCCCCGAACAGCGTCTCCACCACCTCCCCGCCCACCCCCGCCGACCGCCAGACCAGCAGCTGTCGGACCCAGATCGGGGTCCCCGCGAGCGGTTTGACCACCACGTCGGCGAGCGGCCGGGTGGTGGCCTGGACGACGGAGACGCCGAGCCCGGCGGCGATCATCTCCTGGAGTTCCAGCCGGCCGCCGAGGAACTCGTGGACGGTCGCCGGGGTGAACCCGGCCGCGGCGCAGGCCCCGTGGAACACGCCGTGCCAGCCGGCCCCGTCGTCGGGTGTCAGGAACCACTCCTCCCCCGCGAGGTCCGCCAGGGCCACCTCGGTGCGGTGCCTCAGCCGGTGGCCGGCCGGCAGCGCGACGAACACGGGCTCGGTGACGATGCCGCGGTGCGCGACGGCCGGCGAGTGGCGCAGCTCCCGGCCCGGGTAGTCCACGGCCACCGCGGCGTCCGCCTCGCCCTGCTCCAGCAGCTCGACGATGTCCGAGGAGCGGTACACGGACGTCACGGTGAAGCGCTGCCCGGGCCGCTGGTGCCGGGCCCGGGTGACCAGCCCCGGCAGGATCGGCGAGTTGGTCGCCGCGAGCCGCAGCGCTCGCGGGGCGGGCCCGGCGAGGGCGTCCGGGCGGCGGCCCAGGCAGTCGGCGCGGGTGAGCAGTTCCCGGGCGGCGGCCACCACCTCGGCCCCGAAGCCGGTCGGCGCGACACCGACCGTGGTGCGCTCGAACAACGGGGCGCCCAGGTGGCGTTCGATCCGGCGCAGCTGGGTGCTGGTCGCCGGCTGCGAGGCGCCGAGCAGGACGGCGGCCCGGCCGACGCTCCCGGTGTCGGCGATGGCACACAGCACGCGGAGGTGCCGCAGCTCCAGCTCCATGACGCTCCCCCTCCCGCACCGGCCGCCCCCGGCCGACGGCGTCGGGAGGCTGCCGCCCGAGGGGGTGGTGCAACAGCACACATGACATGCCAGCGGCTTACCTTCGCCCCCGTGAATTGCCTCGTCAAGCCCCCTCCCGGGGCAGGACCCCGCCACCCGCGCCATCTTTTACCAGCGCATTGCCACCGCCTGACCCTCCGCCGGGCAGCGGGCCCCGTCCCGCGTCTGCCGGGGCCCCGGCAGGCGGAGCGGGACTTGTCGGGTCCCCCGCCGTCAGGGACTCTGAAACTCCCCCCGCGTTTCCCCCGAGCGGGCGCCGACCGGTGCGGAGGCCGACCGATGACAGCCATGTTCGACCAGGAGCTGCGCGAGCAGCTCGCCCAGGCCCGCCGGGACCTCGCGGCGGCCCGGGCCGAAGGGGACGCCGACGGCGTCCAGGCGTACGAGGGCCGGGTCGCCTCGCTCCTGCGGCTCGCCGCCCAGCACGGCATCGACCTGCCGCACAGCGCCGACGAGGAGGAGCACAACCAGTAGCCGGCCCGGACGCGACGGAGGCGGCCACCCCGACCGGGTGACCGCCTCCGCCGTGACTGCCGGGTGCCGGGATCACTCCCCGGCGGGCTCCAGGATCGCCACGCACTCGAAGTGGTGCGTCATCGGGAACAGGTCGAAGGCCCGCAGCGACACCAGCCGGTAGCCGCCCTCGCGGAAGAACTTCAGGTCCCGGGCGAGCGCCGCCGGGTCGCAGGCCACGTACGCGATCCGGCGCGCCTCCAGGCCCACCAGGTGGGCGACGGTCTCGCGGCCGGCGCCCGAGCGCGGCGGGTCCAGCACGATCAGGTCGGTGGCGGTGATGCCGGTGCGCGGCAGCAGCGTCTCGACCCGGTCGCACTCGATCTGCACGTTGTCCAGCGCGGCCAGGTTGTGCCGGGCGTCGGCCACGGCCTGCTTGGAGGACTCGATGCCGAGCACCGCGCCGTCCTCGCCGACCCGGTCGGCCAGCGCGCCCGCGAACAGGCCGACGCCGCAGTACAGGTCGAGCGCGTTCTCGCCCCACTGCGGGTCCAGCCCGTCCAGCACCGCGTCGACCAGGGTGTCCGGCGCCTCCGGGTGGATCTGCCAGAAGCCGCCGTTGCTGACCCGCCAGGTCCGCCCGGCCGCCCGCTCGCGCACGAAGCCGCGCCCGTGCACCTTGTGCACGTCGCCCTGCTCGTCCACCCGGGCGATCGACACCGGCTTGTCCAGCTCGACCAGCGGCAGCTGGGCGCCCTCGCGCGGGGTGAGCACCACCTGGCGGTCCGAGGAGCCGGTCGCGGCGATCGCCTCGACGCTCGCCACGGCCGGCCAGGTCCTGGCCTCGATGCCCAGCTCGGTGACGCCCTCGGCGGCGATCAGGCAGCGGTCCACCGGCTGCACCTCGTGCGAGCGGTGCTTGCGCAGCCCGACCTTCCCGGTCGCGGCGTCCACCGCGTACTGCACCCGGGTGCGCCAGGCCGGCACCTGCCCGGCCGGCAGCTTGCCGCCGACCGGTTCGACGCTGCCGTCCCAGCCGGCCTCCTCCGGGGTCAGCCCGGCCAGCTTGGCCAGCTGCTCGGTCAGCACCGCCCCCTTGAGCTTGCGCTGCCCGCCCGGGGTGACGTGCTGCCAGTCGCAGCCGCCGCACTTGCCGGGACCGGCGAACGGGCAGGGCGCCTCGATCCGCTCCTTGGCGGGCTCCAGCACCTCCACCGCGTCGGCCCGCAGGAAGCGCGAGGTGGAGGTCCCGTCGGTCACCATCGCGATGACCTTCTCGCCGGGCAGCGCGTGCCGCACGAACAGCACCCGCCCCTCGTGCCGGGCCACGCAGTGCCCGCCGCCGTGCGCGACCGGGCCGACCTCGACCTCGTAGCGCTGCCCGGCCAGCGGCTCCCCGGTGGGGGCCTCCGGCCGCGACGGGCGCGCGGCGGCGGTGCGCAGCGCCTTGGGCGGCCGCACCGCCTGCTTGCGCGGCGCCTTCCGGCCGGCACCCGCGGCCCCCTTGGGCGCGTCCTGGCCGGCCCCCTTGCCCCGGCCCGCGTCCTTGCCCGCAGCCTTGCCCGGGGCCTTGCCGACGGCCTTCCCCCCGGCGGTCTTGCCCGCGCCCTTGCCCTTCCCGGCCGGGGGCCCTGCGGGCTCCCGGTCCTCCCGCTCCCCCGGAACGATCGGCGCGGTGCGAGCGGTGAGGCCGTCGCGGTCGGTGGCCTCCGGACGGGCCGGCCGGCCCCAGCGCGGCCGGGAGACCTGCCCGGGCTGGGAGCCGCCCCGGCGGGCGCCCTTGCCGGAGGAGCCCGAGGAACGGGGCGGAGTGTTGCGGGTCACTGGGAGGAGTCCTTGCTGCGGTCGGGGGTGTCACCGGTGTTCCCACCGGTGAAGTCGGAATCCTTCGACTTTACGGCCTTCGGCGCCCGGGGCTCGCCACGCCGGACGGCACCCGGCGCCGACCAGGCCTTCTGCGGCTTGCGCCGCTCCGAGGACTCCAGCTGCCACGGCACCGAGGTGACCATCACCCCGGGCTTGAACAGCAGCCGTCCCTTGAGCCGCAGCGCGCTCTGGTTGTGCAGCAGGTGCTCGTACCAGTGGCCGACCACGTACTCCGGGATGTAGACCGAGACCACGTCCCGCGGGCTGCTGCGCCGCAGGTTCTTCACGTAGTCCAGGACCGGCCCGGTGATCTCGCGGTACGGCGAGTCCAGGACCTTGAGCGGCACCTCGATGCCGCGCTCGTCCCACTCCCGCCGCAGCGCCGCCGTGTCCTCCGGGTCGACGTTGACCGAGACCGCCTCCAGCGTGTGCGCCCGGGCCAGCCGGGCGTAGGCCAGCGCGCGCAGCGCCGGCTTGTGCAGCTTGGAGACCAGGACGATGGCGTGCACCCGGGTGGGCAGCACCACGTCGTCCGGCGCCTCGGCGGCGATGAGCTCCTCGGAGACCCGGTCGTAGTGGCGCCGGATGCCCTTCATCATCACGAACAGCACGGCCATCGCGGCGATCGCGATCCAGGCGTGGCTGATCTTGGTGACCAGGACGACGATCAGCACGGCCATCGTCATCACCAGGCCGAAGGCGTTGATCGCCCGGCTGCGCTGCATGTGGCGGCGCTTGGCCGGGTCGGTCTCGGTGCGCAGCAGCCGGGTCCAGTGCCGGATCATGCCGGACTGGCTCATGTTGAAGGCGACGAAGACGCCGACGATGTAGAGCTGGATCAGCCGGTTCGGGTCGGCGTTGAAGGCGAGGATCAGCAGGATCGCGGCGATCGCCAGCAGGATGATGCCGTTGGAGAAGGCCAGCCGGTCGCCGCGGGTGTGCAGCTGGCGCGGCAGGTAGCGGTCCTGGGCGAGGATCGAGCCGAGCACCGGGAAGCCGTTGAAGGCGGTGTTGGCGGCGAGCACCAGGATCAGACCGGTGACGGCCGCGACGAAGTAGAAGCCGGGCGTGAAGTTGTTGAACACGGCCTCGCTGATCTGCGCCAGCGCGGTCTTCTGGTGGTAGTCCGGCGAGGTGCCGACCAGCTGCTCGGTCGGGTTCTCGGCCATCTGGACACCGGTCAGCCTGGCCAGCCAGATGATGCCCATGAACATCACGACGGCGATGCTCGCCATCATCAGCAGCGTGGTGGCGGCGTTCTTGCTCTTCGGCTTGCGGAAGGCCGGCACGCCGTTGGAGATCGCCTCCACACCGGTGAGCGCGGCGCAGCCGGAGGAGAAGGACCTCAGCAGCAGGAAGACCAGCGCGAAGCCGGCCAGCGAGTCGTTGCCCGGAGTCGCGGCGAGGTGGAAACCGGAGCTCTCGGCGGGCATGTCCTGGCCGAGCGCGAAGTGCCGGAACACCCCGTAGCCGACCATCCCGATCACGCCGACCATGAAGGCGTAGGTGGGCACGGCGAAGGCGCTTCCGGACTCGCGCACGCCGCGCAGGTTCATCCCCATCAGCACCACGACCACGACCACCGACAGGACCGGTTCGTGGCCGCGCAGCGCGGGCACCGCGGAGACGACGTTGGCGACGCCCGAGGTGGTGGACACGGCCACGGTGAGCACGTAGTCCACCATCAGCGCGCTGGCGACCACCAGGCCGGCGGCCGGCCCGTGGTTGACGGTCGCGACCTCGTAGTCGCCGCCGCCGCTGGGGTAGGCGTGCACGTTCTGCCGGTACGAGGCCACCACGGCGAGCATCACGACCGCCACGACGAGGCCGATCTGCCAGGAGAAGTGGATCGCCGAGGCGCCCGCGATGGAGAGGGTGAGCAGGATCTCCTCGGGGGCGTACGCGACCGAGGAGAGCGCGTCCGAGGCGAACACGGGCAGCGCGATCCGCTTGGGCAGCAGCGTCTCGCCCAGCTTGTCGCTGCGTAGGGCGCGCCCGATCAGGATGCGTTTCGGAAGGTCAGTCGGCATAGGCACGTTAAGGAATCGTAGGGGCTCCCCGGTCGGGGCTCCGCCGTTTGTCCCCCCCTTCGTCGCGACTGCGTTCGGTGGACCGGCTAGCGTGTCGGATACGAGTCGGCGGGCAACACTCTGGTTGTCGAGCGTTGCCGGGTCGGCGCCCCCACGAGGACCCTCGTCCCGGACGACCGGGCGGGAAACGGAGATGAACGGTGTTTGCGCAGGTCAAGACCCCTTCAGGACGGGTGAGGTAAGCGCCGGTGCACATCGTCATCATGGGCTGCGGCCGCGTGGGCTCGGCCCTCGCCAGAGCTCTGGAGAAACAGGGCCACTCGGTGGCCGTGGTCGACCAGGACCCGACCGCTTTCCGTCGGCTGGGCGCCGGGTTCAACGGGCGCCGGGTGACCGGCGTCGGCTTCGACCAGGACACCCTGCGCGAGGCGGGCATCGAGGAGGCGGGCGCCTTCGCCGCGGTCTCCAGCGGTGACAACTCCAACATCATCGCCGCACGGGTGGCCCGGGAGAACTTCGGCGTCGAGAACGTCGCCGCCCGGATCTACGACCCCCGTCGCGCCGAGGTGTACCAGCGCCTGGGCATCCCCACCGTGGCCACGGTCCGCTGGACCGCCGACCAGATGCTGCGCCGGCTGCTGCCGAGCGGCGCCGAGCCGCTGTGGCAGGACCCGAGCGGTGGCGTGCAGCTCGCCGAGGTCGCGTACGACCCGCGCTGGCTCGGCCACCGGATCAGCAAGCTGGAGGAGGCCTCCGGCGCCCGGGTGGCGTTCGTCACCCGGCTCGGCGAGGGGATGCTCCCCTCGCCGCAGATGGTGGTGCAGGAGGGCGACCTGGTGCACGTGATGCTGCGCCGGACCGACCTGACGGCGGTCGAGGCCGCGTTCGCGCAGGGGCCGAAGGAGGAGGGTCACTGATGCGGGTCGCCATTGCCGGGGCCGGTGCCGTGGGCCGCTCGATCGCGGGCGAGCTGCTGGAGAACGGCCACGAGGTCCTGCTCATAGACAAGAACCCGAACTCCATCTCGGTGGAGCGGGTCCCGATGGCGGAGTGGCTGCTGGCCGACGCCTGCGAGATCACCTCGCTGGACGAGGCCGCGCTCCAGCGCTGCCACGTGGTGATCGCCGCGACCGGTGACGACAAGGTCAACCTGGTCGTCTCGCTGCTCGCCAAGACCGAGTACGCGGTGCCGCGGGTGGTCGCCCGGGTGAACAACCCCAAGAACGAGTGGCTCTTCAACGAGTCCTGGGGCGTGGACGTGGCCGTGTCCACCCCGCGTCTGATGTCCGCGCTGGTCGAGGAGGCCGTCAGTGTCGGCGACCTGGTCCGCCTGATGCGCTTCAGCCAGGGCAACGCCAACCTGGTCGAGCTGACCCTGGCCTCCGACACCGAACTGGTCGGCATCCGGGTCGGCGACGTCGCCTGGCCGCAGGACACCGCGCTGGTGACCATCATCCGCGAGGGCCGGGTGCTGGTACCGGGCAAGGACGACACCCTGGAGGGCGGCGACGAGCTGCTCTTCGTCGCCGCGCAGGAGCGCGAGGAGGAGCTGGAGGAGCTGCTGTCGGCCACCTCGGGCGCCCAGTAGGACGGTTGACAGCGGAAGGGCCCGTACCCCCTCGCCGGGGTACGGGCCCTTCCGCTGTTCCGCGGGGGCCGGCTACTTCGCCGGCTCCTCCTCGTCGTCCAGTTGCGCCTTGATCGGCGGCGGCGCCTTCAGCAGGATCTGCCAGGTGACGTACATCGCCAGCAGCAGCGGCGGGATGCCGAGGGCGACCTTCAGCCAGCCCAGCAGGTTGACGTTGTGGGTGAAGTAGAGCGGGAAGAGGATCAACGGCTTGGCGCCCATGATCACCACCCAGGCCCAGGTCGCCTTGGTGTAGGCGGCCAGGCGGCCCGGGTTCTCCTTGCGCCAGGTGAACATCTCGCCGGTGATCGGGCCGAGCATCACCCCGATCATCGGCCAGCGCGCCAGGGCGGAGGTCGCCAGGGCGACGCAGTAGCCGACGTTCCAGAGCAGGCCGGGCAGGTAGAAGTCCTCGGCCTTGCCGCTCTTCATCGAGATCCAGGCGCCCAGGGCGACGCCGAACACCCCGCTGAAGGCGTGCTGAATGGTCTCCCGCCGCGCCAGCCGGGCCACCACGAGCAGGGCGCTCAGGCCGAGCGCGGCCCAGGCCGAGGTGCTGACCTGGTGGGTCAGGTTGTAGGTGACGATGAAGACCAGGCCTGGCAGCGTCATGTCGATCATGCCGCGGACGCCGCCGAAGGCCTGGAGCACCGTGTCGGCGGCCTCCTTGGAGGCGGCCCTGCGGGCGGCCTCCGCGTCGGCGGGGTCGACGGCGGGGTCGAGCTGGGCGGCGGCCTCGCCGCCGGGGTGGTTGCTCACGCTCATTCGCTCCCGTGTCCGACCGGACGCAGCTCGTAGCGGGGGTTGAACAGCACGCGGCGCCCGCGTGCGTGACCGATCCGGCCGCTGGCGACCAGCCGTCGACCGGGCTCTATCCCCGCGATCGAGCGACGACCGAGCCAGACCACGTCCAACGCCTCGGTGCCGTCGAAGAGTTCGGCCTCCAGCGCGGGCACCCCCGCCCTGGGGCGGAGCGTCACCGTGCGCAGCGTGCCCGCGACGGTGACCAGCTCGCGGTCCCCGCAGCCGGCGATCGGCGTGCAGCCGGACTCCGCGGCGCTCTCCTGACGCAGCTCCTCGGCGTCCAGCTCCTCGGCCGAAGAGGTCAGCCGGCTGAGCATGCGGCGGAACCGCCCCTGCGGCTGGCCGCTGCTGTTGTCACCACTCATGCCGGAAGGGTACCGGGTTCCGGCCCCCTGGCGGCAGGTCGTACGGCCGCCGGGGGCAGCGGCGGTCAGCTCTCGAAGCGGTATCCCATGCCCGGTTCGGTGATGAAGTGGCGCGGGTGCGAGGGGTCGCGCTCCAGCTTCCGGCGCAGCTGGGCGAGGTAGACCCGCAGGTAGTTGGTCTCGGTGCGGTAGGCCGGGCCCCACACCTCCTGGAGCAGCTGGGTCTGGCTGACCAGCCTCCCGGCGTTGCGGACCAGGACCTCGAGCAGGTGCCACTCCGTCGGAGTGAGGCGTACGTCGACGCCGTCCCGGTTGACTTTCTTGGCCGCCAGGTCGACGGTGAAGGACTCGGTCACCACCAGCGAGTCGGCCTCCCCGGCCACCGGCTCGGCCCGCCGCACCGCGGCCCGCATCCGGGCGAGCAGCTCGTCCATGCCGAACGGCTTGGTGACGTAGTCGTCGGCACCGGCGTCCAGCGCCTCGACCTTCTCGTCCGAGGCGTGCCGGGCCGACAGCACGATGATCGGCACCCGGGTCCAGCCGCGCAGGCCGCGGATCACCTCGACGCCGTCCATGTCGGGCAGGCCCAGGTCGAGGACGACCACGTCGGGATGGCGGGCCGCGGCCAGCTCCAGGGCACTCGCGCCGTCATGGGCCGCGTCCACCTCGTACTTGCGGGCCTTGAGGTTGATCACCAGCGCGCGGACGATCTGCGGTTCGTCGTCCACGACGAGGACCCGGGTCATTTACGGGCTCCGCCTTTCAGGGCTGTCTGACTTACGGACTGGGGGACTGCTCCACGGCGTTCGCCGCCGCGTACGGCGCCGGAGGGGGTGACGGGCCCGGCCGGTGAACCGCCGGTTCTCAGGTGATCAGCTCCGCGAGCGGATCGCCACCCTCGCCGCCCGGCTCCCCCGTGTCGGGCGGCCGTTCGACCACCGGCAGGCTGACGACCATGGTCAGGCCGCCGCCCGGAGTGTCCTCGGCGGTGACGGTACCGTCCATCGCCTCGACGAAACCGCGCGCCACCGCGAGCCCGAGGCCCACCCCGGCGCCGCGCGGCGCGTCGCCGTAGCGCTGGAACGGCGCGAAGATCTTCTCCTTGGCGTCTTCGGGGACGCCGGGACCGCGGTCCACGATCCGCAGCTCGACCCTGGACGGAACCCCCGGCTGCCGCAGCTCGTCGGCCTTGACCAGCACCCTGACGCCGTCCGGGCTGTACTTGACGGCGTTCTCGACCAGGTTGGCCAGCGAACGCTCCAGCAGCCCGCCATCCGCCCGGACCATCGGCAGCGTCTCCGGCACCTCCAGCCGGACGGACTCCGGCGGCACCCCGCCGAGCGCGTAGGGCACCACCTCGTCCAGGTCGGTCTCCTGGATCAGCGGGGTGACGGTACCGGTCTGGAGGCGGCTCATGTCGAGCAGGTTGTTGATCAGGTGGTCCAGCCGGTCGGCTCCGGCCTCGATGCCGGCCAGCAGCTCGGCCTCGTCCGCCGGGTCCCAGTCGACGTCGGCCGAACGCAGCGAGCTCACCGAGGCCTTGATCCCCGCCAGCGGGGTGCGCAGGTCGTGCGAGACCGCGGCCAGCAGGGCCGTCCGGATCCGGTTGCCCTCGGCCTCCCGGCGGGCCTCGGCGGCCTCCCGGGACAGCCGGCGGCGCTCCAGCACCACGGCGGCCTGCGCGGCGAACGCCCCGAGCAGACGGCGGTCCGCCCCGGGCAGCACCCGGCCTCGCAGCACCAGCGCCAGGCTCTCGCCGACCGGGACGTCCACGTCGGCCTCCTCCGGCCGCTGCGGCGGGCGCGGCCCGGCGCCGGCCACCGCCACCCAGGCGGAGAGCGGATCGGGCCGCTCCAGCAGCGCGGCGCTCTCCTGCCCGAAGGTCTCCCTGACCTGCTCCATCAGTGCGGTCAGCACCCCGTCGCCGTTCGGCGCGCCGCGCAGCACCGTGCCGGCCAGCGCGCTGAGCGTCTGCGCCTCGGTCTGACTGCGGGCCGCCTGCTGGGTGCGCCGGGCCGCGAGGTCCACCACCGACGACACCGAGATGCCGACGATGGTGAATATCGCCACCGCCATGATGTTCTGCGGCTCGTTGATGGTGAAGGTGTGCAGCGGAGGGGTGAAGTAGAAGTTCAGCACCGAGGAGCCGACCAGCGCCGAACCGATCGCCGGCAGCAGCCCGCCGACCAGCGCCGCGCACACCGTCAGCGACAGGAACAGCAGCATGTCGGTGGAGAGTCCCAGCCCGCCGATCGCGGTCAGCACGATCGCCATCAGCGGCGGGCCGACCAGCCCGATCAACCAGCCGGCGACGGTCCTGGTGCGACCGAGGTCGGTGATCCGGCGGACGGGTATCTTGCCGCGCCGGCCGTGCCCGGCGTGCTCGTGGGTGACCATGTGGATGTCGATGTCCCCGGCCTCCCGGGTCACCGTGGTGCCGACGCCCGGCCCGTACAGGTACTGCCAGGCGGGCCGCCGACTGGTGCCCAGCACGATCTGGGTGGCGTTCACGCCCCGGGCGAAGTCCAGCAGCCCGGCGGCCGGGTCGTCGCCCAGCACCGCGTGGAAGGAGCCGCCGAGGCTCTCCACCAGGACGCGCTGCTCGATCAGCGTCTGCGGCGAGCCGGAGCCCACCAGCCCGTCCGAGCGGGAGATGTGCACGGCGAGCAGTTCACCGCCGGAGACCCGAGCCGCGATCCTGGCCGCCCGGCGGATCAGCGTGGCTCCCTCGGGCCCGCCGGTCAGGCCCACCACGATCCGCTCCCTGGCCTGCCAGGTGCCCTCGATGCCCTGCTCGGCCCGGTACTTCTGGAGGTACTCGTCCACCCGGTCGGCGGTCCACAGCAACGCCAGCTCGCGCAGCGCGGTCAGGTTGCCCGGGCGGAAGTAGTTGGCGAGGGCGGCGTCGATCTTCTCCGGCGCGTACACGTTGCCGTGCGCCAGCCGCCGTCGCAGCGCCTGCGGGGACATGTCCACCAGCTCGATCTGGTCGGCCCGCCGGACCACCTCGTCCGGGACGGTCTCGCGCTGGCGCACCCCGGTGATGCCCTCGACGGCGTCGCCGAGCGACTCCAGGTGCTGCACGTTGACGGTGGAGATCACGTCGATCCCGGCCGCCAGCAGCTCCTCGACGTCCTGCCAGCGCTTGTCGTTGCGGCAGCCCGGGACGTTGGTGTGCGCCAGCTCGTCGACCAGGACCACCTGCGGCCGGCGGGCGAGGACGGCGTCCAGGTCCATCTCGGAGAACCGGGCGCCCCGGTGCACCACCTGCTGCCGCAGCACCAGTTCCAGCCCTGCGACCATGTCCGAAGTCCGCCGGCGGCCGTGGTCCTCCACGAACGCCACCACGACGTCCGTGCCACGCTCCTGCCGCCGGTGCGCCTCGGCGAGCATGGCGTACGTCTTGCCGACCCCGGGGGCCGCCCCGAGGTAGATGCGCAGCCTGCCTCGTCCCATGAGCACCATTCTTGATCCGGCCCGGCCCGGGCAACACCCCGGACACCTGTTCCCATCACCTTCGAGACTACGGCGTGCAACCGGACTTTCCGCTGATCAGTGCGCTGATCAGACGGTTTTAGCGGCATATTGACGGTGGACCAGCCACTCGGCGGGGGTCGATCGGGAGGCGCCCAGAGGTGTCGGACCTGCCCGAAAACGCCCCGGAAACGCGAAGAACCCCCATCCGGGATTCCCGGATGGGGGTTCTTCAGAAGAATTGTTCGGCGGCGTCCTACTCTCCCACAGGGTCCCCCCTGCAGTACCATCGGCGCTGTAAGGCTTAGCTTCCGGGTTCGGAATGTAACCGGGCGTTTCCCTCACGCTATGACCACCGAAACACTATGAAACTGTCAACCAGACACCCGAAATCGGGCGGGTCGTTGTTTCAGAACAACACAGTGGACGCGAGCAACTGAGGACAAGCCCTCGGCCTATTAGTACCGGTCAACTCCACCCCTCACAGGGCTTCCATATCCGGCCTATCAACCCAGTCGTCTACTGGGAGCC